>CAZJFX010000024.1:36469-47605 GCA_964545395.1 uncultured Gemmatimonadaceae bacterium | reverse complement strand
CCAGGGCTCTTGACTGGAATCAGGGCTCCAAATACGGTGGGAACTTCAGGCTAGAGCGTACGGCGGCGCGTGAGAGGCGGGTGAGACGCCCGATCACCAGTTGCGAGCCCGCAGGTACTGCACCGGCCAGGGACCCTCGATTCCCAGGGCGTGGGCGGCGAAGAGAGGCCATTGGGGTCGGCGCAGCATTGCCCGGCCCAGCAGGACCACGTCGGCGTCGCCGTCGCGAATGATCGAGTCGGCGTGCGCGGGGTCGGTGATGAGGCCCACCGCGGCCGTGGCGATCCCCGCCTCCCGGCGGAGGCGGGAAGCGAACGGCACCTGATACCCCGGCGCCAGGGGGACCTCCTGCTGGGGGACGAGACCTCCAGAGGACGCATCCACCAGGTCGATGCCGTGGCCGCGCAGCGTCCGGGCCAACTCCACCGACTCATCGACGTTCCAACCTCCTTCGGCCCAGTCCGTCGCGGAGATCCGCACGGACAGCGGAAGCCTCTCGGGCCAACGCTCACGAACAGCGTCGACGACTTCGCGCACGATGCGGGCCCGGTTCTCGAAGGAGCCGCCGTATTCGTCGTCGCGCCGGTTGGACAGGGGCGACAGGAACTCGTGGAGCAGGTAGCCGTGCGCCGCGTGGACCTCGAGGATGCGGAAGCCAGCGTCGAGTGCGCGCTCCGCGGCGTCCCGGAACGAGCGTACCACGCCACGTATTCCATCGGCGTCCAGGGCTCGTGGCACGGGGTAGGCTTCGGAGAAGGGCACCGCGCTCGGAGCCCACACCTCGCCGGGCCACCCTCCTTCCTCCGCGGAGACGGCAGCAGGTCCCGGGCTCCACGGTCGGCGGGTGCTCGCCTTGCGACCGGCATGGGCGAGCTGCATTCCGGGTATGGCTCCCTGCCTCGCGACGAAGCCCGCGATGCGTGCGAGCATATCGACGTGTGCGCCGTCCCACACGCCCAGGTCCTGGGGGCTGATGCGCCCCTGGGGCAGGACGGCGGTCGCCTCGGTGAACACGATGCCGGCACCACCGGTGGCGAACGCGCCCAGGTGCACGAGGTGCCAGTCGTTCGCGAAGCCGTCTCGGCCGGAATATTGACACATGGGCGACACGCCGATGCGGTTACGCGCCTCGACGTCGCGCAGCTTCAGCGGGGTGAAGAGCCGGGACATGTCAGTCACACCTCCCGAATGGCGCAGGGTCGCGTCGTGGGTTGGGGTACCACGACAGGCCGTCCTACTCCCGGTCGGCCAGCTCCTCTGCTGTCACCCCGACCAGGGATTCGGGGTCGTCCTCGATCTTCTGGATGGTGATCCCGGTGAACCCGTAGAAGATCGAGATCAGCGGCGAGGCCAGGTTGAGGAACGCGAAGGGGAGGTAAGTGAAGCTGCTCACGCCCAGGACGCTGGACATATAGGCGCCGCAGGTGTTCCAGGGGATCAGGGGCGAGGTGAGGGTGCCCGAGTCCTCCAGAGCGCGG
The DNA here is from genome assembly GCA_964545395.1 of uncultured Gemmatimonadaceae bacterium. GTDB lineage: Bacteria > Gemmatimonadota > Gemmatimonadetes > Longimicrobiales > Gaopeijiaceae > SZUA-318. The sequence continues at coordinate 46,127 of CAZJFX010000024.1, read as the reverse complement.
GAGAGGTTCTTGGGATGGAGGCCACGCCTGAGGTACGCGCCCCGGTACATCCGCCCGGGGACGATGATGGCCAGGTACTGGTCCGAGGCCAGGGCGTTCATCCCGAAGCAGCTGAACACGGTTACGGTAATGAGGGAGCCGGTGGAGCGGGCGAAAAACAAAACGGCCGACGCCAGCCGCGCCAACATCCTCGAGGCCTCCATGATCCCGCCGAACGCCAGGGCACAGAGGATCAGGGCCACCGTGTCGAACATCGAGGTGAGCCCCCCGGCCGTCAGGAGGTCGTCCACCGAGGCGACCCCCGTCTCGCTCACGTACCCGGAGTAGAGCGCCTCCACCACGCGTCCGACGCCGGACGCGGCGTCCGGACCGGCATCGCGCTGGAACACGAGGAGCAGAACCACGCCCGCCAGCACCCCAACCACCAGCGAGGGGAGCGCAGGGGTCTTCCTCCAGACAAGGAAGAGCACGCACGCCGGGGCGACGAGCAGCCAGGGCGAGAGGTTGAAGGACTCGGTGAGTGTCGCGGTCATCTGGAGGTAGTCCGGGGTCTCCACAGAGCCGGATGCGGGCCTCAAGACACCGATGGCGCCGAACAGCACGAGGGCGATGAGGAGGGCGGGCACGGTGGTGTACACCATGTGGCGGATGTGGGTGAAGAGGTTGGTTCCCGCCACCGCCGGAGCCAGGTTCGTCGTGTCGGACAGCGGGGACATCTTGTCCCCGAAGTACGCACCCGAGATCACCGCGCCCGCCGTCATCCCCTCCGGAATCCCCAGGGCCTGGCCCACGCCCATCATGGCGAGGCCCACCGTGGCCGCCGTGGACCAAGAGGACCCCGTCGCAAGGGAGATGACGGCGCAGATGAGGACGGTCGCCACAAGGAAGTAGCCCGGCGCCAGGATCTTCAACCCGTAGAAGATCATGACTGGGACCACGCCGCTGGCGATCCAGATGCCGATGAGGAGGCCCACGATGAGGAGGATCAGGATGGCAGGCAACGCTGCGACGATGCCTTTGGTCATCCCCTCCTGGATCTCCGGCCAGGACATCCCCAGCTGGGTCCCGGCGACGACGGCGGCGACGACCGACCCCAGGATCAGGGGAATGTGGCCCGACCCCCCCAGGAAGACGATGGTGTAGAAGAGAAAGGCGATGAGGATGGCGACGGGGGTCAGAGACAGTCCGAGGCTGGGCGCTCGTCTCGTCGCATCGGGCACGCTGTTCCTCCTGACGTCGGTAACTCATGGTCGAGGGATCGTCCGTCCGACCCCCCGGTGGGGTGTGGGCGCATGGTAGGCTGTGGGTCCCGTGATGGGCAAGCGCACCGCCGCCATGGCGCAACGAGTCCGAACGGGGTGAAGACGAGCTAGCGCTTCCTGCCCACCGCAAGGAGCGATGATCCCACCGGGATGCCGCTCCACCCCAGCAGCGCGTCCTCTGCGCGGGAGAGCATGTACATGGCTGCATTGAGCGGCCTCGGCGGGATCCCTGGTGGCGCCGGCTCGGGACGGACCACTGCCTCCACAATGTGCTGGGCCGCCTTCACCGGGTGCACCCAGCGGAAGAAGTAGCGCACCGTGTCGAGGGCGAAGTGCCGCGACAGGAGCGCCGTGAGCCGACTCCGCGTGTAGCGCCTCCGGTGGTGGTTGATGTCGTCGTGGGTGGTCCACAGGTGCCGGAACGCTGGAACCGTCACGAGGAGCGTGCCGCCGGGCTCCATGAGAGATGCGGCGTGGGCCACCGCGGCGCCGGGGTCGTCCAGGTGCTCGAGGACGTCCAGGAAGAGCACCAGGTCGAAGGTGTGGCCCGGGGCGAAGGAGGCATCGAAAGATCGGACGTGGATGGTCCCGTCCTCCCTGGCGGCCCGGCTCACCAGCGCAGCGTCGGGCTCGATCCCTTCCACCGTCGCAGCATAACCGCGGAGCGCGGGGAAGAGGAGGCCGTCGCCGCACCCCACGTCGAGGGCCCGGCGCCAGCCCTCCTTCGGGCGCGCCCGGTCCAGGTGGCCGAGCACCACGCGCTCCCGGGCCCGCCACCACCAGTGGTGGAGGTAGAGGTCGCGGTAGCGCTGGCCGTACGCGGGATCCATCACCGGTCCGGGCCGCGAAGCACCCGGTCCACCACGTACACGGGCCGGGCCTTCACCTCCTCGTAGATGCGCCCCACGTACTCCCCGATGATCCCGAGGAAGAAGAGAAGCACGCCGGAGACGAAGGTGACCACGACGATGAGGGCCGTGAAGCCCTGGGGGGACCGGTCGAGGAAGAGCTTGGCCCAGACGGCGTAGAGCGCGAAGACCACGGTGAGGAGCATGGCCGCCGCCCCCAGGAATGCCGCGGCCCGGATGGGGACGATGGAGAAGGAGAAAACGCCGTCAAGGCCCAACTCCACCAGCCGCCCGAAGGAGTACTTCGACGCCCCGGCGTGACGCCCGGCTCGCTCCACGGGCAGGCCGATCTGCCGGAACCCCGCCCACGCCCGCAGGCCGCGGAGGTATCGGTGGCGCTCGGGTGTGCTGCGGATGTGGTCCACCACCCTGCGTGAGAGCAGCGAGAAGTCTCCGGCGTCCAGAGGGAGGGTGGGCTTGGCCATGCGGGCCAGGAGTCGGTAGTAGGCCCAGTAGGAGAGGCGGAGCCAGAGCGCCTCCTTGCGCCGCTCGCGCTTGGCGTACACCACGTCGTACCCCTGCGCCCAGGCCTCCAGGAAGCGCGGGATCTCCTCCGGAGGGTCCTGGAGGTCCCCGTCGGCCAGCACCACCACATCCCCGGATACGTGGTTCAGAGCGGCGGAGAGGGCCGCCTGGTGCCCGAAGTTGCGGGAGAGGAAGACCGCCACCACGCGGGGGTCCCTCCGCGCCGCTTCCTCCAGCATGCGCCGCGTGCCGTCGGAGCTGCCGTCGTCCACGAGGACCAGCTCGTGGGGCCCGCCGGGGAGCGCACCCAGCACAGCCCCCACCCGGCGGAGCAGCTCGGGCAGGTTGGCCTCCTCGTTGAAGAGGGGAACCGCCACCGAGACCCGTGGGGCGCTCATGCGCGCCTCGGCCGGCCGCGGAAGTAGACCATCTTCCAGAGGGGGACGCCGATCACGCCCAGGTCGTAGGGCTCGATGACGTCGGCCAGGAAGTGCCGGCCCAGGAGCTCCTGCCAGGTGGGGAGCGGCCTGGGGTGGTCACCCCGGTCCATGCGCGCCAGGAGGCGCGCGAGGCCGGGGGTCGGGGGAAGGACCAGGTCGAGCACGTGGATCCGTCCGTCGTCGGTGAGGAGCGTGGCCAGGTGGGAAAGGATACGCAGCGAGTCTTCGTCCCCCACGTGGTGGAAGAAGCTGTTCACAAGGATGAAGTCGAAGGGCTCGCCGCGCACCTGCCAGCGGGTGACGTCCGCCACCTCGAAGCGCATCCCGTGGCGCGCGCGCGCCTGCTCCACGTATTCGGGATTGATGTCCAGCCCCAGATAATCCATCCCCTGGAAATGGGGGGCATTGGTGCCGGGGCCGCACCCCACGTCCAGCACCCGCCGCACCGACGAGAGGTCGTTGTGCCGCAGGATGGGCGCCAGCTTCTGCTCCTGGAAGGGCGCTTGCCACATCCGGTAGACCCACGGGACCTCGAAGAGACGGGCCCACGGCTTGGTCACGGAGCCCTCCACCGCACGACGAACGGTCCCGCCGTGCTGCTCTGGGGGAAGTCTCTCACGATGCGCTCCAGGGAAGACGGGTCGAGCGCCGGGGAGAAGAGGGGCTGGGTGTTCACAACGGCGACATGCACGTCCGCTGATTCCAAGAGCGACTCCAGCCCGGCGGGAGTGAGGGTCGTGCGGTCGAGGAACTCATACAGCGTCGGGGTGGGGTTGGGCACCCCGGCGAGGAAGTAGACCTCCGGGGCGTCGGGCCCGGCCCAGAGGCTGCCCCCGTCCAGGTGGGAGCGCACCAGGATGGTCAACTCCCCGTAGATACGGGCGTCGGAGGGGGATACCCGGATTCCCCCGCGGGGGCCTCCCAGAGGCTCGGTGGCCGCCACGGCGACGCCGGCGGCGTACCCGGCGCCGAGGAAGAACGCCACGCCGGTGAAGAGTCCCAGCACCGGGCCCCGCCGGAGCACGCCGGCGGAGACCGCCGCGGCGGTGGCCAGCACCACCAGCGGGGCCACGTAGAAGAAGTAGGCCGGCGCCGCATAGGGGAATTGGACCAGCGCCCAGAGTCCGGCGGTGGCCAGAAGTGCCGATTCCGTCGGGGACAGCTGGGCTGCCGTTCGCCCGCGGGCTGCGAAGGCAAAGACGGAGGCGGCCGCGACCAGAGCGGGGATCCATCCGCGGAGGGCATACCAGAAGATGGCCATGACCGCGCCGTCGAGGGCGTCATCGGCGGCCAACGCCACTGCCAGGAGGGCGGCGAGGGTGAGGGCCAGGATCCGCTCGGCTCGCGGGCGCAAGCGTGCCGCGGTGAGGGCCAGGAGGACGGCCGACGCTCCGGGGAGCACGGTCCAGGGGTCGCCGGGCGGGCTGGACGCCGCTTGGAGGCGGCGCGCGGGGAGGAGGAAGACGCCCTCCAGCCATGCTCCCGCGCCTCCGCCCAGGAGGTACGGTGTGAGGAAGAGTGCCAGGGGGAGGACGAACCCGAGCTTGAGAGCGGCGCCGTCGGCCAGGGGAGAAACGAGGCCGTGAGCCCCGAGCCCCGGGGGCACGCCCCGGGCCCGCGCCAGGAGGGCTGCGCAAAGGGCCAGCCCCGGGAGGAAGAAGTGGTAGGCGCCGGAGGTCCCGGTCCCGGGGAGGGCCATCCATCCCACGAGGAGGAGGAAGAAGGTCACCGCCACCCCCGCCACCGCGAGGTACGCGCCGGTCCGCTCGGCCCTCCGCCAGGCCGCGGACAAGAGGGCGGCGGCGAGGAAGTAGAGCCCCACCACCTTGAAGAGGACCGCTACCCCGGCCATGGCTCCGGCACCCACGAGCCACTTGCGGCCCCCACCCTCCAGGGCCCGGATGAGCATCCACGCTCCCCAGGTGACGGCAAAGAGGGCGTACCAGCCGGGCATGGCCGCGGGGTACGCGGGCACGGAGAGGACGGCGGCCAATCCCGCAGCGGCGACCGCGGAAGCCGGCGGGAGATACCGGCGCGCCAGGAGCCAGACCGCCGGGAGCCAGAGCGCGAACGCGGCCACCAGGGGGACGCGCAGCGACGAGAGCCGAACCCCCAGGATCTTGAACGCTCCCGCCCCGAGGAAGGCGTTGAGCCCGGAGTAGGGATCGCCGAAGTCGCGGTGGGGGAGCTGGCCGCCCAGGACGCGCTCGGCGGACTGGGCGAGGGTGCCGTCGTCCAGGGGGATCCAGAACCGGCCTGCCAGAAACGCCATGGCCCCCACCGCCGCCGCCCAAAGGACCGCGAGGACGGCTGGGTGACGAAAGACGGCTTCGGCGCGGCGCGACATCAGTCAACCGAGGCGGAGCGCTGGAGCTCCACGACCCACGGGGGCGTCTCGGCCAGGTACCTCTCGAGCATGGGGGCGCGGCGGGCGTAGTAGCGCGCGTTGAGCCCCACGAAGAGCACGGTGAGGAGGATGGCCGCGGCGTACGCCCCCACCACCAGATCCTGGATGAAGTCGGTCTCCAGCCCGGCAAGATCCTGGAGCTGGGCCCACTGGGGATCCGGGCGAGCATACGTGCGCACCAGACTCCAAGTGCAGTAGGCGACCACGAGCGCCATGAAGCCCAACTGGTTCCCAACCAGGAGACGCGGGCCGCGCACCTCGAAGGCCCGCAGCAGCGAGCGCCCGCGGAACTCGTTGCGGGCGACCAGGGCCATCCCCGCGCCCAGGGCCAGGAGGAGGGGGCTGCCCAGGCCGAAGAGGATGGTGAGACCCGCGAAGATCCCGATGGTCCAGCCGTTGAAGCCGGCCACCTTCGCGGCGGAGAGGATCCCCTTGGCGCGCGCTCGCGCGTCCCGGAGGGCCGAGAGCTGTTCCGGCGTCAGGGTGGGGTCGGCGTCCATGCGGTCAAGGTACGCCCTCCCGGCGGGAGCGCATCACCCCCCGTGCGACGGCCTCTCGTGCCGGGCCCAGGTGTACCTGCCCCCGGAGCGGCGGCCGTGCCCCAGTCGACGGCCGCGAGCCACCCCGCATTGCAGTGCGTGAGGATCTGGACCGGCCACCCGTCCTCGTCGAGATAGATGCTGCTATGGCGGACGCCTTCTACCTTAACGCTCACCGCCGTCGGCCGGGGCGCCACGCCGGAAGGGGCGCGGCCCGCAGGAGGGCAACGGAAACGGAGGCATGTGGTGACGCTGGTGATCCGAGGGGCCCTGATCGGGGGCGAGGCGTGTGACATCGGGATCGACGGCGGGCGGATCGCCTGGATCCGCCCCGCGGGTGCGGCGGCGGAGGGTGCGGGGGGTGGCGAGCCGGCAGGGCGCCCGGTCTCCGGCGGTGGACGGCCCGCGCGGATCATCGAAGCGGGTGGCCTCTACGCCTTCCCGTCCTTCCACAACGGACACACGCACGCGGCGATGACGCTGTTCCGCGGCTACGGGGAAGACCTGCCGCTCATGGAGTGGCTGCGCACGCGCATCTGGCCCGCCGAGGCCCGGCTCACCGAGGAGGACGTCTACCACGGTACCTGCCTCGCGGCCGTGGAGATGATTCGCTCCGGGACCACGTACTTCAACGACATGTACTGGCACCGGGACGGCGTGGCGCGCGCGGTCGAGGAGATGGGCGTGCGCGCGCACGTGAGCTCGGTGTTCATCGACCGCGGCGACCCGAGCGGGGTCGAGGCGGGCGCACAGAAGGAGGACGTGCTGCGCCAGGTGGAGGAGCGCCACGGGCTAGACCCGCGCATCCAGGTTGCCCTCGCCCCGCACGCGATCTACACGGTCGCGCCGGAGAACCTCGAGTGGATGGCGGAGCTGGCCGGCCGTCACGACCTGATCTTGCACATCCACCTCTCGGAGACGCGCGCCGAGGTGGACGCGTGCGTGGAGCGCCACGGCATGCGCCCGGTGCACTTCCTCCAGCGGCTCGGGATGCTGAGCCCGCGGCTCGTGGCGGCCCACGGCGTCTGGCTCGACCCCGAGGAGATGGGGATGCTGGCCGACGCGGGCGCAACGGTGGTCACAAACCCCACGGCGAACATGAAGCTGGCCGTGGGCGGCATCTTCGACCACCCGGAGGCGAGGGCCGCCGGGCTCCGCGTGGCGCTCGGAACGGACGGCCCGGGCTCCAACAACAACCTCGACATGGTCGAGGAGATGAAGACGCTCGCGCTCGTTCAGAAGCACCGTGCCGCCGATCCGACCGCCCTCACCGCCCACGAAACGCTCCATCTCGCCACCGCCGCGCCCGCCGAGGCTTTCCGCCTCGGGACCGGCCGTCTCGAGGAGGGCGCCTCCGCCGATCTCGTGCTGGTGGACCTCTCGCACCCCTCCACCCAGCCCGTGTACGACCCGGTGTCCGCGCTGGTCTACGCCGCGAACGGTCGGGCCGTGCACACAACGATCTGCGCCGGCCGCGTGCTCATGCATGCCGGCGCGCTCGAGGTGGGCGACGAAGCGGAGATCGTGGAGGCCGCCAGGAGTGCGGCGCGCAGGATCGAGTGAGCGGGCGGCTACTCCGCCGCCGCCGTGCCGGATCAGGAACTCCACCGCTCGGCCATCTCCGCCAGTGTGCGGTGATCGTCCATGGACTCGGTGATCGCCCGCAGCATCTGCTGCTCGGGCTCGCGCGCCAGCGCCTCGTAGTCCTGGCCGAGGGCATCCATCCTGCGCAGGTCGCCGAGATACTCCCGCGTGACCTCGGGGTCCACGTGCAGGGCGAACTCCCGCAGCGCCTTGTGGAGCATAGCGTCCTTCTCCACAAGGTCGAACACCAGGGTCGCGAGCAAGGGATAGAAGGAAATCCAGCCGCACGGAAGGGCGGGGCAGGTGGGGCGGTGCGCGGGGTGTCAGTCGTCGAAGGCGGGAGGTAGGGACTGATAGCCCCAGGAGGATGAAGTCGTGCTGGGCGAGCACGGCGTTGACGATCTGGGGGATGACGGTGTCCTCGCGGGTAGGGTATCCCGACGCCTTGAGCTCGCCGACGGTACAGGGGCGCGCGGCACCCATGAAGCCTCCGGATGCGGTGTTCAGGGTCGTGCCTCCGCGGCGGTCGAAGGGGCCGGCAGGACCGTTCCCACTCCCGGGGGGATGACCGGTCCCTGGAGGGGGAAGAGGGGGCGCCGGAAGCACGCTTCCCAGGCGTGCGTGCCCGAGGAGAACCGGCTAGTCTTGGGGTCATGGACAACCACGTCGCCATACGCATCGCCGTCGCCCTCTATCTGGTCGGGGCGCTGGCGGTTTTCGCCCGTCTCGTCGCCGACAAGATCGCCTTCGTCCGCCGGGGGAAGCCCGAGGACCGGAGCGACCAGATCGGCCGGCGCATCGGGATTTTCTTCACCGAAGTCATCGGCCAGAAGCGCGTCCTCGAGCGCGTCGCCGCGGGGTGGGCCCACGCCCTGATCTTCTGGGGGTTCCTGGCCTTCGTCGTCTCCACGCTGGACCTGCTGTGGAGGCTGGCGCTGGGAGGCGAGGGATTCCTCCGCGGCCCGCTGGCGTTCTGGCCCTGGGTGGTGGACGCCTTCGCGTTCCTCATCCTGGCCGGGATCATGCTCCTCGCCTTCCGGCGCTACGTGCTGCGTCCGACGTATCTCACGTACCACAGCCACGAGTCGGGGATCGTGCTCGCGGTCATCGCCCTCATCGCCCTCACCCACTTCGGGGAGCGGTACCTGGCCGGCGACCTGGCCGAGTACTCGGGCTACGCCCACCTGATGGTGGCCTTCTCGTTCCTCGCGTACGTGCCGACGTCGAAGCACTTCCACATCCTGGGCGCGCCGGTGAACGCGGTGGTCAAGCAGCTCCACGACCACCAGAAGATGGACTTCCTGGATCTGGAAGCGGAGCTGGACGAGTCGAAGGGGGACGCGTACGGCTTCGACACGCTGAACCACTTCGCGTGGACCGACCGCCTGAGCGTCCTCACGTGCATCGAGTGCGGCCGGTGCCAGGAGGCGTGCCCGGCCTTCGCCACCGGGAAGCTGCTGTCCCCCCGGGACTTCATCGTGGATCTGAAGTACCACGCCAAGGGGAAGGTGCCCCCGGGGAAGCAGGCGGGCTTGGCGCGGGAGGCGTTCGCGGCGGCGGGAAGGAGCGTCGATGGCGTCCCCCTCGAGGCGCAGCCCCTCATCGACCACGTCATCGCCCAGCAGACGCTCTGGGAGTGCACCACGTGCATGGCGTGCGTGGCGGCGTGCCCGGTGGACATCGACCACCTGTCCATGCTCCTGAACATGCGCCGCTACCAGGTGCTGGACGCGGGGGACATCGAGCCGGCGTACCAACGGGTCTTCACGAACCTGGAGCGCTCCGGCGATCCCTGGGGGTACGGCGAGCACCGGAAGGGCGAGACCCTCGAGAAGCTGGGTGACGTGCGCATCGCAAAGCCCGGGGAGGAGTTCGAGCTCCTCTTCTGGGTGGGGTGCTGGGGGCTCTACGACGACCGCAGCGTGGAGACGACCCGGGCCACGCTGAAGGTCCTGCGCCACTACGGAGTGGACTACCGGATCCTGGGCGAAGCGGAGGTATGCTGCGGCGAGAACTACCGGCGCATGGGCAACGAGTTGCTGTTCCAGATGAA
>CAZJFX010000024.1:0-36459 GCA_964545395.1 uncultured Gemmatimonadaceae bacterium | reverse complement strand
ACGCCCGGACCAACCTGGAGCTTTTCGCCTCGGTGACGTTCAAGCGCCTCATGGTCACCAACCCCCACTGCCACCAGATCTTCAGCAAGGACTACAAGGACTTCGTTCCCGAGGGCTGGGACGGGCTCCCCTTCGAGGTGGTGAGCGTGGAGCAGGAGGTGGCGCGGCTCGTGCGGCGGCATGGCATGCCCGGCGGCGGGAATGGGCACGGCCCCGACCTGGGGAAGGTGGCCTACCACGACTCGTGTTTCTACGGCCGCTACAACGGGATCTACGAGGAGCCGCGCGCGCTCGTTCAGCGGAGCGGGGGCAAGCTCGTGGAACTCCCCCGCAACAAGGAGCACGCGTTCTGCTGCGGTGCCGGAGGAGGGAACTTCTGGCGTGAGGAGCCCGAGCCCCGGGTGTCGTGGAACCGCGCGGAAGAGGTCATGAAATCGGGCGCCCCCACTCTGGCAGTGTCGTGCCCGTTCTGCTTGGCCATGCTCGAGGACGGGCTCAAGGTGCAGAAGGGATTCGAGGAGCACCCGGTGAAGGTGCGCCACGTGGTGGAGCTGGTGGCGGAGGCGATCGAGAGCGGGGGCCGCCGGGCATGACTCCCACCGACTACACCCGCGACCTCGTCACCGTCTGGGGCGCGGGCGCCATGGGCGGGTCCATCGGCGCCTGGCTCACCCGCGCGCACCAGCGCGTGCTTCTCGTGGACGCCGACCGGGCCCACGCCAGCGCCATCGCCGAGCACGGCCTGCGCATCACCGGCCCCGTGGACGAGTTCACCGTGGACGCCGCCTGTCTTCTCCCCGAGCAGGTGGAGGCGGGGCTGAAGTGTGTGCTCCTGGCGGTGAAGGCGCACCACACGGAGGCGGCGTTGGACGTGCTGGCGCCCCTGTTGGCCGAGGATGGGTTCATCGTCTCGGTGCAGAACGGCCTCAACGAGCTGGCCATCGCGCGCCGGGTCGGAGAAGCGCGCACGGTGGGGTGCTTCGTGAACTTCGGCGCCGACGTCGTGGAGCCGGGGGTGGTCCAGCGCGGCAACCGCGGCGCCGTGGTGGTGGGAGAGCTGAACGGCGAGATGACACCGCGCCTCCGCGAGATCCACCGCCTGTTCCGCCTCTTCGAGCCCGACGCCATCGCCACCGACAACATCTGGGGCTTCCTGTGGGGGAAGCTGGCGTATGGCAGCATGTTATTCGCCACGGCGCTGGCCGACGCGTCCATCGCCGACGTGCTCGCGTCGGAGCCCCACCGCCCGGTGATCATCGAGCTGGCCCGGGAGGTCATGCGCGTGGCCGATGCCCGGGGCGTGCGCCCCGAGGGGTTCGACGGCTTCAACCCGAGAGCCTTCGGACGCACCGCGCTGGACGTGGACTCCCGGGACAGCCTGGACCGGCTGGTGGCCTTCAACCAGGCCTCGGCCAAGAGCCACAGCGGGATCTGGCGCGACCTGGCCGTGCGGAAGCGGAAGACCGAGGTGGACGCCCAGATCGCGCCCATCGCCACGCTGGGTGCCGAGGCCGGCGTGGACACGCCGCTGGTGCGGCGCCTGGTGGAGCTCATCCACGACATCGAGGAGGGGCGCCGGGCGCAGAGCTGGGAGACGCTGGACGCGCTGGGGACGTAGCCCCCCTCCGCCGGCCTTCGCTCTCTCAGATCCCCCTCTCGTACAGATCCGTGGCATCCATTGCGTTCAGCTCGACCAGGAAGTCGGCGAGCTTCGTGGTGAGAGCGTCGAAGTAGGCGGCGCCCTTCGCCGCGGTGGCCGGCGCCGGGTCGCCCACGCCCGTGTCGTCGGTGACGCGGGTCCACCGGCGGGGCGCCCACGCCCACCGCTCCCGGAACGCCCGCACCTTCCAGTCGCGGGCGCGCCCGGGGCCCGCCTCTTCCAGCGGGAGCACCAGGTCGGGGTGCAGGTGTATCATGACGCTGGTCTCCAGCTCGCCCGCATGGTCTCCGGGGTCCTCGAACACGTGCGTGAGCCCGGGGACCGTCCACCAGTTGGTGGTGCACAGGAAGAGCGGCGTGTGCATCTGCAGCTCGCGGATCATCTGGCGGAAGTCGTTCCCGCCGTGCCCGTTCAGGATGAGGAGCTTCGACACCCGGTGCGTCTCCAGGCTCTCCACCACGTCGCCGAGCACCGCTGCCTGGGTGCTGGGCTTCATGTTGATCACGAGGGGGATATCCATCTGCTGCGCGTTCACGCCGAAGGGGATCCCGGGGAGGACGATGACCTTCGCACCCCGGTCCCACGCCTTGCGCGCCGCTTCCCTTGCGATCCCTTCGCTCTCGTAGCAGTCGGTGCCGTACGGGAGGTGGAGGTTGTGCGCTTCGGTGGCGCCCCAGGGGAGGATGGCGACATCGTAACCGTCCTCCCGGACGGTGGACCACGTGGCTTCGGAGAGGACCCAGGGGCGGCCGCTCATGAGGGCTCCTGAGGGGAAGGAAGGGTGTCGAACGGCTCGAGCTCCTGCCGCAGGACGCCGCCGCCGGGCATGTGGACCTCGCCTCCGAGCTGGAGCACGAGGGGGAGGGCGTCCATGTAGTCGGCGGCGCGGCGGATGCGACCGTCCTCCATCTGGATGAGGGTGATGCCGTAGAGCACCACCTCCCGCCCGGTGACCACGGGCAGGAAGGACCCGATGGGTTGGTCCTGGATGCCGGTGAACACCCACTCGGCCACCGCCCCGGTTGCGGTCACGTGCACGTCCATGACGTCCACGCTCACTGCGGTGGCCCAACGGGTGCCGCCAGTGATGTAGCCGGCGATCTCCTCCAGCCCGCGGTACTGGTGCTGGTTGGCGTAGTCGTCGTAGGTGGCGTCGGGATGGAAGAGCCCGGCGATGTCGCCGGCGTTGCCGGAGCCCACCATGGCCAACAGGGTGCGGATGGCGAACTCGTTCTCCGCCTCGGCCTGGGTCGATCCCGGGGCGGAGGGGGAGCAGGCGGCGGCGAGGAGCGACAGGGCCAGCGTTCCGGCGAGGCGCGCGGCGTTCTTCTTCACGTTCATGGGTCCACCTCCACCACGACTCCGGTGGGCGTGAGGGTCAACCGGGGAAGGATGGCGAGGATCCTCCGCCCGCGCAGCCCCGCCAACGCTGTATCTACGGTGGGATGGGCGGCCAGGTCCTCGAGGGTGCGGAGGGTGGGGAAGACCATGGGGAGAGTCCCCTCCCGGTGGCGGCGGAGAGCGGCGGCCGGCGTGATCCACAGGGCGGCCGTCATCTCCCGGGGATCCACCACCGGGCGCGCGTCCGGGCGCACGCGGGCCGCGAAGAAGCGGGTGTCGAAGCGGCGTGGCTCGGCTTCGGGGGTGATCCAGTGGGACATGTACTCCACCGCCGCGCCGTCCAGGCGGCACCCGAGGCGGTCCAGGACCTCGTGGAGGCGGGCCCGGTGTCCCATGAGGTGGTCGCGGAGCGCATCCACCGTGGGGTCCTCCCGGGCCGTGGGAGGCGACGCGCCCTCCTCGTCCCGGGCCACCAGGATCCCGGTTTCCTCGAAGGCTTCCCGCAGGGCGGCGACGTAGTAGGCCACCGCGGGCGGCTCGCTCCAGGGGAGGTCCAGGCGCCGTGCCGCGGCCTCCGCATCCAGCCCGTCCAGGCGGGCGAGGAGCAGCTTGTCGGCGTCGGAGAGATCCACGCGCCCCCCGGGGAAGACCCAGGCCCCCGGGACGAAGGCCGCGCCGGGGGCGCGCTGGAGCAGGAGAACCTCCAGGCCGTCGGCGCCGTCGCGCAGGAGCGCGAGCGTGGCCGCGGGGAGGGGCCAGACAGGGCGCTCGGGAGGGTGCGCCAGGCTCTCCGCGTAGCGCGCCGGGAGGCGTTCCAGAGGGATGAGGTGCCGCTCCACGTCAGTACCCTGCCGCCATGCCGTCCTTGCGGGGGTCGGAGGCGGCGGCCCAGCCCCGAATCAGGCGCATGACCGCCTGAGCGCCGCCGAAGGCGACCCCGGCGGGATCTCGGAGGGCATGACCCATGGCGCGCAGCCTGTCCGCCACAGCCGCAGGGAGGTTCTCGATGGCCACGGTGGTCCCGCTGTAGTGCCGGAATCGGGGGGCATCCACCGCCTCCTGGAGATCCATGCCGAACTCCAGGAGGTTCAGGAGCATCTGCACATGGCCCTGGGGCTGCATGGCCCCGCCCATGACCCCGAAGGAGAGCCAAGGCTGCCCATCCTTCGTGACGAACGCGGGGATGATGGTGTGGAAGGGCCGCTTGCCGGGCGCCAGGCGGTTGGGATGTCCCGCCTCCAGGGTGAAGCCTGCGCCGCGGTTCTGGAGGGCGAAGCCCGTCCCCGGGACCACGACGCCGGAGCCGAAGTACTCGAAGATGGAGCCGATGAACGAGACCATGTTCCCCTTCTCGTCGGCCACGGACAGGTAGATGGTCTCGCTGTCGGTGGAGAAGGAGCCCGGCGCGGGGCGCTCGGCGGCGTGGGCGGGATCGATGAGCGCAGCGCGGCCGCGCAGGTAGGCGGGGTCGAGCATGCGCTCCGGCCCCACCAACATGTGGTCCGGATCGGCCACGTGTGCGGCCAGATCGGCGTAGGCGAGCTTCTTGGCCTCGATGAGCGTGTGGAGATACTGGGCCGAGTTGTGGCCCATGGCTCTCAGGTCGAGCCCCTCCAGCATCTTGAGCATCTGCAGAGCCGCGATGCCTTGTCCCGCCGGTGGGAGCTCCCAGAGCGTGTACCCCTTGTAGTCCACGGAGAGAGGCTCGACCCAGCGCACCCGCTGGGCCCTGAGGTCGTCCAGGGTCAGCCAGCCGCCCAAGGAGTCCAGCCCGGCCACGATCTCCTGCCCCAGGGCTCCGCCGTAGAGCTCAGCGGCGCCGTTGGCGGCGATGCGCCGGAAGGTCCTGGCCAGATCGGGGTTGCGGAACCACTGCCCCGCCCGGGGCGCTTCGCCCTGGACGAGGAAGGTGGCGGAGGCTCCGGCGTTCCGTCGCAGGAGATCGGTGGTGTTCCGCCAGTCCCGGGCGATGATGGGGGTGACGGGGAACCCCTCCTCGGCGATGCGGATCGCCGGCTCCAGCGCCTGGGCCAGCGTGAGGGTGCCGTACGTCTTCAGGAGGGCGTCCCACCCTGAGAGGGCGCCGGGCACCGTGACGGCGCGGGGACCCTGGTACGGGACCGCGTCCGCTCCCTCGGCCAGGAGGGCCTCCGGGGAGGCTTTGGACCCGGCGCGGCCGCTGGCGTCCAGTCCCACCAGCCTCCCCTCCTTGGCCGACCAGGCGATGGCGAATACGTCGCCGCCGATCCCCGTCATGTACGGCTCCGTGACGTTCAGCACCGCCGCCGCCGCGACGGCGGCGTCGAAGGCGTTCCCCCCGCTCTCCAGGATCTTCAGGGCGGCGCCGGTGGCCAAGGGCTGGCTGGTCCCCACGGCGCCCCGGGGGGCGTATACGGTGGAGCGGCCGGAGCGGGTGGCGGGGCTGGTCACCTGGGCGTGCGCGGCCGGGCAGGCCAGCACCAGGGCGAGAAGGGCGGGGAGAGCTCGCATGGGGCTTTCTCGTGGGTGGGCGCGAGTGCGCGGCGGATGCTGGTCATCGTAGCGGTGCGGATCGGGCGCAGAACGGAGGGCGGTGGCTTACCCCTCCCGCTCCAGGATGCGCAGCTCGCCATGGAGGCGGTCCCGCATGGCCTCCACCTGCTCGCGGGTGCCGTGGGGGTCCCCCCAGTGGATGGGCACGACCACGGAGGCGGCGCACGCCGCCGCCGCACGGACAGCGTCCTCGGGGCCCATGGTGTAGTGGCCGTTGCAGGGGAGAAAGGCAACGTTGCAGCGGATCCCGAACATGGAGGGGAGGAAGTCGGTGTCGCCGGCGTGGTAGAACGTCACGCCGCCCACCGTGAACACGTAGCCGAGCCAAGCCGCTTCGGCGGGATGGAAGCGCCTGTCCACGTTGTGCGCCGGGACCGCCAGGATGTCGAGGCCGTCCAGCTGGAGCATGTCCCCGGGGCGCATGAAGTGGTCCGCGTCGGCCAGAAGCTTCTTCATGCTCGCCGGCGCCACCACCACCGTGCGGGGCGTGTGGATCCGGTCGATGTCCCGCTCGCTGAAGTTGTCGTAGTGCGGGTGGGTGAGGAGGATGAAGTCCGCCTGGGAGGCCGAGGAGAGCCCGATGGGGTCCACGTGGATCTCCAGGCCCGCGCGCCGGATCCGAACCGACGAGCCTCGGAACCAGGTGACGCCGTCGAGGGTGTCGCTCATGGAGGACTCCACCAGCAGTAGCGCGCAGGGGAGCGAGGTGCCAAGCTAGGGCACTCCCTCCCCGGCCGAACTGCCAACGTAGCGGTCTGCCACGGGACGGAATAGTGGCGTTGCGGGCAGATCCCGCTGCGCCAGATTGGCAGGAACCCCTGCGCTCCCGGCATCCATCCGGGGCGTAGGGAATGGCAAGGATCCTGCACCTGAGTACACGAAGGCCCCGAGCGGTCCCGCGCGGGGAGCATCCGAGAAGAAGAGGAACCCATGGGCGAGCGCTTCACCCTCCCGGTCCTGCCCCTCCGGGACACCGTGGTCTACCCCGGCGTCGCCGTCCCCATCTCCGCCGGCAGACCCGGCACCGTCGAGGCGGTGCAAGACGCGCTGGAGGGTGACCGCCGCCTCTTCGCCGTCGCCCAGCGGGAGAACGTGGACGACCCGGCACCCGAGGTGCTGTACAGCGTGGGCACGGTGGTGCGAGTCATCCAGACGCACCGGGTGCGCGGGGGGGTGCAGCTCCTCGTGCAGGGCGAGGGGCGGGCCCAGGCCCTCTCCTACGACCAGGACGGCCAAGCCATGCTCAGGGCCGTCCTCCTCCCTCTGGATCGGGTGGCCCCCGTCAACGTGGCCGACCCCGCCTTCCAGGCCCTGGACCACGAACTCCGGCAGCGCGCTGCCGAGCTGGGCACCCGGCGGGGCGTGCCCGCCGAGGCGTTGAACCAGCTCATCCAGGGCGTGGACGACCCGGGTTCCTTCGCCGATCTGGTGGCCTTCTACCTGGAGCTCCCCACCGAGGACAAGCAGAAGCTCTTGGAGGCGCTGGACGACGAGGCGCGCATGCGTGCAGCGCTGGTCGCCGTGGAGCGCGAGCTGGCCCGCATCAACGCCCAGGAGGACATCCAGGCCAAGGTGCAGTCGGAGTTGGGCGAGCGGCAGCGGGAGATGCTCCTGCGCGAGCAACTCAAGGCTATCCAGAAGGAGCTGGGGGAGGAGGAGGAGCGCGACGACGTCGAGGAGATGCGCAAGCGCATCGAGGGGCTCGAGCTCTCCGAGGAGCAGCGCACGGAGGTGGACCGGGAGCTGCGCCGCCTGGAGCGTACCAGTCCCCAGTCCGCCGAGTACCAGGTCATCCGCACCTTCCTGGAGTGGATCACCGAGTTGCCCTGGAACGAGCGCACCGAGGACAAGATCGACCTGGCCCGCTCCGAGGAGATCCTCCACGAGGACCACTATGGCCTGGAGGACGTGAAGGACCGCATCCTCGAGTTCCTGGCCGTGCGGAAGCTCCAGCTGGAGCGGGCGGTCGACGAGGAGAAGGGCTCGGGCCCGGCGGAGGACGGTGCAGAGGGAAAGGGCGGAGGCGACGGCGACGGAGGCACGGCCGCGGAGAAGGAAACCATCACCGCCGAGGACATCCACCACGCCGGAAAGGGACCCATCCTGCTCTTCGTCGGTCCTCCAGGCGTGGGCAAGACCTCCATTGCCCAGTCCATCGCCCGCTCCCTGAGCCGCCGTTACGTGCGCATCTCGCTGGGCGGCGCACGGGACGAGGCGGACATCCGGGGCCACCGGCGCACCTACGTGGGCGCCATGCCCGGCCGGATCATCCAGGGGATGCGGCAGGCCAAGAGCAAGAACCCCGTCTTCCTCCTGGACGAGGTGGACAAGCTGGGCGTCTCCTTCCAGGGCGATCCCAGCTCCGCGCTCCTCGAGGTTCTGGATCCCGCCCAGAACTCCACGTTCGTGGACCACTATCTAGGGATTCCCTTCGACCTCTCGGAGGTGCTTTTCATCGCCACGGCGAACTACCTGGACCGCATCCCCGGCCCCCTCCTGGACCGCATGGAGCGGGTGGACTTCGCCGGCTACACCGAGGCCGAGAAGCTCCAGATCGCCAAGCGCTACCTCCTTCCCCGCCAGCGAAAGGAGAACAGCCTGAATGACGACGAGCTGGCCATGACCGACGCCGCCGTCCTAAGCTTGGTGCAGAACTACACCCGGGAGGCGGGGGTCCGGCAGCTGGAGCGGGAGGTGGGGAAGTTCGCCCGGAAGGTGGCCCGGAGAATCGCCGCCGGGAAGACCGAGAGGCTGGACGCCACCCCCGAGGACGTGCGCGAGATCCTGGGGCGGCCCCGGGTGCACCCGGAGCGCATGGCCGAGGAGGACACGGTGGGCGTGGCCACGGGGATGTTCTACACCCCCATGGGCGGGGACATCATGTTCGTGGAGGCGAGCGTCATGCCCGGCGAGGGCGGCCTGGTGCTGACGGGCCAGCTCGGCGACGTGATGAAGGAGTCGGGGCGCGCGGCGCTCTCGTACGCCAAGGCCAACTGGGACTCGCTGGGGATCCCCGAGGAGTCCATCAAGGGGCGTGAGGTGCACATCCACGTGCCCGCGGGCGCGGTGCCCAAGGACGGGCCGTCGGCGGGGATCACCATGGCCACAGCGCTGGTCTCCGCCCTGTCGGGCCGCAAGGTGCGCAAGGACATCGCGATGACCGGTGAGTTGACGCTCACCGGGAGGGTGCTCCCCATTGGCGGCCTGAAGGAGAAGGTCCTCGGCGCGGTCCGCGCGGGGATCAAGGAGATCATCCTCCCCCTGGACAACGAGGCGGACATCGAGGACATCCCCGCCGACGTCCAGGAGCGGCTCACCTTCCACCTGGTGGAGACGCTGGACGAGGTCGTGAGCGTCGCCTTCGTCGGCGAGCGGGCCAAGGGGAAGAAGACGCCGCGGAAGCAGCGGGGGAAGAAAAGGGAGGGAGAGACGGGGGCACCATGAGGGGCACTGCGTTGGCCGTCGCCTGTTGGACCCCCTAGGATCGGGGAGTGCCCGCCAACCCCAGGAAGACCAGCAGGGCCCGGTTCAGGCGCACCATGTCCTCGTCTCCGAGGCGCCCGACGAGGATCCCCATCGTTCGCCTGGGGACCGTGGTCAGCTTGTCCACCATCACGGAGCTCCGGGCGTCCAGGCCGTTCTGGGGTGAAGGAGCGACCGGGAGCCTCAAGAGAGGTTACATGTAACATCCCGGCGGAGGGGTGCCTCGCCGAGGGGCGATGGAAGAAGCTCTCACCGGGCCCGGGGTGCCGGGATGACCTGATCGGCCTATCGAGGCGCCGGGATGACCCGATCAGCCTATCGCGGCGCCTCGTCTCCGAGGCCGGGGTGAAGAACCGCCAGCGCCCGCTCGAATACCCGCAGGTCCTCGGCCCCCCAGAGCACGAAGCGCACCCGCCGCACGGAGTGGAGCGACAGCGCCGCGTCCAACGCCGCCGCCAGGGACACCCGGGCGGCCTCGACCAGGGGGTACCCGTAGACGCCGGTGGAGATGGCTGGGAAGGCCACCGACTCCAGCCCCGCCTCGTCCGCCAGCTCCAGGGAGCGCCGGACGCAGGAGGCGAGGAGTCCCGCAGAGGGCTCGTCGCGCCCGTACACGGGCCCCACCGTGTGGATCACGCACCGGTTCGGGAGGCCGTGGGCGCCGGTGATCACCGCGTCCCCCGTGCGCACCGGGGCCAGGGGCGCGGCCTCGCGGTAAAGGCCCGGCCCCGCGGCCCTGTGGATGGCCCCTGCCACGCCGGCGCCGCTGGTCAGATGGGGATTGGCGGCGCACACCACGGCGTCCACGCCGTGCTGGGCGGCGATGTCGCCCTGGACGCACTCGATGTGGAGGGTAGGCTGCGGGATCATGGGCCCACAATACATGCCGGGGCATGGGGGCGCCACCCGGATCGGTACCGCCGCCGCCGGAGGTGCGGGCCGCCTCGGCGCACGCGCCTGTGCCGCGCCTAACGGACGGCGATACTGCCCGCCCTGCCCTGCACCACCTCTCCGATGACCGCCGCGCCGGGCGCGCGTCCCTCGAGGCGCGCCACCAGGTCGCCCGCGCGCTCCGGCGCCACGCACAGCAGCAGCCCGCCCGATGTCTGGGCGTCCGCCATGAGGAGGCGCACCGCGGTGGGCACATCCGGGTGCCACGTCACGTCCTCGGCGGTGTCGGCCAGGTTCCGGGTGGTGCCGCCGGGGACGTGCCCGGCGAGGCCGAGCTCTTGCGCTCCTTCCAAAAACGGCACGCCGGCCCACCGCAGCGTAGCCGCGGCACCCGAAGCGCGGAGCAGGTTGCGGAGATGGCCGAGGAGACCGAAGCCCGTGACGTCGGTGCCGGCGCGGACGCCGCACGCCTGGGCCGCCTCCGCGGCGGCGCGGTTCAGCGTGGCCATGACCGAGACGGCGCGCCTCTCCACGTCGTCCGATGCCTGCCCCGCCTTCACGGCCGTGGCCACCACGCCGGTGCCCAGGGGCTTCGTCAGGACGAGGACGTCCCCGGGGCGTGCGCCACTGTTGGTCATGAGCCGGTCGGGGTGCGCCTCGCCCACGGCCACCAGGCCGAACTTGGGCTCCGGGTCGTCGATGGAGTGCCCACCCAACACCGGGATTCCTGCCTCGCGGCACGCCTCGCCCCCGCCGCGGAGGATCTCTTCGAGGAGCCCCTCGCCGAGAAGCTTCCGCGGGAACGCGACCAGGTTGAGGGCGAAGAGGGGCCGGGCGCCCATGGCGTAGAGGTCGGAGAGGGCGTTGGCGGCCGCGATGCGCCCGAAGTCGAAGGGGTCGTCCGCGATGGGCACGAAGAAATCGACCGTGACCACGAGGGCGCGGTCCGGCGCAATGCGGTAGACGGCGGCGTCGTCCCCCGTGGAGGCGTCCACGAGGGCGTTGGCGTCGTCCACCGGCATCAGGTGACGCAGCACCTGCGTCAGCTCGGACATCCCGAGCTTGCAGGCTCAACCGGCGCCGTGGCTGAGCTGGGACAGCCGGATCTCCGGCCTCTTGTCCCTCGGCTCGTCGGCCATGGGCTCCTCTCGGGATGGGGTGGACGGGGGCGGCGCTCGGGATGTCGCGGCTTCAGCGAAGGTGCAAAGTGGGGACGGGGGAGGCTGGGCGCCAAGGGGCACGACGTGGTGGCGATGGCGCGACGTGACAGGGGTGCGGACATTGGATCGCCGTGGGGTGTCCCTCTCCTCCCACGTCGAGGACGCGCTGCGGGGGATGGCCGAGCCCGACCGGTCGTCCTTCACGGCAAGTGGCGGGGCCGCTTCCTTCCCGCGGGGAAGAACGACGACCGCTACCGGGTACTGGCGGATAAGTACCTGTGATCCTCCTCGACACGGACGTCCTCCTGGACGTGGTGCTGGACCGAGCGCCCCACGCCGAGGCGTCCAGCGCGCTTCTGGACCTCTTGGAGCGGCGTCCACGGATGGCGTTCGTGGCCTGGCACACGGTAGCGAACTTCTTCTGCCTGGTGCGCCCTGCGAGGGGAGCGGGGGAGGCTCGGGATTTCCTCCTGGATCTCACCGGATTCGTAACCGTGGCTCCCACCGACACCGACGATCTCCGGTATGGCGCGTCGCTCCCCCTTCCCGACCTGGAGGATGCGATGCAGGTGGCGGTCGCGCGCGCTTGCGGCGCCCAGTACATCGCCACCCGGAACGTGAAGGACTTCAGGAAGTCGCCGGTGCCTGCGAGGACGCCGGCGGAGCTGCTGGAGGAGTTGAGGTAGAGCGTCCCGCGAGGAGGTGAGGCTAGGGACCCACTGCCGCAGGCATGTCCCCGCCCCGCCTCTTCCCCACCCGGAGCAGCACCTCCAGGGAGCGGTGGCGCAGATCCCCGGCGCTCCCCGAGTACGCCGAGGACAGGCCCTCGACGATGCGGGCCTCTCCCCGCACGGACCAGCCGTCCATGCGCCCTTCGAGCCCGGCGCCCGCGGTGACCGAGAAACCCTGGTCCGACGGAGCGGCGTAGGCGTTGGCCAACTCGGCGGCCGTGCGGGTGCGCACCGGCATCTCCAGCGTCGGCCCACCGTAGGCGTAGGCGGCCACTTGGCCGATGCCGACGTGGAACAGGGGCGCGACGGTGACGGCGACCCAATCCGACTCCACCTCGCCGGTGAGACCGCTGGGCCCCCCCAGCGGGAAACGGCCTCCACGCCGCGCGTACGCCGCCTCGGCGAGGACGTGAAGGGGTCGCTTGGGCGTCTCCATGTCCACCCAGGCGCCGGCCACGAACCCACTCCTCGACTCCGAGTCCGATGCGTGCTTCAGGATCTCGCGGGAACGGTTGGCTCCCGCGACGACGCCCACCACCACCGACTGCGCCCGGCTCGGGAGCGGCGAGACCACGACGAGCGTGGCCAGGGCCAGGAGGGAAACCATCGGCCTCGCAAGGGTACGCATGGGCGCGCCGTCCGGGTTCGGGTGCGTGACGGCGGAAAGGTAGAAGTCACGAGCAACGCCAGCGAGAACGCCCCCACGAGCATGGCAGCAGGCGCTTCCCATCCCCGTCGCCTCTTCGCCTCCGAGGTGGCGCGCCCCGAAGCCGAGATGAGCATGGCCCGGGCAGCCCTCCTCGTCGCCCAGGAGGAGTATCCACAGATCCCGGTGGAGCTCTACCTCGCGCGGCTGGACCAGATGGCGGAGGAGGTCAAGGACCGTCTGGCCGACGAGACGGCTCCGACGGTGGTTCTGGAGGGGCTTCTGGAGATGCTCTTCGTGCGGCGGCACCTCACGGGGAACCGTGACGCATACTACGATCCCCGGAACTCCTTCTTGAACGACGTCCTGGACCGCGGGACGGGGATCCCCCTCACCCTCGGGATGATCCTCCTGGAGGTGGGGTGGCGCCTGGGCCTCCCCCTGGAGGGGGTGGGCTTCCCCAGCCACTTCCTCGTGCGCTACCGGGGGGACGCGCTGAGCCTGCTCCTCGATCCTTTCGACGGGGGCAAGATTCGCTTCGAGGACCAGGCGCAGGAGCTCCTGGACCAGGTCTACGGCGGGATGGTCCGCGTCCAGGAGTCGTTCCTCAGGACATCGACGAAGCGGGACATGCTCATCCGGCTCCTGTCGAATCTGAAGGGCGTGTACGTGAACGTGTCCGACCACACCCGGGCCCTGGCGGCGGTGGAGCGCCTCCTTATCCTCCAGCCCACTTCCCGTGGAGATCTGCGGGCCCGTGGCCTCCTCCTGGCCAGGCTGGGGAGGAGGACGGAGGCGGCGGAGCAGCTGCAAGCGTACCTGGAGCTTGCGCCGGGCGCCGGGGACGCGGCCAGGATCAGGGCCCTGGTGGAGGGCCTGCGGGCCGGCCGCCCCATGGAAGAGGAGGAGAGGGAGGAGCTGTGAGCCACCCTCACCCGTCCCCTCTCCTCGACGCCATGAAGGCTCGGGGCGGCGTCACCGGGGACTACCATGGCCAGACGCTGGTCCGACACTTCGGCGATCCGAGGGCAGAGTACGCCGCGGCCACGGAAGCGGCGGCGGTCTTCGACCGGAGCCACCGGGCGCGCCTGGCGGTGACCGGACGCTCCTCCCGGCAGATGCTCAACGGGATCCTCACGGGGACGATTCCCGCGCCTCCGGCTGCGGCGAGCGAGGGCATCCTGGGCGGCGCCGCAACCTACCACGCGGTGCTCACCCCCAAGGGGAGGATGATCACCGACCTCTGGTGCGTGTGCCGCGCCGAGTCGGAGACGGCGGGGGACTTCCTCCTCGACGTGCCCGTGGCCGGACGGGACGGGCTCCTCGAACACCTGCGGAAGTTCCTTCCGCCACGGCTGGCGAAGGTGGAGGACGAGAGCCACGCCACCGCGTCCATCTCGGTGGTGGGGCCGGCGGCGGCGGGGCACGTGTCGCGCCTCGCCCTGGGTCTGAGGGTGGAAGCCCACGAGATGTCGGCGCTGGAGGAGGGCGCGTGGCGGATGGTGGGGAAGTCGGCCGACGCCGGCGCAGCATCCGCCGGCAGCGACGGTGTCTACGTCATGCGCACCGCCGAGGTGTGGCCCGAGGCGTACACGGTGTACGGGCCCGCCGGCGCGGTCGAGGCGCTCTGGCAGGCCATGGTGCATGGGGGCGCGCACCCTGCGGGCCTGGGCGTCTGGACGACGCTCCGCGTGGAAGCCGGCCGGCCGGCGTACGGCACGGACATGGACGAGGACACGATTCCCGTGGAGGCCGGGCTCCACGAGCGGGCCATCGACTACGCCAAGGGCTGCTACACGGGACAGGAGGTCATCGTCCGCATCCGCGACCGCGGGCACGTGAACCGGGAGCTGCGCCAGCTCATGCTGGGGGACGTGCCGGCGCCGAAGCCGGGGACGGAGCTCTTCGTGGAGGGGAGCGAGAAGCCCGTGGGGCACGTCACGTCCGCGGTCGAGTCGCCGAGGTTCGCGCAGAGGGTGGCGCTGGGGTACGTGCCGCGGGGGGTGGCGGGTGCGGTGGGGGTGAGGTAGGGGCGGCCTGCGACAGGATCGACCGGCCCACTTGTTCGGCGGCTTCGGGCCCACGTTCTACACGCGCCTCGGGGAGACCAGGCTGCCCTATCTGATCCACGGGGCGGCGGCCACGCTCTGGATGGTGATGCTCGTGGCCCAGTCCTGGCTCATCACCCACGGCCAATCCCGCTGGCACCGCCGGATCGGCTGGAGCTCGGTGGTCGTGGTCCCGGTGCTGCTCGCGAGCGGGTTCTACATGGTCCGGCTCATGCTCTCGGTGCGGCTCGAGGAGTACGGGCCCCTGGCGTACTCCCTGACCCTCATCGACATCCTGTCGTGGCTCCTCCTGCGGCCGGCCCTGGGCCGGTTCCTTGCCTTCTGGGTGCCCGGCGTCGAGTCCCTTCCTCAGGCCCTCGACCCGATGATGATCCTCACGGAGCTGGTGGCTGTGGGCCGGGTGGTGGACGACTGGCGGGGGGTGAATCTCCAGGCGATGCCGGCAGTGCAAGTGCACATGCACGCACTGCGTGTTGACACATCATCGACATCGCTTCAACATATGCACTCTGAAGGTGCATTAATGCGCACTGCGCATTCATACACATGACAAAGGGGTGCCTTGGCCATTCCATTCCGGGTAGGCGAGACGGTCCACGAGTTGGGCCAGTTCAACGACCGCAGCACCGAGGTGGCGAGGGTCCGGCGCGCCATTCGGGAGCGGGAGCGGCTGCTCGTGTACGGGGAGCGGCGCATGGGAAAGAGCTCCATCGTGCGCCGCGCGGCAGACCGGGAACGAGACGAACGGGACGCGGTGGTCCTGTGGCTCGACCTGTGGAGCCTCACCACCGTCGGCGACGTCCTGCGGGCGGTGTTGCGCGCGGTTCCCGTGTCGTGGGCGCCCAGGGAGCGTCTATTGACCCTCCTCGCCGGCGCGGACGTGAGGCCCGTGCTCACCAGCGGCAACGTGCCCGGGGAGGCGGGGATCGGGCTGGGTTGGTCGGCGCGGGAGCTCACGGATGGGCGTGCCCGGGAGCTGTTGGGCGCGACGTTTCGGGCGTTGGATGGCGTCGCCGACGGACAGCCGAGCCCCGTCGCGGTCGTGGTGGACGAGTTCCAGCATCTCGAAAGCCTCACCCGGGGCGGCGGGCCCTTCCTCCGGAGCGTCATACAGGACACCAGCCACCTCGGATGGGTGCTGGCTGGGTCGATGCTGTCGCTCATCGACGACCTCACCGCGCCGGGCGGACCGTTCTACAACACTCCCAGGCTGGACGTGGGACCCATCGAGCCTGATCTGATGGTGCCGTGGATCGCCGAGCAGATGAGAGCCCACGGAGTGGAGCCCACCCCAGGCGTCGGAGAGCGGGTCCTGGAGATGGCAGGCCCCTCCACCGAGGCTCGGATCCGGCTGGCCCGTGAGACCTTCGTGCTGGGGGTGGCCACGGGGGCCGCGGATGCGTCCACCGTGTCGAGGGCGTTCCAGGGGCTCCTGGAATCCCTGGCATCCGGGTACGAAGTGACATGGATCGGCCTCGCCGAGGGGCAGCGGCGCACGCTCCAGATCCTGGCCAACGGGGAGCCGCACCCCACGGGCTCGGACACGCTCGCTCGATACGGCGTGAAGACGTCGTCGGCCGTGGTGCGGGGCATGGAGGCCCTGCGCCAGCGGGGACTCGTGAGCATCCGGGACCCCGCCCGCATCGCCGACCCGTTCTTCGAGGCGTGGGTGCGGACGCGCACGGTAGCACCCGGAACGCCGAGGG
Organism: uncultured Gemmatimonadaceae bacterium; assembly: GCA_964545395.1. GTDB lineage: Bacteria > Gemmatimonadota > Gemmatimonadetes > Longimicrobiales > Gaopeijiaceae > SZUA-318. The sequence continues at coordinate 20,240 of CAZJFX010000024.1, read as the reverse complement.
ACCCCGAGGCGCAAGGCTGAGTCCCGCGTTGACAGCGCGCCCCTTTCCCCGGAATCTCAGCGCAGCACCCTCTCCCTCTCCAAGGAGCGCGTATGTCCCGTGCGTCCTGGTCGGCGGCTGTCCTTCTCGCCCTGACCGTCCTGGCTCCGGCGCCCTCGGGCGCCCAGCAGTCCCCGCAGGCCCAGCCCCAGTACATCAACGCCACGCCCAACCCGCTGCTCCGCCCCTTCAAATGGCGGAGCATCGGCCCGGTGGGCCAGGGCGGGCGCGTGGACGACATCGAGGTGGATCCCAACGACTTCCGGGTCTACTACGTCGGCTACTCCACCGGCGGGATCTGGAAGACGACGAACAACGGGACCACGTTCGAGCCCGTCTTCGACACCTACGAGACCCACTCCATCGGCGACCTGGCCATCGCGCCGTCGCGCCCGAGCGTGCTCTTCGTGGGAACGGGCGAGCCCAACAACCGGCAGAGCTCGTCCTTCGGCGCCGGGATGTACAAGAGCACCGACGGGGGTGAGACCTTCACCCATATCGGGCTCCGCGAAACCCAGAGCATTGCGCGTGTCATCGTGCACCCCACCAACCCGGACGTGGTCTGGGTGGCGGCGGTGGGGCACCTCTTCGGCCCGAACCCGGAGCGGGGCGTCTTCAAGACCACCGACGGAGGCGCCACCTGGAAGCACGTCCTGAAGGTGGACGAGAACACGGGCGCCACCGACCTGGTGATCGATCCCTCCAACCCCAACACCCTCTTCGCCGCGACGTACCAGCGTCGCCGCACGGCGTGCTGCTTCGTGGGCGGTGGCCCCGGGTCGGGCCTTTGGCGCTCCGACGACGGCGGCGAGACCTGGTCGAAGGTGACGGGCGGCGGCTTCCCCGAGGGGACGAAGGGGCGCATCGCCCTGGCCATGACGCCGGCGGACCCCAACGTCGTGTACGTCCAGATGGAGCTGGCGGCGGACGACGAGACGCCGCTCCCCGACGAGGAGCAGGAGCGGTGGCGCCGCCTGGCGCGGGCCGATTCGCTGCCGCCGGACCCGGAGTACACGGGCGTATGGCGCTCCGGGGACAAGGGGAAGACGTGGGAGTTCCGCTCGAACAAGAACAGGCGACCCATGTACTTCAGCCAGATCCGCGTGTCGCCCCAGGACCCGAACCTGGTCTACGTGGTGGACCTGCCGGTGTGGAAGTCCAAGGACGGGGCCCGGACGTGGGAGGAACTGGACGGCTTCGGCCACGTGGACCAGCACGCCCTCTGGATCGACCCTGCGAACGACGACCACATCCTGCTCGGGAACGACGGGGCTGTGGACGTGTCGTGGGACGAAGGGGAGACCTGGGAATCGCTGCGCCTCTTCGCGGTGGGGCAGCCCTACCACGCCTCCGTGGACATGCGGCGCCCGTACTATGTGTGCACCGGGCTCCAGGACAACGGCTCCTGGTGCGGGCCCAGCTCGGTGAGGACCGGGCAGATCCTCCCGCAGGACTGGTTCCGGGTGGGCGGGGGCGACGGCTTCTACACGCAGATCGATCCCACCGACTATAACGTCATCTTCGCCGAGTCGCAGAACGGCAACATCCGGCGCTTCGACCTGCGCGCGGGCGAGCAGAAGAGCCTTCGCCCGAGGGCTCCCACGGAGCAGGACCCGTCGTCGAATGTGCGGCCCATCCCGCCGGTGGAGACGCAGTTCAAGTTCAACTGGAACACGCCCCTGCTCCTGTCACCGCACAACCCGAGGACGCTCTACGCCGGCGGGAACCGGCTCTTCATCTCCAGGGACCGGGGCGAGACCTGGACCATGACCGGGGACCTGACCAAGAACGTGGACCGGGACAAGGTCACGCTCATGGGCTACAAGAACGACCTTCCCCGGTGCGACCAGGCGGTGCGGGGGCAGAAGTGCATCCTGTCCCGCAACGACGGCGTGACCAACTACGGGACGGCGATCACCGTGGCCGAGTCGCCCCTCGTGCCCGGCATCCTGTGGGTCGGCACCGACGACGGGAACATCCAGGCGAGCAAGGATGGAGGTGCGACCTGGACGGAGGTGGGGAAGAACATCCCGGGCGGCACCAAGGATTACTACGTGTCTCGGGTGGAAGCGTCGTGGTTCGACGCGGGCACGGCGTACGCATCGCTGGACGGCCACCGCTCCGACGACATGAAACCCTATGTGTTCGTCACCCGGGACTACGGTGCGACCTGGGCGAGCATCGTGTCCGACCTGCCGCCCCACGGCAACGTGAACACGGTGCGCCAGGATCCGAAGAACCCGACGCTTCTCTACGTCGGCACCGAGTTCGGGTTCTTCATCTCCGGGGACGAGGGGAAGAGTTGGGTGCGCTTCATGCCCAACCTCCCGGTGGTGCGCATCGACGACGTCCTGGTGCATCCGCGCGACGGCGATCTGATCCTGGCCACCCACGGCCGCTCGGTGTGGATCATGGACGACATCACGCCGCTCCAGCAGATGCGCATGGAGACGCTCCCGGAGGCCGTGCACCTGTTCCAGCCCAGGGAGGCGGTGGCGTGGGCTGGCGACATCCAGAAGGGACGCTCGGTCACGGGGGACAAGAACTGGACCGGAGAGAACGCGCCTCCCGGGACGGCCATCCACTATTACCTGGCCAGCGCGGCCCAGGGCGACGTGACCGTCACCATCTCCGACCTGGCCACCGGCGAGGCGCTCCGCACGCTCGAGGGAACGGGCACGGCGGGCCTGAACCGGGTGCAGTGGGACCTGCGCGGCGAGCAGCCTCCGCGGCCGGCGGGAGCCACGGGCGGCGGCGGTGGTGGGGGTCAGGCGCCCACCGCGGCTCCGGGCACCTACAAGGTGACGCTCTCGGTGAACGGCCAAACGCACACGACGACGGTGAAGGTGCTCATGGACCACTGGCTGGGGGAGAGGTAGAGGCAAGCGACACCGGTACAGCCGGCGGGGCGAGTCGCCCCACGGCCCGCGTCACATCGGTCCCAGGCAACCATTCCCGGGCCCAGGGTGCTTCGGCATCCTGGGCTCGGTGGGTTGATGCGACGCCTTGCCTGTTGGTGCGTGATGCGTGATGCTAGATGCATGAGAACCACGCTGAACCTCGATGACGACGTTCTCCTGGCCGTGAAGGAGCTGGCCGAGCTCCGGGGCGCCACCGCCGGTGCGGTGCTCTCCGAGCTCGCGCGCGGCGCCCTGGCCGCCAACCGGGCAGCCGGGGGGGTGCGAAACGGCGTCCCGCTGCTCGATCCCGTCGCCGGCGAGGGGATCGTGACGCCCGAGGTGGTGGACCGCCTCCGCGACGACGTCTGAGCGGCCCCCGACCATGGTCCACCTCCTCGACGTGAACGTGCTGGTGGCGCTCTTCGACCCAGCGCACCTGCACCACGACGCGGCCCACGCCTGGTTCGCGGCGGAGCGTGGCGCGGGATGGGCCACGTGCCCCATCACAGAGAACGGCCTCCTCCGGGTCCTCTCCAACCCGGCCTACCCGGGACGGCGCACCACCGTCGCCGACGCCGCGGAGCGGTTGCGCCGCTTTCAGGCGACCGGCGGGCACGAGCTCTGGCCCGACGACGTCTCGCTCCTCGATCCGGGACGGGTGGAGACCGCACACCTGTCGGGATACCGGGAGCTCACGGACGCGTACCTCCTCGCGTTGGCCGTGCGTCGCACCGGCCGCCTGGCCACTTTCGACCGTGGCGTGCGGCTTGCCGCGGTCCTGCGTGCGACCCCCTCACACGTATGCCTGGTGGGGGGTGCGGGCACCTGAACCACGCCGGTGGGGGTATCTTCCTGGCATCCACCCCGACCCCGTCCCGGGCCAAGCCATGCTTCCACAAGCCGCCAGACTAGCCGCACTCCTGCTCTGCATCGCGGTCGCCGCACCCGCCGGTCGCGTGGCGGCCCAGGTGACGCCCTCGCAGATGGTGCCGACCCGGATCACCCCCGCCGACTCGGCGGAGGTGCTCCTGGACGCGGCCAGCAGGTTCTCCTCGCAGGGGCGCCACGACGTGGCGGATGCCCTCTACCGGTTGATCGCGGAGCGTTTCCCATCCACGCCGGCGGCGGAGGTGGCGCGCTTGCGCCTGGGTGCCGCCAGGGCCGCGGGAACCGCGGGGAGCGGGCGCGTGGAGCTCCAGGTCTGGAGCACCCTCTACGGTCTCTGGCTTGGGATCGCGGTGCCAGGGGCTCTGGGCGCCGAGGAGTCGGAGCCGTACGGCCTCGGCCTCCTGCTGGGAGGCCCGGCTGGCTTCTTGGCCGGGAAGCAGATCGCCGGGTCCCGGGACCTCACCGAGGGGCAAGCCCGCGCCATCACCCTGGGCGGGACCTGGGGCACCTGGCAGGGCTTCGGGTGGGCGGAGGTGCTCGACCTCGGCCAGGAGGAGGTCTGCTTCGACGACGGGTTCGGCCGGTACTGCTATGACGAGGGCGACTCCAGCGAGGAGACGTTCGCGGCCATGATCCTCGGGGGCGCCGCAGGGATCGCCGCGGGCGCGGCGCTGTCGAGCCGGCCCATCTCTCCGGGCGTGGCCACGGCGGTGAACTTCGGGTCTCTCTGGGGCACCTGGTTCGGGTTCGGCTTCGGGTACCTGGCCGACCTGGAGGACGATGCTCTCCTCGCCGCGACACTCCTGGGCGGGAACGCGGGGCTCGTCGCCACGGCCCTGAAGGCGCCGGAATGGAACCCGAGCCGGAGCCGTGCCCGCATCGTGAGCATCTACGGCGTCATCGGCGGGCTCTCGGGCCTGGGGGTGGACCTCCTCACCCAGCCCCACGAGGAGAAGGTGGCGATGGCGATCCCGCTGGCCGGGAGCATCGCCGGCCTCGCCCTGGGCATGATGAAGACGCGCGGCTTCGACGCCGTCGAGCCTGCGGCTGCGACACCTCCCGGAGGCGCGCTCCTCAACCTCTCGGAGGGAAGTTGGAGCCTTGGGGCACCCATGCCACACCCGCGGGTGCTGGAGCTGGACGGTCCCCGGGGGCTGGTCCGGAGGCCGGCGGTGGGGCTCACCCTGGTCCACGCCCGGTTCTTCTAGCCTGCCATTGCTGGCCGGGGGCGCCATGGACATGTTGGCCCCATGAGCTCCGCCGAGTCCGAGGCCCGCAAGGCCCTGAACCGCCTCGCGCGCGCGGTCGAGAAGGCCGAGCGCGAGCTCGACGCCCTCGAGGGCGCACTGAAGACCGCCGAGGGGTCCGATTTCCCCGCCCAGGAGTATGCCTCGGTGCGGACGGCCCTGAGCCGTATTCTCGACTTCGCCGACGAGGAAGGCCAGCGCCTCCAGGAGAAGATTCTTGACGCTGGCGGATTGGAGCCTGGCCGCATCCGCCGGGGGTAGATCATGAGACGCCGCACCTTCGTGACAGCCAGTGCCGTAGCCGCTACGGGAGCCTTCGTCTCGCCGGGATACGTGTTCGGACGGACTCGGGCCGACCTCGTTCTGCGGGGGGCCGTCGTCTTCGACGGCACGGGGGCTCCTGGCCGGGAGCTGGACGTGGCCATCACCGGCGACCGGATCACGGCGCTGGGGAGCGCTCTTCCCGCCGGCTCGGAGGAGATGAACTTGCGCGGGCTGGCCCTGGCGCCGGGCTTCATCGACATCCACACCCACGTGGACATGCCCATCTTCGAGAACCCCAACGTGGAGTGCCGCATCCGCCAGGGCGTGACGCTGGAGGTGGGGGGCAACTGCGGGGGCTCGCCGGGGCCCTGGAAGGAGGAGGAATACCAGCAGACCCGGGAGCGGTACCGGGAGCGCTACGGCGTGGAGATCGACTTCCGCGATCCCGCGGGGTTCCTGACGGGGATCGACCGCCTCCGCCCCACCGTGAACGCCGCCATCCTGGTGGGCAACGGCACGCTGCGCAGCTTCGCCGTGGGCAACGAGGACCGCCCTGCTACCGACAGCGAGATGGCGGTCATGAAAGAGGAGCTCCGCAAGGCCATCGCGGGTGGGTCCGTAGGCCTCTCCTCGGGTTTGGAGTACGCGCCCTCCGGGTTCGCGCGCACCGACGAACTCATCGCCCTCGCATCGGTGCTGAAGGGGCCCGGCTTCTTCTACGCGTCGCACACGCGCAACGAGGACGACCGGGTGCTGGGTGCCATCGAGGAGCTCTTCCACGTGGGTCGCATGGCGGGGGTGCCCGTCCAGATCTCGCACCTGAAGGCCCAGGGGCAGCGCAACCACTGGAAGCAGAAGGTGATCCTCACGCTGCTGACCGAGGCCCGGGCGTCGGGCCTGGACGCGCGCTTCGACGCATACCCGTACGTGGCGTACTCGACGGGGCTCACCAACCTCTTCCCCACCGACATGCGCTCCGGGGGGAACCAGGCATTCCTGCAGCGCCTGCGCGATCCGGCCACCGCGGGACACCTGGAGAGCTACTGCCGCAGCAAGATCGCGCTGCTCGGGGATTGGAACCACATCCAGATCGCGTCGGCGGGTGAGCGCACCCCGTGGGCGCGGGGCCGTAAGCTGGGGGACCTGGCTGCCGAGCGCGGCCTGGAGCCCTACGCCCTCGTGCTCATGCTCCTGGAGGAGAACCGGGGAAGCGTCGGGACCATCGGCTTCGGCATGTCCGAGGAGAACGTGGAGGAGCTCCTGGCGCATCCGCTGGGGATGGTGTGCTCCGACGGGAGCAACTACGCGCCGTACGGCCACCTCGCCCAGAGCTCTCCCCACCCCCGGAGCTACGGGACCTTCCCGCGGCTCCTCGGCCACTACGTGCGGGAGCGGAGGGTGTTGTCCCTGGAGGAGGCCATCCGCAAGGTCACGTCGGCGCCGGCGGACAGGATGCGCCTGGAGGGTCGGGGCCGCATCGCGGTGGGAGCATTCGCGGACCTGGTGGCGTTCGATCCCGACACGGTCATCGACCGCGCCACCTTTGAGGAGCCGCACCAGTACCCCGCGGGGGTACCGCACGTCATCGTGAACGGAGTGGTCACCATCCGGGACGGGGAGCAGACGGGGAAGCGCGGGGGCCGCGGAATCCGCGGGTCGGCGAAGGTGTAGCCGGGAGGATGCCCTCGACCTTCGGCTTCTCGGAGCGCTACGGCACCAAGGCCGGAGGGTACTCCGACCTGATGAGCCATCAGGTGCGCCACGTCGTCTTGGTGTCGTCGCTCTACGAGTCGTTCACCCTGGCTGAGGACGGCCACCTCCACGAGCGGGTGCTCGGTAAGTTCCTCGAGGGATCGCCCCAGGAGCCCCCGGACCTGACGCGGGTCTCGGCCGGGCACGACGCGCTCAAGCTCCTGCGCAGCGGCGGCCGCCGCGTGGACCTGATCATCACCAGCCCGAACCTGGGCGACATGGACGCCATCGGGCTCGCTCGTGCCCTGCGCGTCGAGGGTTTCAGCGTTCCCATGGCCCTCCTGGGCTATGATCGGGAGGATCTGCGCTCGGTGGAAAAGCGCATGGAGGGGAGCGGGATCCTCCATTCGTTCCTCTACCAGGGGGACGCGCACATCCTCATGGCCATCGTGCAGGCCGTGGAGGACCGGCTGAACGTCGAGCAGGACACGCGGATCGGAGTCCCCGTCTTCCTCGTGGTCGAGGACAACATCCGCTTCTACTCGGCGTTTCTGCCCGTGATCTATTCGGAGCTGCAGAACCTCTCCGAGTCCGTGCAGTTCGAAGCGGGAAACCGGCTGCAACGCATCATGCGCTCGCGGGCTCGCCCGAAGATTCTCCTCGCTACCACCTACGAGCGCGCGCTGCGCGACTTCCATCGCTATCGCGCCTCCATCATGGGTGTGTTCAGCGACATGCAGTTCCCCCGCGAGGGGGCCCCGGACCCGGACGCTGGGCGACGGCTGGTGCTGGCCGTCCGCGAGATGGAGCCCGAGATCCCGCTTTCCCTCCAGTCGTCCCATGCCGAGAATCGGACGGTGGCGGAAGAGCTCGGTGTGGGGTTCCTGCTCAAGGGATCGCACGATTTTCTCGCCCAGCTCCGCTGGTACCTGTCCGAGCACCTCTTCTTCGGTGACTTCGTGTTCAGAGATGGAGAGGGAAGAGCCATCACCCGCGCTGAGGATATGAGGACGCTCCTGTCCAAGCTCAGGACGGTGCCGGCCGAGAGTGTGGCATACCACTCCCGCCGGCATGACTTTTCGCGCTGGCTCCGGGCACGGGGGGAATTCGTGGTCGCGGCCCTGGTGCGCTCGCGGCTGCTGGAGGAGTCCCCGGACGTGGAGACGCTCCGGGAGACGCTGCTGAGGGATATCGACAGGTATAGGCGGGAGCGGAACCGGGGGACGGTGAACCCTTTCCGGGCGGATCTCTTCGACGGCGAAGAGGGGATCGTCCAGATCGGAGGCGGGTCTCTGGGTGGGAAAGGGCGCGGGCTGGCCTTCGCGTCGCGCCTCCTGGACGAGGCGCGGATGTCGGAGCGGTTCGCCGGCATCCGGGTGACGGTGCCACCGGCCGTGGTCATGGGCACGGGAGTCTTCGACGACTTCCTGGAGGCGGGGGGGCTCCGCTCCTTCGCACTTCAGTGCGAGGACGAGTCGGAGACGCTGCGACGCATCCTGGCCGCCCGCTTGCCGAGCGAAGCCCGGCGAGCTCTGGAGCGCGTCGTGTTGGTGTTCCGGGGCCCGCTGGCGGTGCGCTCGTCCTCTCTCCTCGAGGATTCGCCGCAGCAGCCCCTGGCCGGGGTCTACGGCACGTGGCTCCTCCCCAACGATCACCCGGATCCCGCCCGGCGCCTGGAGCAGCTCATGGACGCGGTGAAACGGGTGTATGCCACCACCTTCAGCCACCGCGCAAGGGCGTTCCTGGAAGCGACGCACTACCGCATGGAGGAGGAGGCCATGGCCGTGGTCATCCAGCGGCTGGTGGGTGCGCGCCACGGGAACCGCTTCTATCCCCACATTTCAGGCGTTGCCCGCTCGCACAACTACTACCCCCAACCGCCGGCCGGCCCGGAGGACGGGATCACCGCGGTGGCGCTGGGCCTGGGCCGGACGGTGGCGGAGGGGGAGCCATGCCTCAGATTCTCGCCCGCGCACCCCGGCCACATCTTGGACCACGCGTCCGTCGAGTCGGTTCTGCGAGGAGCCCAGCGGCACTTCTGGGCGCTGGAGCTGGGGCGCGACGAGCCGTCCTGGGAGGACGAAGGCCCTCTCGTCCGCCTGCCGCTGCGCGCTGCCGAAGAGGATCGGACGCTCGCCCCGGTGGCATCCACGTATTCGCAGGAGAACCACGCCGTCTATGACGGCCTCGGTCGGGAGGGCATCCGGCTGGTGACGTTCGCACCGATGCTGAAGCACGGCGTATTCCCGCTGGCAGCCATCCTTCGCGACCTCCTCGCGCTGGGCACCTCCAGCACCCGGCTTCCCGTGGAGATCGAGTTCGCGGCCACGCTCGGTTCCCGGGATGAGCCGTCGGAGATGGCATTTCTGCAGCTCAGGCCCGTAGCCCTGGGTGCGCGCGAGGGTGACGTGGACCTGACGCGGTTCCCACAGGAGAGGGTCTTCTGCGAGAGCCCCTCTATCCTCGGGCACGGTCGGTGGGACGACCTGAGCGACTGGGTGGTGGTGGACCGAGGCCGCTACGAACGCTCCCAGAGCGCGGAGGTTGCGGCCGCAGTGGCCCATTTCAACAAGCGCCTCACTGCCGAGGGGCGCAGCTACGGGCTCATCGGCGTGGGCCGCTGGGGATCCAGCCAGCCATCGCTGGGGATTCCTGTGAAGTGGGAGGACATCTCCGGCGCCCGCGTCATCGTCGAGGCGGGCTTCAGGGACTTCAAGGTGACGCCTTCGCAAGGCACTCATTTCTATCAGAGCCTGATCTCGCTGGGCGTCGGCTACTTCACGGTCAACGCCGAGGCGGGCGAGGGGTTCGTGGACTGGGAGTGGCTCGCCTCAGCCCCTCAGGTGGCGGAGGAGGGCATGGTACGCCTGGTGCGTCTTCCGGCGCCGGCCACCGCGGTTCTGAACGGACGTGAGCGACGCGGTCTGCTCCTGAAGCCCGAAGGGATGTAGCGTCGGTGCGCATTGTGAAGGGGATCTGGGCGGGGGAGGAGCTGGCCTCGCCGGGCAAGCGCGTCCGCGCCACCTCGGAGCACGTGCGCGACCTCTGGCTCTCGTACCTGGAGCCGTACCTGGACGGCGCCCGGGTCCTGGAGCTCTTCGCGGGCTCTGGAGCGCTGGGTCTGGAGGCGCTTTCCCGAGGCGCTTTTTCGGTCGACTTTGTGGAAGACGGTCCCGAGGCGCTGCACGCCCTGAAGGCCAACGTAGCCGCTCGCAGGTTAGACGCTCCATCGCCGCACGGATCGCGGGGCCGGCGCCGGAAAGCCGCAAGAGTCTTCAAGCGGGACGCCATTCCGTTCATGCATGCGCTGGAGGCAGGGGCCTACGATATCGCCTTCGCGGATCCGCCCTACGGATCGAAGAAGCTCGACCTGGTGATCGCGCGGTGGCAGAGCGTGCGCTTCGCCCGGCTCCTCTCGGTGGAGCACGCCTCGGGCCAGGAGGTGTGGCCGGGGGGCAAGACCCTGGACTTCGGTGAGACGCGGGTGACGGTCTATGGGGTGCGGGGAAAGGGTTGGCGCGCCGCAGCCGCGCGCAGGTCAGGCGACAGGCGAGGGCCCTAGGGGAAGGTTGTAGGGAGATTCCCTACAGAGAGCACCGGGAATTTCCCTGCGCCGCACATCCGGGATGCCCTTCAGGACCGGCCTCCGTGTTTTTTCGAGACGGGTGCAAGCGCGGTCCAATGTCGCCATTTTTAGGGCTTGGTATGACAGTCTGCCCGGCGGAACACGAAGCAGCGCGCGGCGGAACTGCCCACTCTCCACCTGCAGAAACAAGCGAGCGCAAGTATGGCTTCCTACGTGGCGAGCCTCATGGAAGAGGTGAAGGCCAAGAACCCAGCAGAGCCCGAGTTCCACCAGGCGGTCCACGAGGTCGCGGAGTCTCTCGCCCTGGTGTACGAGAAGCGCCCCGAGTACCGCTCGGCGAAGATCCTCGAGCGCATCATCGAGCCTGAGCGGGTCATCATCTTCCGGGTGCCGTGGGTCAACGACCGGGGCGAGATCCAGGTGAACCGGGGCTTCCGGATCGAGATGAACAGCGCCATCGGGCCTTACAAGGGCGGGCTTCGGTTCCACCCGTCGGTGAACCTCGGGCTGCTCAAGTTCCTGGCTTTCGAGCAGGTGTTCAAGAACGCCTTGACCACGCTCCCCATGGGCGGGGGCAAGGGCGGTTCCGACTTTGACCCGAAGGGCAAGAGCGACATGGAGGTCATGCGCTTCTGCCAGAGCTTCATGGTCGAGCTCTTCCGCCACATCGGGCCCAATACCGACGTGCCTGCCGGCGACATCGGCGTGGGTGGGCGGGAGATCGGCTTCCTGTTCGGTCAGTACAAGCGCCTCGCCAACGAGTTCACCGGCGTGCTCACCGGGAAGGGCCTGAACTGGGGAGGCTCCCTCATCCGGCCGCAGGCGACGGGCTACGGCGCCGTCTACTTCGCCGCCGAGATGCTGGCCACCCGCGGCGAGACCCTGAAGGACAAGACCTGCCTGGTGTCGGGGAGCGGCAACGTAGCCCAGTACACGCTCGAGAAGATCCTGGACATGGGCGGGAAGCCTGTGACCGTTTCCGATTCGACGGGCTACATCTTCGACGACGCCGGGATCGACCGCGACAAGCTGGCGTTCATCATGGACCTGAAGAACAACCGCCGCGGGCGCGTCAAGGAGTACGCCGACAAGTACAAGAGCGCGGTGTATATGGCGGTGGATCCCAAGCGTGAGCACGACCCGCTGTGGGACCACAAGGCCCAGTGCGCGTTCCCCTGCGCTACGCAGAACGAGATCAACGCGAAGGACGCCGCCAACCTGCTGAAGAACGGTGTGTACGTGGTCTCGGAAGGCGCGAACATGCCCACGGTCCCGGACGGCGTGCAGCAGTTCCTGGACGCGAAGATCCTGTACGGCCCCGGTAAGGCCGCCAACGCCGGCGGCGTGGCGACGTCGGGTCTGGAGATGTCCCAGAACAGCATGCGCTTCTCCTGGAGCCGTGAAGAGGTGGACCAGAAGCTCCACACCATCATGAAGAACATCCACGCGAGGTGCGCGGCCGTGGCCGAGGAGTTCGGTAGCCCCGGCAACTACGTGAACGGCGCCAACATCGCCGGCTTCATGAAGGTCGCCGACGCCATGCTGGACCAGGGCGTGGTCTGAGTTCCGCACCGCTCCGGAGGGAGTGGCGCAAAAGGGGGGTGGGCCCGTCGGGCCCACCCCCCTCGGCGCATCAGGCGGCCGCGAGGACCCGGGATCCCCCCGAGTGCGGGGTCCGGGTGTCGCGGCTCAGAACCGGTAGGTGTAGTTGACCTTCACCGAGGCTCCCCGGGACACGGTCGCGAAGCGACGGTCCAGCGAGTCGCCGCTGTAGAGCCGCTCCCAGTTGTGCGTGTATACCAGATAGATGTCGTTTCCCGGTTTCACGATCCAGCGGAGCTTGGTGAAGACCCCGACCATGTCGGAGACGTCGTCGTACTGGACGTTCCCGTTCAGGGAGAGCCAGGGGCTGGCATCCCATCCCCCGCCGGCCCGGTAGACGCTGGCGGTGAAGTCTCCCTGGGGGAGGGTGATCTGGTTGTGCTCCCACCCGCCGGAGACGCTCAACCCGGGGATGGGCCGCACCGTGAGACCCATCTGCATCTGGTCCCTGTCGCCGTCCCAGAAACCGCTTCGCGACAGCTCGCCGTTCAGGGACACCCTCCGTCGCCCGGCGCTGCGGGCACGGAGGCTCATCTCCCAGGTGGTGTAGCTCCCTGGCTCGATGTCGATGCCATCGCTGACCTCGAAGGACTCGTCCAGGAACTCGTACGTGCGGTTGGCGTTCACTTCGATGTTGTCACCACTCTCGAAGTCCAGCCCCAGGAGCTCGACCCGGAGTTGCTTCTCCTCGGCCATCCCGGTGACGAGGCTCTCCAGGTAGGTGTACTGGGCGGAGAAGCCGAGGCTGCGCAGCCAAGGCACGCTGGGTGTGCGGGGACTCCAGCCCAGCCGCGGCTCCATGCGCCGGAACCCGTTGCGGGTGACGAAGCCCATGTCGGGGTCGTACGCCTCGCCGAACTCCCGGTAGGAGAAGTGCCCGCTCCATGGATCGTTGGGGAAGTTGAGCCGGACCCCCCGGGCGCTGAGGTCTCCCAGGGAGAAGCTCTCGGCGGGCTCGGGGTTGGAGTTCCACACGAAGAAAGCCTCGAACTGGCCGTTCAGGTCGCCGAAGAGGTGGGACGTGGACAGGTTGAGGTCCACGCCGGCAGTGTGACGGTCCGGGGGCGCCCATCCATCGTCGCCCGTCGCGGTGGAGCGCCTCGTGTAGATGGCCCCGAAGGTGGACTGGGACAGGAACGACCGCCGGACCCGGGCCACGGTAAAGCCCTCGGACGGGAGGGGAGCCGTCGGCTCGTCCACGTCCGGGGCGAACTCGTGGGAGGCCGTGCCCACCTGGATGAGCCCCAGCTCCCAGGGGCCGGTCTGTCCCCCCACCCGTGCGGCGTAGTTCAAGGGGATCTGCTCTCCCCCCTCCAGCCCGATGCGGCGGCTGAAGAACGGGGATGCACCCGAGCTCTCGGCGAAGGAGAAGACCCCGGAGCCCTCGAGGAAGAACGCCCGCCGCTCCGGGAAGCGCATGGGGAACCGGGTGAGGTTCACCCGCCGGTCGTCCACCTCCACCTCGGCGAAGTCGGTGTTGACGGATACCGACGCCCGGAGGCTGGGCGTGATGCTGTAGGCCACGTCCAGGCTCATGTCGCGGGGGAAGGTGCTGGGGTCGACGTCCTCCTCCACGCGCTTCCAGCTGCCCACCGCGGAGGGCCTGACCTCGAGGCCGACGCCCTGGGAGAGCCCGCAGAGTCCGGTGACCCTGCCGGCGTGAATGGGACGGTTGAGCCCCTGGTTACGCTTGAATCCCCGCCAGAGCATCTCCTCGTTGTCCCTGCGGATGGTGCGCTGGAAGTTGATGCCCCAGCTGTCCAGGGCCGGGTCGAAGTTGAGCGTGCTGAAGGGGATGCGGATCTCGGCCGACCATCCATCGGGGAGCCGCGCCACCCGGGCCTCCCAGATCCCATTCCAGGACTTGTTGACGCCGTAGCCCCCGCCCCGGCCTCCGTGGCCGCTGCTGCCGAGGAGGCCGTCCCCCATGAGCCCGGCGGCGTTGATCTCGAAGAAGTACCCGGTCCGCCCGTCCATGAAGGTGTCCAGGATCCACATGAAGCGGTCGTCGGTGTTCAGGCCGGCGTCGCGCTGCTTCTGGTAAGCGAGAATCCCATCCGGGTCGTCGTGGATCTTGGCGCCGATGTAGAGCGCGTCGGTGTCGTACACGACGCGGACCTCGGTGAGGCGGGAGGGCTGGCCTCCCTCGACAGGCTCCTGCTGGGTGAAGTCGGACACGGGCACCGCGGAGCCCCATGCGTCGTCGTCCAGGCGGCCGTCCATGTGGATGCCCGGGCCGCTTTCGAGGCGGAGGGCCTGGAGAGCTCCGGACGCTGCACCGCCGCCGTCCCCGCTCTCGCAGCCCTGCGCATGGAGGGAGGCGGGGGTCTGGAGCGCCAGCCAGAAAGAGAGTGCTACGAGCCAGTTCCTGCGTCGCATCAAGATGTCCGCCTCGGCGTCGCGCTCTGCGCGGCCCGTCGGGGTGGAAGGAAGTCCATGAGACCAGGTGACACCCGAGCCCTCGTGTGCGTTGGTCAGCACGCCAGGGCCACCGCACCTTGCGAGGACCCCGAACCCCGGGCGGGGATCCGCGTGGGCGCGTTACATTGCGTCCGCCGACCTACCCCCACGCAGCCAGCGAGGTGCCGTGTCCGCTCCGGTCCCGTCTATCGTGCCCCCTGCAGGAGCCTTCGCCGAGCTCTCGGAGGAGTTGGAGACTCTGTTCGGACGAGGCGTGGACGCGGTGATGGACGCGGAAGCGTTCAACGACCTGGCGCTGCGTGTGTTCACGTTCCAGTTCGGGGCCAACCCGGTGTACCGGGGCTTCTGCCAGGGGCGTGGGGCCGCGCCGGACACGGTGGGGCGGTGGGAGGACGTCCCCATGGTGCCGGCGACGGCGTTCAAGTACGTGGACCTGGTGTGCGGGAGCCCGGCGGAGGCCGAGGCGACCTACTTCACCAGCGGTACCTCCTCGGGCGGCGAGCGGCGCGGTCGTCACCACGTGCCCCGGGTGGCGCTCTACCGCGCCGGGGCGCTCCCGAACCTGCAGGCCCACCTGGTGCCGGAGGACCGTCCCTTGGCGGTGCTGTCCCTCATTCCGTCGCCGGTCGAGGCACCGCGGTCGTCGCTCTCGGCCATGATGGGTTTCGTGGCCGAGGTGTGGGGGGGTCCGGTGCGCTGGGTGGGCCACCCGGAGCGTGGCGCCGACCTGGGTGTGCTCCGGCGGGCCGTCGCGGAGGCCCGGGAGCTCGGGCGTCCGGCGCTCGTGGCGGGCACGGCCTTCGCCTTCGTCCATCTCCTGGATGCCATGGACCGGAGCGGCGAGGTCCTCGCGCTTCCCGCCGGCTCACGTATCATGGAGACCGGAGGCTTCAAGGGACGCGCTCGCGCCGTGGAGCGCGACGAACTCTACGGCGCTCTGGAGTCCCGCCTGGGGATCCCGCGAAACCGCATCGTGAACGAGTACGGCATGACCGAGCTCCTTTCCCAGCTCTACGAGCCCGTCCTGCGAGAGGGCGCCGGGGCGGCTGGGCGTCACGTGGCGCCGCCCTGGCTGAAGGTGCGCGCCCTGGACCCGCGGACGCTGGCGCCCCTCCCGGCAGGTGAGGCCGGGTTGCTGGCGTTCTTCGATCTGGCCAACGCCGGCTCGGTGTGCCATGTCCTCACCCAGGACATCGGGGCGGTCTCCGAGGACGGCGTGCGCCTCCAGGGGCGTGCGGAGGGGGCCGAGCCCCGTGGCTGCTCGTTGGCCGTGGAAGATCTGCTCGCCGGAGGAGGTGGACGGACGTGAGCGCCTCGAGCCTCGAATTCTCGGCATGCTCCCTTCCTTCGGGGCTGCTGCCGCCGCCGGGACCTGGCGGGAGCGTCCAGGTGGGCGGCGTGCGCCTGACCTGGCCCCAGGCCGATCCCGCCTGGGTGCGGGGCGTCGCCGACGCGCTCCGCAGGAGCCGGGACGCCCTCCGCACGAGGACGGCCCGGGACCTGGCGGCCCTGGCGGGGGAGGCGGGGGTCCGGTTCCTGGACCCCTCGGACCCTCTGCGGGTCCAGGCTTTGGCGCTCCTGCCGCATACCGCAGGGCTCTCCCGGGAGATGGCGGAGGCGGTGCTCGACGGCATGGCCAGGGACTGGACCGGCGAGCGCCTCGGGAGGCTGCTGGCCGCCGAGTTCACCAACCCCGCCGCGCTGGACGGCTTCGTCCCGGGGGGACTGGGACTGGCCAGGGCCGTGGGACCCCGGCTCTGCGTGCAGGTCGTCTCCGGGAGCGTGCCGGGGGTGGGGGCCACGGGGCTGCTGCGCAGCTTGCTCGTGAAGGGGCCCACGCTGGTGAAGCCGGGGCGGGGCGACGTGGTCCTGCCCGTGCTCATGGCCGATGCCCTTCGGAGGCTGGATCCGGTGGTGGGAAGCGCGTTGGCCGTGATCTACTGGCCCGGGGGGAGCGAGGAGCTGGAGGATGCGGCGCTCGCCGAGGCCGACGTGGTGACGGCCTACGGGAGTGACGCCACCGTGCAGGCGCTCCGGGCCAGGACGCCCGTCACCACCCGCTTCGTCGCGTACCATCACCGCGTGAGCCTCGGCGTGGTGGGGCGGGAGGCGCTGGAGGATGGGCACCGACACAGGACGGCATCGGAGGTGGCCGGCGCCGTCGCCTTCTTCGACCAGCGAGGGTGTGTCTCTCCCCAGCTGGTGTTCGTTGAGGAGGGAGGCGCCACCTCGGCGCGGGACTTTGCCCGGGAGCTGGCCGTGGCCATGGAGGCAGTGGAGCGGCACCTGCCCGGGGGCTTCCTGGACCCGGGGGAGGCCTCGGTCAGGCACCAGGTGCGGGGAACCGCGGAGCTCCAGGCCGCCGCCGGGATGGGTGTGGAGATCCACGACGGGGGCGCCGCCGGATGGAGCGTGATCTACGATCCGGGTGAGGATTTCGGCCCGGCGTGCGTCGGGCGGCTGATCAGGGTGAAGCCCGTGGCGGACATCCTCGATCTCCCGGGGCTGGTGTCACCGCTGGGCCGACATCTGCAGACGGTGGCGGTGGCCGGGTGCGGGGCGAGGCTGGAGCGCCTGGCCGGTGCCCTCACGGAGGTGGGAGTGAGCCGGGTGGCCGCGTTCGACGCGGCGCCGTTCCCCGCGCCGTGGTGGCATCACGACGGGCAGGGGCCGCTGCGCGCCCTGGTACGCTGGGCGGACCTCGAGGCGGGATGAGCGTCTGCCCGCTATTCCTCTTCCGCGGGCTGCTCCGTCCGCCACATGACCATCTGGCGTCCGCCGTCGGACTTCTCCTCCACCCGCACGGTCAGCGTGTCGCCTTCATCGATCCCCAGGTGATCCCGCATGTCCTGGGGGATGGTGATGCGACCGCCGACCCCGACGGCGACGTCTGCGTAGTACAGCGTGCGGTAGATGGCCATCGGTCACTCCTCTCATCTGGAGCCACAGCCGAATAATGTACACGGATCAGAGTCGGAGCGCGACGGATTTCGCGCCGTTGAAGGGCTTTGGGCCCCTCTCCGTACCCTGATGGAGCGCTTCTTCCCGGAGGGTGGCTCCGAAAGCTGCCAAAACGGCAGCCACGGAGGCCTCCGGTCTCCCCAACGCGCGGGGCTTCGATGAGCGAAGACGGGTATGCGGTCCGCCTGGAGGGCGTGACCAAACGGTTCGGGAAGCACACGGCCGTGTCGGAGCTGGACCTGGAGGTACCCCGGGGGGTCATCTACGGACTCCTGGGCCCCAACGGGTCGGGGAAGACCACCTCGATCCGCATGATCATGGGGATCCTGCACCCCGACGCAGGGCGGGTGAGCCTCTTCGGCGCCGACGCGGATGAGGCGCGGCGCAAGCGGGTGGGATACCTCCCGGAGGAGCGGGGAGTCTACCGGAAGATGAAGTGCCTCGACCTGGTCGTCTTCCTGGCCGAGATCCGGGGCGTGCCCCGCGCCGAGGGGCGCAGGCGGGCGCTCGACTGGCTGGAACGCCTGGGCCTCCCCGAGTGGGCGGACAAGAAGGTCGAGGATCTCTCGAAGGGGATGCAGCAGAAGATCCAGTTTATCGGCACCGTCATCCATGAGCCCGACCTCCTGATCCTGGACGAACCCTTCAGCGGCCTCGACCCCATCAACCAGGACGTCCTCGAGGAGATCGTGCTGGACTTCCACAGCCGAGGCACGACCATCGTCTTCTCCACCCATCTCATGGATCAGGCGGAGCGCCTCTGCCAGAGGGTCTGCCTCATCTCCAAGGGCCGGAAGGTGCTCGACGCCGACCTGCGGGAGCTCAAGGCGGCCGAGCGGAAGGGGCTGGTGGCGGTGGAGTTCGAGGGCCCGGACCGTTGGCTGCAGGGCCCCGAGGTCGAGTCGGTGGAGGCGGTGAACGGCGCGGTGCACCTGGCGCTCCGCGAGGGCGCGGACCACCAGGCCATCCTGCGCCGGGGCGTGGAGTCCGGAGCCACCATCTACCGCTTCGACCTGGTGGAACCGCGGCTCCACGAGATCTTCGTCCGGCACGTGGGCGCCGCCGCCTCGGATGAAGCCGGTGTTCCCCGGAGTGCCCCCCTGGGCGGAGGACGGCGATGAGCAACGTGTGGGCGGTCATCCGACGCGAGTACCTCCAGAGAGTCCGGTCCAAGTGGTTCATCTTCTCCACCGTGGGCGGGCCCCTCTTCATGATCGGCCTGATGGTCATTCCCGCCCTCACGGCGGGGCGGGCCGAGCGGGCGGGGCGCAACATCGCCCTCGTGGACCGGACGGAGGTCCTCTACGAGAGGCTGATCCCCCGCCTGGAGGAGAGCGGGTTGACGGTGACCCGAGAGGCCTGGTCGGAAGACGTCGTTCCCTCTCTGACGCAGAAGGTCACGGACGAAGAGCTGGGGGGCTTCCTCCTGCTGGACGATGAGACGCTCTCCTCGGGCAGGGCGACCTTTTACGGCAGCAAGACTCCATCCACGCTCCAGCGTGTGACCATGCGGGCGGCGGTTTCCCGCACCGCCCTGGAGAAGATCCTCGAGGATCGAGGGGTGGACGCCGAGTCCCTGATGAGCGGAGGTGAGCTGAGGGTCGAGATGCTCTCCGGAGAGGGGGCGGGATTCGAAGACCCCCAGTTCCTGGTGGCGTACCTCGGCTCGTTCTTCCTCTACATGATGTTCCTCCTGTACTCGGTGTCCGTGATGCGGGCCACGCTCGAGGAGAAGACGAGCCGGGTGGTGGAGGTGGTGATCTCCTCGATGAAGCCCTGGCATCTGATGCTCGGGAAGATCCTGGGCGTGGGGGCGGTGGGGCTCACGCAGATGGCGGTGTGGTTCGGATCGGGGGCGATCCTCGCCGGCGCCGCTCTTCCGGCCATGATCGCTGCGCGTCCCGAGGTGGCCACGCTCGCCGACATGAAGGAGCTCCTCCCCGGAGCAGGGCTCGTCGGCCTGTTTCTGATCTTCTTCCTGTTCGGGTACTTCATCTTCGCGGGGCTGTACGCCGCGGTCGGCGCGATGTGCAACACCGACGAGGAGGCCCAGCAAGCCCAGTTCCCGGTGATGTTGCTCGTGATCGTTCCCATCCTGTTGGTGATGCAGACCATCCAGTCTCCCGGGACGACGCTCTCGGTGTCGCTGTCGCTCTTCCCCTTCTTCAGCCCCATCCTCATGTTTGCCCGCGTCTCCATCGGCGCAGCGCCGGCGTGGCAGATCCTCCTCTCGTTCGTGCTCATGGGGCTGACCGTGGTGGGTGTGGCGTGGGTGGCGGGGCGGATCTACAAGGTGGGGATCCTCATGGCGGGGAAGCGGCCGACGCTGCCGGAGCTTTGGAGGTGGGTTCGGGAAGCGTGAGGGTGGTCGCTCCCGGGTTGAAGGGCCCTGGGGGCGCTCCCTTCGGCGGACCGCTCGGCCGTTGAGCTGGGTGGTCGCTTGATGCGCTTCGGCTAGGGGCCTCGCTTAGCGGCGCCGGGCCGACCACTTCCCGGCGCCGATGTCCGCCTCCGGGATCGCCCCCGGGGCCCTTCGGGCCGGGGGCGATATCCACGGGCTTTGAACTGCCCTGCACGGAGCCGCTGTAAGGCAGTGGAAGTAAATAATCTGTACATTGCGATACCTGCCCGTTATGTTGG
>CAZJFX010000023.1:0-48018 GCA_964545395.1 uncultured Gemmatimonadaceae bacterium | reverse complement strand
GACGCGCCGAGTGCAGCTCGTTCAGAAGAGGTGCAGTATGCCTAGCACGCCAACGCGATCAGACGCTCATGGCCGCAGGTGTCACAGTGAGCGCGTGCGAAGCCGTAGGCGAGGATGCCGCAGGTAGGCCCGGAAGTCCTTCTCGACCCAGGTCGGGACGCCGTAGCCCACGGGATCGGCCTCGGCCGCATGGGCCAGGAAGGTCTCGATGTGGTGCTGGATGACGGCGTACAGCGCGCTCGCCGCCGGCTGACGCGGCCGGTAGACCGATTGGGTACTGACTCCGCCCGGATGCCGAGTCGAGGGCGGGCGCCACGGGAGCCGCTGGGCCGAGATCGCCATGGCGGACCCTGCTGAGGCCCGCAGGGCGCCACCATGGGCGGGTGGGCAAGCTCACCCCGTCCCGCCCACCGGCCAGTCAGTTGCCGTGCTTGCGCGGCCTCCCGCGCCGCCGGCCTTGCGTGTAGTCGGGCACGCTCGGCAGCTGCTCGTGGGCTTTCTCCAGCAGATCGAGCACGGGCTCGACATACTCCGGGACAGCGGACGCGCCGGGGCGGCGCGGGAGCTGGACGCTGCGGGCGGTGGGGTGCGCCGGGTCGGGCCATGGGGTGTTTCCTGACGAATGAGATTGCACCGCGGGACGACACGGGCGCGTGATGCTCACCAAACGTCCTAGCCATCGTGGGCGCGGAGCCGGAGTGACACGGGCGCGGATCCACGAGTGGCCCCCGGCGGTCGCGGCGCCCCCCCCTCCTGGGAGGTGGTTGTGGACAGCACCGCGGGAAGCGGGACCTCAGGCGCGATCCTCAAGGCGCTCTTCCTCCTGGTGGCCTTCCTCGTCCTGTCCTCCGTGGCCTATGCCGCCTGGGTGGTGGCCGAGTACTGGGATCAGGTCGGAGTCTGAGCCCGGCCGCGGGATCCCCTCCCGCGGCCCCCTCACCGCCCTCACGCGTCCCCGGAGTGGAGGGAGGAACCCATGACCAAGAGACAGGCGGCAGCGTTCTTCCTCGGCGGGACCGGGATCTTCCTGGTTCTCTTCCTGGCCCTCACCGTTCACAGCCACACGCGCTTCCCCGAGCTCACCAACGCCCAGAACCTGACCCCCGAGGTCCTGGGGGGTAAGGACGTGTGGCACCGGGAGAGCTGCGTCAACTGCCACACCCTCATGGGGGAGGGAGCGTACTACGCCCCCGACCTCACGGGCATCACCGCCCTCAGGGGAGAGGCGTACCTGGCCCAGTTCCTGGCCGAGCCCACCCGGTTCTACTCCGAGGCGGAGCACCGGAGGATCATGACGAACCCGGGACTCACGCCCGAGGAGATCCGGGAGGTCATCTCCTTCCTGGAGTGGATCGGCGAGATCCACAACTTCGACTGGCCACCTCGGCCCATCCTGGTCTCGGGGATGGCCTTTTCGGGGACACCGGCCAGGGAGGCGGGATCCCCGGCTTCCGGCGATCCCGTGGCACTCGGGGAGCACCTGTTCCGTTCGAGCCCACCGGCCTGCTTCTCGTGCCACTCGATCGCGCCCGGGGTGGTCCTGGTCGGGCCCAGCCTGGCCCAGCTCTCGGTGCGGGCGGACAGCGTGCTGACGGACCCGTCGTAATCGGGCGCGGCCACCACGGCCCAGGAGTTCATCCGGGAGTCCATCCTCCAGCCCTCGGTCCACCTCCACGAGGGCTCGCCCACCTTCTCCGCCATGGGCCAGTCGGTGATGCCGGGGAACTACGGGGAGAGCCTGACCCCGGCCGAAGTGGACCATCTGGTGGCCTACCTGCTGACCCTCCGCTGAGCAAGGAGACCCGCCATGCGATACCGCTCCCAGGAGGTGGCCTACTGGTACTTCGCTGTGGCCCTCCTCCTCTTCGCGCTCCAGCTCG
Source organism: uncultured Gemmatimonadaceae bacterium (assembly GCA_964545395.1). Taxonomy (GTDB): domain Bacteria; phylum Gemmatimonadota; class Gemmatimonadetes; order Longimicrobiales; family Gaopeijiaceae; genus SZUA-318. The sequence goes on along the minus strand of CAZJFX010000023.1, from coordinate 46,138 downwards.
TCTTCGGGTTCCTCTCGGCGGTCAAGTATCTGGGTCCCGACCCGCTCAAGGACCTTCTCCCCTTCCACGTCACCAAGACGATCCACACGAACCTGCTGGTGGTGTGGATCCTCATGGGGTTCCTGGGTTCGGCCTTCTACGTGGTGCCGGAGGAGTCGAAGACGGAGCTCCACAGTCCCCGACTCGCGTACGTCACCCTGGGCCTCCTTACCGTCGCCGGGGTCGTGGCCGTCGTGGGGTACATGTTCGGATGGACGGCGGGGAACAAGCTCCTGGAGCAGCCCCGCCCCATCAAGCCCGCCATCGTCGTCGTCATGCTCCTCTTCGCCTACAACATCGTGCGCACCCTGGCCAAGGGGAGCCGCATCACGGTCACGGCGGGCGCGCTGGTGGCAGGCCTGTCCGGCGCGGCGCTCCTCTATCTCCCGTCCCTCCTGGAGTACACCAACTACACGGTGGCGACCTTCTACCGTTGGTGGACCATCCACCTCTGGGTGGAAGGGGTCTTCGAGCTGGTGCAGGCCGAGCTCCTGGCCTTCCTCCTCATGAAGCTCACCGGGATCGAGCGCTCCGTAGTGGAGAAGTGGGTCTACATCGTGGCGGGGCTCACCTTCATCTCAGGGCTCATCGGCACCGCCCACCACTACTTCTGGATCGGGGTCCCCGAGTACTGGCTTCCCCTCGGGGGCTTCTTCAGCGCCCTGGAGCCTCTCCCCTTCCTGGCGCTGGCGGTCATGGCCTACGTGGCGTTCCGGGGCATGGAGCGAGCCCCGCGCAACCGGGTGGCGCTCCACTGGGCCCTGGGGAGCGCCATGGTGGCCCTCATCGGTGCCGGCCTCCTGGGGCTGGCCCACACCTGGCCGTCGGTGAACCGGTGGACCCACGGGACGCTGGTGACCCCCATGCACGGGCACCTGGCGTTCTTCGGGGCCTACGCGATGATCGTCCTGGCCATGGTGAGCTACACCATGCCCTTCCTCACCGGGAGACCCGAGTCGGAGGGGCGGGCCCAGGGGCTGGGGATCTGGGCGTTCTGGACCATGTTGACCGGGATCACCGGCATGACCATGGCCTTCGCCGCGGCCGGCGTGGCTCAGGTGTACATGGAGCGGATCCTCGGCGTGGGGTACCTGGACGCCCAGCTCAAGATCCAGGTCCACTTCCAGATGCTCCTGGCGGCGGCGCTCTTGTTCAGCACCGGAGTGCTCCTCTTCCTCTGGGACTACTTCGGCAGGCACTCCAAACGGGGGACCCATCTGGCGGCCGGTGGAGCATCCAGGCCCTGACGCCCGGCTCCCCGGGGCTGACCTCCGCCGATTCGGGACGCTAGCCGCCGATTAGTCCCCGGAGCCCGTCGAGGACCGCCCCGTCGTCGTAGCGCGTGCGGTCCCAGGGGGACAGAGGGACGTGGCTCATGACGTGGATCCCCGACGCATCCAGGGGCGCCAGCTGCAACGCCAGCGTGCGCACCCGGTCCTCGAGGTTCCACCCCCGCTCCTCCGGGTCGATGCCGGGGTTGGGCAGGTAGACCTTGGGCGCCCGGGAGGCGGCCACGGCCTCACCGATCCCTTCGGGGAGGAGCGAGGCCACGACGCTCGTGAAGAAGCTCCCCATGGGGAAGCAGACCAGGTCCGCCCGTCCGATCAGGTCGAGGCCCTCCGCCGGCGCGGAGGCGCGCACCGGCGTGGGATCGCCGAGGGAGCGCACCAGGAAGACCCGGCGGATGGGCGGCTCCGCGGCGTCGGCGCCGGTGATCCGGTGCTGGCCGACCACCACGCTCCCGTCCCCCAGCTCCGCGGCGAGGTGGAGGTCGTCGCCGGAGACCGGGCAGACCGTGCCCCGCGCGCCCACGAGCCGCGAGAGCCGCTCCACCGCCCGGTGCAGGCTCCGTTCCTCCGTGAGGTACATCCCCGCCAGGACCAGGTTGCCCACGCTGGCGTGTCTGAGGTCGAACCGCGGGCCCACCGCCGCGAGGCAGGCGTGCGCCGAATCGACCGCCTCGGGAGGGAGCTTGCGCAGGACCTTCATCAGAGTCTGGAGAAGCGACGGTGAGTTCCCGGTCGGCGGCAGGCGATGGGCCAGGAGGTCGTGCACCGCGCGGCCCCGGGGCGTGGACACGTCGGCCAGCGCCAGGATCCGGTTGCGCAGGTCCCCCACCGCCGGCATGGAAAGCGCACGTCGGAGGGCCGCCGAGCTCCCGCCCGAGTCGAACGGGGTGATCAGGTGGATGGAGCGCTCCGTCCACGCCGGCAGCTGTCGGCTGAGCCCTCGGAGGGCGGTCCCTCCGGAGAAGAAGAGGATGCGGGGCCCGAGGGCCGGGTCGGGGGTGGGCGGCACTGGGGTCACGGAGTCCATGTAGCCCTCCGTGCCCCCCGGCACAATGCGGCGAGCAGGGGCTGGGACGCTCCCGGCCGCGTGGACGCTACCTCCCCGTTCCCCCCACCCCGAACTTGCGGTCCAGGAACGCGCCGCCGGCCTTGTTCACCCGCACCCAATTGGCGTGGCGCAGGAAGTGGTGGGTGTCGTCGGGGACGATGAGCTCCTCGAACTCCACCCCCACCAGCTCCAGGCGCCGGGCCAGGTCGGTGGTCTCGGCGAAGCGCACGTTCCGGTCGTCGTCGCCGTGGATGAGAAGCACCGGCGAGCGCCACGTGTCCATGTACGCGACGGGCGACGAGCGCCATGCGACCTCCAGAGCCCGGGCGCGGTCGGTGGGCTCGTAGCGGGCGGCGGGCGCGGCGTACCGGTCGGCGTAGTTGTGCACGCCGTGGATATCCACGCCGGCGGCGAACAGATCCGAGTTCCGGGCCAGGGCCATGGCGGTGAGATACCCGCCGTAGGAGCCGCCCCACACGCCGATGCGCGACGCGTCCACCTGGGGCAGGGACCGGAGGTACTCCGCGGCGGCCACGATGTCCCGGTACTCCGACGCCCCCCGGGCCCCGGCGCTGTCGGGCTGGTGGAAGTCGAATCCGTAGCCGATCCCGAGACGGTAATTCACCGAGAGCGCCACGTATCCGCGGCTGGCGAAGTGCTGCTGGGCGGCATACGCGTTGCTGTAGTAGTCCGAGTAGTTCCACCCGGCCAGCATCTGGCGGGGCGGGCCTCCGTGGATGAACACCACCGCGGGCTTCTTCGCGGCACCGCCGGAGCGCTCGAAGACCTGGCCGTAGACCGTCTTCCCGTCGGCGGCCTGGAACGTCACGCTCCGGGGCACGACGAGCTGCGACGTGGGGAAGTCGGCGGGGATCCTGTCCTCGGCGATCCACTTCGTCTGACCGCCGCCCGCGGGCATGACGGCGGGGAGCGGGGGGCGCTGGGCGGTGGCGCCGATGAACGCGAGAGAGGCCCCGTCCCCGGTGAAGGCGGGCGTCCACTCCAGCCCCGTGCCCGGGGTCATGACCTGGGGCTCGGCCCGGTCCACGGGGACCTTCACCACATGGCGGCGATCCATGTCGCCCGGGGTGGTGCCGGCGTTCCCGGCGAAGGCGAGCCAGCGCCCATCGTGGGAGAGCTTGATGTACTCGGCCATGTAGTCGCCGGGCGTGAGCAGGAGGGCCTCGCCCCCGGCCTCGGGCACCGAGTACAGGTGGGGCCACCCGTCGGCGTACGAGAGGAAGACGATGCGTCCGGCCGCCGCCCAGTGCAGGTTGGTCCCCCCGTGGGTCCTGGGGGGCGAGCCGCGCAGCGTCTCCGGTGCCTCCCAGACGCGCCGGGCCTCGCCGGTGGCAGCATCGGCGGTCCAGATGGACCAGGGCTGATGGCGGCGCTCCAGAGAGGGCTGGGGCGGTCCCCCCGCCCCCTGCTGCCGCACGAAGGCGATGCGCTTCCCGTCGGGAGACCAGCGGGGCGAGCCGTCGCGGTTCGTGGAGGGCGCCATCCACACGATGGGGGTGACGCTGTCCTGGTATACGCCGATGAGCGCGTGGGTGGTGCGGTTCGAGACGAAGGCGATGCGTTCGCCGTCAGGAGAGAAACGCACCTCCCCGTTCACCCCCCGGGCGAAGAAGAGCTGCACGGCCGGCGACGAGCCGTCGATGGGCACCGACCAGATCTGCCGGTTCCGCTGGAAGAGCACGCGGTCGCTGGACGGCGCGATGACAATGCCGTCGCCTCCTTCGGCCAGGACCCGCGGCTCGCCGCCCTCGAAGGGGACGGACCAGATCTGGATCTTGGGCGCGATGGGCATGGACGCGGCGTTCACCGCCGAGAGCCCCCAGTCGTCGGCGTCCCAGTTCGCGTCGTCGCCGCCCCTGCGGTAGACGACCCACTTCCCGTCGGGAGAGAGCTGGACGCGGGCGAGCATCTGGCCGTCGTCCACGTCGTAGGCGGTGAGCTTGCGGGCCTGCCAGGACGGGCCCTCCGCCACCCAGATGTTGCGCCGGCCCTCCTCGTTGAAGGCCCACGCGATGCGCGCGCCGGTGACCGCGGCGGCCAGCTCGTTGGGGAAGGGGTAGCTCTTCACCTGCTCCATGGTGAAGGAGCCCGTCTGGGCGTGGAGGGGGGAGGAGACGGGCGCGACGAAGACGGAGAGAGCGACAGCCGCGAGGGCGGCCAGCGCCGGACGGATGCGGATCATGGACGTGCCGGGTGCTGGATGGAAACGGTGGATCTCTCCGGTATGGTCCCACGGGTGGCGGGCGCGCGCAAGGACGGGCTCGGGGCCCGGGGGCGACCAGGCCCGGGAACGCGCGCGGGCAGTCCCCGCCGGGGCGCCTGTGCCCCAACGCGCCGGGGGCTATATTGCCCCTTCCCTCCCCTGGAACCCACGCCCCGCGACCCCATGGAAACGAAGCGTCCCACCATTCCTGCCGCCGAGGAAATCCTGGGCGGCTACTTCCCGGTCCTGGACCACGGCTTCGTGTCGCTGGTGGACTACATGGGGTCCGACGAGGACGTGGAACGCGCCGCCCGCGTGAGCTATGGCTACGGCACCCGGAAGGTGTCCCAGACCCGAGGGCTCGTCCGCTACCTGCGCCGCCACCGCCACACCACGCCCAGCGAGATGGTGGAGCTCAAGTTCCACTGCGCCATGCCCATGTTCGTGGCGCGGCAGTGGATACGGCACAGAACGGCCTGCCTCGCCGAGGGCACCCAGGTCTATTTCGATCTGCCTGGGGGTGTGGCGCGCAGGGGTAACCAGCTGTACAGGCTGAGCATCGAGGAGGTCTGGCGGCGGTTCCAGCCGACGGAGAACCGCACGCGTCCGGACAAGCAGCGGAACCCCTTCTTCCGGCGCGACCGCGTCCGGGAGATGCGGCTCAGGCAGGTGAACGAGAACACGCTGGAGATCCAACACACCCGGGTCGTGGACGTGTACCGCAACGGGTGCAAACCGGTGTTCCGGATGGTCCTGGCCGATGGGAAGACCCTCGAGGCGACGCGGGACCACCGCTTCCTGTTCGCGGGCGGGTGGAACACCCTCGGCGGCGCCACGGGCGTCCGGGAAACCGGCGGGCGCGCCGTGTGGTCGGACGGTGACCACTACGTGTTCGTCAACGGCGCGGCTGAGCTCATCCCCGCCATGTACCAAGATCCGGTGTGGCTGCAGCGGGAATACCGCGGGCACCGGAGGCCGGTGGGGGAGCTCGCCGAGGTCTGCGGGGTGTCGTACCACACCATCCGGAAGTGGCTGACGCGGTACCGCCTCCGCGCCGCTCGCGGCGGCCCGGCCTCCGACTTCTGGCGGGGGGGCGTCTCCACGGAGCGTGAATCCATCGGGCGATGGACGACCCAGGTGGCGCGGAAGGTGCATGAGGCCAATGAGTGGACGTGCCAGCTCTGCCACCGCAGGGCCTCGGAGCTCCACTGCCATCACGTGGTGCCCGTGTGGGCCGACCCGGAGCGCGCTCGCGACACCGCCAACCTCACCACCCTTTGCGGCGACTGCCATCGCTCCATTCATGGAAGGGAACTCGACTACGTCGAGCGCCTCGGCGGGCCGCCGGTCAAGGCGGAGTGGATCCCCTCGCCCCGGGTCGCCTGGAACAGGCTCGACCGGGCGCGGCTGGTCCGCATCGAGCGGATCGAGTACGTGGGCGAGCGGGAGACGTACGACCTCGAGGTGGAAGGGCCGTACCACAACTTCGTCGCCAACGGGATCGTCACGCACAACTCGGTGAACGAGCTGTCGGCCCGCTACAGCCTCATGCCTCTCCTCTTCTATACGCCCCCCCAGGACCAGTTCGCGCTGCAGAGCCGGTCCAACAACCAGGGGAGGGAAGGGGGTGCCCCGCCGGAGGTGTACCGGGAGGCGGTGGAGCGCTGGGAGCGGCTGCGGAAGGACGCGGGAGGCGCGTACGCCTGGCTCCTGGGGGAGGACGTGGCCCGGGAGTTGGCGCGCATCGACCTGCCGGTGTCCACCTACACGCAGTGGTACTGGAAGATCGACCTGCACAACCTGCTCCACTTCCTCTCCCTGCGCGTGGACCCCCGCGCCCAGTGGGAGATCCAGCAATTCGCCCGGGTCATCGCCGGGATGGTGAAGCGGGTGGCGCCCCTGTCCTTCGAGGCCTGGGTGGACTACGACCTGGAGAGCCGGCCTCTCACCCGGGCCGAGCGCGACGTGCTGTCGCGCCTGGTCACCGCGGATGCCGACGGCGTGCGCGCCCGGGACGGGGCCGCGGTGGGTGCGGACGGACTGGCCGCTGCCGGCCTCTCCAGGCGCGAAATCGAGGAGCTTGCGGAGAAGCTGCGCGCTCCCGGCCATCAGGACTTCGAGCTGGACGTCTCGGCGATGAAGGGCGCCGAGGAGATCGCGAAGAAGATGTACGAGGCAGTCCCGGGGAGCTTCGAGTAGGGGCAGACTAGGGGGTCGGTTCGCGGTCCCCGATCCCCTGTACACGGCCCGCCGCCTACCCTCATCAGGAAGCCCGCAGCGCCTCCACCGGGTCGGCGCGCGCGGCCCGGCGCGCCGGCACATACGCGGCGACCCACGCGACCGCGAGAAGGGTGACGACCGCACCGCAGAACGCGATGGGGTCCAGCGCGTCCACGCCGTAGAGGAGGCCCGCGATGCGGCTCGCGCCGAAGGCTGCCAGCGCCAGCCCGACCAGGATGCCCGCCACGACCACGCCGACGACCTCGCGCACGACCATGCGCACCACCCAACTGCGCTCCGCCCCGAGCGCCATGCGGATGCCGAGCTCCCCGGTGCGGCGCGCGACGCTGAAGCTCACCACCGCGTAGATGCCCAGCCCGGCCAGCAGGAGAGCGAGCGCGGAGAACGCGCCCATGGCGCGCGCCGCCAGTCGGGGCGTCGCGAGCGTCTCTCCGAAGTGCCCGGCGAGCGTCCCCTGCGCGTTGACGCCCACGGTCACGCTCAGACGGGCCATCTCCTGACGCATGGCGCCCAGTAGCGCCGCGGGGTCGCCGTCCGTGCGCACGACCACGTACGACGGCGGTGCCGTCCTCTGGCGGGTCGAGAAGTAGAACATCGGACGGGGCGGCTCGCCCAGGCGCGACACGGAGACGTCGCCCACGACGCCCACCACGGTCCGCGTCCAACTCTCCGAGCCCTGGCCACGCATCCTCCTCCCGATGGGATCGGCGTCTCCCCAGAACCGGCGCGCGGCGGTCTCGTTCACGAGGATCGCGACGCCTGTCCCGCCGGGCACGTCGTCGTCGTCGAACAGGCGCCCGGCGACGAGCGGGATCCCCATGGTCTCGAAGTAGCCGTCCGTCACCGACGCGAACGGAAGCTCCACCGCGGCGGTCCCCGCGGGCGGAGTGTACCCTTCCACCTCGGTGGTCGTCGATCCCGATCCCTGCGCGGGGAGCCGCGAAACGACGGCGGCCCGCGTCACGCCGGGGATCGCCTCCATGCGCTGCAGGATCTCGTCGAGCGTGACGCGAACCGCCTCGCCCTCCACCCCGGACTGGCTCCAGTCCGCTCGCAGGTACGCGATCCGGTCCACGTCCACGCCGGCATCCAGCGTCTGGAGCGCCCGCAGGCTCCGCGCGAGTAGTCCCGTTCCGAGGACGAGCACCAGCGAGGCGGCGACCTGCACGGCCACGAGCAGGCTTCTCAGACGCGTGGCACCCCGACCTCCGCTCCCCCCCCGCCGATCGTCCCGCAGCGCCTGCGCGACATCGGTGCGCGCCGAGCGGATCGCCGGCGCGAGGCCGAATAGCACCCCCGTGATCGCCATGAGCCCGACCGAGAAGATCGCAACCCGTCCGTCGATGCCGAGATCGAGCGTCCCCCCGAACACGTCCCCGAATGGAAGGGAGGGAAGCGCGGCCAACGCCCAGCGCGTGAGGAGCAACCCCACCCCACCGCCGAGCGCCGACAGCAACAAGGACTCGATCAGGAACAACCGGGCCACGCGTCCCCTGGGCGCGCCGAGCGCGGACCGCACGGCCATCTCGCCCGAGCGGCTGAGCCCCCGCACCAGCAGGAGGTTCGCGAGGTTCGCGCACGCGAGAAGAAGAACCGTGAGCACCACCGCCGACAGGAGCGCGCCCCCCGCGAAGAGGTCGCCGTCGCCCTGGGGGTGGACCCGGACGTCCTTCGAGGCGAACACGGTGATGCCCCGGCCGCGGTCGTACTCGGGATACTCCTGGCCGAGGCGAGCGGCCAGCGCGTCCATGGCCGACTGGGCCTGCTGGACGGTCACGCCGGGCGCGAGGCGCGCGCGCACGTCGTACCAATGGTCCGCTCGGAGCTCGAGGTTCTGGACCTGGTAGGGGCCGCCCACGATCGTGGACGAGATGGACAGCCAGAAGTCCGTGAGGAGCGGCGTGTACGTGCCCGTGAGCCCTTCCGGGCCCACGCCGATGATCGTGAGGGGCTGTCCGTTCAGCCGGACCGTCCGCCCCACCACGTCCGGGTCGCTCCCGAACCTGGCGTGCCAGGTCGGGGCGCTCACCACCGCGACCAGCCCGCTTCCGGGCACGTCCTCCTCGGGCCCGAACCACCGCCCGCGCTGGGCGGATTGCCCGAGGACCTCCATGTAGCTCGACGTGGTGTATTCGATCGCCACGGGCTGGGGGCCGTCAGGGCCCCCCCAGGCGACGCTGCCCACCGTCGTGGCGGCGACCGCTGCGAATGCGTCCGAGGCGGCCATGTCGCGGGTCGCCGGATACGCGCTCGCGCCAGGCTCCCCGTCGTCCGAGTCCTGATACACGTGGACGACCTCCTCGGGGTGTGCCCACGGCGGCGGGCGCAGCAGGAGCGAGTCCACGACGGTGAACACGGTTATGTTGGCCCCGATGCCGACGGCCAGGAGCGCGACCGCTCCCGCGGTGAACACCGGCGAGCGCCTCAGGTGTCGAGCGGCGTAGCGAAGGTCCTGCAGCAGCGTGCCCATTCCCATTCCTCCTCCCCGTGGGTCCCGACGCCGCAGCGCGGCCGCCGTCTCTCCCGCGTCCACCAACACCCGCCACCAGAGTCGCGCCCGGGCGCCCGGGCCCTTGGCGCGCTTCACCCGCTCCATGAAGAGGAGCGCCATCTCCTCCCCGTGCGCGTCCCTGAACCAGGTCGGATAGACCCGGAGCAACGCCCGGAAGGCACGCTCGTGCCCGCCACCCTGGCGCTCGGTCACGCCTGTTCCAGGATCGCGTTGCGGGCGCGCGCCGTCTCCACCAACCGGCCCAGCCGCGCCGTCTCCAGGGCCAGCAGGCCCCGCCCTTCGGGCGTGATCGCGTAGTACTTCCGGCGTGGATCGGTCTCCGCGTCGGGGGCAGCCACCGTGCGGATGAGCCCTGCCTCGGCCATCTCGGACAGAGACCGGTACAGCGTCCCCGGACCGAGCTCCACCGCCCCTTCCGAGGCGTCATCCACCTCGTCGGCGATGCCGAGCCCATGGAGGTCGTGGCGGACGAGCGCGAGCAGGATGTGGTAGACGGGCGGTCGCAACGGGATGGCGCGGGGATCGGTCGAACGTGCCAAGGGGGCCTCCGAATCGGGGAAATATCCAACGTAGATATATCCATGGCGGACAATTCCAGCAAGAGCTGCCAGATTCTCGTGCGGTCGGAGTCGAAGCCCAGGTCCACCTGCGCGCTCGGGCCAAGCAGAATCCCCCGCAGACCGCGGCGGTCCACAGGGCATGCGCGTCCCCGCCCGGGCTCGACGGAGGGTACGCGCTGTTCGGCCCCTCTCGGGAACCGCTGCCGCCGTCCCGCGCCGCGGGGGCTTGCCCCTGCTCCCGGATCCGCCTCAGTTGCCACCATGGCCAACGACCACTTCTACCCGCCCGTCGAGCCCTTCGCCACCGGGACGCTCGCCGTGGACCCGCCCCACGTCCTTTACTGGGAGCAGTTGGGCACGCCCGACGGCATCCCCATCCTCTTTGTCCACGGGGGCCCCGGAGCGGGCTGCTCGGAGTACGACCGCCGGTTCTTCGACCCGGCGCGCTTCCGGGCCGTGCTGGTGGACCAGCGGGGCTCGGGGCGCTCGAAGCCCCACGGGGAGCTGGCCGGCAACGACCCGGACCACTTGGTGGCCGACTTCGAGGCCGTGCGCCGGGAGCTGGGGATCGAACGCTGGCACCTCTTCGGCGGCTCGTGGGGGAGCACGCTGGCGCTCCACTACGCCGAGACCCACCCGGAGCGCGTGCTGAGCCTGGTCCTCCGCGGCATCTGGCTGATGCGAGACGAGGACGTCCGCTGGTGGTTCTACGATCTGGGGAAGATCCAACCCGAACTGTGGGAGGCGTTCGCGGGCCTCGTGCCGGAGGCGGAGCGCGGCGATCTGTTGGAGGCCTACTGGCGCCGCCTCACCGGGAGCGACCGGGAGGCCGCCCTGGCCGCCGCCCGGGCGTGGAGCCTCTACGAGGGCTCGGCGTGCACGCTCCTGCCCAACCCCGAGTTCGCCGGGATGTTCGAGGACCCGGAGCTAGCCTGGAGCTTGGCGCGCCTGGAGGCCCACTTCACCCGGAACGTGCGCCTGCGTCCGGACGGCATCGTGCTCGACCGGGTGGGTCGCATCCGCCATATCCCCGCCTTCGCCGTGCACGGCCGCTACGACATCATCTGTCCCGCGAAGAACCTCCACGACCTGAAGGCCGCGTGGCCCGAGCTGGACGCCGTGTTCGTGCCGGATGCGGGGCACTCCTCCCACGAGCCCGGCATCACCAGGGAGCTGGTGGCGGCCACGCGGCGCATCGCCGAAACCGGGAGCCCGGTGCGGGCCCCGAAGGAGACATCCGACCCATGACGCACGGCCCCTTCCTCCCGCCCGAGGTGCGCGCCCAGTTCCCCGGCGCCTCCGAGAAGGTCTACTTCGACATGGCGCTCAAGGGGCTCATTCCCCGCGCCGCCGCCGAGGCCGCCCACACCCACATCGACGAGGTGTTGAACGCCAGGGCCAACAAGGACCTCCACCGCGCGTCGGTGGAGCACTGCCGGGAGATGCTGGCCTCCCTCATCGGGGCCGACGCCGACGAGGTGGCCATTACCAAGAACGTCTCCGAGGCGCTCAACCTCTTTGCCTCCAGCCTCCCATGGGAGAAGGGCGACAACGTGGTGCTCTGCCCCGAGCTGGAGCATCCCAACAACGTCTTCCTCTGGTACAACCTCAGGAAGCTGAAGGGGATCGAGGTCCGCGCGGTGGAGCCCGACGGGGGCCGGGTCCCCGCGGAAGGGTTCGCCGCTGCGGTAGACGGGCACACCCGCCTGGTGACCATCCCCCACGTGTCGTTCTCTCCTGGGTTCGTCACCGACGTGCGCGCCATCGCCGATGTGGCCCACACCCGCGGCGCGCTCCTCCTGGTGGACGCGGCCCAGTCCATTGGATCCATCCGCTGCGACGTGGGCGAGCTCGGGATCGACGCGCTGGCGGTGGCCACCCAGAAGAGCCTGCTGGCGTTCTACGGGATGGGGTTCCTCTTCGTGCGGCGGGCGCTGGCCGAGTCCCTGATCCCGGCGCACGTGGCGCGCTACGGGATGGACATGGGCACCGAGGCGGGGGAGACCGCCCGCACCGGGGGGGACCACCTCCCCTACGCCGCCGGGGCGCGGCGATTCGACCTGGGGAACTACAACTACCTGGGGGCCCAGGCCGCTGAGGCATCCCTCGCCCTCATCACGTCCGTGGGCGTCGACCGCATCGAGGCCCACGTGCGCGCGCTCACGGCGCGGCTCGTGGAAGGGCTCCTGGAGCTGGGGCTCCCGGTGGTGGGCGGCGCCCCCGGGCCCCACCTCGGCCACATCGTGGCGGTGGGGCACAGCGGCGGCGGCCACCACGACACCGCCGACGACCCGATGATGAACGACCTGCACCGGCACCTCACGGCCAACGGGGTCAAGCTCTCCATCCGCAAGGGCGTGCTCCGGATGGCGCTGGGGCTCTACAACGACGTGTCGGACGTAGACCGGGTCCTGGCGCTGGTGCGGGCGTGGGTGGAAGCGCGAAGCGGAGCGGCATGACGGCGGGCGGCGCGGAGGCGGGAGCCGGCGCGGCGGGTCCGGCACCCGGCGCCCCGCGGGCCCCCGGATCGCGCCGCATGGGGCTGGGCACCCGCATCCTCCTGGGGATGGTGGTCGGGGCTCTGGCGGGAGCGCTGGCCGGGGAGCGGGCCGCCGTCCTGGAGCCGGTGGGCGATCTGTTCATCCGCTTTCTCGTCCTCGCCGCCGTACCCCTGGTCTTCTTCAACCTCCTGGCCGGGGTCACGGCCCTCACGGACCTGGGCGCGCTGGGGAGACTCACCGGGAAGATCGCGGGCTGGTTCGCTGCCACGAAGCTGGTGGCGCTTTCGCTGGGGATCGGGGCCATGCTGGCGCTCCGCCCCGGGGTGGGGATGACGCTCCAGGGTGGGAGCGCGCCGGAGGTGGCGGAGGCGCCCTCCTTCCTGGACGTGCTCCTGGGGCTCGTGCCCGGCAACGCGTTCAAGGCGTTCGCCGACGGGAACGTGGCGCAGGTGGTGGTGCTGGCGCTCATCCTGGGCGTGGCCACGCTCCACCTCCCGGCTGCGCCCCGGGATCGGCTCCGGGGAGCCTACGCCGACCTGGCCGAGCTCTTGCGCAAGGTGGTGGACCTGATCCTCGAGGTGGCTCCCTACGGGATCGCCGCCCTCATGGCGGTGACGGTGGGGCGCTACGGCGCCGAGCTGCTGGGGCCCATGGCGCGGTTCGTCGCGGGGGTGACGGCAGCGCACCTCCTCCTGGTCGCCCTGTACCTGGCGCTGCTCTGGCTCTTCACTCCTCGCGGACCCGCCGCGTTCCTGAGGGAGACGGGCACGGTGTGGGCCACCACCATCGCGACCACGTCGAGCTTGGCCTCCCTCCCCCTTGCCATGGAGGCCGCCGACAAGCTCGAGGTCCCTCGCTCCGTCCACTCCTTCACGCTCCCCCTGGGGATCCAGATGAACAAGGACGGCACGGCGGTCATGCTGGCGGCGGTGGTGGTGCTCACCGCCCAGGCCGCCGGAGTCCCGCTCTCCGCCGGCGAACTGGCCACCATCTTCCTCATGGGAGGGCTCCTCTCCGCCGGCTCCGGCGGGATTCCCGGGGGCGGGTTCGTGGTAGCGCTCATCATGGTGGAGGCGTTCAAGCTCCCCCTGGAGCTGGCCGTCGTCGTGGGGGGGATCTACCGGCTCATTGACATGGGGAACACGACGGTGAACGTCATGGGCAACCTGGTGGGCACGGTCCTCATCGCCGCATCCGAGGAGCCGCGCGCTGCGCGGCGGGCAGCAAAGCCGTGAGGTCTTGCGTACCCGGGCGGTGTCCGGCGCCGACGACCTGGCTTCGCAGATCGCCACCGGGGTAGCCGTGGAGGCTGCCGGCCATCTCACCCAGCGAAAGGGGCCGGCCCCGGATGGGGCCCGCCCCTTTTGCATGGGCCGGCGCTGATCTCAGCCGGCAGCTTACGGGTTGGGCACGTCCGCGAAGACCCGGAAGTCGAGGAAGTTCGCGCCTCCAGTGCCGTCCTCGGCCCAGACTGCCAGCTTGTTGATTCCATCACGCGCGAGCAGGCGATCCGGGATCGTGACGATCATGGTTCTTGCGTACGTGGCGCAGGCGAACTGGTCGCCGCTGAACGACCAGTCCTGAATGAGTTCGCCATTCGCGTAGATCCGCGCGATGTCATCCACCAAGAACTCGATGCGGACATTCTTCGCCTCGGTGGGAATCGGGAGGTCTTCGCGCACGAGGACCTGCCACCGGTTCGGCCAGTTGAACCCCGGCTGGGGGGGTGGGGTGACGGGGCAGAACCCCGGCTCCACCGTGTTGTCCTGGCCCAGCGGCAGCTTCACGGTCCCCCAGGGGTAGCTGGGGGGCGAAGCAAGCACGCTGGAACCTTGCAGAGCGCCGACCCCGAGGGAGAGCCAACCAGGGTAGATCTGCTCGGCGTCGAGGTCGCCCGTCGCCGGCGTGAATCCGCCGAACACCAGCGCCCTCACGTTCACCAGCGCGTCCCGCCCGTAGGGCCGGATGAAGGCGCACCGGTACCTGTTCTTCGGGCTGGTGTCGAAGTCGCAGTCCGGCAGCGTCGTGTAGTCGGGCGGCGGCGGCGGAGGAGGCGGAGGCGGCGGAGGCTCCCCGCCGCCGCCCATGCCGCAACCGTTGAGCACGTAACCCGGGCCCTCGCCGTAGAGGCAGAGCTCGGTGGTGCTCTCCGAGATGTCCCCGTGGGCCACCATCGTGGCGAGGTCGAAGTGGAGCATGAGATCGAGGATCCCGTCCCCGTTCAGGTCCACGATGCTCGCCTGGTACTTCCCGCTCTTGAGGACGGTCAGGGGAGTCTCGGGCGGCAGGGTCTGGACGTCGCTCAGCCTGAGGGTGCCCAGATCCACCGCGGAGAGGTCGAACTCCAGCGTCCCCAGCACGGACACGGCCAGCTCGGCGCCGTTGCCCTTCCCGTTCCTGACGCCCGTCAGGTTGACGGGAAGACCGCTGTTGTTCCCGTGCTTGGTGTTGACGTCGGCACGACAGAGCACATGCTCGTCGTCCCAAGGCTCGACGCACAGGGGGGGGAAGGAGGGCTCCAGGCCGGTCTTCTTGGCCATGGAAGGCGTCACTTCGGCGAGCATCGGTGCACCGGCGGCCGGCGCCGTGGGCGCCTCACATCCGGCCAGGATGAGTGCCGCACCAAAGAGGAGCGGGCCGGAAACCCGGCTCCACTTGAGAATTCCGTTCATCGCGAGACCTCTGGGGGGGGGAGAAGCACCTAAACTTAAAAAATGTGCCCCGCCTCCGGCAAGGAGAACGAGACCGATTATGGCCAGACACCGGGCCACTCCGGGGTGGGTGCGGTTCTTTCAGAATGATTCTTGTTTGCAATAATGGTGCCATCCTGCCGGTGTCCCAAAACCTCTGCCGTGCAGCGCTTCCCACCCTTGGGAACCCTGGCCTGGGTGGAGAGGGTTAGCCAGGATGTCCGATCTCGCCAGAACATCCAGTCACATTGACCGACCCCGCTCCGTCGCCGAGGCAGGTGCCTGTCAGGCGGGGAGGGCCTAGACTCTCCCCCGAGGTTGGGTGGTCGGTTATCCCTCAGGAGGCTCGGTCAGCCATGCGCGTTCGTTCCCTATTCGCCGTCGCCCTCGGCGCGCAGCTCGCGGCGCTGGGAGGCATGCCCGCCATCGCCGGCGCCCAATCCCTCGACTGGGCCGGCATGAAGGCCCAGCTCGAAGCCCGGATCGCCAAGCACAAGGGCCAGGTGGGCGTCGCCGTCATCGACCTGGCCAGCGGGGAGACGCTCTCCATACGGGGCGATGAGCGGTTCCCCACGGCGAGCAACATCAAGATCCCGGTCCTGCTGGAGCTCTTCACGCAGGTGGAACGGGGCCGCATCAAGCTCAGCGACCCGGTGGTGATGTTGGACGTGGACCGCGTGGGTGGCTCGGGGATCCTCCAGCACTTCGACGCGCCCCTGGAGATGACCGTGAAGGACGCCGCCACGTTCATGGTCAACCAGAGCGACAACACGGCGACGAACCTCATCGTGGACAAGCTCGGCGTCCGCGCCGTCAACGAGCGCATGGACAGCCTGGGCTACCCGGCCACGCGCCTGTGGGCCAAGGTGTCGCGGAGCCGCCAGACCAGCATCGACCCCGACTCCTCGCGGGTGTGGGGCCTGGGCGTGACGACGCCGATGGAGAACGCCCGCATGTTCGCCAGCATGTACAAGGGCGAGGCTGTCTCCGCCGAAGCGTCCAAGCAGATGATCAACATGGCCCGGACCCAGGCCTGGGGGGACAACGAGATCCCCCGCTATCTGCCCAGCGGCGTGGTGGTGGCGCACAAGACCGGGTCGGTGAGCGCCACGCGCAACGACTGCGGCATCGTCTTCACCCGGCGTCCGCGGGGGCAGACCATCTTCGATCCGCCCCAGGCCGGGATGCGGGACTACGTGGTCTGCGTCTACACCAACGAGAACGAGGACCGCGGGTGGCAACCCGTGGACAACGCAGCCGAGGTCCTCATCGGCGACCTGAGCCTCATCGTCTGGAAGGTGATGAACCCGGCGCCCCCGCCAGCCTGAGGCGCGCCTGGCGGTCGGCACGGGGCACGCCTTTCCCCGTAGCGCCGCCGGCGACCCGGGCCCTCGGCATCAGGGCGTCACTTCGGCCGGTGCCCGAAGAGCGCGTTCTGGATCTGGGGGTGGTAGAACATGTCGCGGGGGCTGTGCCCCGGCCCGTCGGCGATGACCAAGCGCCAGTTGAAGGGCCATTTCCGCTCGTAGGCCAGGTCCATCGCCTGGTTGAACCACCGGATGTTGCGCGAGTAGCGGTGGACGCCCTGCGCGTACGCTTCCCCCATGGGGAGCTGGGCCGTCGCGGTGTCCGCGGTGCCGATGTACACGGTCATGGGGAGCGCCAGGTACCGCTGGATGCGCTCGTCGTTGGAGAGCTCCTCGGGGAGCCCCCCGAAGCCCAGGCCGAACTTCAGGTCCCGGGTCGGGAACACGACCGACCCGCCGGCCATGGCTATGACCCGCTCGGCGTCGGTGTCCATGAACACCGTCATCCGCGATACGAACTGGCTGCCCGCGGAGAACCCCGCGAGCAGGTAGGGCATCCGGGCGTTGCCCTCACGGGCGCGGATGTGGGTCACGATCTTCGGGATGAACGCGTAGGTCCGCTCCTCCGGGGCAGCGAAGGAGCTATCCGGACGGAACACACCTCCGAACTGGTAGCGCCACTCGGGGAAGCGTTCCCGGTCGAAGAGCGGAACCACCACGAGGCGGCCGGCGTCGTCGGCCATCCCCACGGCGTTGTCACGGTAGGCCTCCGCCGTTCGCGAAGCGCCGTGGAGCAGGAGGATGAAGCCCTCGCCCTTGTAGCTGGCCGGCTTGTAGGCGTAGAGCTGGAGCACCGTGCCGCCGAAGTCCGCCTCCACGACGCTCTTGCCCGGCGGGAAGGCGCCGGCGGCGGACACGTTCTGCGCGTGCGCAGGCTGGGCGTGGAGGGCGAGCAGGGTGAGCAAGGCCAAGGATACCGGGCGAAGTCGGGGGCGGGTCACTCGGGTCGGCGTCTGCATGCGTGGGATCCGGAAGGGGGTGCTGGCGAGGGGAGCGCGGGGCGTGTGCGTGCGTCCCGGTTGCCGGGGGAGAATGCCGAAGCCGGGGGGTCTGCGCCAGCGTGTGCCGGAGCGAGAAAGCCCCGGGACCCGAAGGCCCCGGGGCTGCGTTCCAGCTTCCACGCCGCGACAGGTCGCGCCAGCGGTGGTGGGTCGGGCTCAGGCTCCCTTGTGGGAGATGGCCCAGATGTACGCCGCCAGGTTGGCGACCATGGTATCGTCGATGGCCGTGCCGCCCCTGGGCAGCATGGGGCCCGCGGACTCCTTGGGCTGCGGCACGCCGTTGACGATCAGGGTCTTGAGGGACTCGAAGGTGCCGTCGGAGTGGAGCCAGTTCCCGTCGGTGAGGTCGGGTCCGAGGGCGGTCACGCCCTTGGCATCCGTGCCGTGGCACGCGATGCACGCCTGGGTGGGCCACGCGGTGGCGCCGGCGTTGATCATCTCGGCGGTCACGCCCTCGGGGAGCGTCAGGCCCGTCAGGTCCACGGTGACCGACGGCGCGGCGGCAGGCGTGGACGCGGGGGCGGCCGTCTCGGCGGCCGGAGCTTCTGCGGCGGGCTCGCCGCCACCGCAGGCAGCCAGCGCGGCGAGAGCGGCGAGAGCCCAGATGCGACGATGGATCATGGCGGGGCCTCGGTAGGGTGCAAGTGAAAAAAGGTGCAATGAACTTACTGCGTCTTCGCTCCTGATGCCACGGAGGGGCCACGCCCGTGCGCCCACGCCCACGGTACCATCCCGCCCATGACGCCCCTCGTCCGCACCTCCGCCCTCGCCTTCCTCCTCCTCGTCCCCCTGGCCTGCGCCGAGCCCGCTCCCGAGCCGGCTGCCGAGGCGCCGCCGCCGGCGGTGACCGTGGGCGCCGACCGGCTCCTCGGGGAATACGCGCACCTCATCGAGGGGAAGCGCCTGGCCCTGGTGGCGAACCACCGACTACTCCGCCGCGCGCGACCCCGAGTCCACGGTGGACGCCGCCACCGGGCTTGCGTGGCCCAAGCCTTCGCCCAACCTGGTCACCCTCGAATCCCTTCTCGCCTATGTGGGCACCTGTCTCTTCGAGGCGGTGAACGTCTCGGAGGGGCGGGGCACTGACAGACCGTTCGAGATCGTGGGTGCTTCCTGGCTCGACGCCGCGGCCGTGGTGGAGTTGCTGAACGGGCTCGGCCTCGCCGGCGTGACGTTCGGGGCCGAGGCCTTCACCCCCGCGCAGACGCCCTACCACGGCCGGCCGCCGGAGATGGCCGGGGAGCTGCTCCAGGGGATCCGCCTCCGCGTCACCGACCGCGACGCATTCGAGCCCTACAAGGCGGGCGTGGCGCTCCTGTGGGCGGTGAACCGCCTGCATGCCGACAAGCTCGTGTGGAACGACGCGGCGTTGGACCGCCTGGTGGCCACGCCGCGCCTCGAGGAGATGCTCCTGGGGGGCGCCGAGCCCGCGGAGATCTTCGCGTCGTGGGAGGCCGAAGTGGAAGTGTTCCGCGCTTTGAGCGCACCGTACCTGCTGTACGAGTAGGAGGGATCGCAGCCGTGGAGTTCCTCAACTTGCTGATCGTCCTGGCCGCGGCCTGGCTCGTGTGGCGCCGTCCCGAGAAGGAGTGGCTGGCGTTCCGCCTCATGGTGGTGAGTTGCGTGCTCATGGCCCTGCTCTTCCTCATCGGGATCCATGGGTCCCTGGTCCCGGGGGTGAACCTGTGAACGGGATCTCCGAGGCGCGGCTCCGCACGGCCCTGGCGTGGGCTGTGATCCTTCTCGCGGCGGGCCCCGTGGGCGTCGCCGTGGTCCTGGGCGTGGCCTACGGCGAGTCGCCGTGCATCCTGTGCTGGGCCCAGCGGATCTCCATGGTTCTCATGGCCCTGGCCGGGCTCTTCGTCCTCCGCTACGGCCCGCGTCCCCGCTACCTGGGCATCGTGGTGCTGCTGGGCGCGTGGGGCACGTTCATGGCCATCCGCCACTCCGCGCTCCACCTGGCGCGGGACGTGGGCCAGGGCTTCGCCGGCGCGTTCTTCGGCGTCCACACCTATGCCTGGTCCTGGGTCGTCCACTTCGTGGTCCTGGTCGTTCTGGCCCTGCTCCTCATCCTCCTCCGCGAAGACACGGTGGAGAAGGGGACCCGGGAGCCGGGTCGCACGGGCCGCTTCGCCATGGGCCTCTTCATGGTGGTGGTGGGCGCCAACGCGCTTCAGGCTTTCGTCACCACCGGTCCGCCGCCCTTCATGGGGCAGGCCGATCCCCTCCGGTTCTCCTGGGACCCGAGCCGCTGGGTGTGGATGTGGCGGGATGAGTTGCGTGGCCCCGTCTCCCTCCGGGGCGCGTGGAACATCCCCAGGCCCGACCCGGCCCGCGTGGAGGCCGACGCCGATCCTGCCGACGGCCCGCTCACGGACCTCCCCGTCCTCACCGTTCAGGCATGGGAGAAGATGGGGGTCGCCCTCGACGGCCGCCTTACCGACCTGGCCCGCGATCCGGCCACGGGGCGCTTCCTGGCGGTGACCGACCGCCACGGCGTCTACGTGCTGGACGCGTCGCTGTCCGCCGTCGAGCACCATGTGGCCCTGGACCCGTACTTCGCCGTGGACATCCAGGCGCCCGCGGGTGCGGCGTTCCTCGGCGACACGCTGGTGGTGGGGACCATCAACAAGAGCTACCTGCTCATCCGTCCCGACCCGGCCGCCGACGAGGGCCACGAGTGGCCCCACTTTTTTGAGACCACCGGCGGCATGAGCGAGCTGCGGCGCTCGCGCTTCGCCACCGTGCGGGCGCGGCAGCAGTACGTGTCGTCGCTGGCGTTCGATGCGGACGCCCACGAGCTCGTGACGGTGAGCGTGCCGTCGCCCCGGCACCGCCGGATGGTGGTGTCCACCTTCGACGCCGGCGACTTCATGCTCGCGTCCGAGTTCATCCCGCGTCTCGGGGCCGGCCTGACGCTGGGCGAGAAGCGTGCTCTCGCCGAGTACGTGGTGATGGGTGCCGTGGTGGAGGACGGCCGGCTGTACGCCATCAGCGCCGCGTACTCGACGCTGCTGGTCCTCGACCTCGCGACGAAGATGGTGGTCGGGGCCCACGCGGTCCCGGGGATCGAGCAGCCCGTGGGGATCGCGTCACGGGCCGGCGAGCTCCTCATCGCGCAGGCGGACGGGCGCGTCGCGGTGGTGGCGCGGCCGGGCGCCACGCCGGACGCCTGAGGCCGCCGCTCAGACCGGGGTTCGGAACCCCAGCGCGGCGGCGGCGTCGCGCTGGGCCGCGTCGAGGGTGAGGAAATCCATGTCCCCCGGGGACTCGGCGAGGTACAGGGCGCAGGCCAGGTGCCAGAGGTCGGCCCCTCGCAGGGAGCGCGCGGCTAGTACCCGCTCCATCTCCGGAGTGAGCCTCCGATCCGGGAACACCCAGCTCACGCCGTCCAGTAGGTCGCCGCCGCCCTCCACTTTCTCCCTGCTGAGCGCCGCGCGGAGCTCCGCCTCCAGGAGGTTGGACGACACCAGCTCGGCGTAGCCCTCCAGGACGCGCGCCAGCGTCCTGGCGCCGGGCTCGCCGAAGGCCACGGCGATGAGGCAGGAGGTGTCCAGGTAGCCGACGGTCATGCGTTCCGGTCGTCCAGGAACCGGCGGAGGGCGCCGGGGCGCTTCGCCACCGTGCCGAGCTTGCGCTGCTCCCGCTGGGCGCTGGAGAGGACGCCGCGGCTCCGGAGCCACTCCATGCGCGCGGCAGTGCCGCCGGAGCGCTCCAGAGGCCGGATCTCGGCCACGGGCTCGCCCTGGTAGGTCACCGTGACCGTGCGCCCCTCACGGACGCGGCGCAGGACCTCGGAGAAGCGCGCCTTGGCGTCGTAGGTGGAGAAGACGTCGCGGGAGTCCATGCCGCATGGTATGCACACTAGTCAGACTAGTCAAGCACCGACGGCTCCGGCGCCACGGTGAGTGTCCACGGTGAGTGTCCACGGTGAGCCTTTCCCTCGCCCGCCGCCCCCTCTAGGCTTGTTCAGCGGCGCTGCCGCCCGACGCGCAATCCAGGAGTAACAACCATGGCCAGCTTCACATATCAGGACCCATTCCCCCTGGCCGGTGACGACACCACCTACCGGCTTCTCACCAAGGACCACGTCACCGTCGCGAGCTTCGACGGAAAGGAAGTGGTGAAGGTGGACCCGGCAGGGCTCACCCTGCTGGCCCGCGAGGCCCTGAAGGATGCGTCCTTCTATCTGCGCTCGGCTCACCTGGAGCAGGTGGCCGCCATCCTCGACGACCCCGAGTCCAGCGCCAACGACCGGGGCGTGGCCATGGCCATGCTCCGCAACGCCGAGGTGTCGGCGGCAGGCGTGCTCCCGTTCTGCCAGGACACGGGCACAGCCATCATCTACGCCAAGAAGGGGCAGCAGGTGTGGACCGGAGGCGGCGACGAGGAGGCCCTCTCCCTGGGGGTTTTCGAGACCTACACCCAGGAGAACCTGCGATACTCCCAGACCGTCCCCCTCACCATGTACGAGGAGAAGAACTCGGGCACCAACCTGCCTGCGCAGATCGACCTCCACGCTGTGTCCGGCGCGGAGTACGAGTTCCTCTTCGTGGCCAAGGGGGGAGGCTCTGCCAACAAGAGCGTCCTCTTCCAGGAGACCAAGGCCCTCCTGACCCCCGAGAAGCTCCTCCCCTGGCTCACCGAGAAGATGAAAACCCTGGGCACGGCGGCGTGCCCGCCCTACCACGTGGCGTTCGCCATCGGTGGCACCTCCGCCGAGGCCACTCTCAAGGTCGTGAAGCTGGCCAGCACCGGGTACCTGGACGAGCTGCCCACCCAGGGAAACATGGACGGCCGGGCATTCCGCGACGTGGAGCTGGAGGAGCAGCTTCTCCTCGAGGCCCAGAAGACGGGGATCGGCGCCCAGTTCGGCGGCAAGCACTTCGCCCTGGACGTACGCGTGGTCCGCCTCCCGCGCCACGGCGCGTCCTGCCCGGTGGGGATGGGGGTGTCGTGCTCGGCGCACCGGAACGTGAAGGCCAAGATCAACCGAGAAGGGATCTGGCTGGAGGAACTCGAGCGCGATCCCGGCCGCTTCATCCCGGAGCGATACCGCGCCAGGAGCGACGCCGGCGGGGTGAGCATCAACCTGAACCGCCCCATGGCCGAGGTACTGGCCGAGCTCTCCAAGCACCCGGTGAAGACCCAGCTGTCCCTTACCGGCACGCTCATCGTCGCCAGGGACATCGCCCACGCGAAGCTCAAGGAGCGGCTGGACCGGGGCGAGGGCATGCCCCAGTACATGAAGGACCACCCGGTCTACTACGCCGGCCCCGCGAAGACCCCCGAGGGGATGCCCTCGGGCTCTTTCGGACCCACCACGGCGGGGCGCATGGACTCGTACGTGGACCTGTTCCAGTCCCACGGCGGGTCCATGATCATGATCGCCAAGGGGAACCGGAGCCGTCAGGTGACGGACGCGTGCAAGAAGCACGGAGGCTTCTACCTGGGCTCCATCGGCGGGCCCGCCGCCCTGCTGGCCAAGGAGAACATCAGGAAGGTGGAACTCCTGGAGTACCCGGAGCTGGGGATGGAGGCGATCTACCGCATCGAGGTGGTGGACTTCCCGGCGTTCATCCTGGTGGACGACAAGGGCAACGACTTCTACGAGTCCTTGAACTCGTAGGGCCTGACGGGTCGGGCCCGGCATGAGCCGGGCCCGACCGAGGTGATCCGACATGCGCACGCGCACAGCGTTCCTCGTGATGGCTGCGTTGGTGTCCCTCTCACTCGCTGGCGCCCCGGACGTCCGCGCCCAGCTCCCGTTCGAGGAGGACACGATCCCCACCTCGATGGGGCCTCTCGTCATCGGCTTCGTCGGGCATGGCACGCTGCTCTTCCGCCTCGACGACCTGGTGATCCACGTGGACCCCGTCGGAGCGGAGGCGGACTACACCCGCATGCCCGACGCCGACCTGATCCTGGTGACCCACGAGCACGGCGACCACCTGGATCCGGACGCCATCGCGGAGATCCGCAAGGAGGAGACGCAGATCGTAACGTCGGCGAGCTGCGCCGAGCGAGTGCAGGGCGTGAGGGTCGTCGCCAACGGGGAGCGGCTCACGGTGCTCGGCATCCCGATCGAAGCGATTCCGGCGTACAACATCGAGCACAAGCGACCGACGGGCATACCGTATCACCCGGAGGGCGTCGGCAACGGGTACGTGCTCACGTTCGGGGACACGCGCGTCTACGTGGCAGGGGACACGGAGAATACACCCGAGATGAAAGCGCTGAAGGACATCGACGTCGCCTTCCTCCCGATGAACCTACCCTACACGATGACCCCGGCCATGGTCGCGGACGCCGCGCGCGCGTTCCGGCCGCGCATCCTCTATCCCTATCACTACGGCGAGACGGACACGTCGGAGCTCGTGCGGCTGCTGGAGACGGAGGAGGGAATCGAGGTCCGCGTGCGGGCTATGAGCTGAGCCCGTCCTCCTGCCATCGCACCGTGGCGATGGGGAGGCGCGGATCCGAAAGCCCAGCAGTTGCAAGGGAGCGGGTGTTGACATCAGGACATCACCCAGATGATGTTCTGATGACATGAGAACCACCCTGACCCTGGATCCCGACGTGGCCGCGGGTCTGGAGCGGCTGAGAGAAGCCCGCGGCCTCTCGCTCAAGGCCGCCGTGAACGAAGCGCTGCGGCACGGCCTCGGCGCCCTCGAAACGCCGTCGGCGGAGCCGCGTTCACCCTACCGCATCCGTCCCTGGAGCGCGGGTAGGCTCCTCGTCGAGAGCGTGGACGACGTGGCCGAGGCGCTGGTGGTCGCCGAGGGGGAGGCGTTCCGGTGATCCTGGTGGATGTGAACCTGCTCGTGTACGCCACGGTGCAGGAGTTCGCCCAGCACGCGGCGGCCCGCGGCTGGCTGGAAGGACGCCTCGGGGGACCGTACGGCGTGGCGCTCCCTTGGGCGACGTTGACGGGTTACGTGCGCGTGGTCTCCAACCCGCGGATCCTCGAGCGGCCCATGCCCCTCACCCGCGCCTGGGAGCAGGTGGGGGAGTGGCTGGCGCTGGGGGTCACCTATACGCCGGAGCCCACCGCCCGCCACCGGGAGGTCTTGTCCGGGCTCCTCCCGGCGGTGGGGAACCGCGCCAACCTGGTCCCCGACGCGCACCTGGCCGCGCTCGCCATGGAGTACGGGCTCACCCTCTGCTCCACCGACGCGGACTTCGCCCGCTTTCCCGGGCTTCGCTGGGAGAACCCGCTGGCGCGGGGCTAGGCGGGTCGGGGCATCATTTCCCGCCGGGGCGGCGGGCGCGATGTTCTTCGAGCGCGGCGGGCCGGGGAGCCCCGGGCACCGCCGGCGGAGGTCGCACCCCACACAGCCGAGCGTCCATGAGCGAGCCCATCCGCCTCTTCATCACCGGCGGCACCTTCGACAAGGAATACGACGAGATCAACGGGCGCCTCTTCTTCGAGGACACCCACCTGCCTCAGATGCTCGAGCTGGGCAGGTGCCGCGCGGACGTGCGCTCGCGCACGCTCATGATGGTGGACTCGCTGGAGATGACCGACGTGGACCGGGAGCTCATCGCCCACAACTGCGCCGACGCGCCGGAGCGCCACATCGTCATCACCCACGGCACCGACACCATGGTGGAGACGGCCCGGGCGCTGGCCGAACACGTCCAGGGAAAGACCATCGTCCTGACCGGCGCCATGGTCCCCTTCGCGTTCGGCTCCTCCGACGGTCTGTTCAACCTTGGCGGCGCCGTCGCCGCGGTGCAGGTGCTCCCGCCGGGGGTGTACGTCACCATGAACGGGCGTGTCTTCCCGTGGGACCGGGTGCGGAAGAACCGGAGCACGGGGGTGTTCGAGGAGGTGGAGTAGGCCGACGCGCGGGGTCCGCCCAGGCGGACGGCGAACTCCGCGCCGTGGCACGGCCGTCGCCTGCGCTTGACGGGGCCGGACCGGCCCGCACCTTGATGCCATCGGCCCCTGCATTCCGCTCGACATCCAACGGAGGCTCCCGTGCGCCGCCCCGCTCTGCTGTCCGTCGCCGCGTTCTTCCTCCTCTCCTGCGCTCCCGAGCCCGACGTGGACGTCGTGCTCCGGGGCGGCACCATCTATGACGGTTCCGGGGACCCCGGGTACGCGGGGGACGTCGCCATCCTGGGGGACTCCATCGTGGCCGTCGGCGACATCGGTGACCTGAAGGGTGCCGAGGAGCTGGACGTCACGGGGCTGGCCGTGTCCCCGGGCTTCATCAACATGCTCTCCTGGGCCACCGAGTCCTTGCTGGTGGACGGTCTCGGGGAGAGCGACCTGCGCCAGGGCGTCACCCTCGAGGTCATGGGCGAGGGAGACTCCATGGGTCCTCTCAACGAGACCATGAAGGCCGACATGGTGCGCTTCCAGGGCGATCTCAAGTACGACGTGATCTGGACCACCCTGGGCGAGTACCTGGAGCACCTGGAAGAGCAGGGCGTGGCCATCAACGTGGCCTCCTACGTCGGGGCCGCGACCGTGCGTATCCACGAGCTGGGCTACGAGGACCGGAAGCCCACCGAGGAGGAGCTGACGCGCATGCAGGACCTGGTCCGCCAGGCCATGGCCGAAGGGGCCATGGGGGTGGGCTCGTCCCTCATCTACGCGCCGGGCTTCTACGCGAAGACCCCCGAGCTCATCGCCCTGGTGAAGGCAGCCGCCGAGTCCGGCGGGGGCTACATCAGCCACCTGCGCTCCGAGGGGAACCGCCTCCTGCAGGCGCTGGACGAGTTCCTGGAGATCGCACGGGCCACGGGCGCCAACTCGGAGGTCTACCACCTCAAGGCGGCGGGGGAGCCCAACTGGCCGAAGATGGACTCGGTCTTCCTGAAGATCGAGGAGGCCCGGGTGCAGGGCATGCGCATCACGGCGGACATGTACACCTACCCCGCCGGTGCCACGGGCCTGGACGCCGCCATGCCGCCCTGGGTGCAGGAGGGCGGTTACGACGCCTGGGCCGAGCGCCTCAAGGATCCCGGCATCCGGGCCCGGGTCATCAGGGAGATGCGCACGCCCACCGACCAATGGGAGAACCTCCTCCTCGCCGCAGGGAGCCCCGACCGTGCCATCCTCGTGGGCTTCAAGCCCGACTCGCTGAAGCGCCTCACCGGTAGGACGCTGGCGGCGGTGGCCGAGGAGTACGGCGTCTCTCCCGAGGACGTGGCCGTGGACCTGCTCGTCAAGAACGGAGATGACGTGAGCGTCGTCTACTTCATGATGGACGAGGAGAACATGAAGAAGCAGATCCGCCAGCCGTGGGTCAGCTTCTGCTCCGACGGGGGCGCGCTGGCCGCCCGGGAGCCGTTCACGAGGTCCAGCACCCACCCCCGTGCGTACGGCAGCTTCGTCCGCGTGCTGGGCAAGTACGTGCGCGACGAGAAGGTGCTGACCATGCCGGACGCGGTGCGGAAGCTCTCCGCCCTGCCGGCGTCGAACCTCAAGCTGCGCCGCCGCGGTATGCTCCAGCCTGGGTATTACGCCGACGTGGTGGTCTTCGACCCCGCCACCGTCACCGACCACGCCACCTTCGAGAACCCCCACCAGTACGCCACGGGCGTGAAGCACGTGTTCGTCAACGGTGCCCACACCCTGGCCGACGGTGAGCCCACGGGGGTGAAGGCCGGCCGGGTGGTGCGGGGGCCGGGGTGGACGGGGTGGAAGAGGTGAGCGCGCCGCCGGCCTGACGGCGCTTCCCGGGACTGCATCCACCCAAGTACGGCGCCCAGGGCAAGGGACATTGCGATCCGGAGGTTGTGGGTCCTATACTATAAGCAGCTTAGGATAGTGCTTGCCCTGGATGAGGAAGCCGGATGGGCGCGATCGAGTCGGATACGCTGTACGGCACCCTGAACCTGCTTGTGCTGCAGGCCCTGAAGGACCGGCCCCTGCACGGGCTGGCGGTCGGTCGCCGGCTGGAAGGCGGGACGGGGGGGGTGCTTCGAGTCGAGGAGGGCGCCCTGTACCCGGCGCTCCACCGGCTGGAGCGGGACGGGCTGGTGCGAGGGGAGTGGGGCCGTACCGACGAAAACCGACGGGCGAGGTTCTACCGGCTCACCCGGAAGGGCAGACGCCGCCTCGAGGCGGAGGCGGCCCGCTGGGCCCGGCACGCCGAGGCCGTCGCGGCGGTGCTGCGTCTTCCGGACGGGTGGACCGGGTAGCCGTCCGGCCACGGGTCGGCGAACGGTACGAGGCATGGACTGGCGTGATGTGTGGAGGGCGCTGTTCCCCCGGCGGATGATCGAGACCGACGTCCGCGACGAGATCTCTTTCCACGTCGAAGAGCGCGTCCGAGCGCTCGTGGCCTCGGGGTGGGACGAGGCGCGGGCCCGGGCGCATGTGTTGGGGCGGTTCGGGGATCTGGATGCGGTGGAGGCCGCGTGCCGGCGATACGACGCCGAGCGGGTGCGTGGGGAGACAGGGAGGATGGCCATGGAGGCGTGGATCCGGGATGGGCGCCTGGCTCTCAGGGGGATGAAGAGGAGCCCGGCCTTCACCGCAGCGGTGGTGCTGACGCTGGCAGTGGGCATCGGCGCGACGACGGCCGTGTTCAGCGTGGTGCAGGGGGTGCTGCTGCGCCCGCTCCCGTTCCCGGAAGCGGAGCGGCTGGTGATGGTGTGGGAGAACGACCGTGCCACCGGGACCACCCGGGAGAACGTGTCCGCCCTGGACTACTACGACTTCGTGGAGCGCGCCCGGGGCTTCGAGAGCATGGCCATGTACTGGCGGAATTCCGCCGTGCTCCAGCGTCCCGGAAGCGAGCCGACGCATCTCAACACAGCGCGGATCACCAGGAACCTCCCGGAGGTGCTCGGCACCCCGCTCCAGCTCGGCCGGTCATTCACGCCCGAGGAGGACAGTCCGGGCGGGCCCGCCGCGGCCATCCTGTCGGATCGCCTGTGGCACGGGGCCTTTGAAGCGGACCCGGCCGTCCTGGGCAGCACCGTGGTCGTGGACGACGTGGCGCACACGGTGGTGGGCGTCGGCGGCCGGGGAGTGGAGTTCCCCGCGAGCGATACCGACGTGTGGACGCCCCTGCAGCACGCGCCCACCATGGCCACGCGCCAGAGCCACTACCTGAGCGTCGTCGCCCGTCTGGCATCCGGGACGGACCTGGTGGCCGCACAGGCGGAGATGAGCCGCATCATGGCCGAGCTCGAGGCGGAATACCCGGAGGCGAACACGAACCGGGGCGCGTTCGTCGAGCGCCTCTCGGACGTAGGCCGGGCGGACGTACGCCTCACCCTCTGGGTGCTGCTGGCCTCGGTGCTCGCATTGCTCGCCATCGCGTGTGTGAACGTGGCCAACCTGCTTCTGGCCCGTGGCGCCGGGCGCCTGCGGGAGCTGGCGGTGCACGCGGCGCTGGGGGCCGGGGCCGGACAGCTCCGCCGGCGGTTCTTCGTCGAAGGCATGCTCCTGGCGCTCCTGGGCGCGGCCGGAGGGGTCTTCCTCGCGGGAGCGGGGGTGCGTGCCCTCACCGCCGTGGCGCCCTCCCGGTTGATCCGGCTGGGCGTCCCGGAGGTCAACGGGACCGTTCTCCTGTTCACGTTGCTCGTCGGCGCCGGGATCGGTGTCTTCTTCGGATTGCTGCCCGCGCTGCAGGCACGGGGCGCGGACCTGCAGGCGCAGCTGCGGGACGGGCGCGCCAGCGAGGGACGCGCGGTCCGCTTGACGACGCGGCGCCTGCTGGTGGCGGCCGAGCTCGCGCTGGCGGTGGTGCTGCTCGTCGGTGCGACGCTGCTCATGCGCACCCTCGCCAACCTCCAGGCCGTGGACCCGGGATTCCGGACGGCGAACGTCCTGCGCGTGGATTTCACGCTGCCCGAATCGCGCTATCCCCGGGACTTCGCGAACTGGCCGAATTGGACCGAGGTGCACGGGTTCAACCGGACCCTCATCGAGCGCGTGACGGCGCTGCCCGGAGCACGCTCGGCCGCGGTCGTCACCAACCATCCCCTCGATCCGGGATTCACGAACTCCTTCGACATCGAAGGTCGGTCGTACGATCCCGGCGACGGGGAGATCACGACCCGGCTCGTGACTCCGGCGTACTTCGAGACGGTCGGGCTGCGCCTGCTGGAGGGGCGTCTGCCCTCGCCGGCGGACGGGCCTGCCGACCCCCCCACGATCCTCGTGAACCGCGAGGCGGTCCGGCGCTTCTACCCCGGAAGCGGCGCCCTCGGGAGCCGGATCCGGATCTGGGGCCAGTATCGGGAGGTGATCGGGGTCGTGGAGAACGAGCGCGTGCACGGCTTGGCCGAGGACGTGCCTCCGGCGCTGTACGTGAACCTGCTCCAGTCGCCTCCCGTCACCACGAAGATCACGCTGATGGTGCGCACGGAGGTGCCGCCGCTCGACCTGGCCGACGCCGTGCGCCGGACGATCTGGTCGGTGGATCCGGCACTTGCCGTCTTCAACGTCGCGACGATGGACGATACGCTCGCCGAGGCGACGGCGCGGGAGCGCTTCGCGTCGTTGGTGCTGCTGGTGTTCGCGGGCGTAGCGGTGTTCCTGTCGGTGCTGGGCGTCCACGGCGTGCTCGCCTATCTCGTAGCCCAGCGCGCCCACGAGATCGGGGTGAGGATGGCGTTGGGCGCCACCCGGCTGGACGTGGTGGGTGGCGTGGTGCGCCAGGGGGCGGGGGTGGCGGCGATGGGGATCAGCGGCGGAGTGATCGCCGCGCTGGCGGCGTCGGGGGTACTCGAGGGGCTGCTCTTCGGCGTGAGCGCCACCGCGCCCTGGGCATACGGTGCGGTCGCCCTCGGATTGGGCGTCGTCGCGCTGGCCGCCACGGCCGTTCCGGCGTGGCGCGCGGCCTCCATTGATGCCGCCGCCTCGGTGCGGGGGGACTGACGCGGCTCGGAGCGGCGGTCGGCCGCTGGAGCAGGATGCACGGGCCAGCGTGGTGTTATAGGATTACCAAGCCCTTCCGACGTCCCGCATCCACGACCCCGCCAGGGAGTCTCCTGATGTCCAAGCAATATCCCGCCGTCGATCCCGACGGCCTCCTCGAGTTCTCCGTGGTGTTCACGGACCGCTCGCTCAACCACATGTCGACGCGGTTCCAGGAGATCATGCGCGATATCTCCGCGGCGCTGCGGAAGACCTACAATGCCGAGGCCGCGATCCTGGTCCCAGGGGGCGGCAGCTACGGCATGGAGTCCGTCGCGCGGCAGTTCGCGGGCGGCAAGAAGTATCTGGTCGTCCGCAACGGCTACTTCAGCTTCCGCTGGAGCCAGATCTTCGAGGTGTGCCAGATCCCGTCGGAGACCATCGTGCTGAAGGCGAAGCCCGTAGCGCCTGGAGCGAAGCAGCCGTGGGCGCCGCCGCCGGTGGACGAGGTGGTGGCGGCCATCCGCCGGCACAAGCCGGAGCTGGTGTTCGCGCCCCACGTGGACACGTCCTCGGGGATCCTTCTGCCGAACGAGTACATGAGCGCCGTGTCCGCGGCCGTGCACGAGCACGGCGGCATGTTCGTCCTGGACTGCGTGGCGTCGGGCACCGTCTGGGTGGACATGAAGGCAGTGGGCGTGGACATCCTCGTGAGCGCGCCGCAGAAAGGGTGGAGCGCTTCTCCGTGCGCCGCCCTCGTCATGCTGGGCGCCACGGCGCTGGAGCGCATCCAGCAGACCAAGAGCAGCAGCTTCGCCGCGGATCTCCTCAAGTGGCTGCAGATCATGCAGGCCTACGAGAAGGGAGGGCACGCTTATCACGCCACGCTCCCCACCGACGCGCTGGCCCACTTCCGCGACTGCATCCAGGAGACGCTGGCCGCCGGCATGGAGGAGATGGAGCGCAGGCAGTGGGAGCTGGGCACCCGCGTGCGGGCGCTCCTGGCCGCCAACGGACTTCCCAGCGTGGCGGCACCTGGGTTCGAGGCGCCGGGCGTGGTCGTGAGCTACACCGACGATCCGCTCATCCAGAACGGGAAGAAGTTCGCCGAACTGGGGCTGCAGACCGCCGCCGGCGTCCCCCTGATGTGCGACGAGCCGGCGGACTTCAGGACGTTCCGCCTGGGCCTCTTCGGTCTGGACAAGTGGGCCGACGTGGACGGGACCGTGGGCACCCTGGAGCGCGCCCTGAAGAGCATCAAGTGAAGCGCGGGTAGCGGGTCGGACCGGTGGGGTGCGCCATGCTGCTGGGCACCCGTCTGCCGCGGAGGGCGCGCCGAGTGGGACCAGCGGTGGCGGAACCCGGTCAGCGGGGTTCTCCGGGTCCGCGCGGGGGCCCCATCTGCGCGCGCACCGAACGGACGCGCCGGGAGATATCGGCGAAGCGCGGGTCCGCCCGCAGCACGTCCCAGACCGGGTCCTTCTGCAGGAGCACCAGACCCCGGTCGTGCTGCGCCAGCGCCTGTTCCAGCGCCTGGAACGCTCCTTCCTCGTCGCCGGAGCCGGCCCGGGCGGCCGCCATGTCCAGGGAGGACACGTGCTCTCCCGCGGCGAGACGCGCCTCCAGGCGCGCCTCCATCCAGCGCCAGTACCCCGTCGCCCCGTCCCGGGTCACGGCGTCGCGGAGGTTCCGGAGTTGGGCGGGAGTGGGAGCGGCTGGGTCGCTGCGGGCGCTCCATCCCTCCAGCGCCGCCACCGCTCCCGCCGGATTCCCGGACGACATCTGGGCCCGGGCCAGAAGCTCCCAGGCGGGTCCCAGGTCCGGGGAGGTGGCCAGCACGCCGGAGAGCATCTCCACGGCGTTGGCGAACTGGCCTGCGGCCATGAGGCCGCGAGCGCCCACGAACCTTCCCATGTCGCCGGCGTGGGCGGTGCTGGCGCCCTTGGACCGCACCTGCTCCTCGATCTGGCGCCCCAACCGGGTCAGCGCCTGGAACCAGGCCGTGTCCGGAGTGCCGGGCGGCGCGGGCACCCCTGCCGTTCTCGCTCCGGCGTCCGGCTCGCGGAGTGGGAGGGCGCGGGCCACCGCCACCGGTGGGTCACCCGGGACCGGGAGGCTCTGGCGGATGAGCGTCAGCACTTCCCTCGCTTCCTGGTAGGCGCTGTCCAGCGCCACGGCCTTCTCCGCTTCTTCCTGCGCCCTGGACAGCTCCTCCCGGCCGAGGGTGGTGTCCGCCAGCCCTAGCAGGAAGCGGGTTCCGGCGAGCCCCGCGAGCGCCGGCGCGAACGACGAATCCTCCTGCACGGCGGTCTCGAAAAGGTCCCGGGCGGTGGCCAGCCCCTCCGGCGTGCCCTTGTCCGCCTCGTAGCGGCCTCGCAGGTACGCGTCCTGGGCCTCGGGATCCACCGTGCGCGTGGCCACGCGCTGCAGGACGTCCGCTTCCTCCGGGCTCACTTCGGCCTGGATCTGCCGCGCGATGTCCAGGGCGACCTCGCTCTGGAGCGCCAGCACGTTGTCCAGGGAGCGGTCGTACTGCTGGGTCCACAGGTGGGAGTCGCTGGCGGCGTGGATGAGCTGCACGGTGATGCGGACCTGATCCCCGCTCCGGCGCACCGATCCCTCGATGACCGCGTCCACGTGGAGGTCCCGCCCGATGCGCGACATGGAAGCTCCGGTGCCGGCGTACCTCTGCACCGAGGTCCGGGACACCACCCGGAGGCCGGGGATCTGGCTGAGCTGGGCGATGAGCTCCTCCTGCATCCCTGCCGTGAAGTAGTCCTGGGCTCCCTCGCCGGAGAAGTCGTCCAGGGGGAGCACGGCCAGGGACCGGATGGGCGTCCCGGGCTGGTAGGCAACCAGGGCAGGCTCGGCCGACCCCGGTCCCGGGCCACGTCCCGACCGCACCACCTCGGGCTCGTCCAGCATGCCCTCCCTCACGAGCCATGCGCCCACGCCCAGCATCACCGCCACCGTGATGCCCAGGAGCGCGAGCTGGGGGAGGAGTCCCGCGCGGAAGTCAGGGGCGTGCTCCGTCCGCTCGATCCCCCGGGTGGTGACGTCGAAGATCCACGCCAACACCAGGGCCGGGGGGAAGAGGAGCGCCACCACCACCACCAGGATCCTCAGCCCCGTCTCGCCCGCCCCGAACGCCGGGAAGACGATCTCGGCGAGCTGGAGGACGACGAACGCCACAGCCGCGTAGCCGAGGGAGAAGCGGACCACGTGCCTCCGCTTCATCTCGGCAACGAACTGGCTCAGTCTCGTCGGGTGGCTGTCGGATGTGCTCATGGTGCTCTCTTGGACAGCGTAACGGTGCAAAAGGTTAGTAGCGTTCCCCTGCCCCCAGGGATGCTCCGGGGGTCGGATCACCCCCGGAAGCCCTCAGCAAGCCGCGTGCCGGGTCGCCGTCAGAACAGCTTGCCGAACACCTTGGGATCCCGTCGCCGGAGCACGGCCTGCACGCGCAGGATGAAGCGGGGCGGGTCCACCGGCTTTACGATGAAGTCGTCGGCGCCGGCCTCGAAGAGCTCCATCTCCACCACCGGGTCGTCCGAGGCGGTGGCCACCACCACCGGAAGGTCGGCGGTGGCTATGCGGCTCCGGATCACGTTGAGGACCTGGAGCCCGTGCATCTCGCCCATCTGCAGGTCGAGGGTGACCAGGTCGAAGAGGTCGCCCTCCTGCAGCATGGTCAGCGCGTCGGGGCCGTCGGCGGCCTCGGCCACCCGGAAGCCTGCCGACTCCAGCGCGCGCCGCAGCAGCAGGCGCGTGTCCGCGTCGTCGTCCACCACCAGGACGTGGGGCCCACCCTTGGCCTGCCGCTCCAGGGGAGGGAGCTCGTGCCGGAGCGCCCTCGAGGAGGGGTAGGTGGCGTGCAGGGCCTGGGCCAGCGCCAGGGGCGAGGCCACCTCGAAATGCACGGTGCGCCCGGACACGTGGGCGATCTCCCGCTCGGCCTCCATGGCCACCGGGTCGGAGGTGGCCACCCAGAGCGAGCGGTCCGTGTAGCG
The DNA here is from genome assembly GCA_964545395.1 of uncultured Gemmatimonadaceae bacterium. Classification (GTDB taxonomy): domain Bacteria; phylum Gemmatimonadota; class Gemmatimonadetes; order Longimicrobiales; family Gaopeijiaceae; genus SZUA-318. The sequence goes on along the minus strand of CAZJFX010000023.1, from coordinate 11,827 downwards.
CAGCGGGAGGACCTGGAGCTTGTGGGCCAAGCGGCTGGGGAGGAGCTTCGGGGCGTGGGGGTCGGCGGTGGACAGGTCGGCCACGGCCAGGCGGTAGTGAACGCTCACATGGGCCGCCAGGTCGTCCTCGCTGATCCCCGCGGACAGCGCCGTGACGCTCCACGCACCGGCCATGGGCGTGTCGGAGGCCACGCTCAGGTTCTCCGCCCCCTTGAGCCGGGCGGCTCGGGCGACGGCCACGATCCAGTGCTGGATGACCGGGATGTCCACGGCTGGCCTCCTGGCTGGGTGCTGGGGAGGGGTTGGGTCACGCGCCCCGGAACACCAACTTGTAGCTGGCGCACTTGCCCCGCCACCCCGAAGTTGACGCTCCATGCGAATCGGATACCTGGACGGTCCCCGCCTCCGCCGGTCCCTGGTCGCAGCTTGCGAGTACGCCCAGAGACAGCGCATCGAACTGAACCGGATCAACGTGTTCCCTGTGCCGGATGGGGACACGGGGACGAACCTCACCCTCACGGTCCGCGCCATCGCCGATCATCTGAGGGGGAACGACGACGCCGATGTCTCCGGCGTGGCCCGGGAGGCGGCGCAGGCGGCGGTACTGGGAGCCCGGGGGAACTTCGGGATGATGCTGTCCCAATTCCTCCTCGGGTTCGCCGAGCACGTCCGGGACCAGGCCCGCATCACCACCGAGGAGTTCGGCGCCGCGCTGCGCAACGGCGTCCAGAACCTGTACCAGGCTTTGGAGCGGCCGGTGGAGGGGACCATCCTCACCGTCATGCGCGACACCGCCGACGCCGCCGCACGGGTGCGTCACCGGGATTTCGTGGAGCTCCTCCAGCACCTGGTGGAGGAAGCCCGGGCGTCGCTGGCCCGCACCCCCGACCTCCTCCCGGTGCTGAAGCGGGCCGGCGTGGTGGACGCCGGAGCCAAAGGGTTCGTCGCCCTCCTGGAAGGCGTGGTCGGCTACATCCAGGACGACTCTGCCGTGGCCACGGTGAACGGGGACGGATGGGCCGGGGGAGAAGGGCCGGGCGCCGGAGAAGGCGAGGAGCTTGCGGTGGCCCGGACCGAGTTTTCGGAGGGTCCCGAGCGCTTCCGCTACTGCACGGAGGCGCTCGTGCGCGGCGAGGCACTCCCGGCGCAGGCCCGGGTCCACGAGGCGCTCCGGGACCGGGGCGACTCGCTCATCGTCATCCGCTCGGGCACGGTGCTCAAGGTGCACGTCCACACCGACGACCCGGAGGGCGTGTTCGCGTATCTGCGCGGCCTCGGCACGCTCGTGACGCACAAGGCCGAGGACATGTTGGCCCAGCATGCCGCGGTGGAGCGGGCCGCGGACGCCCACATCCTCCTGGCCCGGCGCTCCGTGGTCGTGATCACCGACTCCACCGCCGACCTGTCCGAGGAGATCGTGCGGGCCCACGGGATCCACGTCACGCCCCTGGTGCTGCTGGACGGCGACCGGGCGTACCGGGACGGTGTGGACATCAGCGCACAGGACTTCCACCGGCGGCTGGCCGATCCCTCGTTCATGCCCACCACCAGCCAGCCCGCTCCCGCCGACTTCCTCGACACCTTCGCCCGGGCCGCCGAGGACGGGGAGGTGATACTCGGGGTCCTGGTGGGCTCGGGGCTCTCCGGGACGCTGGCGTCGGCGCAGGCGGCGGCGACGCGCTTCCACGGGGCCCCCGTGCACCTGGTGGACTCCCAGGGAGCCTCGCTCCTCACCGGGCTCATGGTGCTCAAGGCGTGCGAGCTGGCCGAGCTGGCCGTGCCCCCCGAGGAGATCGTCGAGCGGCTCGACCGTATCCGCCGCCGCTCGGGCATCATGCTCACCGTGGACACGTTCGACCGTTTCCTCGCCTCCGGGCGGGTGGGGCGGGCCCGGGCCCTGCTGGGCTCCCTGTTCAGCGTGAAGCCCATCCTGGGCGTGGACCAGAACGGCGAGGTGTTCCCGATCGCGACGGCGCTGGGCCGCAAGCGCGCCACCCAGGCCTTGCTGGACGCGGTGGCCCGGCAGATCCCGGACGGGGCGAAGGTGCGCTTCGGCATCGTCTGGATCGGGGAGGACGACATCGTCGCCCCGGTGTCCGAGACGCTGCGGGAGCGCTACGGGAGGGACGTGGAGATCCTCACGGCCCCGGCCACGCCGGTGCTCGCCACGCACGTGGGGTTGGGCGCCTGGGGCCTGGCCTGGCTGGTGGAGGACTGAGGCCGGACCAACCGCGATCCCTACCGGAGCTTCTGCTTCCCCGCCACCAGCACGTCGTAGGTGGCGCGCTGGGCCGGACTGAGCTCTCCCGGAAGTCCCACCAGGATGGCCCGCCCCCCTTTGGCGTCGGGGAGGTGGAGGACCAGCCGGTCGCGGGGCGCGGGAGCCTGGTAGGGGTGCGCCCGCCCCGTCGCGTCCACGGAGACGGTGCGCCCCGGGCTCACGGCTTCGGCCAGGCGCCGGCCGTACTCCGTCCACGCGGCCAGCGGGTCCCCCTCGCCCGACGCCACCAGGGGGATGAGGGTGTCCCTGTAGTAGGCCACCGCCGCCGCGTACCCCTCGGGATTGGCCTGCTTCAGCTCCCGCAGGCGCTCCCGGTAGAACTCCCGGGGGTCCCGGGCCCCCGCTTCCTTCAGGGCCGCCTCGAGGCAGGCGTCGGCGCGGGCGTTCAGGTCGTCGGACATGGGGGGTAGCTTCGCCGGGGCGGGGAGCCGCGTCAACGCGGGGGGCGGAGCGCCTGCGCCCCGCCTCCGATCCGCGTTGCCACTCCCCACGGGCCGAGGTACGTTGGATCCATGATGACCTTCCCGAACGACTTCACCGGCGCCACCGCGCGCTCCACCGAGTACCTGGACCTCTCCTGGGAGATGTTCGGGGAGCTCTGCCGGGCGCTGGCGCTCAAGGTCGCCCGGGACTTCGAGCCCGACCTGGTGGTGGGCATCGCTCGGGCCGGGGTCATCCCGGGGGCCGTGGTGGCCTCCATCCTGCGGGTGGACTTCCACTCCATGAAGATCTCCCGGAGGGAGGGCGACGAGATCGTGCGGGAGCGCCCCGCCGTCCTCTCGGCCGCACCCATGCAGGCCGCGGGGAAGCGAGTCCTCCTGGTGGACGAGATCGCCAGCTCCGGGGAGACGCTGCGCATGGCTTTGGCGGCGGTGCGGGACGTCCGCCCGGCGGAGGTGCGCACCGCCACAAGCTTCGCGCGCTCCCGTGGCTACAAGCCCGACTACTTCGCGCTCTCCACCGACGCCACCATCATCTACCCCTGGGACCGCAAGATCTTCGACGAGGGCGAGCTGGTGGTGAACCCCCGCTACGAGGGCGTGCTGGACGAGTAGCTACTCGCCCCGCGCCATGGCGTCGAGGAACTCCTTGTTCGTCTCGGTGCGCGCCATGCGCGCCAGGAGGAACTCGATGGCCTCGGCCTCGGGCATGTCGGCGAGGAAGTTCCGGAGCAGGTAGACCCGGTTCAGCTCGATCTCGGTGAGGAGGAGTTCCTCGCGGCGCGTCCCCGAGCGGTTCAGGTCGATGGCGGGGAAGATGCGCCGGTCCGAGATGTGCCGGTCGAGGATGAGCTCCATGTTGCCTGTGCCCTTGAACTCCTCGAAGATCACCTCGTCCATGCGGCTCCCGGTCTCGATGAGGCTGGTGGCGACAATGGTGAGGGAGCCGCCGCCCTCGATGCTGCGCGCCGCGCCGAAGAAGCGCTTGGGCTTGTGCAGCGCGTTGGCGTCCACGCCGCCGGAGAGAATCCTGCCCGAGTGGGGGACGACGACGTTGTACGCCCGCGCCAGACGGGTGATGGAATCGAGCAGGATGACCACGTCCCCGTCCAGCTCCACCAGGCGCTTGGCCCGCTCCATGACCATCTCGGCCACCTGGGTATGACGCTCGGAGGGCTCGTCGAAGGTGGACGAGATCACGTCGGCGTCCACGTGCTCCTCCATGTCCGTCACCTCCTCGGGGCGCTCGTCGATGAGCAGCACGATGAGGTGGACCTCCGGGTGGTTCACGGAGATGGAGTTGGCGATCTGCTGGAGGATGGTGGTCTTCCCCGCCTTCGGCGGTGACACGATGAGGCCGCGCTGGCCCTTGCCGATGGGCGAGATCAGGTCGATGACCCGGGCGGCAAGGCTCCCCCCGGGGTGCTCCAGGCGCAGGCGCTCCTCGGGGTAGCGTGGACGCAGGCTGTCGAAGCCGGGGCGCTGCCGGATCTCCTCCGGGTCCCTTGCGTTGATGGACTCGACCTTCAGGAGGGCCAGGTAGCGCTCGCCGTCCTTGGGCGGGCGCACCTGCCCCAGGATGGTGTCCCCGGTGCGGAGGTCGAAGCGCTTGATCTGGGACGGGCTCACGTAGATGTCGTCGGGCCCGTACAGGTAGTTGTAGTCCTGGGAGCGGAGGAACCCGTACCCCTCCGGGAGGATCTCCAGCACGCCCTCCCCCCGGAGCACCACCTCCCTCTCCAGGAGCGCCTGCTCAAGCCGGAAGATCAGGTCCTGCCGGCGCATTCCCGCGTACCCCTCGATGGCCATCTCCTCGGCCAGGTCGTGGAGCTCGCCGACGTTCTTGCTCTTCAGGTCCGAGATGTCCACGGGAGGGTTCAGCGGAGTACGGTCGGCGCGTCCGCGGACGGGACGCAGGTGGGAGAGAGAGGGAAACGGCGCGGGGGCCGCGGAGAATCGCGCTGCCGGTCCGGTCGCGGGTCACCGCCCTGGCGGACGGGGCCGACATGGAGGGTGTGGGGGGATTGGAAGAAACGGCAAATTAGGGCTCCCGTTCGCGCGAGGTCAAGCATTTGGGGAAATCCTCCCGAGTTCGTCCGGTGCCCGTGCTCCAGGGATTTCAAAACCCCCCTGGCCTGTGGAAGCGAGGATTCCCCATTCCGTAGGCTTTCCGGGCAGGGGGGGCAAGAGAAAACTTGACATTCGGGAGGCTCATGGGAAACATTCGTTTACGTCTTTTTCTGGAACTTCCTGCCGGAGGGATCGGGTGGCGCGACACAATCGCGAAGGTCACGGCGCCGACCAACGCGGCTTCGAGTATGCCGTGAACTACCAGCCCGACTGGCTGAAGCAGGTGAAAGTCACGCGCCAGCTGGAGACGGGCCGGCAGTCCACCAAGACCCTCTTCCGGAACCCGCAGGAGCGGCCCACAACCGAGCCCGGCGACCGGGTGCGCACCCGCATCCTCTCCGGTGGACAGCAGTTGGACTTCGAGGTGTGCCTGAGCGATCCCCGCTCCGCCGTGCGCCGGATCCGGATCTCCTACGCCCTCCCATCCCCGGACGGGGCCCGCGAGGAGGAGGTGGAGTTCACCCTCGAGTCGGAGCTCCCACCCCCGTCGGAGTGACGGGCTCGGGCTCCTGCCGGGGGTCCCCGTGCGTCCCGGCCTCTTCCCGCGACCTGCTAGATTGGAGGCCATGAGCGATCTGGCGCATGGACCGGCTCAGGCGGTGGGACGGGCCACCCTCTCCTCCGTGGCCTCGGTGGGCAACGCAGGGCTTCTGGCCCTGGGTGCCTTTCGGGCGCTCCGCCGGGGGCGGACGTGGGCCCCGCAGCTCGTGGACCAACTGACGCGGATCGGCGTGGCCTCGGTCCCCATCGCCCTCTTCATCGCGGCCTTCACCGGCGTGGTGATGGCGCTCCAGGCCTCCTACACGTTCACCGGCGCCATCCCCCTCTACTTCGTGGGGACGCTGGTGGGGAAGACCATCATCCTGGAGCTCGGCCCCGTACTCACCGGACTGGCCCTCTCCGGGCGCGTGGGTGCCAACATCGCCGCCGAGCTGGGGACCATGCGCGTCACCGAGCAGGTGGATGCGCTGGAGACGCTGGCGTACGATCCGGTGGCCTACCTGGTGGTGCCCAGGATCATCGCCGGTGCCTTGATGTTCCCCCTCGTGGTGCTCCTGGCCGACGCCATGGGGATCGTGGCGGGGTGGTTCACGTCGCTCTACCTCCTGGACATGTCCACTCCGGAGTTCGTGAAGGGGCTCCGCCTCTTCTTCCAGCCCTGGGATGTCTGGTACTCGGCGATCAAGTCGGTGAGCTTCGGTGTGACGGTGACGTCGGTGGGGTGCTTCTTCGGCCTTCGCACCGCCGGGGGAGCGGCGGGCGTGGGGCGCTCCACCACCCACGCCGTGGTGGCCAGCAGCATGATCATCCTGGTCCTGGATGCCTTCTGGGCCGCGGTGCTCCTTTGAGCATCGTGCTGAAGGACGTGCACAAGGCCTTCGGCCCCAAGCAGGTCCTTCGGGGCTTCAGCCTGGAGATCCGCGAGGGGGAGACCCTTTCCATCGTGGGGGGCTCGGGGTCGGGGAAGTCGGTGGCTCTCAAGCACATCGTCCGTCTCCTGGAGCCGGACCGGGGCGAGATCTGGGTGGACGGACGGCACGTCGGAGCCCTCTCCGAGGAGGAGCTCTACGCGCTCCGCCGCGAGGTGGGGTACGTCTTCCAGTTCGCTGCCCTCTTCGACTCGATGACCGTGGCCGAGAACGTGGGCATGGGGTTGAAGCGGATCCGGGGGATGGGTGCGGACGACGTCGGGCGGCGGGTGACCGAGTGCCTGCGCCTGGTGGATCTTGCGGGATACGAGTCACGCTATCCCTCCCAACTCTCCGGGGGGCAGAAGAAGCGCGCCGGGCTGGCGAGGGCCATCGCCACCCGGCCCAAGTACCTCCTCTACGACGAGCCCACCACAGGGCTGGATCCGGTGACCACCGCCGTCATCGACGGGCTCATCGTGCGCATGCGCCAGGAGCTGGGCGTCACCGGGGTGGTCATCACCCACGACATGGCCAGCGCCTTCAGGATCTCGGACCGGGTCGCCATGCTTCACGAGGGGCGGATCCGCTTCGAGGGAACTCCTGGTGAGATCAAGGCTACCCAAGATCCGGTGGTGAAGGGGTTCATCGAGGGGAGGCCCGACCTTCTGGAGGTGGCATCGTGAGTCGGGGACGAGAGGTCCTGGTGGGGTCCGTGATCATCGCCGCCCTGACGGTGGGGGTGGGGGGCACCCTCTGGCTGAAAGGGACCAACTGGGGGCGCGTCATGGTGCCCATCGAGGTCCTGCTGACCGACGTGTCCCAGCTCTCGCCGGGAGGCGCGGTGAAGTTCAGGGGCGTCCAGGTGGGCCGGGTGGTCGGGATCGGGGTCGAGCCGGACGGTAAGGCAGTGCGGGTGAGGCTGGAGCTGAACACGGAGCTCGCCTTCCCGCCCGACGCGGCGGTCCTCTTGGCCCCGGAGTCGTTCTTCGGTGACTGGCAGGCGGAGATCGTGCCCCGGAGCAGCTATTCCGGGTTCGACTTCTACCCGGTGCCTCCTGGCACCCGGTCCGACGGGGTCCTGGTGCTGGGCGGCTACACCCTTCCCGAGATGTCGCGCCTCACGGCGTCGGCGGAGCAGATCTCCTCCAACCTGGCGGCTCTCACGGATCGGTTCGAGATCGCCTTCAACGACTCCACGGCCGTCAACCTGGCCCAGGCCATCGAGAACTTCGCGGCGGTGAGCGCGGACCTACGCACCCTGGTGGACCAGCAGGGGGACATCGCCAGGAGCATCACGGTGAGCGTGGACAGCGCCGTGGCCGAGATCGAGGCCTCGTCGCGGGTTGCGAGGCGCTCCTTCGAGCGGATCGAGGAGATCCTGGCCGACGCCCAACTGGACTCCATCATCGGGAACGTGTCCGGCGCGACCCGCGGCGCGAGCAAGATCGCCGCGGACCTGGCCGAGTCCAGCGACGAGCTGGCGGTGGCGCTGGCCCGGGCCGACTCGGCCTTCGCCCGCCTCGACCGCGTGACCGCCCAGATGGAAGCGGGGCAGGGCACTCTGGGACGGATGGTGACCGACACCACCCTGGCCCTGCGTGCCGAGGATGCCCTCCTGGAGCTGAGCACGCTGCTCAAGGACCTCCGCGAGAACCCCAAGCGCTACGTGCGCCTCACCATCTTCTAGGTCCCCATGGCGAAGCGAACACGGGCCAGGATCGAGCGGAGCGCCGGGGGCGTGGTGGTCCGCACCATCGGCGGGGAGCCACACATCCTCGTCATCCGCGATCCGTACCAGAACTGGGGGCTTCCCAAGGGGCACCTGGAGAACGGGGAGGGGAGCGGGGAGGCGGCGATGCGCGAAGTCCGGGAGGAAACGGGGCTGGCGGACCTGCTGCTCGGCCAGGAGCTGGCCTCCATCGACTGGTACTTCCGCGCGGAGGGGAAGCTCATCCACAAATTCTGTGCCTTCTACCTGATGACGTCGGAGCAGGGGGAGCCGAAGCCGGAGGCGGCGGAGGGGATCACCGAGTGCGTGTGGCTCCCCCTTCCGGAGGCGGCGGCCCGCATCTCCTACGACAACGCCCGCGACGTGGTGAACGTGGCCCGGGAGCTCCTGGGGGGCGAGGCGCAGTAGCGGCCGGCGCGCAGGCCGTCACGAACCAAACGAAGCCCGAGGAGGGTTCGTGGAGCGAACCGAGTTCACCTTCTGGCGAGGCATCCAGGCGGCGGCGGTGCTCCTCGTCCTGGCGTTCTTCCTCTTCGCCCTCCGAGGGATCCTCAACCCCTTCCTCCTCTTCTTTCTCCTCTGGGCCGCCTTGTCGCCGTTCCGCGGGAAGCCCGGATACGGCGTCCTACTGGCTGTCGCCGGGCTCCTGGCCCTGGACTGGCTCCTGGTCACCACCGGCTCGGTGCTGGCGCCCTTCGTGTTGGCGGTGGCGCTGGCGTACATGCTCGACCCGCTGGTGGACCGGCTGGAGACACGCCGGACTCCTCGGGTGCTGGCTATCGCTCTTCTCGCGCTTCCGGCACTGGCCGCGGTGGCGACGCTCCTGTTCCTGGGGATCCCAGCGGCGTTCGACCAGCTCTCCCAGGTGGCCGAGAAGGCGCCGGTGTTCTTCGAGCGCCTGGCGGCGTGGCTGGACGGCATGCAGGCGCGGCTCCTCCAGGTCGAGGTGCCGCTCCTGGATGAGGAGGCGCTGGCCGCGCGGCTGCGCGCCGTGGACTCGGCGGCGGTGATGGCCTTCCTGGAAAGCCGCCGGGAGGCGTTGGCCGGGTGGGCGTGGCAGAGTGTGCTGGGTATGGGGCGGGGGATCGGCGCCTTCCTCACCATCGCCGGATACGTGGTGCTCACTCCGGTGCTCACGTTCTACCTGTTGCGGGACTGGAACCGTCTCACGGCCGCCGCGGTCGAGCTGGTCCCCGCGACGCGCAAGGAGTCGGTGCTCTCGTTTGCTCGGGAGTACGACAGGCTCCTGGGACGCTACCTCCGTGGCCAGGTGACGGTGGCGGCGGCGATGGGCCTCATCACCGGCATGGGGCTGGCCGTCCTCTCCTTCCCCCACGCCGCCATGCTGGGCCTCCTGGTGGCTCTCTTCAACGTGGTTCCTTACTTGGGGCTCGTGCTCAGCCTCATCCCCGCTCTCTTCCTGGCCGTGGTGAGCGGGAGCGTGGGCGTGTCGCTTCTCAAGGTGGCGGTGGTGTACGGGGCGGCCCAGGTTCTGGAGAGCTCCCTCATCAGCCCGCGCATCGTCGGCGACTCGGTGGGGCTCCACCCCGTATGGGTTCTTCTCGCCCTGGCGGTGGGCGGGTTCTACTTCGGGTTCGTGGGGCTCCTCATCGGCGTTCCCGCGGCCGTGGGGATCAAGCTCCTGGCTGCCCGGGGGGTGGCCCGGTACAAGGCGTCGGAGCTGTTCCGGGGGGAGGGGACGGGGGGCGTTGGACCCACCCCCGGTGCGGGTTAGACTTCATCGCTGTGCCCCATGTGCCCCCAAGGGACGTAGATGACCGACGAAGTCCGGGATATCACCATCATCGGCGGAGGCCTCACGGGTCTCTTCGCTGCGTTCTACGCGGGGCTGCGCGGACGCTCCACGCGGATCATCGACTCCCTGCCGGAGTTGGGCGGCCAGTTGGTCGCCCTCTACCCCGAGAAGGACGTCTTCGACGTGGGGGGATTCCCTCGGATCCTGGCCAAAGACCTGGCGAGCAATCTCGTGGAGCAAGGGCTCCAGTTCGACCCCGACGTGGTCCTGGACGAACAGGTCCGGGACGTGGTCCGGGAGGAGGGTGGCTTCCGCTTGGTGGGGCGCCGCGGCGAGTACCGCACCAGAGCCGTCATCCTGGCCGGGGGGAGGGGCTCCCTGGAGCCCATGGCGCTGGACGTTCCCGGGTACGAGACGCTCCTGAACAAGGGAGTGGAACACGCGGTGAAGGACCCGTCGGCGTGTGCGGGCAAGCACGTGGTCGTGGTGGGCGGTGGCGACTCGGCGCTGGACTGGGTCCTCATCCTCAAGGACCATGCCGCCTCCACCACGCTGGTGCATCGGCGCGACGGGTGGCGCGCCCACCAGGCCACCGTGGCGCGCATGGAGGCCGCCCTGGCGGCCGGCGAGATCCGCCTGTGCACCTTCCACGAGGTGCGCGAGATCCACGGGGCGGAGCGCGTCGAGGCGGTGACGATCTTCGACACCCGCACCGGCGTGGAGACACGCCTGGCGTGCGATGCGGTGTTCGCGCTCCTGGGCTTCAAGCCCGACCTGGGCCCGATGGCGGGCTGGGGCCTCGACATCGCGAAGAACCGGGTGAAGGTGAGCCCGATGATGGAGACCAACGTTCCCGGCATCTACGCCGCCGGCGATCTGGTGGACTACCCCGGGAAACTGGACCTCATCGCCGCCGGCTTCGCCGAGGCGGCCATCGCCGCCAACCAGGCCGTGCACTTCGTGGACCCCGCGGCCCGGGTGAACCCGGGACACTCCACGGCGTCCAAGCAATTCCAAGACAACGAACCGACCCGCAGGCAGGGAGACCATGGCTGACAACACCCCCCGCGAGCATGAGAAGGTCGTCATCGTCGGTTCCGGCCCCGCAGGCTGGACCGCCGCCATCTACGCCGCCCGGGCTGATCTCGACCCCCTCGTGTTCGAGGGCGCCGGGAGCCGGACCATGATCCCCGGCGGCCAACTCATGTTCACCACCGACGTGGAGAACTTCCCGGGCTTCAAGGATGGGATCCAGGGGCAGGATCTCATGATGGAGATGCGCGCCCAGGCCCAGCGCTTCGACGTGCGCATCCTCACCGAGGACGTCGTGGACATCGACGTGGAGCAGCACCCCTTCGTGCTCACCTCGAGCCGGGGCAAGACGGTGAAGGCCGACGCGGTCATCCTCGCCACCGGGGCCAACGCCAGGTGGATCGGCCTGGCCAACGAGGAGCGCCTGGCCCACTCGGGGGGCGGCGTGAGCGCCTGCGCCGTGTGCGACGGCGCCCTTCCCGCGTTCCGCAACCAGACGCTTGCGGTGGTGGGCGGTGGCGACTCGGCCCTGGAGGACGCCACCTACCTGACGAAATTCGCCAAGGAGGTGCTGGTCATCCACCGCCGCGACGAGTTCCGCGCGTCGAAGATCATGGTGGAGGAGGCGCTCTCGAGCCCCAAGATCCGCCCCCTGTGGAACAAGGTGGTCACCGAGGTCCTGGGCGACGACTTCATCACCGGGCTCCGCCTGAAGGACACGGTCACCGGCGAGGAGAGCGAGATCCAGGTGGCCGGCCTGTTCGTGGCCATCGGCCACCACCCCAACACTGCGTTCCTGAAGGGTAAGATCAAGCTGAAGTCCAACGGCTACATCGAGATGCCCGTGCCGTGGCGGACCCACACCTCCGTGGAGGGGATCTTCGCCTGCGGCGACGTCATGGACGACTACTACCGGCAGGCCATCTCGGCGGCGGGGACGGGGTGCATGGCGGCGTTGGACGCGGAGCGCTGGCTGGCGCACAAGGGGGTGCACTAGTACAACGCCCCAGAAGTAATGGTACACATCACGTGTATGGAGCGACGATG
>CAZJFX010000022.1:0-50537 GCA_964545395.1 uncultured Gemmatimonadaceae bacterium | reverse complement strand
CCAGGGCTCTTGACTGGAATCAGGGCTCCAAATACGGTGGGAACTTCAGTCTAGCTTGTCGCGTGAGGTCGTTCTTCCACACACCGATGAGAGAAACATCATGAAGACCGTCGGGCTGTTGGGCGGGATGAGCTGGGAATCCACCGTTCCCTATTACCAGATCCTCAACCGGGAGGTGGGACGGAGGCTGGGCGGCCTCCACTCCGCCCGGGTCCTCCTGCTGAGCGTGGACTTCAAGGAGATCGAGGTCCTCCAGCATCAGGGGAAATGGGAAGAGCTGGGCGACATGCTCGCCCGAGACGCCCGCACCCTCCAGGACGCCGGGGCCGAGTTCCTCGTCATCTGCACGAACACCATGCACCTGGTGGCCCCGCGGATCGAGCGCGCCCTCTCCATCCCCCTCCTCCACATCGCCGACGCCACGGCGGAGCGCGTCAAGGGCGCGGGGATGCGGCGGGTGGGGCTCCTGGGGACCCGCTTCACCATGGAGGAGCCTTTCTACCGGGGGCGGCTTGAGGAGCGTCACGGGCTGGAGGTGGTGGTGCCGCCGGCGCCCGACAGGGCCCGGGTGCACGAGGTCATCTACGAGGAACTGGTTCTGGGCAGGATCCTGGACGGATCCAGGGAGGAATACCGGAGGATCGTGGCGGACCTCGTCGCCGCGGGCGCCGAGGGCGTGATCCTCGGGTGCACGGAGATCGGGCTCCTCCTGAAGCCCGGGGACGCGACCGTGCCCCTCTTCGACACCGCGCTCATCCACGCCGAGGCGGCGGCAGCGTTCGCGCTGGAGGGATAGGCGGCCCTGGTCAGGCCGGCTACTCCACGCGGAGGGCGTCCATGGGGTCCACCCGCGCAGCGCGCACGCCCGGCACCGTCGAGGCGATCACCGCCACCAGCACGAGAACTCCGCCCACCGATGAGAGGACCAGCGGATCCGCGCTGTGCACCCGGAAGAGGAGATCCTGGACGTACCGTCCGGCCGCGAGGGAGGCTCCCAGCCCCAAGGTCACGCCCAGCACCGCGAGACGAAGGCCCGCCGTGACCACGTCCCGCAGGACGCGGCTCCTCTGAGCGCCCAACGCCGTCCGGATGCCGATCTCCTTGGTCCGCTGCGCCACGTCGAAGGAGAGCACGCTGTAGAGCCCGATGGCCGCCACCAGGAGCGCGAGGATCCCGAACGCGGTGAAGAGCGTTGCGCCGAGCTTCCATGCCCGCGTCTGGGGGTCGAGCAGCTCCCGCAGAGGCCGGACGTCGGCGAAGCGCACGCGAGGCGAGAGCGAGCGGAGGACCGGCGCCAGGGCCGTGGCCAACGCGCGAGGGTCGCCCTCCGTCCGTATGTACATGCCCACCGGCGCTTCCTTCGTCTGCGCCAGCGGGAGGTGGTACGCCAGGAGCGGACCATGCTCCAGATCCCCACGCGACGCGACCTCCGCGAGGCCCACGACCGTCGTGCATTCCTCGGACTTCCCTACGTAGAAGCACTGCCCGAGGGGGTCCTGCCCGGGCCAGAAGGCGGCGGCCATCGTCTCGTTGACCACGGCGACCCGCGGCGGACCCTCCACGTCGGTGTCCAGGAGGGTGCGACCCTTCAGGAGCCGGATCCCCATGGTGGCCATGTACCCCGGGGTCACGCCGTAGACGAAGGGGCCGCCGCCGGGGGGAACGGGCAGGGAATCCAGCCCGGGGACGCGGAGGTCCTCGATCTCGGCCCATCCGAAGAGGATGTTGGTGCCGGCCACGGCCGCCACGCCGGGCAGGCTACGCGCTGCGTCCATCGCCTGCGCGTACAGCCGGGTCCCCTCCACGGCGTCGGGGTCCTCGCCCTGGAACTTGAGGCTCGCCTGGACGAGCCGGTCCACATCCATGCCCAGGTCCGCGTTCCGCACCTCGACGACGGAGCGGATGAAGAGGCCGGCGCCCACCAGCAACACCGTGGACAGCGTGGCCTGGGCGACGGTGAGGGCATCGCGTGTCCGGGAGCGGCCTTGGGAGCTCCCGCGCCCACCTTCTGCGAGATCCGTGGTGAGGTCGGCGCGCGTGCTCTGCAGCGCCGGGCCGAGCCCCGCGAGGAGGCCCGCGGCGACGGAGAGGGCGGCCGTGACGGCGATCACCCGGCCACCCAGGGGCGACGTGGTCCAGAGGACATCGGGAATGAGCACGGCCCGGATCAGGTCACCGCTCCAGTTCGCCAGCGCCAGCGCAGCCACGCCACCCATCGCCGCCAGAAGCATGGTTTCGAGCACCATCTCCCTCAGGAGCCGGGCCCTGGACACGCCGAGGGTCAGGCGCACGGCCACTTCGCGCTTCCGACGTGAGCCATGCGCCAGGAGCAGGTTCGCGACGTTCGCGCACGCGATGAGGAGCACGATGAGGGAAACGCCGGCCACCCAGCGGGCCACCCTGGACTCGTCGCTCGCGTCCGGGCCGTGCGCCTGGATGAGCGGCGCCGTGAGGATCCGCGCGTCGGGATCGCGACGCCCTTCTTCGCGGCTGTTGATGTGGAGCGCCGTGGCTTGCGCCTCCGCTGCCTCGACGCCCGCCTCGTCCCGGAGCCGGACCACGGCCTGCAGCCACCAATAGCTTCGGGAGTCGAAGAACCGGTCGCTCCCCGCCTGGATCAACTGGAAGGGCACGGCGGGAAGCCAGACATCCACCGGCTGGAGATCGATGCCCGTGAAGCCTCGGGGCGCCACCCCGATGACCGTGACGTCGTGGCCGGCCAGCTCCAAGGTGCGGCCCAGCACGGCGGTGTCGCCGCCCAGCGAGGAGCGCCAGAACTCGTAGCTGACCACCGCGGTCAGCGGGGATGCCAACTCATCTTCGGTGGCATCGAAGAAGCGCCCGAGATGGGCCTGGACGCCGAGGGTCGTGAAGAAGTCGTACGTGGCCCGGACCACCCTGACCTGGCGGGCGTCGGCGCCGGTTCCGAGGGTGACGGGGCTGTTCCAGGTTGCGGCGCCGACGGACGCGAACTCGGGAATCGTGCGCAGGTCCCTCACGTCGGGGTACGTCGTGGAGGGGATGACGGCAGGCTGGCCGAAGAACTCACCGTCGCGGAACACCCTGCGCACCATGTCCGGCTCCGCCACGTGGTCCGGCGCCCTCAGCAGGACGCGGTCCACGATGCCGAACATGGCGGCGTTCACGCCGATCCCGAGCCCGAGGGTGAGGACCACCGCCACCGCCAGCCCCGGCGCGCGTCGCACGCCGCGGAACGCCTGACGGACACCTGCGAGCACCGCATCCCAGGACTCTCCCCGCTTCCTCATCACCACCCTCCTCCTGTCCACAGCCATCATCTGGTGCCGTTGGCGAGCCACGTCGCCGAAGCGACGTTCGGCCTCGCGTCGGGCGTCGTCGGGGCTCATGCCCCGCTCCACGAGGCGATCGGTCTGCTCCGCCAGGTGGTGCTCGATCTCCCAGTCCACGGACTCGCGCAGGCTGGGCCTGCCGAGCCCCAGGCGGAACAGGCGCCGGATCGGGCCCACGGTGCTCAGCTCTCCGACTCGCGAGGCGCGATCCTGGCCACCGCCTCCACGTACCGGGCCCACTGGCGTTCCTCGGTGGCGAGGGCCTTCATGCCCTTGGCGCTGAGGCGGTAGTACTTCGCCTTGCGCCCCTTCTCGGAGACGCCCCAGTCGCTCTCCAGCCAACCGCGCGCTTCCATGCGGTGCAGCGCGTGATAGAGAGCGCCATCCTCCACGAGGAGCTGCTCCCCGGTGGACCGGAGGATCCACTCGAGGATGGCGAACCCGTGCATCTCCGAGCCCGCGCCCAGCGTCTTCAGGATCAGCAGCTCGAGGGTTCCGGGAAGCGGGCCGAGGGGGACGGTCATGGGCGTGCCAGGCTGGAAGGACCTTCACCTGAATTATTCAGGTCAAAGATCGTCCACTGAAGCGTTCAGGTCAACGGGCGACTTCCGGCACCCTCACCCCATCCTCAGGGCCTCGAGGGGGTCCACGCCTCCGGCGCGCCGCGCGGGAAGCCAGGAGGCCAGCAACGCTACCACCACCACGCCCACGGCCACCACGGCGAACGTCAGGGGATCGGTGGGGCTCACTTCGTGGAGGAAGCGCTCCAGGACCCGCGTGCCGGCGGCGGCTCCGACGAGCCCCAGGGCCATCCCCGTCCCAGCGAGCGTCAGCCCCTGCCGGAGCACCATCCCCAACACCTCCCATTCCTCGGCGCCGAGGGCACGGCGGATCCCGATCTCGCTCCGCTGCAGCGCCACTCCGTACGCCATCACGCCGTAGATCCCGATGTCCGCCAGCGCCAGGGCCAGCACGGCGAAGAGCCCCATGAGGCTCAGCACGAACCGCGGCCGCGCCACGGCGTTCCCCATGATCCCCTCCATGGTGAAGGTCCCGGCGATGGCCAGCCCGGGGTCCAGCTCCCGCACGACCTGACGCAGCGCCGGCACCGTGGCGGCGGGATCACCGGTGGTGCGGAGGACCAGATACGCGGACAAGGTCAGGAACGGGTGCGTCCGGGCCGTTTGGGCAAAGGGCATGTAGAACGTCGGCCACACCACGCCGGGCCCGTCGTAGGTCACGTTGCCCACCACACCCACCACCTCGTACCAGGGCCCGTCCCCGGCGGAGACGTTGAGGCGCTGCCCGAGGGGGTCTTCCCCCGGCCACCACCGCTCCGCCGTGGCCTGGTCCACCACCGCCACCCCCGGCGACTCGACACGGTGGTCGTCGGGGCCGAAGAGCCGTCCACGCAGGAGCGGGACCCCCAGCGTCTCGAACATCCCCTCCCCCACGTGGAGGAAGCTGGCCATGCAGCACGAGGGAGCGGTGGGCGCCGCAGGTCGCCCCTCGATGTGGAAGCGCCCGTTCTGGTCCTCCCACAGGAGCGGCGGACGAGACATGAGGGTTGCCGCCTCCACGCCCGGAAGCGCCCGCGCCCGGGCCACGAGGCCGTCGTAGAACAGCGCCGCTTCCTCGGGCTCGTACTCCGCGGCCGGAAGCGTGAACTGCGCGAACAGCAGCTCGCGCTCGGGGAAGCCCGGGTCCTCCTGCAGGAGACCCCGGAAGCTCCGCACCATGAGCCCCCCGGCCACGACCAGCATGACGCTCAGCGCCACCTCGAAGACCACGATCCCCCGGCGGAAGCGGAGCCGGCCCGGCGACGCGGTGGAGCGGAGCCCCGCATCCCGCAGTGCAGCCGCTGCTTCGGGGCGGGACTCCCTCAGGGCGGGAGCCAGCCCGAAGAGGAGGGTGGTGAGGAGGACCACACCCCCCGTGAACGCCAGCGCCCGCGCATCCAGGCCGATCTCCTCGACCCTGGGGATCGTCCCCGCCTCCAGGAGGAGGAGACCCTTCACGCCGAGCCACGCAAGCAGGAGCCCGAGCACGCCTCCTACCACCGCCAGGAGGAAGCTCTCGGCCATGACGTGCTGGATCAGCCGCCCCCTTCCGGCCCCCAGGGCGCTCCGCACCGCCACCTCACGGCGCCGCCCCTCGCCGCGAGCCAGCAGGAGGGACGCCACGTTGGCGCAGGCGATGAGGAGGACGACGACCACCGAGCCCATCAACAGTAGGAGGGCCGAGCGGGCCTCGCCCACCTCTTCCTCCAGGAGGGGCCGCATCTGGAGTCCGTGCCCCACGTGATGGTCGGGGTAGGTGACGGCCCACTGCTCCATGATGGCCGCCATCTCCGCCTTGGCCTCTTCGAACGTGACTCCCCGGCCCAAGCGCCCGAGCATGTCGAACCAGTGCCCACCCCGCCACGTCCGAGCCGGATCCAACGGCAGGGGTCCCCAGAGCTGGATGCCGGAGTCCGGGTACCCGAATCCTGGAGGCATGACGCCCACGATCTCGGCGCGGATGGGCTCCGCCGACACCTCCATCCCCAGGGCGATGCGGCGCCCCACCACGGTGGAGTCGCCTCCAAAGCGCCTCTCCCAGAAGCCGTGGCTCAGCACCACCACCTGTGCGGGCTGCGGGCCGCCGTCCTCCTCCACCAGGGTGCGGCCGAGCAGAGGCGGCATGCGCAGCACCCTGAACATGCTGGGTGACACCCATCCCGCGCGGATCACCTCCGGGTCCCCCTCGCCGTCCACGACGGTGATGGGCTCGGTGGAGACGGCGGCCACCGCCTCCATGGTCCGGTTCTGGCTCTTGTAGTCGAAGTACTCCGGCGAGCCCACCGGGTAATCGGCGAACTCGAACCCGCTCTCCGCGGTCCAGTAGGTGTTGATGTAGACCAGGTTCTCCGACTCGTGGTACGGAAGCGGCTCGAGCAGGACGCCGTTCACCACGCTGAAGAGCGCCGTGTTGGCGCCGATCCCCAGGCCGAGGGTGAGGACCGTCACCGCCGCGAACCCAGGGGATCTCCGGAGCGTGCGGCCCGCGTTCCTCAGATCTGCGAATACATCCTCCAGCCCCCGTGTGCGCCGCTCGTCCCGGGCCTGCTCCTTGAAGCGCTCCACCCCGCCGAAGTCCACCATGGCCTTGCGGCGGGCGGCCTCGGGCGTCATGCCGGAGCGGATGTTCTTCTCGGTCTCCAGCTCCAGGTGGAGCAGGAGTTCCTCCCTCAGCTCCCGCTCCACGGACCCCGGGCGGAGCAGACAGCGGAGCCACAGACGGAATCGGCGGAACGCGACCACGGCACCTCCTCCCTCAGACGGTCTCAGGCAGCGGGCTGGTCTCGGGCAGCGGGCCGGCTTCGGCAGCCTCCAGGATCCTCGCCACCGCGGCGCTGAACCGCTCCCACTGGTCCTGCTCGGCCTCGAGCTGGGCGCGCCCCCGGCGGGTGAGGCTGTAGAACTTGGCCTTCCGGTTGTTCTCGCTCGTCCCCCACTCGGCCTCGATCCACCCCTTCTGCTCCAGGCGGTGCAGCGCCGGGTAGAGGGAGCCCTGGTTCACCTGGAGGACGTCGTGCGACATCCGCTGGATGCGCTGGGACACGCCCCAACCGTGCTCGGGGCCCAGGGCCAGGGTCTTGAGGATGAGCAGGTCCAGGGTGCCCTGCAGGAGATCTGCCTGGTGGTCGGTCACGGTGCACCCCTCGCGTGGTTCGTGCCACTCCCCTAGACAACCGACAGGAATGATAGGGTCGTTCGTGTCGGATGTCTAGGGGAACCTTCGAACCAGGTGCTACCCGGCCGTCCGCAACTTTCTCGCCCCTCGGCTCGTCCATATATGCGACTGCGACATATCGCACTCCAACCGGGAGCTTCGCGTGTTCAGCCCCACGCTCAAGAAGGGCTCGGCCGAGCTGCTCATCCTCTCCCTCCTGGAAGGGAGGGAGAGGCACGGCTACGAGGTGGCCAAGCTCATCCGCGAGCGCTCGGGCGGGCGCCTGAGCTTCCAGGCGTCGTCGCTCTATCCGGTGCTCTTCCGTATGGAGAAGCGGGGGTGGATCAAGGGGATGTGGGTGGAGCGGGACGGGGAGCGCCGCCGCCGGTTCTACCGGCTCACCGACAAGGGAGAGGCGGCGCTGGCCCGTCAGCGGGCGACGTGGCGGGAGTTCACGTTGGCCGTGAACCTGGTGGTGGAGCCGAGCCATGCCTGACTGGAAGAAGATGGTGGAGGAGAACCTCCCCACGGGGAGGTTCCGGGGGGAGCTGGCGGCGGACATCCAGGCGGAGATCGCCGATCACCTCGAGGATGCCTACCAGGAGGCGTTGCGCCTGGGCGCCACCGAGGAGGAGGCCGTCGAGCGGGCGCTCGCCGAGGTGGACGACTGGGAGGCGCTGGCCGAGCGCATCGCACGGTCGCGCCGGGACGCCACAGAGGGCTGGGCCGCCATGGAGGTCGAGACGTCCGAGGTCGCCCTGCGCAGACGGGGTGGTCCCTGGAACGCCGCGGCCGACGTGCTCCAGGAGCTCCGCTTCACGCTCAGGCGCCTGGGCAAGGCCCCAGTCTTCACAGCGGCCGTGCTCCTGTCGCTGGGTCTCGGGATCGGCGCGAACACCGCCATCTACAGCGTCGTAAAAGGCGTCCTCCTCGACCCCCTCCCCTACCCGGATCCGGACCGGCTGGTGGCCGTGTGGAACAGCGCCCCGGGGGCGGGCCAGGATCTCGTGCGCCAGTCCTTCGCCTTGAACGCCGTATACGAGGACGACGCGCGCGCATTCGAGAGCGTCGGAATCTGGGGTCCGTCCTTCTCCACGTTGGACGGCCCCGACGGCCCGGAGCAGGTGCCGGCCGTCCAGGTCACGCACGGCCTCTTCCCGGTGCTGGGCGTCCAGCCCGTTATCGGCCGGGGGTTCACGTTCGAGGATACGCAGACGGGATCGCCGCGCACCGTGATCCTCTCCTGGGACACGTGGACGCGGCGCCATGGCGGCGACCCCGCCGTCATCGGCCGGACGGTGGTCCTCGGGGAAATCCCCCGGGAGGTCATCGGCGTCATGCCCGAGGGGTTCCGGGTCATGGACCAGCCCGCCGAATACTACCATCCGTTCCGGTACACGAAGGCGGAGTTGACCCTGACGCAGTTCACCCTCCGGAGCATCGCGCGTCTGCGCGAAGGCGTGACTCCCGGGCAGGCGCTGGCGGAGATGGAGGGCCTCCTCCCCGTGGCGGCCGAGCGCTACCCGGGTGGCGTCGACCTCAAGACGCTCCGCGAGATGGGCGCGGCCCCGGTTCTCCACCCGCTGAAGGCCGACCTCGTGGGCAACGTGGGCGAGGTCCTCTGGGTGGTGCTCGCGGGGGTGGCCATCATCCTGCTCATCGCGTGCGCCAACGTGGCCAACCTCCTGCTGGTCCAGTCGGAGAGCCACGAGCGGGCGGTGGCCATCCAGTCCGCGCTGGGCTCGTCGAGGCGGCGCCTGGTGCTGCGCTTCCTCACCGAGAGCGTCACGCTGGGCGGGCTGGGCGGCGCCGTCGGCGTCGGGCTCGCCGTGGGTGGGCTCGCGCTGCTTCGCTCGCTGGGCCCCGCCGACCTCCCCCGCCTCCAGGACATCGACCTGGACGCAGGCGTGCTCCTCCTCGCCGTCCTCCTCTCGCTGGGCAGCGGCCTGGCCCTCGGCCTTCTCCCCCTGGCGCGGGCGTGGCGCCTGGACCTGTGCGCGGCGCTCAAGGAAGGCGGACAGGGCACCGGCACGGGTCGCTCCCGCGGGATGGTGAGGAACGCCTTCGCGGTGGTGCAGCTCGCCCTGGCCATGATCCTGCTCGTGGGCTCGGGCCTGATGATCCGCACGTTCGTCTCGCTGAGCCAGGTGAGCCCCGGCTACTCCGATCCGGAGCGCCTCCTCACGTTCACGGCCACGGACGTCACGACGCAAGACGACGCCGACGTTCCCGAGGCGCATCGTGCGCTGGCCGAGCGCCTGGCACGTCTCCCCGGCGTCGAAGCCGTGGGACTGACCACCACGGTGCCCATGGGCACGGGCGCGGGGTTCGACCCCATCTACGTCGAGGACTTCCCTCTTCCCGAAGGTCAGCAGGGCCCGATCAAGCGCTTCAAGTGGATCGGCGGCGGATACCACGAGGCCATCGGGAACCCGGTCGTCGCCGGGCGTGCCATCACCTGGGACGACGTCCGGGAGCTGGCCCGCGTGGTGATGATCACGGAGGGATTCGCACGCGAGGTGTGGGGCGATCCCGCGCGGGCGGTGGGCCGACGCATCTCGACGGGCTTCGGGCCCGGGAACTGGAGAGAGATCGTGGGGGTGGTGGGCGACGTGCGCGACGACGGCCTGGACCAGGACCCTGTGGACATCGTGTACTGGCCCATGGCCATCCGGGACTACTGGCCGGAAATCAGCGACCGGGACGCGCTCTTCGTCCAGCGGAGCATGACCTACGTCGTGCGCAGTGGACGCACGGGGACCCCGGGCTTCCTGGAGGAGGTCCGCAGGGAGGTCCTCGCCAGCTTCCCGGGGCGGCCGTTGGTGGGAGTGCGCACGATGGCGAGCCTGGAGCGCGACTCCCTCGCCCGCACCTCGTTCACCCTCGTGATGCTCGCCATCGCCGCCGCCATGGCGCTCGTGCTCGGCATCGTGGGGATCTACGGCGTGATCTCGTACGCGGTGGGGAGGAGGACCCGGGAGATGGGGCTGCGCATGGCCATGGGAGCCGAGCCCGGACGGGTCACGCGCATGGTGCTCCGCCAGGGCCTGTGCGTAGCCCTGGTGGGCGTCGCCTCCGGCATGGTGGGCGCGCTGGGCGCCACGCGCCTCATGCGCGCGGTGCTCTTCGGTGTGAGCCCCGCCGACCCTCTCACGTACGGGGCGACGGCCACCGTCATCGTCGGTGTCGCCCTGCTGGCCACCTGGGTGCCGGCGAGGCGGGCCGCTCGCGTGGATCCCAACGAGGCGTTGCGGGCCCAGTGACGTAGCGTGGCTCCGGCGGGGCCCTCAGGCCCCATCCCCGAGTCCGGGTGCTTCGCGCGCTCGCGCGCCTACCACACCAGATGGAACTTCTCCTGACGGCGGAAGACGAAGCGCCGGTTCCCCTCGGCGTCCAGCCACACGTCCTCCTCCTGGCGGCAGTTCACCGGCTTGCCACCCCATTCGGGGACAGGGACGGTGGCCTGCAGCTCCAGGGCATACCAGGTGGACGGGCGGATCCTGGCGTCGCCGCGCCCGGGAACGCCTTCCTGCCGGTCCCAGAGGCCGATGAGGGGCCCGGCGCCGTGACCGTGGTCGCCCACGGGGTGGGAATAGAGCGAGCCGGTGATCCCCTCCTCCTTCATGCGCGACAGCGCCGCGGCCAGCGCCTCGTTCCCCGTGCGCCCCGGCTTCATTTCCTCGAGCTGGATGTCCTGCACGCGGTTGCTCGTGGCCAGGCACTTCTTCAACCCCGCGGGAACGTCCGTCTCCCCCTCACGGAGGATGTAGCCGTCGTGCTGCGTGTCGGTCTTGAGGCGCATCCCCACCAGGCCGACGTCCGTCCAGATCAGGTCGCCCCGCTGGATGACCACGGGTCCCTCGCCCTGGGGGATGTCGCCAGCGCGCTGCACGTCCACCGAGGGCTGGAACCAGGTGGTGAACCCCAGGTCCACGAACTTCTGCCTGAGCCACCACTGCACGTCTTCGGTGGTGGTCACACCGGGCTCGATGACGGCGTTGGAGAACGCCTCGGAGACGATGGCGTGGACCGTCTCCATCATCTCCCGGTACCGCGGCATCATCTCGGGAACGCGCGTGGCGATGTAGTCCACGGCGAGCATGGGGATCCGCCTCACCTTCTTCAGGTTGTCGGGCCCCAATGCCTTCTCCAGCGCCTCCCGCTCGCCGGCCCCCAGACCGTCGGCCCACGCCCAGGTGTCGTCGATGTTCAGGACGATGTTGCCGGGGTTACGGTCGTCCACGATCTCCCGCAGCAGCCTCCACTGCTCGTCGCCCCAGAGCTCCGCCTGGCGACCGGTCGGGGTGGGGTGGGGCGAGCGGTAGATCTCGAAGAGGCCACCCTGGGAGGTGCCGCCCAGCGCCAGGCGCTCCACCGTGCCGTCGGGCCTGCGCGTGAACACATAGATGGAGCGGCGGCGCGCGGCGAAGGTGGTCTCGGAGATCATGGACCAGAACACCGGGTCTTCGCCGTACTCGCGCATGGAGAGAATCCACATGTCGGCGCCGTGCTCGGCCATGAGCGCCGGGAGCACGCGCGTCAGGCGCGCCTCCACCCACGTCTGCATCTCCTTGGCCTGCTCCCGGACGGGCGGGAGGCGGTGGTAGCGCGCGGGCGCGTCCTGGGGAATGTGGACGGGGGCCTGGGCCGCGGCGGGGAGCGCCAGGAGGATCAGGGCTGCGGCGCAGGCGAGGATGGCGCGGACGGGCTTCATCGTGTGGGCACTCCGCTGCAGAGCGGGTCGGATTCGTCGGCGGAGAAGCTACAGCACCGCCATGACGCTCACCACCAGCCAGACCAGCCCGATGAGGCCCAGGAGCACGTACTCCGCGGCGGGCGCGCGCTGCCTTCCCCTCTCCCCGTGGAACCAGGCGATGACGGCGGAAGCCAGCACGGCGGACACCACGAAGACCACCGTGAGGATCATCGTCTGCGGTGGAAGGAGATTCTCCATGGCTTCGGCGAGGCCGATGAGCGTGACCCCGACGCCCAGGGTGAAGAGGACGATATGCGGCACGCGGCGCTGCACCAGCTCGGCCAGGTCCGCGGGCCCGGGCTCGCGGAGTTCCGCGGGGGTGGAAGCGGCCCCGGGCGCTCCCCCGGGTTCCAGCGCACGGAGGATGTCCCTGGCGGAGGGGCGGTGCTTCGGCTGCTTCGCCAGACAACGCCGCAAGAGATCAGCCACCTCCGGCGGGACGTCGGCGCGGAGCTCCCGGAGGTCCCGGGGCTCCTTGTTGAGATGGGCGCTGATCCAATCGGTGGGGGCGCGCGCGTCGTACGGCCCCCTCCCCGCCAGGAGCTCGTAGCCGAGGATCCCGAAGAGGTACATATCCGACAGCTCGGTGACGCCTTCGTCCAGGAGCTGCTCAGGGCTCACGTGGGCGGGGTCGCCCAGGAGCTGCCCGGTCTTGGTGAGACGCGTGATCTCTGTGCCCGTGGGGCTGATGACCGCCGCGATCCCGAAGTCGGTGAGGCGCGCCCGGCCCTTCTCCTCGTCCCAGAGGACGTTGGCGAGGCGGACGTCGCGATGCACGATCCCCTTCTCGTGCGCCAACGCCAGCGCGGAGGCCACCTCCTTGAGGACCTGCACGGCCTCGCTGACCGCGAGCTGTCCCTCCGCCGCCAGCCGCTCCTCCAGGGTCCGGCCGTGCACGTAGTGCATGACCAGGTACGGGGTCTCGTCGGGAAGGCGCCCGAAGCGCGTGACGGGCACCGTGTGGGGGTGATCGGCCAGGGAGGCGGCTGCCCGAGCCTCACGCTCGAAGCGGCGGCGTGCCGTCTCGTCGGCGCTCTTCTCGTGCCGGAGCACCTTGATGGCCACCGGCACCCCCAGCGCCCGGTCCCTGGCCAGGTAGACCGTCGCCACGCTCCCGCGTCCCAGCAGCCGGAGCACGTCGAAGTCGGCGCCCAGGGCGGCCCGCACCTTCTCCAGGGAACGGTGGTCGGAGTCCATGGGGGCAAGTTCGGGTTGCGGCAGGCGAAACGCAAAGGAATCGCGGGTTAGGCGAACCGCCCGGGCCGCCCGGGGACGGCCAGTCCGGCCCAGGCCCGCCACATGATCCTTGACTCCGGACGGCGGGGCGCCCTACTGTATTAGTACACCGATACACCCGTACAGTAGGAAGCCCACCGCACCTCATGTTCGACGACATCGACCCCCGAAGCCCGACCCCTCTCTACGAGCAGATCGCCGCCCGGGTGCGAATGGCGATCGCCGCGGAGGAGCTCTCGGCCGGGGACGGTCTCCCCTCCGTGCGCGCCCTGTCCCACACCCTGCGGATCAACCCGGCAACGGTGGTGCAGGCCTACCGCGACCTCGCGCTGGACGGGTTCGTGGAGATCCGCCACGGACAGGGGACGTTCGTGAGGGAGGTCCCCGCGCCCCGGCGGGCCGACGAGCGTGCGACCCAGGCCGCCGAGCTGGTGCGCCAGCTCCTCCAGAGCGCCGCGCGGGTGGGGATCGGGGTGGAGGAGCTCGCGCACGCCTTCAGGGCCGAAGCCGGAGTCGACATCCGTGAATAGCGCCATCGAGCTGAGCGGGCTGGGTTGGAAGGCGGACCGGTCCTTCTCCCTCCGGGACATCTCACTCCGGGTGCCCGTGGGATCCATCTACGGGTTCTTGGGACCCAACGGGTCCGGGAAGACCACGACCATCCGCATGTGCATGGGGATGATGAAGCCGGACCACGGGGAGATCCGCGTCCTTGGCATGGACGTGCCCCGGGATATGCCCCGGATCCTGGCGAAGGTCGGCTACGTCCCCGAGCGGCCCCACGTCTACCCCGCCCTCACCGTCGCCGAACAGGTCCGCTACCACGCCTCCTTCTTCAAGCCCTGGGACGAGGGGTGGGCCAGGGAACTCATGGAGCGCCTGGGGCTCGACCCCACCTGGAAGATCTCGCGCATGTCCAAGGGCGAGACGGGGAAGCTCCTGCTCCTCCTCGCCCTCTCCCAGCGCCCTTCGCTCCTCGTCCTGGACGAGCCCACCGACGGGCTGGATCCGGTGGTGCGCCGCGACGTGCTCACCGCGGTACTCGACTACGTGGGCGAGACAAACGCAACGGTGTTCGTCTCCAGCCATCTCGTGCACGAACTGGAGCGCATTTGCGACTGGGTGGGCGTCATGGACGACGGCGCCCTCGTCGCCGAGCTCCCCATGCAGGTCTTCAAGAACGGCATCAAGCGCATCAAGGTCGCCGGCGCTCCCGTGGAGCCCGCCGACGCGCCGTTCACCATCCTTTCGCGGGACCAGGCCAACGGCTCGCCGGCCGTGGAGACGTGGGTCGTGCGCGGCTGGCAGGACTCCATGCGCGCGTGGTTCGAGTCCTCCGGCGCGGTACTCCGCGACATCGTGGACCTCGACCTCGAGGACGGCTTCGTCGAGCTCCTGCGCTCGTCCCGTCCCAGGACCCCTCACCGGAGCTGACGCATGTACCAGCCGATGCTCTTCCTGCACTGGAAGCAGATCAAGGTCGTCCTCCTGCCCCTGGTGGTGGCGGCGTTCGCGCTGCCGCTCCTTTCCATCCAGGGGCTGGGGTCATGGGGCTCGTTCCCCCATGAGACGATCAGCGCCTACCAGTTCACGATGAACAGCGCCTTCTGGGCGCCTGTGTTCCCAGCGCTCGCGGCGGTGACCGGGATCACCCTGGCGCTCTCTTCCTGGAACTGGGATCACCAGCTCCACCACGTCTACGCGCTCAGCTTGCCGCTACGCCGGTGGCAGTACGCCGCGCTCAAGATGGGCGCAGGCACCGTGCTGGCGCTGCTTCCGGCAGCGTCGTTCTGGGCGGGCGCCCACCTAGCGGCGGCATCGGTGGCGCTACCCGCCGGGCTGAACGCCTACCCGAACGCCCTGACCGTGCGGTTCCTCGCCTCCATCATGGCGTCGTACGCCCTCTTGTTCGCGCTGGCCGCGGGCACCGTCCGGACCACCATGATCGTGGTGACCGGGCTCCTCGCCTTCATGCTCGTCGGCGGGACTGCCGGCGACCTGTTGGGCAACCACTTCGAGGCGTTCCAGCGCGTCGACGTGGTCGGGACCTTCCTCCGAGCCCTGGTGAGCCGCAACGGCCCCTTCGAGGTCTTCTCCGGGTCCTGGCTCCTCATCGATGTCTAGGCGATCCCTCCGCTGCGCCGCTCTCGTCCTCGCCGCCATGCTGGCGGCGATGGGGCCGGCCGGAGCGCAGCAGACGGAGCAGGAGCTGATTCAGCACCTGGACACCCTGGTGCCCCTCCTGAAGGATGCGCGCCGGCGCGCCGCCGTGGCCCAGGCCGCCGCGCGCAGAGCCCGCGACGTCCACATCCCCCTCGACACCGTCTCCATCGGGCTGCTCACCGTCCTGGTGGTTCCCGGCGAGGGGGGGGTGGCCCAAGAGGTGGTGGGGGGGGTGTGGAAGAGCGACTACGCGCCGTGGTTGAGCGCGAGCCCTGCCCTCGCCGCGGACCGGATGTTCTTCCAGTGGTCACGGGACGTGGTGGCGTACAACTCGTCGGAATTCACCGTCCGCATCGTCCAGGGCGCGCGCTGGCACCCCCGGAGCTACATGGAGACGGGGGTCCGCGAGGTCATCAGCCAGTCGCTCAAGGGAGATCTGGTGGCGACGCGAGTCGGTGCGGAGTGGACCGTGAGCGCCGTGAAGCCTCCCGACGATCCCGAGCGGATCTACCGTCAGGTGGCCCTGGCGCCATCCCACGCCGCGCAGGCGTGCCTCGCCGGCGAGCCGACATCGTGTCTCACGGCGTTCGGGCTCCTACCCTCCGAAGGGCTGCTCGAGGATCGGTACACGCCCGAGGAGCGTCTCCTGCTGGTCCGGCAGAACGCCTCCAGGTTCGTCCGGGGCGCTCCGCTGGAGCTCCGGTCCTGCTCGAGCGGCGACCTGGCTCAGTGCGACCGGCTTCTCGCCGATTTCCTCGACCGCTACACCTCGGCGCAGAACCGCCTCTGGACGGTGCCCTTCGGAGTGGACGTGCGCGCTTCCCTCCTCTGGTTCGCCCTCGTGCGGGGAGGGGAGGGGTCCTGGGGGCGCCTCCTGGCCCACGCCGACGACGCCCCCCTCGTCGCTCTCGAGGCGGCGTCCAGCCTCCAGGGAGAGGCGCTCATGCAGGAGTGGCACGACTGGCTCCTCGCGAGCCGCCCCGTCCGCCATGCGGGGCTCGGGACCCAGGTGCTCACCGCCTCCCTCTGGATCCTCCTTCTGCTCGCGCTGGCCGCAAGGAGCACGAGATGGCGCTTCGCATGAGGCATTGGGTCGGCCTGGCGCTGGCAGGGTCCGCCGCCGTGGCGATCCGGCTACTCCCGCCTTCCGCGGAGGAGTTCACCTTCCCCGCGCCCCCGCAGGACGTCGTCTACGAGCGCGTGCTGCACGAGGACGTGGGGCTCGCCAACGCTCGGCTGCAACGCATCCGCCTGGCCGAGACCATCATCCCCGCCACCCTCGAGCACGAGGGGCCGCTCGCGTTCATCGCCCCCGCGAACGCCGTTCCGCAGGAGGTGGAGGCGGCACGCTCGCAGGCTCTCGTGGAAGCCGCGGAGGCGCTCCGCGGCGGGGCCCACGTGGCGCTGGGGCTCGCCTACTTCGACGTCCGTCAGGGTGGCTATCCGGGCGCCGGCGTCCGCCTCGGATCCGAGGCGGAGTACTACTTCGGCGAGCGTGGCGGCAGAACCTACTGCGTTGCGGCCCTCCCCGTCTGGCGCAGGGCAAGCGGCGACACCGTGCGCCTCGCCGGCGGTACGAGCGCCGCCCGGCTCGGCGTCTGCCAGGCGGTGGCCCGCTACGGGCTCCCGGGCGAGGCGGTCCGGCGCTGGCTCGCGCTCGGGGGCGCCGCTCTGGCGTACACGCTCACGCCCAGCACTCCAGCCGGGGTCACCTTCGCTACGCGGTTCGGCTCAGGCTTCCAGCGCCAGGGCACGCTCGGAATCCCTCGCCCCGATCACATGCAGGGCTTCCTCACCCTGGCCCAGGAGCAGTGCGTGGCGGGAGTGGAGGAGGGGTGCGCGACCTTATTTCTCGAACCCTCGTCGCCGGCCTCGCCTCGGTCCTCATACGGGCTCAGCTCCCCGGTCGGGCTTCTGGGCACCACGCCGCTTTCGGCAGCGCTGGTCAACACGTTCCTGGAGCCCGCGGATCGCCATGTCCTCGCCGATCTCACGGCCGAGTTCGGCGAGGAGCACGTGCGGCACTGGTGGACCGCGGACGGAGAACCGGGTGCGGCGTTCCGGGACGCCTTCGGCGTGGAGCCGGGTGCCTGGTATGCGGCCAGGACCGCCCGACTGGTGAAGATCGTCGAGCCGGGGCCTGGAGTAGCGCTCCACGGCATCGTCGGCGTCATGGCGCTCCTGGCGCTGGCGACCCTCGCGGGAGGGGCGTGGGCGATCCGGCGTACCGTCGCATGACGGCCGCAGGCGAGACGCCTTCCGTGCCTTCCCGCACCACTCGGGCCGTCAGAACAGCCTGAGCTGCAACCGGAGGAGCCGCCCCGGCCGCGGCAACCCGTACTGATCGTAGAGCAGCTTGTCCGCTAGGTTGTCCACGGCGGCGCTGGCCTCCAGCCTGGACAAGACCCCGCCCCGAGAGCCCCGCACCGCCCAGGACCGGCCCAGCTCGGCGTGGAGCAGCATTCCGCCCTCCAACTCCACGTCGGCGCCGGTGTCCGGGTGCTGGCAGAACTGGGATCCCGTGTAGCGCGCCTCGGTGGTGGCGGTGATCCCGGCGAAGAGGGGAAAGCGCAGGTAGGCGCCGCCGCTGGCGTCGGGGACGTTCTCCGGCTCCCGTGATACCGGGTTGGCCGGGTCCTCGAGCTCCACCGACTGGAGCGTGAAGTCACCCCCGTACTCCAGCGGGCCTGTGGATTGGGAGAAGAGAAGCTCCACCCCCGTGCTCGCGAGCTCGTCCGAGTTCACCCTCTTCCTCTTCTTGTTCGGCAGGGTGATGCGCCGGATGGCGCCCGAGAGCTCGTGGTGGAACCCCACCACCTGGAGCTCGCCCTGCCCCAGGCGTGTCGTCACCCCGCCTTCGTACGCCACGAGATGCTCGGGGCGCAGGTCCGGGTTCGGCTCGAAGCGGTTGAGCGCCTCCGAGTACGTCTCGCGCAGCGACGGGAAGCGCCCTCTCCTGCTCACCCCTGCGTGGAGGAGCGTCTGCCCCTTCCCGAGGAGTGCGGTCATGCCCAGCCGGGCGCCCCAGTCGCTCAGGGATCCCATGGAGGGAAGGCCACCCGTCTCCGGGGTATCACCCCGGTCCAGGGCGCCGCCGAAGCTCACCCGGAATGCCCGCACCGGTCCCTCGGAGCGCTCGACCACGCGCCACGCCGACTCCAGGCCGTAGCTGGAGAGGCGCTGCCGATAGGAGCTCGCCACACCGCTGATGTCCATGTCCTGGCGGATGTCGGCCCAGGTGATGGCCATGCGCAGGTCGCCGACCGATCCCAGGTTGTGGTCCGCCAGGAGGCGCACGGTGGTGGTGCGGGCGTCCCCGTTCTCCGTGCCGTCGGTCACGTCGTAGGTCCGGTCGGTGTAGGAGGTGATCTCCGTCCGTCCCCGGTCCAGACCGACGCTCAACTCCATGTCGCCCCGCCCGAACGGGGTGATCCGGTCCCCGGTCCCCGCCGAGGCCACGGCGATGGTCCGGGCGATGTGCGGGTAGCGCCAGAGCCGCGGGTTCTCCACGTCCAGCTCGCCTGCGATCCCCCGCTCCGCCTGGAAGGAGGTGGCCGAGAACGTGAGCCATCCTCCGGCGTCCCGGACGTAGCGCAGGGCCAAGAACCCGTCCAGGCTCCGCGTGTCGGTGTTGAGGCGCAGCTCGTCGTCGATGGGCACCGGCTCCGTCACGCCGGAGGCGAGAGGCCCGCCCGGGGAATCGCGAAAGCCTGCCCCGGCCCGAAAGAGGATCTGCCCTCCGCCCGTCCATGCGGGGACGGACGCGGACGCCGTGGTGCCAAAGCCGCCGGTCCCGTCGGATCCGGCGGTGACCTGCGCCGAGGACGCCGACGGGAAGGTGAACCCGCGGGCGACGCTCATTTCCACCACGCCCCCCAGCACATTGGGCCCGTGGAGGATGGACGAAAGCCCTCTCACGAGGTTCACCTCGTGGGGCGCGGCTGCGGGAAGGACGGACACGTCGGTGCGCGCGTCCCACCCCAGGGTGATGGGCACGCCGTCCACGAGCACCGCGACCTGCCGGGACTCGGAGCCCCGCACCGAGATCTCGGCCTCGCCCCTGGAGTTGGTGCGGATGTGGACGCCGGGAAGCTCGCGGAGAACCTCCTCCACCGTGGGCGCCGGGGGTAGGGTCAGCGAGTCCACGGTGACCTCGATGGCGCTGGCGCCCCCCACCGTGGTCACCGGCCTGCGCGCCAGCACCCGGATCTCCGGGATGCGGAAGACCATGGTGTCGGGGCGTAACGTGTCGCGCTGCTGGGCGCCCGCCTGCACCGCCGCCAGGAGGATCAGGGCCACCGCACCAACGCCCGCAAACGTCCGCCTCGTGCCTGCCCTCTCTCTCAC
This sequence comes from uncultured Gemmatimonadaceae bacterium, assembly GCA_964545395.1. Lineage (GTDB taxonomy): Bacteria > Gemmatimonadota > Gemmatimonadetes > Longimicrobiales > Gaopeijiaceae > SZUA-318. The sequence continues at coordinate 31,010 of CAZJFX010000022.1, read as the reverse complement.
TCCCGGTCCCACGCGCCACCCTCCGCTTGCTCTGCCGTGACCACCCGTCTACCCTGCTTCGACGCCACCCCGCTAGTCTACCGACCACCTGACGTCTGCCATAGGACAACCCTCGCCGTCCCGCTGTTGATCCGGCGGACCCCGGGCACCTGGATCCGATGAGCCTTCTCCCCATCCCCCCGGAGCTCCTGGCCCTCGTGCCCCTGGCGCTGGCCGCGGGAGTGGACCTCTACCTCACCCTCCTCTTTCTCGGCGCCGCGCCGGCGCTGCACTGGTGGGACGCGCTCCCCGGCGCCCTGGGAGACCTCAACTCCACCGGCGTTCTGGTGATGGTCGGGACCTTCTATCTCCTGGAGCTCCTGACCGAGCTCCTCCCGTCCGCCGCGCTCTTCTGGAACGCCTCCCACGCCATCATCCGCCCCGTTGCCGGCGCGCTCCTCGCCCTGCTCCTGCTGGACGGACAGCCCCTTTCCGTGGTCATCCCGGGGACGCTCCTCGCCGCCGCCCTGGCGTCGGCCGCCCACGCCACCCGCACCGGCGGGGGCGTCCTCTTCTGGCTGGACTCCAAGCAAATGCCCAATCGGTTCCTGGTGGCGCTCCTGGAGGACGCGGCCGTGCTGGGCAGCGTGGTCCTTGTCCTCGACCTCCCCGCCGTGGCGCTGGCCGTCACGCTGGCCGTCAGCCTGGCGGCGGCGCGGGTCGTAGGATCTCAGGTGCGCGCCTTCGCGTTCGCCGTGGAGCTGGTCTGGGCGAAGGTCTGGCTGACCCTGGCACAGCCCCGCTGGAGCGGCCCCGAGGACTTTCCCTGGTGGGTCCGGGGTGCCCTGAAGGGGGACATCATGGCCCCGGGAGGCGGGCTTCGCGGGACGCCGGCGGGGGGCCATCGCCTCCCTGGAGCACCCCGTTTCGCCGTCGGATGGGTGGTGGTGCGGGGGGACACGCCCCTCTTCGTGTTCCGCCGCCGAGCCCACGTGTCCCGGGTGGATCTGGGGACCCTGCCGGCCAAGAACGTGGCGGAGAGCGCCTTCTTCCGGCGCGTCGAGATGAGCGGCGCCGGTTCCCCCAACCTCTACTTCCGCCTGGACGGACCGGGGCGGGAGAGCCTCCGGGCCGAGTTCCTCGTCTCCTGAGACCCACCCCCGCGCGCCCCGGCCCACCCCCGATCCAGGGTGAGTACCTTTACCCTGGAAACAGGCTTTTATAACTTCGCTTACGCGCCGAGAACCATCCGGCTCGACCGTCTTCGATCCAGGGTCCCTCCCCCGAGGGTCCCTTGTTTTTCGCCGGGCTGACCGGCGCCGGGTCGCCAACAAATACGTCGAGGGTAGAGCAAACGGATGTTTTCGTCTTCTCGTGGGCTGGACTCCTTCGACCAGTACCTCCAGGACGTCGAGAAGTACCCGCTGATCCAGGATCCCCGTGAGGAGCGGGAGCTGGCGCGCCGGGCGCGCCTGGGCGACAAGGAGGCCGCCGAGCGGCTGGTGACCGCCAACCTCCGGTTCGTCATCTCGTACGTGAAGAAGTACCAGGGTCGGGGGCTGGGTCTGGCGGAGTTGGTCTGCATCGGGAACGAGGGCCTCCTCAAGGCGGTCAAGAAGTTCGATCCCGACAAGGGCGTGAAGTTCATCTCGTACGCGGTCTGGTGGATCCGCCAGACCGTGCTCCAGGCCCTGGCCGAGCAGACGCGCTCGGTGCGCATCCCGCTGAACCAGAACTCGAACCTGGCCCGGCTGGCCCGCACCGACACCCAGCTCACCCAGCAGTTGGGACGGTCGCCCACGGACCAGGAGATCGCCGACGAGATGGGTGAGCCCCTGGAGACCATCCGCGCGCTGCGCCGGGTCGCGGCGTCGGAGCTCAGCCTCGACGCCCCCATCGACCGAAGTGACCGGGACAGCTCCAGCTTCGGCGAGCGCTTTGCCGGGGCCGACACCGGCGACATCGAGGAGGACGTGGAGGCCATGGCGCGCCGCGACTTCCTCGAGCACATGTTCGAAACCTACCTCACCGAGCGCGAGCGCAAGATCCTGTACCTGTACTATGGGCTCGACGACGGCGAGGAGCGCACCCTCGAGGAGATCGGTTCCCTCCTGGGCGTGACCCGCGAGCGCATCCGCCAGATCCGCAACCGGGCCTTCGAAAAGCTGCGCGAGAGCCCCCACGGGGAGTCTCTGTCGGGGTTCTGGACCGCGGACTGACGGCGCCGGGACCTTCCCCGTGCGCGTTTCCTCCCCCCGACGCCCGACGGCCCTCTTCCCGGTCCTGGCCGCCGTCGCCGTCGCGCTCTGCGCCGAGGCCGCCCGGGCCCAGGAGCGCGAGGTCTGGAACGACCCCAGGGTCCTGGGGCTGGTCCGGCGCGCTCGCCTGGAGCGCCACTCCACGCTGGTGGACACGGCCTTCTGGTCCTACCGGGGGAAAGCTCGCGGGTACGTCTACTTTTTCCTGGACCGCCCGGACACCGACGAGCGGACCCTGGTGAAGGCGGACCAGGTCGCGCTGGAGATCTTGTGGCGGGCTCCCAACGAGACGGCGCAGCGCATCGTCGGCCTCCGCGACCAGAAAGTCCTCCCCACCAACATCCATTACCACCTGGACCACCTCATCGTGGTCCTGGACGATTACGGCGACCGGATCCGTCTGGGCGACGGTGATGAGGTGGAGTCCGTCCTGCACCCCATGGCCCCGGGCGGGCCGGAGTTCTACGACTACCTCCTGGCCGACTCCCTCACGCTCCGCTACGGGGAGGGGGCAGGAGAGGTCAGGGTCTACGAGGTGCGCGTCAGGCCGAAAAACCCCGACGGGGATGGCTTCCTGGGATCGGTGTTCCTGGACCGCGCAGCCGCGGCCATCGTGCGCATGAGCTTCACGTTCACGCCCGCGTCGTACGTGGATCCGTACCTGGACTACATCCGCATCTGGCTGGACAACTCCCTCTGGCTGGGAAAGCACTGGCTACCCTACCGGCAGGAGGCGGAGCTCCGCCGCGAGATCCCGCAGTTGGATTTCCTGGCCGGGAGCATCATCCGGGGCCGCTGGGAGATCGGTGGGTACGAATTCAACGAAGAGCTTCCCCTGCTGGCCTTCACTTCGCCGAGGGGCGTGACCGCTCTGCCCAGGGAGCAGCGGGAGGCTTTCCCCTTCGAGCGGGGGCTTTTCGACGACGTGGAGCAGGAGGGGCTGACCCCGGCGCCCTCCCTGGAGGAGATCCGCGCCCAGGCGCAGCAGATCCTCACCGGCCGGGCGCTCACGGGGCTCTCCCCGTACCGCCTCCACCTCCGCTCCTTCTCCGATGCCCTGCGCTACAACCGCGCGGAGGGTGTCTTCGTCGGAGGGGGGATCCATCTGCGCCCCCAGCCGAACGCCCTCCTCCGCTTCTCCGCCGGTTACTCGGTGGGCAGGGACCAGCCCTCCTTCTCGCTCTCCGCCACCACACCTCCCGACAGGGTGGTCCCCGTCCTCGATGTCTTCTGGGACGCGCTCCGCGACATCGGCCCGCTGCCGGGGACGGCCCCCATCCTCGGGAGCCTGGGCGCCGTCCTCGGCGGCGAGGACTTCCTGGACCCGTACTTCGCGCGGGGTGCGCGCCTGACCTTCCGCGGGACGCTCCCCGACGCAGGGCCCGAACTCACCCTGGGCTGGGAGCGCCACGCCTCTGCGGAAGGAGTCCTTTCCGGCGACCGTCGGGCCGTGCGCCCCGTCGCCGAGGGGGTCCTGGGGTCGGCGGAGGGGCGCGTCCCCTTCCCCCTCCCTGCCTCCGGCCGGGGAACCGTCGTGGGGACGGTGGGGCGCATCGGGGACCGGTCCTTCGGATCCGTCCTGGCGCACGGCGCGTGGCACCGTGACGGGCCCGGGCGCGACTGGAAGCTCCGCGCCGAGCTGGCCGGGGGCGCTGCCACGCAGCGCACCCCACCCCAGATGCTCTTCCTGATGGGTGGCCAGGGGACGCTGCCCGGGTACGACTACCGCTCCTTCGTAGGCCGGCGGTTCTGGATGACTCGCCTGGAGACTACCCACCCCCTCCGTCCTCCGTGGGTGGGAATCCGTGCCTTCACCACCCTCGGCGCCACCCACCTGGCCGGAGCCACCCTCCCCACCGCCTGGGCGGCCACCGACTCCGACGGGGTGCGCGCCTCCGTGGGCGCCGGCTTGTCCCTGGGCTGGGACGTGCTGCGCCTGGACGTGGCCCGCGGCCTTCGCGACGGCCGCTGGGAGGTGATGTTCTCGGTGGACTCGCGCTTCCACCCCTGGCTGTAGCGGCACCGGCACTCCGCGCGACGCCCACCGCGCCACCGGACCGCGGCGGTTCGGGCGGAGGCGGCCCCGCGGAGCCACCCCCGCCCGCCGGCGGTCAGGCCGCCTCTTCCAGCTCGGCGTCGTCCGCGCCCGAGCGGGACGAGAGCATGACCACCTCGCGCACGTTGACGTCGGCGGTGGGGATGACGATCCCGTCGCGCTCGTAGGAGTCGTACTCCAGCCGCCCCTCGATGTAGATGCGGTCCCCGGTGCGGATATGGTCCTCGGCGAACTGGGCCAGCCGGTTCCACAGGGTGATGCGGTGCCAGTCGGTGCGCTCCTGCGCGTCGGTCCCCGCGCCCACGCGCCGGTTCGTGGCCAGCGACAGGTGCGCTACCTTCGTCCCGTTCTTGGTCAGCTGGATGTCGGGGTCACGCCCCACGTTTCCCACCAGGGTCACTTTGTTCACGGTGCGGCTCATCGGATCCTCCCTCCCGTTCTGGGTGTGGCGGGCGGAAGCGCCCTCGCTCCCGCCGGCTGTCGGGAGGAAGGATGGGCGGAGCCCCGGGGCGAGCGGATGGCGGAAGCGGCCTTCGTGTGGGAGGGGTCGCGAGAGCGCGTCTGCCGGCGCGCGTCAGCCCTTGCACTCGTACCAGTTGGCGCCCACCCCCCAGTCGGCCACCAGCGGCACGTTGAGCTGCATCGCGCCCTCCATCCGGAACACCACCAGGTCGCGGGTGGCATCCAGCTCACCCTCGGGCACCTCCAGCAGGAGCTCGTCGTGCACCTGGAGAAGGATGCGGGCGCCGCTTTCCGCCTGGTCCAGCGCGCTCTGCACGTCGATCATGGCCTTCTTCATGAGGTCGGCGGCGGTGCCCTGGATGGGCGTGTTCTGGGCGATGCGCTCTCCGAACTGGCGGATGTTCCAGTTCTTCGACTGGAGCTCGGGCACGAAGCGCCTGCGCCCGAGCAAGGTTTCCACGTACCCCACCTCCCGGGCCTTATCCACCTGCTCGTCCAGGTAACGCCGCACGCCGGCGAAGCGCTCGAAGTACGTCTCGATGAAGCGGCGCGCCTCGTCCCGGGAGATCCCCAGCTGCCGGGCCAGGGAGAAGGAGCCCTGCCCGTACAGGGTGGCGAAATTCACCGTCTTGGCCTGCGCACGCATGGCGGGGCTCACCGCCTCCACGGGGACGTCGAAGATCACCGAGGCGGTCTGCCGGTGGACGTCCACGCCGTGGGTGAACGCGGTGACGAAGGCTTCGTCGCCGGAGAAGTGGGCGAGGATGCGCAGCTCGATCTGGGAGTAGTCCACCCCCAGGAAGACCATCCCCGGAGCGGCCACGAACCCCTTGCGGATCTCCCTGCCCAGGGGGTTCCGGATGGGGATGTTCTGGAGGTTGGGATTGCTGGACGAGAGCCGCCCCGTGGCCGCCACCGTCTGGTTGAACGAGGTGTGGATGCGCCCCGTGTGGGGGTTCACCAGCTGGGGGAGTGCCTCCACGTAGGTGCTGCGGAGCTTCTCCATCTCCCGGTACTCGAGGAGGAGCCGGGGAAGCTCGTGCCCGTCGGCGGCCAATTCCTCGAGCACGGATGCGTCGGTGGACGCGCCGGTCTTCGTCTTCTTCAGGACCGGGAGGCCGAGGCGCTCGAAGAGGATCTGCCTGAGCTGGGGCGTCGAGTTCAGGTTGAACTCGGTCCCCGCCACCTTGAAGATCTCCGCCTGCACCATGTCGAGCTCCCTCTTCAGGCGCGCGCGCATAGCCCCGAAGAACTCGGCGTCGATGGCGATGCCAGCGAGCTCCATGCGCGTGAGCACCCGCAGGAGCGGGATCTCCAGCGTGGCATCGAGGCCGGCCAGCCCCTCCCGCCCCATCTCCGGCGTGAGGCGGCGCTCCAGCAGGAGCGCCATCTCGGCTCGCTCGCAGAGCCAGTCCCTGGCGCGCTCCACCGGCACCTCGGCGAACCCCACGCGCGCGCGCCCGGTCCCCACCACCTCGTCGAGCCCGGTGGCGGCCCGTCCCAGGAACTCCACCGCCAACACGTCCAACCCGTGCCCCTTCCGCCCCGGGTCCAGGACGTAGCTGGCCACCATCGCGTCGAACACCTCGCCCCGGAGCGTGACGCCGGCGCGGGAAAGGGCCAGCGCCGCGCGCTTCAGGTCGTGCCCTACCTTGGCCACGTTGGCGTCCTCGAGGACGGCTCGGAGCGGCGCCATCGCCGGAGCGTCCAGGGCCGGCAGGTTACACGCTTTCCCTGCGCTCTCGCCCTCGCCCTCGAACGTGAGGGCGAACGCGGCACGGTGCCCCAGCGGTACGTACCACATCCGCTCCGGCTCCGAGCCCAACGCCAGCCCCACCAGCTCCCCCCGGAGCGGGTCCGGATCGGAGGTCTCCGCCACCACGGCGGTGCGTCCGGCCCGCGTGAGGAGGGCGGCAAGCTCCGCCACTTCCTCCACCGTCTCCACCGTGCGGGGACCCGACGGAGCCGGCGCGGCCGTGGACGAGGAGGGAGCCCCGGAAGACGCGGGAGCCACCCCGGCGGCGGCCGTACCCACCCCGTCGGCCGCCGTGCCCCCGCCGACGCTCGCCGGAGCGGCGAGTTTCCCCGCCTCCGCGGTGTAGCGCTCCGCCAGGCGCCGGAACTCGAGCTCCACGAAGAGATCCCGCAGGCGCACGGCATCGGGCTTCTGGACCTTCAGCTCGTCCAGGTCCAGCGCCACGGGCAGATCCGTCATGATCGTCACCAGCCTGCGCGACAGGCGGACCTGTTCGGCGTTCTCCTCCAGCGACGCCCGTGCGCGCGGCGGATGGACCTCCGCGGTGCGCTCCAGCATGGCCTCCAGCGACCCGAACTCCCCCAGGAGCTTTACCGCCGTCTTCGGCCCGATCCCGGGTGCCCCGGGGACGTTGTCCGACGCGTCGCCGATGAGCGCCAGGTAATCCGCCACCTGCGACGGGGGGATGCCGAACTTGTCCGAGGCGTTCTCCTCGGCGACCCACTCGGCCGCCACCCCGGCGGGGCCGCCGCGGCCCGGGTTCATGAGGTGGACGCCGGGGCCCACCATCTGATAGAAGTCCTTGTCCCCGGACACGATCACCGCCTCCAGGCCGGCGTCCCTGGCTTTCGCGGCCAGCGTGCCGATCACGTCGTCGGCCTCGTACCCCGGGAGCTCCACCACCGCAGCCCGGAACCCCTGGATGATGTCGCGGACCCGCTCCAGGCTGGAGCGCAGGTCGTCCGGCATCTTCTCCCGCGTGGCCTTGTACTCGGGGAAGAGCTCCTCCCGGAACGAGTCGCCCATGTCGAAGACCACGGCCAAGTAGTCCGGCTGCAGCTTCTCCAGGATGTCCAGGAGGAAGTAGGTGAAGCCGAACGGCGCCGAGGTGTTCTCGCCCTTCGAGTTGGTGAGGGGCCGGTTGATGAACGCGAAGTACGACCGGTAAATGAGCGCGTACGCGTCAATCAGGAAGATGCGCGGTGCGGTCTTGGGAGGTATCTCCACCGGAGCCCTGGTCGGAAGGTTGGGTGGCGGCGCGGCCGTGGCGCCGGAGGTGCAAGATAGCAGGAGCGTCCCGCGGCCGGAGGATGCGGGGCCCCGGGGAGCCGTCACTCGGGGCCGTACAGGATCCGGTAGATGGCCAGGTTCCGCAGGATGTTCTTCACGTAGCCCCCGGTCTCGTCGAAGGGGATGCGTTCGGTGAAGCGCGCCGGGTCGCCCATCTCCGGGTACCTCCGCCAGCGGGTGGCCCGGGTCGGGCCCGCGTTGTACGCCACCAGCGTCAACACCAGGTCGCCGTCGTAGCGGCGGCTCATGTCCCGGTAGAAGGCCGTGCCAAGGTGGAGGTTCACCTCGGGCACCTCCAGGTGGCTCTCACGGAAGCGGGCGGGCCCCTGGCGGCGGGCGAGCTCCGCTCCGGTCCCGGGGAAGACCTGCATGAGCCCCACCGCGCCCGCCGAGCTCCGGATGTCGGGCTTGAACGCCGACTCCTGGCGGATGAGGGAAGCCATGAGGATCGGGTCGAGCCCCCACTCCGCCGCCTCCCGCTCGATCAGCTCCCGGTAGGGGAACGGGAACACGACGGCGAGGAGCCGGCGGTCCCAGGGAGCCCCCGCCTCCCGGAGCTCCCAACCCAGGTTGATCCCCTCGATGGCCCACCCACCTTCCACCAGAGCCTCGGCCACCTCGAGCAGCGCCTCCGGCGAGATCCGCGCCAGCGCCGTAAGCCGGGACACCTCGGCTTCCACCCCCGCCAGCAGGCCGGCATCCTGCAGGAGGCTCACCCTCGTCATCCCCTCTCCCAGCCAGGGGGGAGACGCCGGTGCCCCTCCGTCGGGCAGAACGAGGGTGTAGCGCTCGCCCAGGAGTTCGGCCCCCATCACGGCGTAGTAGGAGACGGGGTCCTCCCGGCGGAGGCGGGCCAGGATCCGGCGCGCGTCGGTCTCCTGCCCGAGTTCCAGGCGCATCCGCGCGGCCCAGTACGAGGCCTCCTGCCACCGGCGCCCGGCCGGGAAGTCGTCCAGATAAGCCTCCCATACATCCGTGGCCCCGGCCCGATCCCCCCGGCCCAGGAGGATCTGGCCGGCCCGCATGCGCCCCTGACCGGCGCGGGCGTGATCGGGGGCACGCTGGGCCAGTGTGGCGTAGTGTCCGAGCGCGGCGTCCAGCCGTCCTCTGCCCTCCGCCGCCTGCCCCCGGGCCCACATCACCTCGGCGGCCTGGGAGCTGCCGGGGTACTCCTCCAGGAGCCATCCCCGGATCGTCTCCGCATCCCGCTCGCGCCCCTGGCGCTCCCGCAGCCGCGCCCAGACCTCCAGGTTGAGGGCCCCGGCCCCGGGATCGCGGGTGGCCGCGCGCACGGCGCGGAACTCCTCCAGCGCCTCCGCCTGCCTCGAAGCCACCGTGGACATGAGCCGGGCCCGGGAGACGCGGGCGCTGTCCGGCAGCGACGCCCCGGATTCGCGCCCGATGCGCTCGGCCCGGTCGTAGGCCCGCAGCGCGGCTCCCCGGTCGTTGACGCCGTCCAGGACTGCCGCCATGCGCAGCGTGAGCCCCAACTCCGTGTCCCGGTACGAGAGCAACGACGCGGCGGCCCGGGCCTGAGCGGCTCCGCGCCCCACCTCCAGCCCTTCCAGAAGGAGCCGCCGGGCGGCGGCGCTGTCCCCGAGGGCCAGGGCCAGCCTCCCCGCTTCCGCCGCCGACTCTCCTCTGCGGGCAGGCGAGCTACCTTCCCGCGCGGCGACCCAGGCCCACTGGGCGCCCACCGAGTCCCCGGCGGCGAGGTGGGCCCGGGGTAGGATGCGCCACGCAGCGTCCCTGGCCCCTCCATCCCGGACCAACCCGAGAAGGCGCGCCACCGTGGCCGTGTCCCCGGCGCGGGCGCGGATCTCGGCGCCCTCCACCGCGGCCCAGCTCGCCAGGACCGCACTCGTGGGTGCGTGCATCGCCCCCAGCGTCTCCAATGCCTCCCGGGTCCGGCCGCCCGCGAGTTCCACGCGCGCCAGGCGCGTCATCGCCACCCCCCGCCGGGCGTCCGCGGGAGGGGCAGCCCTCAGGAACGCCCGGTACGCGTCCGCGGCGGCGGCGTGTCGGGCCTCCTCCTCCAGCGCTCGTGCCAGGAGGAGAGACTCCTCCGCCCCGGTCCCGGGGCCCGGGGGAACGGCATCCTCAAGGAGCGCGGCCACCTCCGGCCAGTTCCCCCACCCCGCCTCCGCCTGGGCCAGAAGCAGGCGGAGAGCGGGGTCGGACGCCGTGTCAGCCCCCAGCCGGCGGAGGATGTGCGTGGCGTGCCAGTGACGCCCCGCTTGCATCTCGTCCCTGGCCGAGTCCAGTGGACCCGAGGCCGAGGGCGGGCTCTGCGCCCCGGGGCCGCTCCGCGCCAGGAGGGCGGCGGCCGGGAAGAGGAGCGCCGCGACACAGACGAGGAGGAGGGGAACCCGCTTCACGCAGCCAACGGCGACTCACCTCGCCTTGTCGGCCTCGATGGCGTGGAGCGTGTCCACCATCTTCTGGGCCGACTCCTCCATGTCGATGACCATGGCGTCGATGCGGGACACGAAGTAGTTGTGCCCCACCGACACCGGGATGGCGATGAGGAGCCCGAACGCGGTGGTGAGGAGTGCGATCTTGATCCCACCAGCCACCAGGGTGGCCTCCACCTCGCCGGCCGCCTCGATGGCCTGGAAGGCATCGATCATGCCGAGCACGGTGCCCAGGAAGCCGAGAAGGGGTGCCAGGTTGGTCACGGTGGCGAGGACGATGAGGCCCTTCTCGAGCTTGCTCATCTCGATGAGCCCCTGGTTCTCGATGGCCTTCATGACCCGCTCGGTGCCTTCCTCCTGCCGCTCGAGGCCAGCGTAGAGGATGCGGCCCACCGGGGCCTGCGAGCCGCGCGTGAGCTCCAGCGCCTCCCTGATCCGCTTCTCGCCGAGGAGTGCGTCCACGTCCTTCAGGGTCATTCTCGTGAGCCGGGCCTTGGCGGTGAGGTCCATGAATTTCCACACGCACACGGCCAGCCCCAAGACGGCGCAGAACGCGAGCGGCCACCGCATCCAGCCGGTGTCCGCCCAGTTTCCCTGCAGGGACTCCTGCCACGTGAGCTGGGGCGCGTCCAGCCCGGGGATCTGCAGAAGCGCACCGTACAGTCGCATCGCCAGCAACGGAACCTCCAGCCGATGTTCGCTTCAGTCTGGCCGTGACAGGTGTCTGACACTAGAGGCCGGCGGAAGTGCCCGGCCCCCGAAGTGGCGCCGACCTCCCTCCTCCCTCCGCGGCGCCCAGTCTAGCCCTCCGGTACTTCCACCCACCAGTCCCTCACGTTCACCCACTCGCCCCGAGCGTCGAGCACCATCCCCTGGACCGCGTTGCGCACCCCCATGAGGCGATCGCGGAAGTAGAGGAAGGTGTACGGCTGCTCCTGGGCGAGGACCTGCTCGTAGCGCGCCCACAGCGGCCGCGCCACGTCCCGGTCGGTGACCACGCCCAGCCTCTCCATGAGCCGGTCCAGCTCCCGGTTGCGCGTCCCCGAGTATGCGTTGGGTCCGTCCACGTGCGCCGAGTGGAAGAGGCCGGTGTCGTCCACGCGGAACTCCCCCACCCACGCCAGCACCACGCCGTCGAAGTCCCGCTGCTCCGGGTCGCTGATCTTGTCGATGAGAGCCCCGAACTCCAGCACCTGGGGCGTGACCTCCGCGCCGATGTCGCGGAACTGCATCTGCATGATCTCGGCGATGCGCTTCCGGGCCTGGTTCCCCTGGTTGTAGAGGAGGTTGATGGAGAGGCGCGTGCCGTCGCCGCGCTCGCGGACGCCGTCTCCGTCGCGGTCGCTCCATCCCGCCTCCTCCAGCAGCGGGCGCGCCGCCTCCGGGTCGTAGGGGAGCGCCGACGCCTGGAGGGAGTCGTACGCCCAGTGGGCCGGAAGGAGGGTGGAGTGGGCCACCCGTCCGTACCCCTCCAGGAGCGCGTCCACGATGCCCTGCCGGTCCGTGCCCAGCGTGAGGGCCCGGCGCACCCGGGCATCGGCGAGTTGGGGGCGTCGGGCATTCCACCCGGCGAAGATGAAGTCGCGGAAGGGAGCCTGCAGGAGCCGGAGATCCTCGGCCCCCAGGATCTGCCGGACCTGGTCGGGTCGGGGCGCCACGAACACGTCTACGCTGCCGGCAAGGAGCTCGTTGAGCAGCGTGCTCTCGTCGGGCACGATCCGGTAGACGTAGCTGTCCAGGTACGGCCGGCCGCCCAGCGCCACGGGGAAGGCGGGATTCGCGGAGAACACCCAGCGTTCCTGGTCCCGGTGCTCGCGGAACACGAAGGGCCCGTTCCCCACGGGGCAGCGCGATCCGTACGGATGCTCGCGCAGGGCCGCCGGGGGAACGTCCTTGAGCAGATGCTCGGGGAGGATGGCCAGCGTGCGCCACGGGTCCATGAACTCGGCGTGGGGGCGCATGCGCACCTTCACCGTGTACTCGTCCACCACCTCCACCCCCTCCGGCCCCGGCACGTAGTGGGACCAGTAGGCCGCGTTGGGAAAGAGGGTCTCCGGGTCGGTGGCGCGCACATAGGTGAACGCCACGTCCCTGGCCGTGGTGCGCTCGCCGTCGTGCCAGAAGACATCGTGGCGGAGATGGAAGGTGATCTCGGTGAGGGGGCCGTCCACCTCCCACGACTCAGCCAGGTAGGGCCTGGGCTGGAGCGCCTCGTCGTACTCGATGAGGGGCATGAGGTTGACGAACTGCTGGTGCTGTGTGGAGCCGTGGTCCGTGGTGGTCAGGGCCATCATCCCGTCCCGCAACTCGCCGATGGTTCCGGCCACGACGCGCCCGCCGTAGCGTTCGTAGTCGGGAGTGGGCCGCTCGGCCTGCATGCGGGCGAGATACGCCTCGACGCGGGGCATGACCTCCCGGCAGAACGGATCGCTCGCTATGGCGTAGACTTCCGGCTTTCCCTCACCGCCGCAAGCGGACAGCACCAGCACGAGACCGAGGCGCACAACCCTGTTCATAGGCATTCCTCACCGGCGCCACGTCCAAGCGTCGGTAGCATATCGTTCCTGCGCGAAGCGCAAGGCTGCGGCCTCATCCTGGGGAGTGACCTCACCCTGGCTCCACGCCCCACCGAGCGCAAGGCCGAGGCCCGTGGCCAGCGCCTCGGCGACCTCTCTCCACGGCCTGGGCCCCGCCACGCTCTCGAGCGTCGCGGGGGGAGCTGGGTCGGCACCCGCCCCGGTGAGGCGGGCCAGCGCCGACTGGTCGCCTCCCAGAATCACCGACCCGTGCTGGAGGATGGCGTCCCCGATGCGTACCTGGGCGCTCCCGACGAGCTTCCGCCCGGAGAGCACGACCTCCCCAGGCGCAGGCGCCTGGAAGCAGGGCCCGGCGTGCGGAGGAAGCGCCTTCCCTCCCAGCGCCACCTCCGCCGGGCACCCGAGGGCGCGGAGGCCTTCCACGAGACCCTGGTTGATCCGCACATAGGCCTCCCGCAGGCCCCCGAAGGCACCCACGGGCAGGACCGCGCAGTACGTCACCTCGTGGGCGTGGAGCACCGCCCGCCCCCCGGTGGGGCGACGCACGAAGGCGAGCCCCTCGCGCTCCGCCACCCCCACGTCGTACACCCCCCGGGCCGGCTCATTGCGCCCGAAGGACACCGTGTGGGGCCGCCACCCGTAGAGGCGGAGCACACCCTGACCCGGCCCCGCCGACTCGGCCATGGCGTGGTCCAACGCCATGTTGAGTGGCCCGGGCTGCGGCTCCTCCTGGATGATCAGGCGCCAGCGGAGGGGCGCTCCGTCCGTGCTCACGCGCCCACCCGGCGCCGGCGCTCAGAACTCGTAGGTCGAGCCCGGCGCGAGGATCTCCACCACCGCCTTCCTCCCCACCTTCGTCTTGAACGACTCCGGGTCCTGGGCGATGACCGGCCAGGTGTTGTAGTGGATGGGGATCACCACCTTCGGCTCGATCATCTCCACCGCCCGCACCGCGTCGTCGGGGCCCATGGTGAAGTTGTCGCCGATGGGGAGGAGCGCCACGTCCACCTGCCCCTTCAGCAGCATCATGTCCATGGTGAGCGCCGTGTCTCCGGCGTGGTACACCCGCTTGCCGTTGAACCCGATGAGGAGGCCCGAGCAATCCGTGGTGTGAGTGCCCTCCGTGTCACCGGCCACGGAGCCTGTGTGCAGCGCAGGCGTGAGCTTCACCCGCCCGAACGGAAAGTCGTACGCGCCGCCGATGTTCATCCCATGGCCGTTCTTCACGCCCTTCTCGAGGCAGAAGCGGACCAGCTCGACGGTGCCGATCACCGTGGCGCCCGTGCGCCTGGCCAGGGGAATGCAGTCGGAGAAGTGGTCGCCGTGGCCATGGCTGACCAGGATGTAGTCCGCCCGCACCTCCGCGGCCCGCATGGTACACGCAGGGTTTTCATCGAAATAGGGGTCCAGGACCAACCGGGTCCCGTCGTCCGTCTCCAGCGTGCACGTCGCATGGCCGTGATACGTCAACCTCGCCATCGCTCCCTCCCGCTCCTTGCCGCCTCAGTCGGCGGCGGTGTCCGTGTACTCCTCCATGGGCGGGCAGGCGCAGATCAGGTTCCGGTCGCCCTGGGCGTTGTCCACGCGCCGCACCGGGGGCCAGAACTTGGCCTCCTTGGTCGCGGGCGCCGGGTAGGCCGCCTGGCTCCTCGGGTATGCGTGGCTCCACACGTCCGCGGTGACCATGGCCGCCGTGTGGGGCGCGTTCTTCAAGGCGTTGTCCTCGCGATCCGCCGCCCCGTCCTCGACCTGCCGGATCTCCTCCCGGATGGAGATGAGGGCGTCGCACAACCGGTCCAGCTCGTCCTTGGGCTCCGACTCGGTGGGCTCGATCATCAGCGTTCCATGCACCGGGAACGACACCGTGGGCGAGTGGAAGCCGTAGTCCATGAGCCGCTTCGAAACGTCCTCCTCGCTGATTCCCGACGTCTTCTTGAGGGGACGGAGATCGATGATGAACTCGTGGGCCACCAGGCCGTGGTCGCCCCGGAACAGCACCTCGAAGTGCTTCTCCAGCCGCCTGGCCATGTAGTTGGCGTTCAGGATGGCGATCTCCGAGGCGCGCCGGACGCCCTTCGGCCCCAGCATGGCGATGTACGCCCACGAGATTGCCAGGATGCTGGCGCTCCCCCACGGCGCCGAGGAGACGGCGCCGATGGCCTTGTTGCCACCCGTCGCATGGACGACATGGCCGGGCAGGAAAGGCGCCAGGTGCTCGTTGACGCAGATGGGACCCATGCCCGGGCCGCCTCCGCCGTGGGGGATGGCGAAGGTCTTGTGCAGGTTGATGTGGCACACGTCCGCGCCGATGTCGCCGGGGCGGGACAGCCCCACCTGAGCGTTCAGGTTGGCGCCGTCCATGTACACCATGCCCCCGTTCTCGTGGATGATCTCGCAAACGCGGCGGATACCCTTCTCGAAGACGCCGTGGGTGGAGGGATACGTGACCATGAGGGCCGACAGCGTGTCCCGGTACTGGACCGCCTTGGCCTCCAGGTCCGCCACATCCACTTTCCCCTCCTCGTCGCTCTTCACGACAACCACCTTCATCCCCGCCATGACCGAACTGGCGGGGTTGGTCCCGTGCGCGGACGCGGGGATGAGGCACACGTTCCGGTGGCCCTCGCCACGGTCCTCGTGGTAGGCCCGGATCACCAGAAGCCCGGTGTACTCCCCCTGGGCGCCCGAGTTGGGCTGCAGGGAGCATGCCGTGAACCCCGTGATCTCCGCGAGCCATGTCTCCAGGTCACGGAAGATCTCCCTGTATCCCTCCGCCTGGTCCATTGGGACGAAGGGGTGCAGGGACGTGAACTCCGGCCAGGTGACGCCCTCCATCTCCGTGGTGGCGTTGAGCTTCATGGTGCACGACCCCAGGGGGATCATGCTCGAGGTCAGGGACAGGTCCCGGGACTCCAGCTTGTGGAGGTACCGGAGCATCTCCGTCTCCGAGTGGTAACGGTTGAACACAGGATGAGTGAGGAAGCGCGACGTGCGCCGGAACGGCACCGGGATGTCCGACTGGTCCAGATCCCCGGCCAGGTCACGGGCCTCGAAGGGAGCCGGGGCTCCACCGTTGAACGCCTCGAAGAGGTCGTCCAGGTCTTCCGGGACGACCGTCTCGTCCAGGGCCACGCCCACCGTTCCGTCCCCGAAGTCCCTGAGGTTGATCCCCAGCTCCAGGGCCCCGCGGAGCACCGTCTGGGAGCCACCCTTGGGCCGGATGCGGAGCGTGTCGAAGTACACATCCGAGAGCACCTCGTGGCCGAGGCGGATCACGCCGGCCTTCAGCACCGAAGTCAGGTCGTGGACGCGCCGGGCGATGGAGCGGATCCCCTTCGGCCCGTGGTAGACGGCGTACGCGCCGGCCATGATGGCGAGGAGCACCTGGGCCGTGCAGATGTTGGACGTGGCCTTCTCGCGCCGGATATGCTGCTCTCGCGTCTGGAGGGCCATGCGAAGGGCCGGGTTACCGTCCGCGTCCACGGACACGCCGATGATACGCCCCGGGATCTTGCGCTTGAAGGAGTCCTTGCACGACATGAACGCCGCGTGCGGGCCACCGAAGCCCATGGGCACCCCGAACCGCTGGCTGTTCCCGATGGCGATGTCGGCGCCCCACTCCCCCGCGGGGGTGAGAAGGACGGAGGCCAACAGGTCGGTGGCAGCGATCACCACGGCCCCGGCCTCGTGGGCCCGTTGGGCGAAGGCACGGTAGTCCAGCACGCGGCCGTCGGTGGCGGGATACTGGACCAGAGCGCCGAACACACCCGTGAGGTCCGCGGTGTCGTGGTCGCCCACCACCACCTCGATGCCCAGGGGCCATGCCCGCGTCTTCACCACGGCGATGGTCTGGGGATGGCAGAGCTCGGATACGAAGAACCGGTTGGCGCCGTCCCGTCCCTCCTGCTGGGCCAGGTGCATCGCCTCCGCCGCCGCCGTGCCCTCGTCCAGAAGCGAGGCATTGGCGATCGCCAGGCCGGTGAGGTCGATCACCATGGTCTGGAAGTTCAGGAGCGCCTCCATGCGCCCTTGTGAGATCTCGGCCTGGTACGGCGTGTACTGCGTGTACCAGCCGGGGTTCTCCATGATGTTCCGGAGGATCACCCCGGGTGTGAAGGTGCCGCTGTAGCCCTGGCCCAGGTACGACCTCAGGGGGACGTTCAGCTCCGCCCGCTCCTTCAGCCACGCCAGGAGCTCCGGCTCGGGAACCGGCGAGGGGAGGTCCAGGTCGCTACGGTACCGGATGGACTC
The DNA here is from genome assembly GCA_964545395.1 of uncultured Gemmatimonadaceae bacterium. Lineage (GTDB taxonomy): Bacteria > Gemmatimonadota > Gemmatimonadetes > Longimicrobiales > Gaopeijiaceae > SZUA-318. The sequence continues at coordinate 14,007 of CAZJFX010000022.1, read as the reverse complement.
GGGGACCACGTGGTCGATGAGGTCATCGAGGGAGGGGTACCCTACCACCTCCAGCATGGCCCTAATGTCGTCGCTGTCGGGTCCGAGATGCCGGTCCTGGAAGCCGGCGGGGAGGTCTATGCGGGTCGCCATGATGGCCTCACGAATGAAAGAGGGCCGCGCCGCCGTGGTGGCGAGGACGCGGCCCTGTCACTACCGGACTTGAGGGGTTCCTGACGTTACTCGCCCACATGTTGGCTGTAAGCGGCAGCGTCCAGCAAGCTGTCGACCTCACCCTGGTCCGCCACGCGGAGCTTGATCATCCAACCGGCTCCGTACGGATCGGTGTTGACCAGGGACGGGTCCTCCTCCAGCGCGCCGTTGACCTCGACCACCTCACCGGCCACCGGACAGAAGAGGTCGCTCACCGCCTTCACGGCCTCGATGGTCCCGAAGGTATCCATCTTCGCGAACGAAACGTCCACATCGGGAAGCTCGACGAAGACCATGTCCCCTAGCTCGCCTTGCGCGTAGTCGGTCACGCCGACGATGTAGACGCCTTGCTCCGAGGTGGCCTTCAGGTATTCGTGTTCCTCGGTGTAGAGAAGATCGCTGGGGATGTCGGACATGGTGTGTCTCCGCGGGGTAGCTGGAACCTCGGAGCCTGAGGATGGACAGCTTTCGTGCGTGCGTCAACCCTCGGAATCCGCCATACTGGGGGGAGCGGGAGTCCCTCGACCCACCCACCGTCATGGATCGGTCCCCGAGCCTCCAACCCCTGGTCGCCCCCCTGCGGGCGGAAGTGCTCTCCGGCGCCTCCGTGGTGGCCCGGATGGCCAGCGACGCCATCGCCAGGGGCGCCGACCGAGCCGTCGCGGAGAGCGTGGCGGAGTTCCGCGCCAGCATCGCGGACCTGGGGATCCGGATCCTCGACGCCCAGCCCGCCATGGCCCCCCTGGTCGCCCTCCTCGGGGCGGTGCTGGACGCCATGGACGGTGCCGAGGACGTCTCTGCGGCCCGCTCCGCGGCCCGGCGGGCCGCCCTCGCCTTCCGGGAGAGCCTGGAGATCCACGCGCGGACCCTCGCCCAGCGGACCGCGGTGCTCCTCCCGGAGGAGGGCATGGTCCTCACCCTCTCCTCCTCGTCCGCCGTCCGCGACGCTCTCCTCCACCCCGCACGCCCCCGACGCCTGGAGGTGGTCGTGCTCGAGAGCCGGCCCCTCCAGGAGGGACAGCTCCTGGCAGCGGCGCTGGCCCGCCATCGGGTCCCGGTCACCGTCGCCGTGGACGCCGCCGCCGCCACCCTGGCCAGCCGCTCCTCCATGGTCCTCCTGGGCGCCGACTCGGTGGGCGACCTGGGAGTCGTGAACAAGCTGGGAAGCGCGGCGGCGGCCCACGCCGCCCGCCGGGCGGGGGTCCCGGTGATGGTTTCCACCGACGGCAGCAAGATCCTCCCCCTCGGATTCCCCCAGCACCTGGCCGATGATCGCCCGGGCGAAGAGGTCCTCCGCGCCCCGGCAGGGGTGAAGGTGTGGAACCGATACTTCGAGGCGGTGCCCGTAGAGGACGTGACCTGGATCGTCACCGAGGCGGGAGTCTTCGGCCCCGAGGAGTTGGCGCGCCACCGGGCCGGGCTCCACGCTCCGGAGGAAGTCCGCGCCTGGGCTGCGCAGCGGCTGCGGGATCACCCGGACCGGAGCATTCGGTAGTAGATTTCCCGTACCGGGCTGCTCCCCTCGGCGTGGCCCGACGAGTCCGACCCCATCCGTGCCCAGGCCCATGTCGCCACTCCTCCACGAGGTCCGCCCCGCTCTGACCATCCTCGGCGAGCACGAGCGGATGTTCCAGGAAACCGTCCGGGACTTCGCCCTCGCCGAGATCGCCCCCAGGGCCGGGGCCATGGACGAGGCCCGGGCCATGGACCCGGAACTCATCGCGCAGCTCTTCCAACTCGGCCTCATGGGCATCGAGATCCCCGAGGCCCACGGCGGCACCGGCTCCAGCTTCTTCACGTCGGTGCTGGTGGTGGAGGAGCTCTCCCGGGTGGATCCGGCCGTGGGCGTGCTCGTCGACGTCCAGAACACCGTCGTGATCAAGGCCCTGCTCCACTGGGCGAGCCAGGAGCAGCGCGAGCGCTGGCTCCCCCGTCTCGCCCAGGACACGGTCGGCGCGTATGCCCTCTCCGAGGCGGGGAGCGGCTCCGACGCCTTCGCCCTGGCCACCCGTGCGACACCCGACGGCGACGGGTGGGTCCTCAACGGCCGCAAGCTGTGGATCACCAACGCCAAGGAGGCAGGCCTCTTCGTGGTCTTCGCCACCGTGAACCCCGACTTGGGCTACCGGGGCATCACGGCGTTCCTCGTGGAAAAGGGCAGCGAGGGCCTCACCGTGGGCAAGAAGGAGGACAAGATGGGGATCCGAGCCTCCTCCACGTGCGAGCTTCTCCTCGACGACGTCCGCGTGGGGCCCGACCATGTCCTCGGCGACGTAGGCAAGGGATACAAGGTGGCCATCGAGACGCTCAACGAGGGGCGGATCGGGATCGGTGCCCAGATGGTCGGGCTGGCCCAGGGAGCCCTGGACCACACCGTGAAGTACGTTCAGGAGCGGGAGCAGTTCGGCCGTGCCATCGGCTCGTTCCAGGCTGTCCAGTTCGAGCTCGCGGACATGGCTGCGGAGATCGAGGCGGCCCGCCTGCTGGTCTACAACGCCGCCCGCCTCAAGGACGCCGGCGAGCCCTTCCTGGGCCAGGCCGCCATGGCCAAGCTGTTCTCGTCCGAGGTGGCGCAGCGCGTCGCCTCCCGGTGCATCGACCTGTTCGGCGGCTACGGGCTCACCCGGGACTACCCCGTGGAGAAGCTCTACCGCGACGCCAAGGTCGGGACCATCTATGAGGGGACGTCGAACATGCAGAAGCAGACCATCGCGAAGCTCCTGCTGAAGTGACGGCACGCCCACCCCAACGCGGAGCATCCTCGTGAACACCCTGACGCCTTCCCTCGCACTCGTGAGCTTCGGGCTCGGGGAGATGCTCCTGGTGGCCGGGGTCCTCATCCTCCTTTTCGGCGCCACGAAGCTCCCGGGGCTGGCGCGGGGGCTCGGGGAGGGGATCCGTAATTTCAAGGGGGAGTTGAAGGACCCTTCCAAGGACGACCGGAAGAACGGTGAGTAGGGGCCACCCCCTCTCCAAGATCGTCCTCGTTCTGGATCATCCCCAGGACGTCGTCAACATCGCGGGGGTCATCCGCGTGATGATGAACTTCGGGATCCCCAGGCTCCGGCTCGTGAACCCGGACGAGTTCGACCCCCACCGCATCGAGGGGATCGCGCACCGGAGCAAGCGCATCATCGAGGCCACGACGGTTCACGGCACGCTGCAGGACGCCGTGGCGGACTGTGTCCACGTGGTGGGGACCACCGCCCGGGCCCGCACGGCGGGTCGCACTTACGTGCGCCCCCGGGACGCCGGGGTGGACATCGTGGCGAGGTCGCGCCGGGGAAGGGTGGCCATCCTCTTCGGGCGGGAGGACAAGGGCCTCTTCAACGAGGGTCTGGACCTGTGCCACTCGGTGGCCATCATCCCCACCGACCCTTCCTACTCCTCCCTGAACCTGGCCCAGGCCTGTCTGGTCATGGCCTACGAGATCTTCCTCGCCGCCGAGGCCGCCCCGCCGGAGTTCCCCAAGGGCCGGAGGGCTACCCGCCCCCCCACCCAGGAGGAGCTGGAGGTCACCTTCCGCGGGCTGGAGCACGGCCTCGCCGCCGTGGACTTCTTCAAGGGGAAGCGCCCGGCGATCATCATGCGAACCCTGCGCACCCTGGTCGGCCGGGCCGCGCCGGACCTGAGGGAGGCCAAGCTCCTGGGCGCCGTGGGGTTCGAGGTGGGGCACTACGTCGAGCGGCTCAAGCGGCGCCTGGCCGACCCGCACGGTCCCCCGGAGGACCTCTAGGGCTCCCCCGCGGCTCCCCGCCCAAGGTCGTGGCGCGCCGGCCGGACCGGCCTCCGGCCAGCCGCAATCCATACCAGTTCTTTGTTGTTCGCTCATCCCTGCCGCCGTATTATGGGACCATCGGAGGACTGGCCTCACGCTCCCGCCCCCCAGGCGCGGGCCCTGTCAGAGTGTGCTCCATGCCGGCACCGTACACCCGGGCATCCCGCTCGAGCGTCGGGGAACGCTACCGCGTTCTCCTCGACATCGGACGGACGCTGGCGGGGACGTTGAGCCTGGACGAGTTGTACGCGGCGATCCACCGTGAGTCCGCCCGCGTCCTGGAGGCATCGGGCTTCTACGTGTCCCTTTACGACGCGGGCCGGGACGAAGTCACCATCGTGTACTTCGCGGACCGGGAAGACCAGCACAGGCCCGGCATCGTCTTCTCCGGGTCCAGGTCCGAGGTGCTGCGCACGGGCAAGCCGGTGCTGGTCCGGGACGGCCTCGCCGACCGGTCCATCCTGCACCTGGGAGCCGAAGACTCGGAGGTCACCCGCTCGGCCATCTCGGCACCCCTGGTCCATAAGGGCCGTCTCCTCGGCGCCATCAGCGCCCAGAGTTACGAGCCGGAGGCCTACAACGAGGAGGACCTGGACCTCCTCCAGGGGATTGCCGACCTGTCCGCGGTGGCCATGGAGAACGCCTCCCACGTGGCGGAGCTGGAGCGGCGGCGCCGCGAGGCCGAGCAGATCGAGGAGATCGGCCGAGCGCTCACGAGCTCCCTGGACGCCAAGGCCGTGCTCAGGAAGGTGATCCGCGCCGCCTCGGACATCCTGGACGTGGACGGGGCCTCCGTGTGGCTCTGCGACGGCCCCTCGGCGCACATCGGCCGGGTGGCGGAGTCGGACGGCGAGGTCGCCCTTCCCATCGGGCTCACCTGGGACTTCGACGGCCCCATCGCCGAGCGCCTCATCCAGGCGAAGGCACCCGTGGTCATCGACGACCTGGCGGCCAGCCCTCTCGTCCCCGACCACCTCCGCCCGCACCTGGAGGCCGGCTCGGCGATGGGAACCCCCCTCTTCGTCGGGGGGAACCTGGTGGGGATCCTCACCGCCGGGAGCCGGCGCCCGCGCCACTTCACCGACGACGACACGGCGGTGCTCCACCGCCTGGCCAGCCAGGCGTCGGTGGCCCTGGAGAACGCGCGCCTCCACGCCAACCTGCAGGCGCTCTCGCTCTCCGATCCCCTCACCGGGCTCCCCAACCGCCGTCGCCTGCAGATCCACCTGGACAAGGAGGTGGCCGCCGCCCGCCGTGGCCGCGCCCTGGTCGTGGTGGTCTTCGATCTGGACGACTTCAAGATCGTGAACGACACCCGCGGCCACCTGGCCGGGGACGACATCCTGCGCTCGTTCGCCCAGATCCTGGACGAGGAGAACCGCGCCATGAACCTGGTCGCCCGCTACGGCGGCGACGAGTTCGTGTCCATCCTCTCCGACACGAGCATGGACGGCGCGCGCCCCTACATCAAGCGCGTCGTGGATCGGGTGGAGCACGACGCCATCATGAGCTCCATGAGTGTCTCGGTGAGCATCGGCCTGGCCGAGTTCGACCGGGCGTCCATGAAGACCATGGACGACATCATCTTCGCCGCCGACGCGGACATGTACCGCGTGAAGGCCAAGCGCCGAAAGGCCCGTCGCGCCGCGTCCTCCTGACCCGCACCCATCCTGGCCCCACCCATGCCCGAGCAACCTCCCACCGCCGAGGTCCGGGAGCTCCTGGACTTCGCTCTGGAGCTGGCCCACGCGGCTGGTGACCACACCCTCCGCTACTACGGCCACCTGCTGGACCACACCGCCAAGGGCGACGGCAGTCCGGTGACCATCGCCGACCGGGAAGCGGAGGCGCTCCTGCGGGAACGCATCAGCCGGCGCTTCCCTGATCACGGCGTCCTGGGCGAGGAATTCGGAGAGACCAACCCGGGCGCCCGGGTGCGGTGGATCCTGGATCCCATCGACGGGACGCACTCCTTCATGCGCGGCGTCCCCCTCTACGGGGTGCTGGTGGGCGTCGAGGTCGGCGGAGTGGCGGCCGTGGGCGTCGCACACTTCCCCCCCCTCAGGGAGACGGTGGCGGCGGGCTCGGGCCTGGGGTGCACCTGGAACGGCAAGGCGTGCCGGGTCTCACCGGTCACCCGTCTCTCCGAGGCGCTGGTCCTCACCACCGACCCGAAGGCGCTGGTGGGTGACGCCGGGTGGGCGGCCCTGCAGGAGCGGGCGGGGACCGTCCGCGGCTGGGGGGACTGCTACGGCCACGCCCTGGTGGCGACGGGGCGGGCCGAGGCGATGGTGGACCCCATCATGAACGCCTGGGACTCGGCCCCCTTCCTCCCCATCCTCACCGAGGCCGGCGGCCGCTTCACCGACCGGGAAGGCGTGGAGACCATCCACGGCGGCTCCGCGGTGAGCACCAACAGGGCGCTCCACCCCCAGGTTCTGGAAGCGCTGGCGGGATGACGCCCGGTGGGGTGGGGCCCGGTGGGGTGAGGCCCGACGGGCCGACGCCGAGCGGGACGCTCCTCTACCTGTCCAGGCGGGACGTGGAGTCGCTCGAGCTTCCGATGTCCGACGTCATCGCCGCCGTCGAGGCAGCGCTCACCGAAAAGGGCAACGGCACCGCGGAGATGCCTCCGAAGCCGGGCGTCCACCCCCTTCCCGACGCGTTCATCCACGCCATGCCCGCGTTCCTCGAGCGCATGGGCGCCGCCGGGATGAAGTGGGTGTCCGGCTTCCCCCAGAACCTGTCCCGGGGCCTCCCGTACATCTCGGGGCTTTACGTCCTCAACGACGTGGAGACCGGCTTCCCGCTGGCGGTCATGGATTGCACGTGGATGACGGGAGCGCGCACGGGAGCCGCAACCGCCGTGGCGGCCCGCTACCTGGCCCGCCCCCGCTCCGCCACGGTCGGCATCCTGGCCTGTGGCGTGCAGGGGCGCACGAACCTGGAGGCGCTGGCCACCCTCTTCCCGCTCACGCGGGTCCACGCGTACGATATCGTCCCCGAGCGGGCCCGCGCCTACGCCACCGACATGGCGGCCCGCCTGGGGCTGGAGGTGGTGCCGGTCGCCACCGCCGAGGAAGCCGTGCGCGGGATGGAGATGGTGGTCACCAGCGGGCCCATCCTCAAGCACCCCGACCCCACCATCCCGGCGGGGTGGCTTGCACCGGGCGCCTTCGCCACCACGCTGGACTTCGACTCCTATTGGACCCCGGAGGCCGTGGCGGAGGTGGACCTGCTCGCCACAGACGACCACGCCCAACTGGACTACTATCGGACGGTGGGCCACTTCACCCGCACGCCCCGGCCGTACGCGGACCTTGGAGAGCTCGTCACGGGGCGGAAGGCGGGGCGCACGTCGGACGAGCAGCGGACCATGAGCATCAACCTGGGCCTGGCCATCGAGGACGTGGCCACGGCGCGCATCATCTACGACAGGGCGCTGGCAGCCGGGGCGGGCGTGGAGCTGGCGCTCTAACCCCCGGAAGGAGCCAGCCCCAGCACGCCGTACGCCGCACAGTCCACCCGGACCACCTGACCCGGCTGCATCCCGTAGCGCGCCAGGTCGCCAGGCACGTAGTCGCCGATCACCGTGTGGCGCACGAACGTGGTGTCGCCCCGGAGCTCCGACTCCTCCCACGCCTGGGCGGCCTCGATGTGCCACTCGACACCGTTCGCCTGGTCCAGGAGGAGGACCGCACACTCGCCCATCACGGGCCCCGAGCCCGGCTCGAGGCCGTATTGGAGAACCCGGAGCCGCGCCGGGGCGCCGGACACGGCGGGAAGCTCCAGCTCTGCCGCCTTCGCCATATGCACGACAGGCGGTGCCACCTCTGGAGAGTTGGTGCATGCCGAGAGAACCACCGCCACCAGGCAGCCGATAGCGGGGAGCGAACCGACCAGGCGTTCCTTAGCCGCTGCGAGCTGCATACCGGTCCAGGATGGGTGACACTTCCCCGAGTTCCCGAGCCATCTCGAAGTGCCACCGCCCATAGGTACCGAGCTCGTTGACCGCAGCCACCCAACGCAGAGCCGCGGCCTTCTTGATCTCTGCGCGGGGATCCCAGCCCTTGGGCTCGAGGATCAGGTATTCCTCGTCTGCGCGCTCGAGGCGCACGATGAAGTCCGGTACGAAGTCGTGTGGCTGTCCGTCGTGGAGATACGGAATGGCGAACCCGAGCCCCGCGTTCTTCACGAACGCCCGCACGGCTGGATGGGTGTCAAGCTTGTAGGAAGTGGCCTGCTCCCACTGCCTGGTGTCGGCCGTCACGAAGTTCACGTGACTCCGATTCACCTCTCGGACGGAACGCGAGGTCCAGAAGCTCACGTCGGCGGTGGAACCGTCCGGACGGGAGCGCTCCAGGATGGGGATCTCGGGCTCCTCTCCCTTGTCCACGGCGGGCCGGATGGCCTCCCGAATGACCTCGATCATGTAGAAGTAGTACGGCGCAACCGAGAGTTCGAGGAGTCGGGCCGGGGGGACGACCTGCACTTTCTCCCGGATATATCGGTCCACGATGGCGCGCATCTGTGGGAAGATCACCCGCGCCGGAAGCGCGCCCTCGCTCTGGTCCAGATAGGCCCCGGTAAGATCCCGTGCCGCGTCAAATACCAGCTGCTGAACTCTCTTGTCACGGAGGTAGGCGTCCACACTGACTTCCTGCACCCGGCCCGGCCCGGTCGTGGATAACCTACCGGTGGCGCTCACGCTGAGCGCCTTTGTCTGCACCTCCGGTGGCACGTTGTGCGGGTCCAGCGGAATCCGAGGGATGGAGGCCCAGTCCACCGTGAGGCGGTTCCGAACTCGTTGCCGGTACCCTTCTACCCGGGGGAATCGGATCTCGAGGCTCGCGCGCTCCGGGAGTGCGTGGACGTGGTGCCTCGTGCTCGGCGGAGGCGGCGGTGCTCCCTCGCGTGCCTTGAACGGGATGATGTTGAAGGGAACACCGAAAACCGTTGCGATCTCCTCGGAGAACCGGCCGTCCTCGCCAGCCTCGTAGCTCACGCGGCGGAGTCCCCTCCCCACCACCTGCTCACAAAGGAGTTGCGACATGAACGGTCGCAGCCCCACGATATGCGTGACGGTCTTGGCATCCCAGCCCTCGGTCAGCATGCCTACGCTCACGATGCACCGAACGTCCCGGCCGGGAGGATGGAGCGGCTTCTCCAGCTTTCGCGCCAACGCCTCAAAGCCCGAGGGGTAGACCGACCTTCCCTGCCGATCGGGCGGCCAGGCCGTGCGACCGATCGTGTCCAGGGTGAACCGCATCCAGCGTGACGCATCCGACTTGGCTTCGCCTGTGTCTGTCTCGTGGACCACCTTTGAGTCCACGCGAATCGTGTTCACCTCCCCATCACGGTTGCGCAGACCTGGCACATCCATCGGGGGAATCCCCGGGGGACAGACCCCTTCGGCCATCCACTCGTAGAGGACCTTCGCGATCTTCGTGTTCTTGCACACGAGGATGAACACCGGGGGTCGTACATCGTCGCCGCGGCCCTCCCAGACATCCGTGAGATCCTTCCAGTGCCCAGCCAACATGGCAATCGGGTGGTGCGCCCACTTCAGGATTGCCTCGGGCTTGGGGCTCGCCCTCTGCCCTCCTCGTTCGGTGGGGGTCAGCTTCTCCAGGACCCAACGCCAGACGTTGAAGTAGCCCGCGACCTCGGCACCCGTGGTGTCGCGATGGGCGAGCTGGGGAATCTTCACCAGCCCGCTTTCGATGGCATCGATGAGCCCGAAGTCGCTCACCACCCACGGAAAGGGCTTGCCAGTGTCTTGGCCCACGCGGCCGATGTAGTAGGGCGTAGCGGACAGGTCGAGGCTGAAGTTGATGCCGCGCAGCCGGTGGATTCGGTCGAGCCCCTCGACCCACACGGTGGCTTCCTTGAAGAACTCTTCGGCGTCGTCTTCCCCCAGCGTCTCGGCTTCGTCCTCGTCTGCGGAAGGCCGCCCGACACGGTAGGCGTGATGCGCCTCGTCGTTCATCACGAGGATGTTCTGCTTCCCGCCGATGTCGCGCCCCAGCACCCGTCCCAGAAGCGCGGTGTCGCTTTCAACGTGCCGCACCGACTCTACCGTCACCGCCGTCAGACGGTTCTGCTTGTCGCGGTGTTCCTTTCGGACTCGGATCCGTCCGGTAGCCTTCTGCCACTCCAGAGCTTCCGCTGTGAGATACCGGCGGCCTCGGGCCGTCGTGGACTTCGGTCCGATGCGGATCTTCTCGCGCGTCCGCACCGCCCTGCCGGCGCGCATGACCTTGGCGCTCACGCCGGCCTGCTGGACTCCTTGGGGCTCGAAGACGTGCCAGTTGGTTACCAGGACCCGACCGCGAGTGAGGTAAGCCATCAGGTGCTCGGGAACCAGGTCGCGCGTCCGGTACAGGCTCGCGTCGCCCTCTTCGGGGTCAAGCTCCCGTAGCCGGTCGCGGATCGTGACGTTCGGGCAGACTACGAGAACGACATCCGAAAACCGCCCGTCCGACCGGTTGTTGACCTTGTTGAGGATGCTCCACGCGGCGAGCATACCCATCACAGTGGTCTTCCCGGATCCGGTGGCCATCTTGCAGGCGTAGCGGACGAACCCGTCGTATCCCTCGGCACGCCGCTTTTCTCCCACATCCTCACGGGGCACGTCGATCCCCTGGAGGAAGTCCTGGCGTGCCTCCCGGAGGAACACGACGGTCTCGGCGGCTTCGAGCTGCGCGAAGAAGAGACGCCGCTCGCGCCCCTCGCGGCGCCACCAGCGAAGCAGCTCCAGCGTCGTGCGCGTGACCCCGGGGTACCCCTCGCCCCGCCAGACGCCCACCCGCTCACGGATCAGGTTCACCAACCGCAGATCGAAGGCCCCGCCGTACTCTGCCGACGGCGCCAGCACGCCGCCGGTGACATTCCAGTCCCCCGATTGGTCCTCCGGCCGGAACACGAAGGAGGGACGGCGCCCCTCCCGCTTGTTGGGGGACTTGCCCTCCCGGATGAACCAGTATCGCGTGGGCTCGTCGTACGGCGAGTTGAGGATCGGATCGGGGACCTCGAAGCTCACGGCGCCGCCTCGGCCAGTGCCTTCACCACGAGAAGCTCGTTGCCGCGGTCATCAATCACCTTCACTGCGACCTTACTCTCTGTACCGGCTGTGAATGGAGCGCTGCTGGTTCCGCCCAAGTGCTCCCACACGCTGTCCTCGTAGTCCGTTCTGAGCGCCTTCTTGATGGCGGTCCAGGCGCCGGTGCGCGGGAAGAACGCCTGGCATACCCGAAAGCACAGTCCATTGTAGTCGGTATCCAGAAGCCAGCACGGCACGTCGTCGCCACGCAAGTGCTCCACCTCCATGGTGGCGGCGTCGAAGGTGTCGAGACCTGCGAGCGTAACCTCCCAACGGTCCGGCTCACCCTTGGCCTCTGGCGGCAGTCGCTTGACCACCACATCCGGGAGCGCGCACACGCTGAACACTTGGCTCGAGCGCATGTTCTTGAGCAGATCACCCATGAGGAGATCGGGCGTCGCCTGGACGTAGGTTGCGGGGACCCCCACCACGGCTTCGGCCTTCTCCACCAGCTCTCGGGCGTTCGACTGGATCGCGAATCCAATAACGTACAGGTGACTGTAGCTCTTGGCGTGAGCTTCGCGCGTCGCCTCGTAGACGAGCTTTTCGCTCACCGCACCGTTCTCTGGCCCAAAGACGATGGCAACCGCGCGCTCCGCTGCATCGCCGCCGTCTACCACAGCTTCCGCCGATAGAGTCAGCGTCTTGGTCGGCGGATGTACGTTTCTGAGGGTGACGGTCTGATTGCCCAAGAGCCGCAGCACGGGGGACTTCCGCAGCACCTCGAGCATCCGGTCCACGTAGGAGGCATACTCAGCGCTCGTGATGGCGCCACTGTCCTCCTCGCCATCACCTTCCCAGTCCACGGGTGTCGGAATGGTGGCCTCAGAGCAGAAGGGCCCGGTCACCCTCGTGATGCTGCTCACCTGCTCCGGCCGGTCCACGAGGACCTCCTCAGCTGGGGGCTCGTCATTTGCGATGGACTTGAGCGTGACGTGGGGGACGACCCCGCCCACCTCCTCACCCTTACGGTTCTGTTTCCGTTTGTACACAAAGCCGCCGACGGGGCCGCGCTTGTCATCGGCGAGCTCGTACCACGGGAAGGTGGCGGTAAGGAGACGCTGTCGGGCCAGCGCGAGGGGCACTCGGCTCGTGTCGATAGTGATCCAGCGGCGCCCCCACTGCTCCGCGACGTAGGCGGTAGTCCCCGAGCCACACGTAGGATCGAGGACCAGATCGCCCGGGTCGGTGGTCATAAGGAGACAACGTTGGATCACCTTCGAATGAGTTTGGACGACGTAGTGCTTGCTGATCTCACCCGTAGTGTCATGCCACGAGTTGGCGAGTTTGGTTACGGGAAAGTCGTCAAGATAGAGCACGTAACGAATCGTCTTCCCCGTGTCAGAGATGCGGCCGCTCTGCGCCAGTCGCTCCATCCCCTTCTTCATCGTCTTCCAGCTCTTCCCCGAGCTAGTGCGATACACATGACCATTGAACTCGAAATCGAAGATGCAGGTAGGCGTGTAGCCGCTCGACGCAAGGTCCATGTCGGTATAGACGCGTCCCCCCGGCGGGATCAACTGAGGGTCGGCCTTTTCGTCGGCGGTCAATGGCCTTCTCGTTCCGTTAGCCAACTCCACGTTTGAGTATCGAGACCGGTCGCCGGATTCTCGTTCAACAAAGAGGTCGCGATACTTGAATCTTGCCTTGTCCCGAGCGTACCAGATCAAGTAATCACTGACCGGCGCTAAGCCCGCTGACGTCAGAGGCACCGACGTCCGAAAATTGATGACCGAACAGAAGTTCTCCGCCCCGAACACCTCGTCGAGGACTTCCCGGACATGGTGCAGATTAGCGTCAGAGATCTGGACGAAGATGCTCCCCGACGGTGTCAGCAGTTCCCTCGCGAGAAGCAGCCGGTCCCGAAGGTATGTTAGATACGAGTGGACGCCCAACTCCCACGTGTCCCGGTACGCCTGGACCATCTCGGGCTCCCGGGTCATGTGATCGTCGTCGTTGTGTTTGACGTCTCGCTTGCGCACGAACGGTTGGAAGTTGCTACCGAACTGCACGCCGTAGGGCGGGTCCATGTAGACCATCTGGACTTGCCCGCCGAGGCCCTCGTAATGCAAGAGGGAGTTCATCACTACCAGCGAGTCGCCCAAGACCATTCGGTTGACCCACCGATCCCGGTGCTCATACGCCCGCAACACCTGATCCGCAATCGAGTGTTGCGGATCGCCGAACAGATCGAACATGTCCACCTGCTGGTCTTTCTTGTGCCGCCGGAGTGTCTCCAGGATCGCCTTGGTGGAGAGCCGCTCATGCACGAACAAGGGGAGCGTCGGCACGTCGAACGACAGCCGTTCGGCTTTGCCGGCCCAATTCAGGAACGGCTCCCCGAGTGCCTTGAGTTCCTCGGCGGCTGCCTTCGCTTCTTCGATCGACTCCGCCGCGAGTATCCGGGCGATCAGTGTCTCGGCCTGTTCCCGTGCTGGGTTGGTGTCCCAGTCGAGGGCGGGAGAGAGCGACGAGTCGTATCGATACGTCGCCGGCGCTCTCTTCTTCTTGAACTGCGCCTGCGTGCCCACTTCGGGACGCATGGCGGAGTCGGCCTCCGGGTGCTTGTAGGTCTCGGCCCGCTTCTGAGTGCGACGACGTGGCGGCATCACTGGAATCCGGTGAAGTGCTAACGGGCGGCGGGTCGAGACGCACGCCCCGTGGGGCGAACCACCGGCGCGGTCGGATTCAGGACGGCGCCCATTGTGCCGGTGGAAACCCACCAGGCGGTGCGCGGCTTACGCACCGGTCAGGTGCCCCGCATCGCGCTGGGGGACAATGCGCCTCCGCGGAAGTCACGGCAAGCCCTCCCGGCCGCCGCCCTTGTTAGGCAGCTCGCCAGCGGTCAGTCCCCTTCAACCAACCTCAGGAGCCAGCCCATGTCCCACATTCCGCACTTCGCGGAGGCGATATCTTTGAATTTATGTCCTGATGG
>CAZJFX010000021.1:0-54151 GCA_964545395.1 uncultured Gemmatimonadaceae bacterium | reverse complement strand
CGCCTGCCCGCGCCCCGCTCCCACTCCGCCAGCCTCCCGTTCCGAAATCGCTGCCCCTTGCGCCGGGCACTGTTCCTGCGGCTCTTCTTCAGCGAGATTCTCTTCACCGGAAAGGCCTGTCTTGGTCGGAGTCGTGATTCTTGCTGGAATGCACTAACTCCAATCAGAATAAGCCTTTCCGGTTCCTTTTCGTAGATCAGCCCGTCACATCACGCTTGCTGTGGGACTAGTCCTGTCTCAGCGCCTCCAACGGGCTCACCGCCACCGCCTGGGCGGCGGGGAGGACGGAGGCCAGGAACCCGGTTCCCAGCATGAGCGCTCCCACCACGCCGTAGACCCTCCAGTCCACGAGGCGGTCGGCGAAGAACATTCCTCGCATCAGGGGTGCGAGGCCCAGGGCGAGGAGCACGCCCACGGCCATCCCAAGCGCCACCTGCGTCATCCCTCTCCGCAGGGTCTCCCACAGAACGCTCCGGACGGCGGCGCCCAGCGCCAGCCTGATCCCGATCTCCCGGGTGCGCCGGCGCACGGAGAAGGCCAACACGCCGAAGAGCCCCACGGCCGCCAGGGCCAGCGCGATGGACCCGCAGGCCAGGACGAGGGAGACGAACACCAGCTCCGGGCGGGTGTCGTCGGCCATGGCCGCCTGGGCCGTGCGCACACGGCTGAGGGGGAGGTCGGGATCCAGCTCCGCCAGCGTGCTTCGGACCAGGGGGGTGAGAGCCAGGGGATCCGTGGAGGCCCGCAGGAGGAGGACCACGGAGCGCTGGGGACGTTGGGTCAGGGGAAAGAGGATTCCCTCCGGCAGCTCCGTCCTGCGGCCGTTCATGCCCAGGTCCGGAACCACGCCCACGATGGTGGCCCAGGGACCCTCGGCGTCGAGGCCACCGGTGAGAATCTGCCGGCCGAGCGGGCTCACTCCCGGGAAGAACCGCTGGGCGAAGCTCCGGTTGACGATGGCTACAGGGTCCCCGCCGGCGACGTCCCCTTCGTCGAAGAGCCGTCCCTCCAGCGGTTGGGTGTCCAGAACATGGAAGTACCGGGGGGTGACCCCGCTGAGGCGTGCCCTGGGAAGATCCACGTTCCGCTCATACGTCTGCCCCTGGAGATGGAAACGGGAAGGGCCCGCCGGCACCCCCGGGACATGGTGGGACAGGGTCGCCGCCTCGACTTCCGGCACGCTCTCCAGGCGGCGGATAAGCTCCTGGAAGAAGTGGTCGCGGTCTTCCGGCTCGGGGTAGGCGTCCTGTCTCAGCACCAGCTCCGCCGTGAGGACGCGTGCCCCGTCGAAGCCCGGGTCCTGGCGGCTGTGGATCAAGGGACTCGTGGCCATCATGCCGGCGGTGGCCAG
Organism: uncultured Gemmatimonadaceae bacterium; assembly: GCA_964545395.1. Lineage (GTDB taxonomy): Bacteria > Gemmatimonadota > Gemmatimonadetes > Longimicrobiales > Gaopeijiaceae > SZUA-318. The sequence goes on along the minus strand of CAZJFX010000021.1, from coordinate 52,800 downwards.
GAGCCCGAAGGAGAGGGTCACTTCGGCCACCACCAGCCCCCGGCTCAGGCGCCCGATCCTCAAGGAGGAGGCCCCGCGGTCACCGTCCCTCAGGGCCTCGCCCGCACCCACCCGAGAGACCCGCAGCGCCGGCGCCATGCCGGCCAGCACGCCGGCCACCAGGACCAGGGCGCCCACGAAGAGCAGCACCGATCCGTCGATGGCGCAGCTCATCCAGTAGAAGGGGAGCAGGTCCGCCACCGCGCTGTGGAAGAGGGCGGCCCCGCCCCACGCCAGGAGCGCCCCCAGGACGCCTCCCAGGAGGGAGATCATGAGGGACTCGGCGAGGAGCTGGCCCATGATCCGGGCGCGGCTGGCCCCCAGCGCGCTCCGCACCGCCAGCTCCCGGCTCCGGGCCACGGCCCGGGACAGGAGGAGGTTCGCCACGCTGGCGCAGGCGATGAGGAGGACGAAGGACGCGATGACCACCAGGGTGTTCATGACGATGACGGCGTCCCTCCCCACGAAGTACTCGTAGTAGCGCGTCACGCGGGGGACGTATTCCCGGTACGCCTCGGGATGGGCCAGCACCAGCCGTCGCGCCAGCGTTTCGAATTCCGCCCGGGCCTCCTCCATGGAAACCCCCTCCCGGAGCCGGCCGACGGCGCCGTACGCGCGGGGGCCCTCTCCCGGCGCGTCCCCCGGCGGGCCCACCTGGAGCGGGGTCCACAGCTCCTGCAGCTCCGGGAAGCGGAAGCCTTCCGGCATGATCCCAACGACGGTCCGCTCCGTCCCGTCGATGCGCACGGTCCGGCCCACGACCGCGGGGTCGCCGCCGTATCGGCGAACCCAGAGGCCGTGGCTGAGCATGGCTACGTCGGGGCCTCCGGGGGCCCCTTCCTCGGGGTGGAATCCCCGGCCCAGGACGGGGGCGATCCCCAGCGTCGCAAAGGCGTCGGGGGTGACCTGCGCCGCCGAGATCCGCTCGGGAGGGCCGTCCGACCCAGCCAGGTCCACGCTCTGCACGCGCACGGCGGAGAGGGCCTCCAGGGTGGTCTGGGCCTCACGGAGCGCGGACAGCTCCGCCGCCGTGAGGAAGATCTTGTCGTCCCCGGCCTCCACCCGGGTCCACCCCACGTGGACCAGGCGGTCGGCCTCCGCGTAGGGGAGGTCCCGCAGGAGCCCGTGCGACACGCTGAACGTGGTGGCGGTGGCGCCGATCCCCAGCCCCATGGCCACCACGGCGAAGAGAGCGAGGCCGGGGGTCCGCAGGAGCCGGCGGAGCCCCTGCGTCACGTCCTGGGCCACCAGCTCTCCCCACCCCATGCCTGGGGAGGTTCCCGCCGGGGGCCGGCGGGAATGGATTAAGCGGCGCACACCGTAGCGCGCTCCCAGCTTGAGGGCCTCCGTCAGGTACCAGGCGTGGGGAGCAGGTGCTCCCGACGCCGCCCGGCGCATACGGAACTCCTGGTCCAGGTCGCCCTTGATGCTCTCGCCCACCACGCCGGCCGGGAGGGTCCGGCGCAGGATCCACTCCCCGAGCCGGGGAGGCCGGGCATCCACTTCCCGCCCCGGTCTCATGCGTCCTCCAGGAGCTCGTCGAGACCCCGCCACAGCGCCTGGAGCGCCCGCCGGGAAGCCCTCAGGGCCGCCAACCCCGCCCGGGTCACTCGGAATCTCCTCAGGGGCGCCGTCCGGGACGGATCCTCAGGGACCGCCTCCTCCCAGGCCAGGTAGCCCTTCTGCTGCAGGCGGTCGAGGGTCGTGTAGAAAGCCCCCCGGGACACCTTCCGGCGGGCTTTGCTCTCGATCTCGGCCCGGACCTCGAGGCCGAAGGCCGCGTCCCCCTTCTGGAGGGTGGCCAGGAGCACCAACTGCTCGAACTCGCCGAGAGGGGAGGTGGGCATGGGATCCGGGGATGGTAAGGTCTCGTTCGGCCAGCAGGGTGACTACATTGTAGTCTACGGACGGGAGGATCCCGGAGTTTCGGTCTCAGCCTCCCCTTGTTCGCTGCCCGGAGCCGAAGCCCTGCCGCCCCCTCAGCCGCTCAGGTGCTTCCGGAAGAAGCTCACCGTGCGGCCCCAGGCCAGCTCCGCCGCCTCCTTGTGGTAGCGGTCCGGGTTGGTGTCGTTGTTGAAGGCGTGGTTCGCCCCTTCGTACATGTAGATCTCGTAGAGCTTGCCGTTGGCCTTCAGGGCGGCCTCGTAGTCCGCGATCCCCGCGTTGATACGCGTATCCAGTCCCGCGTAGTGGAGGCACAGCGGCGCGGTGATCTTCGGGACCTCCGCCGCCGGGATCTGGCTCCCGTAGTAGGGCACGATGGCGGCGAGCGAGGTGCCAGCGGCGGCCAGCCGGTTGGCGTACCCTCCGCCCCAGCAGAAGCCCACCGCTCCCACCTTCCCCGTGCACTCGGGGTGCCCCGACAGGAAGGGGACGGCGGTGGCCATGCGTGCGACGGTCTCCCCTGCGTCCAGAGTGCCGATCATGGTGCGGGCCTGGTCCCCGTCGTCGGGCGTCCCCCCCAGGGGATGGAGCATGTCCACGCCCAGGGCCAGGAACCCCTCCCGGGCGACGCGCCGCGTCACGTCCTTCATGTGGGCGTTCAACCCCCGGTTCTCGTGGATGACGACCACGCCGGGACGCTTCGCCCCTCCCTCCGGACGCGCGAGGTATCCGCCCATGCGGACGCCGTTGGCGTCCCACTCCTCCTCGGAGATCACGAGCTCCTGGCGCTCCCGGGGGACGCCTTGCCAACCATGCTCGTCACGGAGGAGAGGGAGAACCGCCATGGCCGCCGCCGGCCCTCCGACGAGGCGGGCCAGCCGGTCCAGGAAGGCCCTCCGGCTCATCCCTCCGTCGGTGAATCGCTGGTAGAGGTCGAGGATGGCGGAGTCCATGGGATCCTCCGGTCCGGAATTACGCAGGGACGATGGCCGGGACGGCTCGGAGGCCCCCCGCCTTCTCTAGAATACGCTCCGACTCCACCGCGCAGAAGACCGCCCGATCCTCAGGGTCGTCTCGGGAGGCGGACGTGAATAGAATGGGTCTCTTCCTCCGTCCTTCCCGAGGGGCTCCCGTTGACCACCGGCACGACCCGCTCCGTGACCCTGAAGGCCAGCCTCTTCCTGGTCTCGAGCGCGTTGGGGTTCGGAGCGGTCCCCATCTTCACGCTCTTGGCCACAGGGGACGGGGCGTCGCTGGAGACGGTCCTGCTGGTCCGCTACGCCCTGGCTGCTCTCGCACTGGTGGCGCTGGTGGGGGGACCGCGTGGGCTGCTCCTGCCGGGGCGCCGGATCGTCGCTTTGGGGTCGGTGGGTGCGCTGGGCCAGGTGCTCCTCACCTGGATGGCGCTCACCGCGCTCCGCTATCTCCCGGCGGCGACCGTCTCCTTCCTCTTCTATACCTATCCGGTGTGGGTCACGATCCTGGAGGCGGCGACGGGCGCCGAGCGCCTCACGCGCCTGCGCGTGGCCGCGCTGGCTCTCGTGGTGGTCGGGCTCACGCTGATGGTCGGCTCGCCCTTCTCGGGGGGGCTCGGCTTCAGGGGTGTCGCCCTCTCCATCGGGGCGGCGTGGGTCTACGCGGTGTACATCCTCCTCATCGGGAAGCTCCAGGCGGGCGTCGCCCCCACGGTGGCGTCGGCGTGGATCACGGTGGGTGCGGCGCTCCTGTCCGGGCTCCTCGCGCTCGTGCTCCACTCCCTCGTGCCGCCGCACGGGGCCACCGGGTGGGGCGCTATCGCCGGACTGGCGCTCGTCTCCACCGTGGCGGCGTTCATCCTCTTCCTGAAGGGCCTCGCGCTCCTCGGACCGGTGCGCACGGCGATCATCTCCACGGTGGAGCCCTTCTTCACGGCGCTCCTCGCGGCGCTGGTGCTGAGCCAGCCCCTCACGGCGCGCACCTTCGCCGGAGGCACCATCGTGGTGGCGGCGGTCATGCTCATCAACCTGGGCAGGGAGCGCGTCGGGACCGACGGCGACGCGGTGCCGGCGTGATCGGCCGCCAGGGCGTCCTGGCCCTCAAGGCGTCTTCGCCCGCGCCGTGGCCAGGGCGATGCCGTTGAAGAGGAGCTTGAACGTGCCGTGGGGCTGGGCCCGGAAGGCGATCTCGGGACCGAACAGGTAGAGCTTCCCCTTGCCCACGGTCGCCTCCGCCACCGCCACGCCGTCCTTCAGGTACTGCTGCCCCCAGCCCCATCCGCTCCGCAGCGGGGCGTCGGTGTCGAACCACGCCACGGGCCTCACGCCCCGCGCGGCCGCGTCGGCTCCCAGGCGGAACACCGGGCTGTTGTCGAAGATGACATCCAGGGGATCGGTGAGCCCCGTGGCCACGGTCGCCTTCGTGTCCACCCGCACCCGCAGGACCGAGCCCGGCACGTAGTACTTCGCCTGGCCGAGGGGCCGCGTGCGGCCCTGGTCATCGGTCTCCACCAGGTGGCTGGAGACGGGGAGCCCCAACTGCTCGGCCAGCCTCGTGGAGCTGCCGATGGTGAGGATGGTGCCGCCGGCCTCGAGGAACTCGCGGAGCTTGGGGAGCGTGTTCTCCGGGGTGATGCTCCCCAGGCGGGCGCGCCACTCCTCGGGAAGGGTGGCCGGGTCGGGCTCGGCGTACCCGAAGCTGGCCAGGAGCGCCTGGAACACGCTGTCGGGCATGGTGGCCCGGATGCGCTCGATGAAGTCGTTCCCGCCCAGCGCGCCGTTGGGGAGGATGAGGACGTCGAAGTCCTTCTTCAGGTTCCCCGCGTCCAGCCGGGGCGGGAAGACGAGCTCCATCGAGGGATACTCCCACTGCTCCAGGAGCCAGCGGATCCACCCCGACTCCATGGATCCCCCGTACATGTCCCACAAGCCGATGCGCACGGGGCGCAGCTGCATGGCCTGGCCCGTGGGCTTCCGGGCGATGGCGGCGAAGCCCACGCCGAGCTCCTCGGCCATGGCCTCCAGCGCCGGCCTCACACCCCGCTTCTCGGGGATGTAGAAGGCGCCGGCGTCGAAGGCGGCGCCGCCCGCGGTGACGGGCTCCTGGAGCCAGTAGGTCTCGAACCCCGACTTCTCGAGGCGGTTGACGACCCGGAACGCGTCGTTCACCCGGTGGCTCATGAGGTACCCGGCAGGATTGGCAGGCCCCGTCACCGCTCCCGCCGGGGGAGCCACGTTCCACTCGGTGAGCTTCTCGAAGGGCCCGTCGAAGCCGTCCAGGATGCGGTCGTACTGCACGCCCATCTGGTAGGCCAGCGTCCACCCGGCGACGTCGTACGGGGCGGTGGGAGGGGCGCCGGGGAAGGGGATGTCGTTGGGGTGGTCCTGGGGCTCGAACATGTCGAGCACGTGGGGCCGGAACGCCTGGTCGGTCTTCACGACCCAGGAGCCCGCCGGGTACCGCTTGCCGGCCACGCCGAAGTCCGCCGTGGCCCGCATGACGGTGACCCCCGTCTCCAGCAGGGCGTTCACGAACCGGGTGGCCGTGGGGAAGTCGGCCTGGTCCGAGGGCAGGATGTAGCCCCGGGGATCACGCGCCTCGGGGGTGCGCAGCCTGGCCAGCGTCTCGGGCGGCGCGATCATCCCGCCCAGGCCGCCGGGGATGGCGGCGAAGTCGGTCCGGGGACCGCTCTGGCCCATGGCCGCCTGCAGCGCCGCCACCTTCTTCGGGGTCACCGTCCAGTGATCGCGGCTCCCCCGCTCGATGGAGTTCATCCCCATGCGCCAGATGTTGAACAGGAACGTCTCCCGGTACCGCGACGCCACGTCCAGCACCGCCTTGTTGGCGGTCACCGAGTAGTCCACGGACTGGCGGAAGTGCCACTCCTGGGGCTCCACCGGGAGCACCTGATTGCTGTTGGGGAGGAGTCGGTCGAGGACGAGGGGCACCCGGCTCGGCGTCGGGTTGCCGATGGTCTCGCTGAGGAGCCCGATCATGTTGTGGAAGTACACCGTGGTCCTCAGGCCCCCGTTCCACCACGTGGAGTAGTTCGCGCCGGTGCGCGTCACGGCTCCGCCCTTGCCCTCCGCCACGAAGCGGTTGTGCATGGCCGAGCCAACGAGGTCGATGCCCGTCACCACCAGGGGGTCGAAGAAGTAGTTGAAGGGGTCCCGGAAGGGAGGCGCGAACAGGACCGTCCCCATCGGGCCCGTCTGGTGGTGGTTGTACATGATCTGGGGGAACCACTCCCGGTAGAGCACCCGGTTCATGTTCTCCGTCTCGGGCTGGGTCGAGGCGTAGGAGTCCCGGTTGTTGTCGTGCCCGATGTACTTCTGGTACAGGCGGGGCACGCCCGAGGTGGAGCGCTGGGTGGGCTCCGGGATGCGCATGTACCAGTCGGAGACCAGGTCCATGCCGTCGGGGTTGGCATGGACGAAGAGGATGATGACGTCGTCCAGGATGCGGAGCGTCTCGGGGTCGTTGCCGCTCACCATCTGCCAGAGCGTCTCCATGAGCTGCTGGGCCCCCAGGACCTCCGACGCGTGGAGGCCGCCGTCGATCCACACCACCGCCTTGCCTTCGCGGGCCAGGGTGCGGGCCTCCGTCTCGCTCACGCCCTCCGCCAGGGCCAGGCGGCGGGCGATCTGCTGGTAGTGCTCCAGGCGCGCCTGGTTGGCCGGCGACGTGACGATGGCCATGAGCTGGGTGCGCCCCTCGGCCGTGGTGCCGATCTCCACCAGCCGCATGCGGTCCGAGTCAGCGTCCAGCATGTGCCAGTAGTCCCAGAGCTGCTTGTAGTTGGGGAGCTGGTAGTCGGCGCCGATGACGTGGCCGAAGAACTTCTCGGGAGTCGTCAGCGCCTGCTGGGCGTCCGCCCGGGTGGCCATGGCCGCCGCCGAGGCCAACAGCACGGCTCCGAACACGTTCGCGATGCGGCCGGCGCGGCGGCTCGCGGAGACGGAGTGGGGGGAGGGGAGGGCGGGTCTTCCGGAGCGGGCTCGGCCGGCGTTCATGGCAGCCTCTGCGTCCACGGGGAATGTAGGTGGGACGGGCCGAGGGCTGGGTCGCCCCAGAACCCCGTGGCCTGGAAGCATGCTACGGCGGGGTTCCCGGGGGGACAAGCAGCAGGGGGGGGAAGCACCTGATGTCATCCTGCTCGGCGCGGCGGCTCGGCTGGCTCCGCCTGCTTCGGGGGGGCGGAGTCCTACGCCCGCGCCTCCTCCCACAGCCCGTCCACGCTCAGGTAGCGCTCCCCCGAGTCGCACAGCATGGCCACGATGACCTTGCCGCGGTATTCCTCCAGCCTGGAGAGCCGCAGCGCGGCGGAGACACTCGCCCCCGACGAGATCCCCACGAGGATGCCCTCGCGCTCGGCGATCCGGCGGCACATGGCGAAAGCCTCGTCCTCTGATACCAGGATCATCCCATCGATGAGGGAACGGTCCAGGATCTTGGGGAGGAAGCCCGGAGCCGTCCCCATCATGCGGTGGGGGGCGAAGTCCCCCTTCGAGATGAAGGGCGCTTCCACGGGCTCCACGCCCACCGCGCGGAACCCCGGCTTCCGCGCCTTCAGCGCCTCGGACACGCCGCACAGGGTGCCGCCCGTTCCCACCGGCGCCACGAAGACGTCCACCCGCCCCTCGGTGTCGTCCCAGATCTCGCGGGCGGTGGTCTCCACGTGGGCCCGGCGGTTGTCGGGGTTGTCGTGCTGCCCCACGTAGAAGGAGCCCGGCGTCTCGGCGTGGATCCTCAGCGCCTCGGCTTTGGCGCCTTTGGTGCCCAGATCCTTCGGGGTCAGCACCAGCTCGGCGCCCAGGGCCTCGAGCACGCTGCGGCGCTCCACGCTCTGGATCTCCGACATGCACAGCACCACGCGGTAGCCGCGCATCCGGCCGATGTAGGCCAGCGCCATCCCGGTGTTGCCCGAAGTGGCCTCCACCAGGGTGGAGCCTGGGCCGATGTCGCCCCGCTCCTCGGCCCCCCGGATCATGTACAGGGCGGGGCGATCCTTGATGGCGATGGGATTCAGGAACTCGCACTTGCCCAGGACGACGGCGCCCCCTTCTTCGTTGACGCGGTCCAGGGCGAGGAGGGGGGTGTTGCCGATGAGGTCCAGGACGGAGGTGGCGTACTTCATCGGGTATCGGCTCCAGTGCGCTGCATGGCTCCAGTGCGCTCCAGGGCCCGGGCGCGCCGGGCCGTGATCCAGCCGGCCAGCGCCAGGGCCGCTAGCATGGATCCGGCCCCCAGCGCCAGCGCCGGTTGGGTCCAGACGACGATGACGAGGATGAGGGCGTAGAGAAGGATGGTGACGCCGGGGAGCCAGGGGTAGAAGAGCACACGCAGGGGACGGTGGAGTTCGGGACGGGTGCGGCGCAGGCGGAAGATCCCCGCCAGCACCACCAGGTCCACGGTGATGGCCACGGCCATCATGAAGCGCATCATGAATTCGAAGGCGCCGGTGACGGCCAGGGAGAGGAGAATGGCGGCGACGAGGGCCAGGGCGGGCCCCGGCGTCCCACGCGCCCCCACCCGCGTGAAGGCTGCGGGCGCCAGCCCCCGCCTCGCGAGGCCGAGGGCCACCCGCGGCATGCCCAGGAACTGGACGTTCAGCGAGGAGACGAGGATGACGATGCTGGCCACCGTCACGAGCTTTCCCGCCGCCGTCCCGAACGTCGCGGCCAGAGCGTCGGCGGCCACCAGGGGCGAGCCCGCCATCTCCTCGGGCGTCAGGGCCCACAGGCAGGCCACGTTGATGAGGACGTAGAGGATGGCCACCGCCACCGCCCCGCCCACCAGGATGCGGGGGAGGCTCCGGCCCGGGTCCACCGTCTCCTCGGCCATCTTGGCGGCGTCCTCCCACCCGTAGTAGGCGAAGGCCACGGCCTGGTAGGCCAGGGCGATGCCCAGGAGCCCCGCCATCTCCGGCGACACCTCCAGGGTGGAGACGAACCCCCGGCCGTCCCCTCCGGCGATGCCGGCCACCACGATGGCGAGGATGATGAGGACCTTGAGCACCGTGGTGACGTTCTGGAAGCCCCGCCCGGTGCGGAGCCCTCGGGAGTGGAGCAGCCAGAAGCCCAGGATGACCGCCGCGGCCAGCAGCGGCACGTTCCCCCTTCCGACGAGGAGCACCAGGTACTCGGCGATGACCACCGCCTTGGCGGCACCGCTGAACCCGCGATTGACCAGGAGCTCCGCCCACCCCGCCACGAAACCCGCCGTGGGCCCCCAGGCCTCCCGGGCATACACGTACTTGCCTCCGGCCTCGGGGAGCGCCGCGGCCATCTCCGCCAGCACCAGCGCGCTGAGGGTGACCACCACGCCCCCCAGCAGCCACATGGCCAGCATGGTCCAGGCGTTGCCCACGTAGCCTGCGATGAGGCCGGGGGTGCGCAGGATCCCCACGCCGATGATGATGCCCACCGTCACCGCCAGGCCGTCGCGGACCCGGAGGATCCGCTGGAGTTCGCGCGGCTCGTCGCTCACGAGGTCATCTCCGCGTCCCGGCCGAAATCAAAGCGCCCCTCCTCCAGGTAGTCGGAGCGGCTCTGCTGCCACACCAGGAAGAGGGTGGAGCCGGGCCGCCACTCCCGGCGCAGCACCGCCGTGCCCCTCAGCGACACCCGGTTGAAGTCCGTGTCGTAGACGGCGAACTCCTCCGCGGGGGCCCAAGGAGATCTCCCAGCTGCGGCTGGGCTTGATGCCGACCCCGCTGCCGAAGGAGAGGCAGTTGCCGCCGATCTTCCGGGCCAGGGGGCCGCCCCGGGTGAGGCGGTCGTCCAGCGCCGCGAAGTCATGGCTGACGCCCAGGTTCGCGGACCAGTAGTTCACGAAGGTCCCATTGCCACGGAAGTTCAGCCCGGTCCCCAGCCGGTCGTTGACTTCGAAGCCGGGGCTGGTCATCCCCAGCTCCTCGCCTCCCTCCCAGTGGAGACCCGCCTGCTTCTGGAGCTCGAGGCTGGCCTTGTAGCCCGCGAGGGCGGTGGCGGCTTCGGGGTCGCCTGCGATGCGGCTGGCCACGAAATGCCCGTTGAGCGACCAGGTCCGGTTGGCGAATTCGTGAAGGAAGTCCAGTCCTCCCACGTGCGCCGAAGAGCGGAGGTCGCCGGCCAGGGCCTCGTCGGGGAGCCCTCCCTTGGGGGAGGCTCCGATGCGCCGGGAATAGAGGTTCACCACGGCCGGATCCACCTCCACCTGGCCGAAGTCGGGGTTGACCGTACCGTCCAGGGTGAGGTTTGAGCTGAGGCGGTACTCGAGGTCGAAACTTGAACCATAGAGGAAGTCCGACCCGTCCCGGTAGGGGTTACCGAACGACACCTCGTCGCTCTGGTCCACGGGCACGAAGTCGGCCCGGCCCAGGAAGTAGGGGAGGATCTCCAGGCCGCGCGACTGGTGGATTCCCCGGAGGCCCAGGAGGTCGCCGTAGCGCGCGAGCCCCGAGCGCTCGTCCTTGGGGGTGAAGGAGAGGATGGCGTTCTCGCGGTTGCGCGCGATCTCACGGGTGAACCGCACTCCCCACACCTGCTCCTCGGCGTTCCGGAAGCGGAGTTGCGAGAGGGGGATGCGGGCCTCCACGCTCCACCCGTCGTCGCCGATGTGGGTGGCGGCCTCCCAGACCGGGTCCCAGGAGCTGTCGCCGTGTCGGTCCTGGCCTCCCGAGAGCGCCTGGTCGCTCCGCACTCCCGAGGGGTTGACGCCCCGGACGCCCGGGGCCCGCGCCCGCCGCCCTGCTACTCCGGGTAGCGGATCTTCTTCCCCGTCACGTCCCGGTACCGGTCGCCGGGAGTGAAGTCGGTGGCGGGGTGCATGGGACCGTCCACGCAGGTGCGCTCGCCCGTCGAGATCGAGCACTTGCCGCAGATGCCGATGCCGCAGCTCGTGTAGCGCTCCACCACGTGGAAGATGTCCTCGGGGGGCGCGTGCTTCCGCTCCACGCGGTCCAGCGCCCGCATGGCCAGCTCGGGTCCGCAGTTGACGAAGATGGGGCGCTCCAGGCTCTCCTCCGCCAGCGTCTTCTCCACCAGCTCGTGGATGAAGCCCCGGTGCCCGGCGGAGCCGTCGTCGGTGGAGACGTGCACGTCGCAGATCTCCTTCAGCGCCGCCCAATAGGCGAGCTCGGCCTTGGTGCGCGCGCCGAGGAAGACCTTCTTGGGCCCGGGGTGGTGGAAGGCGCCCCAGCGGATGGGGGCGATGCCCACGCCGGCGCCCACGAAGACCACCGTGCGATCCGCGGGCAGGGAGGACTGCCGCCCGTACGGGCCGCGGACGCGGACCACGTCGTTCTCCTTGAGGCGGCACGCCTTGCCCGTCATGGACCCCACGTCCCGCACCAGCACCTCCAGGCCGTCCTCGTTGGCGGCCACGGAGAACGGCTTGGAGTCGGAGTCGCTCACCTTGAGGAAGACGAACTGGCCGGTGTGGATGGGGCCTTCGAGCCGCTCGCGGAACTTGATGATCTTCACCTTGTCGCTGCAGTGCTCGACCTCGCGGACGACGAAGGGACGGTACTCCATGAGCATCCGGTTCAGCGTCCAGCCGGTGGCCACGTCGGTCCCCTGCGCCAGGTCCTCCTCGAGCTGCTGGAAGTACCGGCGGATCGCCTCCGAATCCATCCCCGCCAGCGCTGTGCCGATGGCGTAGAACAGCGTGGGGTCGATGGCCTCGAGCTGCCTGATGTCGCCGGCGCCCCGGATCCCTCCCATGGCGATGAAGGGCACGTCCACCACCCTCCGCAGGCGGCGGATGGAGTCCACGGTCACCGGGAAGATCTGGGCGCCGGAGAGCCCCCCGAACCGGTTGCTCAGCTCGGGGTTCGGCCCGCCCAGGGTGTTGATGGCGGAGATGGCGTCGGCGCCGCCTTCCACCGCCGCCACGGCGATCTCCTCCAGCCCCACTACGCCGGCGTTGAGCTTCACGATGACGGGCTTCTTCGTCGCCTTGCGCGTGGCCGCCGTGATGGCGCGTACGCTGTCGGGGTCCGACCCGATGAGGATGCCGCCCTTCTCCGCGTGGGGGCACGAGACGTTGACCTCGTAGCCGTCGCAGACGTCGCCCGCGTCCTCGAAGGCCCGCACCGAGTGGGCGAAGGCCTCGCCGGAGCTCTCCCCGATCTGCGCCATGAGGAAGACGTGGTCGGGAGCGGCCTCGCGCAGCTCCCCGAAGGACTCCACGGTGGCGGCCAGCCCCGGGTTCGTGTAGCCCACCGCGTTCCAGAGCGAGTCGGGTGTGGGCTGGGCGAGGATGTCCTCCCGGTTCCCGGCGCGGGGCTCGATGGTCGTGCTCTTCCCCTGGTAGAACCCGAACTGGGGCACGTGCCGGAACATCCACTTGGCGACGTCGCTGTTCGTGGTGATGACGCCGGAGGGGAAGCCGAAGCGTCCCCGGATGTCCTTGCCCAGGAGGTTGTGCATGCGGTCTGCCCGGTTCAGATGACCTTCGTGATGTCCTGCAGGATCTCCCGCGCAGCCTGCCTGCGGTCGGGAGCGTCGGTGATGGCCCGGCCCACCACCAGGAGGGACGATCCGGCCGCCACCGCTCCGCCCGGCGACAAGACGCGCTTCTGGTCCGCGCCGGCGGGGGTGGTGGTGCCCTTGATGCCCGGCGTGACGAAGAGGAAGCCGTCCCTCAGCTCACCTCTCAGGGCGTGGAGGTCGGTGGCGGAGCATACGATCCCGTCCAGCCCCGCGGCCCCGGTGCGCTTCGCCAGGTGGAGGACCTGGTCCTCCACCGTCCCCGGGACCCTCAGCTCCTCGTTGAGGGTGGGCTGGTCGATGCTGGTGAGGACCGTGACCGCGATGACCTTGGGCGCGACGGTCGGCGCAGCTTCCTCGACGCCCTGCCGGGCCGCCGCCATCATCGCCACGCCGCCGGAGGCGTGGACGTTGAACATGGCCACGCCCAGCTCGGTGGCCGCCCGGGCCGCGCCGCGCACCGTGTTCGGAATGTCGTGGTACTTGAGATCCAGGAAGACGCCTCCCCCTCCTTCATGGATCTCCTGGACCACGGCGGGACCGAAGCGGGTGAACGATTCCTTGCCGATCTTGAAGAGGCTCACGAACGGGGAGAGCTCCTCCACCCGCTCGCGTACCGCCTCCAGCGTGTGCAGCCCGTCCAGCGGGAGGCACACCTTGGCGCGCGCCGTCCGCTCCTTCTCGGAGAGGGCGAGGGTCTCCGGGATCATGCTCATGAGTCCTTGGGGAAGCCGTGGGCTGGGCCCCAGCCGAAGGGATCCTTGCGCCACGCCTCGAGGAGCGCGATCTGGGCTGCCCCCAGGAAGCCGCCGCTCCTCGCCACGTCCAGGAGGACGGGGAAGGTGAGGAGCGACGCGAAGCGGCACGGCGGGGCGAGCGAGGTGAACTCCGCCTCGGCCTTCTCCAGCCCGTAGCTGAAGATGGAGAGGCACCAGTCCGCACGGCCGTTGGCCTCACGCACCGCCATCACGGCCTTGGCCGAGCTGCCGCCCGTGGAGATGAGGTCCTCGATGACCACCACCCGGCGCCCTCCCAGGTCCGACTCGGCGTCCAGCCCCTCGATGCGGTTCTTCAGGCCGTGGGCCTTGGGCTTGTCGCGGATGTAGATGAACGGGAGCGAAAGCAGATCGGCGAGGAGCGCCCCGTGGGGGATCCCCGCCGTGGCCGTGCCGGCCACCACCTCCGGGGCGATCCCCTCGCGCTCGACGATGTCGGCGAGCCCCCGGGCGATGAGGCGCCGGGTCTCGGGGTGGAAGAGGAACATCCGGTTGTCGTTGTACACCGGCATGCGGTAGCCCGAGGCCCACCGGAAGGGTTCGTTGGGGTTGAGCTTGATGGCCCCGATCCTGAGCCCCTGCTCCGCGATCCTCTTGCCGATGTCTTCCATGGACGGCCTCCCTTTGAGCGCCTGAGGACGCGTAGGCTGGCGGAATCAAAGACGGCCCGGGGAGGGTGTCAACCACACCCTGGGCGCTCCGGAATGGGCGGGCCGTGTCCCCCCGGCGCCGTGCCCTCGTGTTGCGGCCTACCGCGCATCCCCCGTAGCCTTTCCGCTGACCCCGCGCTTCCTTCCCCACCGACCCGGAGGGCCCCATGCGGCTCAGGCATTCCAAGCTGGCGTTCCTCGCTACCGTCGCCATGGCCGCGGGCTGCCAGCAGGCACCCAAGCTCGAGTATCCTGCCACCAGGGTGGTGGACCACGTGGACGACTACCACGGCACGACGGTCGCGGACCCGTACCGCTGGCTCGAGGACGACACCGCCTCGGAGGTGGGCGCGTGGGTGGCCGCCCAGAACGACGTCACCTCGGGGTACCTGGAGACGATCACCGGGCGCGATGCCCTGAAGGACCGCCTCAGGGCCCTCTACAACTACCCGAAGTATGGGTCGCCCTTCCGGCGCGGCGACCTGTACTTCTTCTCGAAGAACGACGGCCTCCAGAACCAGAACGTCATCTATGTGCAGAGGGGTCTCGACGGCGAGCCCGAGGTGCTCCTGGACCCCAACACCTTCTCGGTCGACGCGACCACCACCCTGTCGGCCTTCTCGGTCTCCAGCGACGGGAAGTACGCGGTGTACGGCCAGTCGGTGGGTGGCTCGGACTGGAGCGAGTACCGCGTCTTGGACGTCGCCACGAAGCAGACGCTCCCCGACGTCGTCCGCTGGGTGAAGGTCTCCGGCGCGGCCTGGGCGGGGGACGGATTCTTCTACAGCCGGTATCCGGAGCCCGCCAAGGGCCAGGAGCTCACCAGCAAGAACGAGAACCACCAGGTGTACTTCCACAGGCTCGGCACCGCGCAGGAGGACGACGAGCTCGTCTTCGAGGATCCGGCCCACCCTCAGCGGTTCCACCTGCTGGGGACCACCGAGGACGAGCGGTACGCCGTCCTGGACGTTTCGGACCGGGGCTCGGGCCTGAAGGGGAACGCCGTCTTCTACCGGGACCTGTCCAGGGGCGACAAGGCGTTCAAGCCCCTCGTGCCCGACATCACCGACGACACGTACACGGTCATCGAGAACGTGGGCGGCGCCTTCCTCGTGCAGACCGACCACGGCGCGCCCAACGGCCGCGTGGTCCGCATCGACCCGGCCCGCCCCGACGAATCGAGCTGGACGGAGGTGCTCCCCGAGCGGCCCGAGCCGCTCCAGGGTGCGGGCACGGCGGGCGGGAAGCTCTTCGCGACCTACCTGAAGGACGTGGCCACCGCAGCCTACGTGTACGACCTCGACGGGACGGGGGAGCACGAAGTCCAGCTCCCCGGCCTGGGAGCGGTGGGGGGCTTCGGAGGGCTCCGTGACGACACGTTCGTCTTCTACACGTTCACGTCGTTCAACTACCCGCCCACGATCTTCAAGTACGACATCGCCGGCCGGGAATCCACCGAGTTCCGTCGAGCGGAGGTGCCCGGCTTCAACGCCGGCGACTACGAGGTGAAACAGGTCTTCGTGCCCAGCAAGGACGGCACGGAGATCCCCATGTTCCTCACCTACAAGAAGGGCCTCGAGCTGAACGGGAAGAACCCGACGCTCCTCTATGCGTACGGCGGCTTCGCCATCACGCTGGGGCCGAGCTTCTCGGCGCTGCGCGTGGCGCTGCTGGAGAAGGGCTTCATCTACGCCCAGGCCAATCTGCGCGGAGGCGGCGAGTACGGCGAGACGTGGCACGAGGCGGGGATGAAGCTCAACAAGCAGAACGTGTTCGACGACTTCATCGCCTGCGCCGAGTGGCTGAAGGCGAACCAGTACACATCCACGGACAAGCTCGCGATCCAGGGCGGCTCCAACGGGGGCCTCCTCGTGGGCGCGGTGACGAACCAGCGCCCGGACCTGGCCAAAGCCGTCGTGGCGCAGGCGGGCGTGATGGACATGCTGCGGTTCCACAAGTGGACCATCGGCTGGAACTGGATCGCCGACTACGGCTCCAGCGACGACCCCGAGGAATTCAAGGCCCTGTACGCCTACTCGCCGGTGCACAACGTGAAGAAGGGCACGCGCTACCCGGCGGTGCTCATCACCACCGCCGATCACGACGACCGCGTCGTGCCCGCCCACTCGTTCAAGTATGCCGCGGCCATGCAGGCGGCCCAGGCCGGGGATGCGCCCATCCTGATCCACATCGAGACCCAGTCCGCCCACGGTGCCAGCAGCACCGAGAAGGCGCTGGAGATCACGGCGGACGTGTACGCGTTCATCCTCCACAACCTCGGCGTGCCGCTGCGCTGACGTGGCGGGGGGGGCGGCTTCCGCCGCCCCCCCACCACACCATCGGACGGCCCCATCCGCCCCCAACGGCGGGGCCAACCCCGGAACGCTCCCCCACCGGGTGGCGCGACCCACCCCCCCCCCAGCCGCCTCTACCGGTGGACGGTGCTCCTGTTCGTCAGCCTGGCGATGTTCGGGAACTACTACGTCTACGATTCGATGGGGCCGGTCTTCGACCTGCTCTCCACCCAGCTCGCCTTCACGGACCAGCAGAAGGGGCTGCTGTACTCGGCGTACAGCATCGCGGCGGTGCTGGTCCTCCTGGGGGGTGGGTACGTCATCGACCGGTGGGGGACGAAGAAGTCCATCACCCTCTTCGCCATCATCTGCCTGGTGGCCGCCTTCGTCACCGCCGCGTCCGAGGTGTTCGGGGTGATGGTGACGGGCCGGTTCCTCCTGGGCGTCGGGGCCGAACCCCTCATCGTGGCCGTGACCACGGCGCTGGCCAAGTGGTTCAAGGGGAAGGAGTTGAGCTTCGCCTTCGGCCTCAACCTCACCATCGCCCGGCTGGGGTCGGCTTCCGCCGACTGGTCCCCCACCTGGGCAGGGCCCCTCTACGACAACTGGCAGGACCCCCTCTGGCTGGCCACCGGCGTGGCGGCGGTGTCGGTGACGGGCGCCGTCCTCTACTGGATCCTCGAGCACCGCGCCGAGGGGCGCTACTCCCTGGGCGAGGCGGCGGAGACGGAGAAGATCGAGAAGAGCCGGCTCTACAGGTTCACCGCGTCGTACTGGTACATCGTGGCGCTCTGCGTGGTGTTCTACTCCACCGTCTTCCCCTTCCGCGCCTTCGCCATCGACTACTTCCAGCAGGCCCACGGCCTCCAGCGCGAGGCGGCGGGGATGCTCAACAGCTTCCTTCCCCTCTCGGCCATGGTGGCCACACCCCTCTTCGGGCTCATGGTGGACCGGGTGGGGAAGCGGTCGTTCTTCATGGCGGTGGGCTCGCTCCTCCTTCTGCCGCTTTTCCTGGTGGTGACCTACGCGCCCGCGGGCCCGGCCATCTCCGTGGGCGGAGCCGAGATCCCCCTCACCCTACTCCTGGTGATGAGCACGCTGGGGGTGGCGTTCTCCCTCATCCCCGCCGTGATGTGGCCCTCGGTGGCCTACATCGTGGAGCAGAGTCGCCTGGGGACGGGGTACGCCCTCATGACGTTCTGCCAGCAGATCGGTGTGGCCATCATCCCATGGCTCATCGGGTTCACCAACGACGCCTTCTCAGCCGGCCCCGGGAACCCCGGCGGGTACGCTCCGGGGATGTGGATCTTCACCGCGCTGGCGTCGCTGGGGCTCTTCTTCTCGTTCATGGTCTGGAAGACGGAGCGGGGCCCGGGAAGCCACGGGCTGGAGACCATCACCATCCAGGCAGCGCCGCCGGCGTAGGCACGCCGGGCACGGGACACCCGGCGCTGGGGGCCGTCAACGCAGGCGGACCCGTGCCACCACCGCCCGGTGATCCGACGTCACCGAGTCGGCGACCACCACCGCGCTCCGCCCCTCCCAGGCCGACGCCGGCTTCAGCATGATGTGACCGATCTCCTTCGCCGGCGCCGTCGAGGAGAATGTGAAGCGATCCTCCGCCGGCTTGGCCAGCGCCATGAAGCCGGAAGCCCACCGCGTGATGCTGCGGGATCCCGGCACGTCGTTGAAGTCCCCGAGGAGGATCAGGGGCCGCGAGACGGTGTCCAGGACGGCGCCCAGCGCCTCGGCCTGCTTGAAGCGCAGCGTGTCGTCCGCAACCCAATCGAAGTGCACGTTCACCACCAGGACACGGGCCCCCGAAGGCAGCTCGAGCTCCGCGAAGAGGGCCACCCGCGGCTCGTTCCCGTCGGGGAGGCGCAGCGCGTGCTCGCGGCGGATGGGGAAGCGCGAGAGGATGGCCAACCCGTATTCGCCGCCCTGATACGGGAAGAAGGCGCCGAAGGCGTAGTGCATCACCAGGGCGGCTCCGAGGACCCGCGGCTGATCGGCGCCTCCGCTGCGAGTGACGTTGCGGTCCACCTCCTGCAGGGCGACGACGTCGGCGTCGAAGGCGCGGATGGCCGCGGCGGTGCGGTCGAGGTCCACGAGCTGGTCGGTGCCGCGGCCGTGCCGGATGTTGTACGTGGCGACGGTGATGTCGTCCGCCGGAAGCGCGGTGGTGGCGGCCAGGAAGGCGGCGAAGAGCAGGCCGAGGCCTGCCACAACGACGCGGGTGGGCGGTGCAACAAGTGGACGGCCTTCGGGGCCGACGACGTGGTTTCCGTCGAGTTGATGGGCTCGAAGACGGGCGCGTTCGTCTACGGCCACCCGACGGTCGTCACCCTCGACGAGGAGATCACCGCCAGCGTGGACGCCGGCGGACCGGGCGGGCCTCAAGCCATCCCGGCCCACCCGTCGTCTCCGCCGTCCTTTCCGTCGGTGGTCTTGGCGACGTCCGGGCCGCTCAGGTGCGGTCTGGAGGACGGATGGAGACCGCCCCCTCGACGCTGAAGGGAGGCGGCTCGGGGATTCCCTCCCGCCGGCCCTTCCTCTTCTCGCGGGGGAGCAGGCCGGCCGGCTTCTTGTGGCGCCGCTTGTTGAGCCGCAGGTAGTCGAGGACCAGTTCGCGCTTCATGAGCTGGATGGCCCGGGCCGGGTCGACTCCCTTTGGACAGACCGCAGAGCACTCGCCGGCGTAATGGCACGACCACGGGCCGAGTTCGCTGGAGAGCATCTTCTTCCGCTCATTGAACGCACCGTCACGGGAGTCCACGAGGTAGCGGTAGCCCTGAGCCAAGGGCTGTGGGCCGGGGAAGAGGCTGTCGGTGGCCACGACCGGACAGGCCGCCATGCAGGCGCCGCACTTGATGCAGTAGGAGAACTGCAGGTATTTGTCGAGGTCCTCGTGCGACTGCCAATACTGGTCCGTCGGCATCAACATCTCTTCCTGATCGTCACGCACGATCCAGGGCATCTGCTTGCGGTGACTCTCCAGCATCGGCTTCAGATCCGGGACCAGGTCGCGGATGATGTCGAAGTTGGGAAGAGGGGCAAGGAGCAGCACCTTGTCCGCTACGTGGAGGATCTGGGTGGTGCAAGCCAACCCCGGCCGGCTGTTGATCATCATCGCGCAGGCGCCGCAGACTCCCATCCGGCAGGAGGAGCGCCACGCCAAGGCCGCGTCCACGTTCTCTTTGATCCACCAGAGTCCGTCCAGTACCGCCATCCCCGGCCTCACCGGGACGGAGAAGTCCTCGTAATAGGGCTCCTCGTCCTTGGCGGGATCGAACCGACGCACGCGAAAGACGATGGGCGTGTTCTTCTTTTCTGTCTGGCTCATCGTGCGCTTCCTACTGCGTGAGCGCCAGGGCTGTCGTCCTGCCGGCGATGGCAGCCCAGGTACCCAAGACGAAGAGTCCGATGCCCATGATCAGGAAGAGGCTGGTGATCCAATTGCGGACCCGCGGTGAGGGGTTCAGCTCGAAGAGGATGGTCTGGGTGCCGTAGAGGCCATGGAAGAGCCCGGCAGCCAGCACCAGGACATAGATGATGGTGAACGAGAGCTGCTTCGTACGGAAGGCTACGTTCTCCCAATCGATCGGATTGGCGCTGTAGGGGTTGTAGCCCGCCAGGTTGAGGATGTCGTTCAGGTGCATGATGGCGATGTGTAAGCCCACGAGCACCAGAAGGACCACGCTGGCGATGATATGCCAACTCCACAGTTTGGTGTGAGGCATACGCACGAGGTACCTCCTAGTGGGTGGAGAAAACGTCGACGCCACCCATGACGATGAGGACGGCGGCCAGAGCCATCATGGCGATCATGAACGGACGCTGAACGTTCAGCGAGCTCTTGTAGGGGTAGATTGGCTCCTCGGCCTTGCCGGTGAGCCAGCCCATCTCGATGAGCAGGAGACGGAGTCCGTTGGCCGCGTGGAAGGCGAAGGCCGCCACCACGAGGAACTCGCCGAATGTGAACAGGGGGCCGGTCACCGCTCCCATGGAGCGCTCCCACCATTCGGCTCCCAGTGCACGGCTCGCGGTCACGACGATGTGCATCAGGAGATACGTGACCAGCCCCAGGCCGGTCAGGCGATGCAGGATGAAGAGATAGCGCTCCACTCCCCATCGGCCTCCGAAGACCCAGCCATTCACACCGAGGCGGTTGGGATAGGTCCTCTTCTCGGGCATCTTTGCCTCCTCGGGAAATCTTCTAGTACTTGCGCTCGACCGGTTCCCACCTCGTGATGGTGACCGGCTTGTAGTCGAGCTCCATGACGCCGTCGCGCATCCAGACCAGCGTGTGCTTCAGCCAACGCTCGTCGTCGCGCTTGGTGTAGTCGCGGCGCGAATGTGCACCTCGCGATTCAGTCCGGGCCAGGCCGCCCATGAGCATGAGCTCGGCCAGATCGAGCATGTTCTCCAACTCGAGCACGTGGAAGACGTTCGTGTTGTAGCAGCGATTCTTGTCCTTCACATGGATGGCGGCGAAGCGGCGTCGGAATCCGGCCATCTTGCGCAGGCCTTCCTCCATCAGCTCGCCGGTGCGGAAGACGCCCAGATGCGCCACCATCATCTCCCGCAGTTCCCGCCGGATGTCGTAGGGGTTCTCCGGCCCGTCCATGGCCGGAATCTCCTCGAAGACCCGCTTTTCCTCGGCGGCCACCTTGTCCTGCGGCACGCTCGCGAGCTCGGACCCGTTGGCCAGGTACTTCGCGACCTCCTGTCCGGTGATCCCGCCCCAGACGAGGCACTCGGCGGTGGAGTTGCTGCCCAGCCGGTTGGCACCATGCATCGAGAGGCAGGCCGCCTCCCCGGCCACCCAGACGTTCGGGATCCGGGTCCGGCCGTCGATGTCGCCTTCCACCCCCCCCATGGAGTAGTGGGCCACCGGCCGGACCGGTATGGGCTCGTGGATGGGGTCGAGCCCCAGGAAGTTCATGGTGACTTCGCGGATCAGCGGCAGAGTCTGGTTGATCTTGTCGGCCCCTAGATGCGTGAGGTCGAGCCAGACGTGGTCGATACCGTCCGAGCCTCTGATCCCGCGCCCTTCCAGGATCTCGGTCTGCTCGGACCGGGAAACCACGTCCCGGGGAGCAAGCTCCATCTTGCCGGCCGCGTAGTGCTCCATGAAGCGCTCGCCGGAGCTGTTGCGCAGGTAGCCCCCCTCGCCGCGGCAAGCCTCCGTCATCAGAATCCCGCTGGGGACCAACCCCGTGGGGTGGAACTGCAAGAACTCCATGTCCTCCAGCGGCATCTTCCCTGTGCGCAGTGCGTAGGCGAGACCGTCGCCGGTGACCGTCTGGGAGTATGTCGTGAAGCCGTAGAGAGCCCCCGCCCCGCCGCTGGCGATGATGAGTGCCCGACCGCGCAGCACGAGCAGTTCGCCGGAGAGCGCGTCGATGGCCGTCAGCGCGGCGAAGTGATCGTCGTCCATGAGGATCCCGGTCACGAACACCTCGTCGTAGCGCTGGAAGTTCTCGTACTGGAGGAGGGTGTCGTACAGGGTCTGCATCTCGAAGAAGCCGGTCTTGTCCGCGGCCATCGTCGCCCGGGGGTAGGAATGGCCCCCGAACGGACGCTGCAGGATCTTGCCGTCCTCGTCGCGCGACCAGGGAATGCCCCAGTGGTCGAGCTGGAGAAGCTCCGTGGGTGCGTTCTTCACGAAGCGGTCCACTACGTCCTGGTCGGCCAGAAAGTCCGATCCCTTCACGGTGTCCCATGCGTGCAGATCGAGGGAATCTCCCTCCTCGGAATAGAGCACGGCAGCTGTGCCGCCCTCCGCACACACCGAATGGGACCGCATGATCTGGACCTTGCCTACCAGCCCCACGTCGACCTTGCCGTTGGTCCGTCGGGCGATCTCGACCGCTGCGCGCAGTCCCGCCAGCCCGGTCCCGAAGATGATGACGTCGTGGGTGTGTTCCACGGCCATGGCTCCCGACTCCTTGGGCGAGTGCTCGTGATGCGAATGTGGCGAGCGGATCTCTTCAGCTGTCCTTGCGGTGGCAAGTGAAAACAGCAGAAACCAGAGAAGGCCGCATCGACGTTATCGTAAACCGAACGTGAGGGAAAGTGAGGGCCGACGGTGGAGCCCGGCGCGCCCCGAAAACACGCTTGCCCGCCGTGGAGGGTGTGACGAGTCTCTGGATCGACACGGGCGCGATCTCCGAGCCGATCAGATGGAGGAGATGAGAGGAATGATCCTCCGGCGGCTGTGGTCCGCCACCTCCTTGATCTCTCCCAGCATCTCCGGGGAGAAGGGGACCTGGATCTCGCTTTCGTGGAAGGGCACGCCCTTCATGCGCTGGATGCGGACGAAGAGCCGGAAGGGATCCCGGACGGCATGGGCTACCAGGAGGTTGTCGGCAGCGGCCTCGAGCTCGGCGATCATCGTCTTCTTGGCTGAGCTGCTGACGGAGAAGAGGGACGTCACTCCCTCACGCTCACTCTGGGTCAGGGTCGATTCCATCTCCTCCAGCGTCCGCGCTCCGTAGGTGGGGGAAAAGAGAAGGAGGTTCAAGGCGGACCCGAAGAGGAGTGTCCCAGGTCCTTCTCCCGGGACCATCCGTCGGGCTGCCAGGAGTGACTCGGTCCACGTTGGGGGCTTCACGAGATTGGCCCGGATGTGGTGACGATCCACTTCCTCCATCCCCTCCATCTCCGCGTTCAGCTCGATGAAGGCGACGTGATCGGCGAAGCTCTCGAGGTCCAGGCCGGAGGCTCGTCGGAGCCCCTCTGCGATGAAGGTGTGGCTCGGATACTGGAGGGAGAGAAAGACCACGCTCCCTCCGGCGTGCAGCCAACTGGAGGTGAGGGCATTTCCGATGAGGGGCTTCCCGGACCCGCCGGGCCCGGTGATGAGGGTGGAGGTACCCAGTGGCCACCCTTGGGGCAGAAGCCGGTTGAGCCAGGGCTCGGTGATGGGCAGCGTATTCATGGAAGTGCCCTTCCTCTCAGGGTGGCGGCTTTGAGATACTCTAGAGTATGAGAATCCCGCGCGGCTGCACAAAAATGACGGGTCCTCATGTCGGTGAGTCCTCGAAACACCAAAATATATCAGAGCGAACCGCGCATCTGTTTGACAACAATACTAGATTCCCACGGGTACGCAATGTAGGTTTTTCGGGACCGTTCCGGGATGTCGTCGAGAAGATGACCCGGGCTTCCGGCCGGATGGGAGAACATATCTGGAGGCGCAGGATGTCTCAGACCCAAGAGGCTGCTCCCAAGGGGCAGCAGCTGTCGAAAGAGGACATGGATCGTCAGATCGCAGCGACCATCCAACAGATCGAGAACCGGGTGGTCGTGTTCAGCGGAAAAGGAGGAGTCGGTAAGACCACCGTTGCGGTGAACCTGGCCTATGCCCTGGCCCGAAGTGGGAAGCAGGTCGGCCTGTTGGATGCGGACATCACGGGTCCCAACGTAGCACGAATGGTAGGCAGCTCGGACCCGTTCCAATGGGGCGGGGGAAAGCTCTTCCCCCACGAGGTCGAAGGGCTGAAGATCGTTTCCATCGCGACCATGATCCGCCCCGGCGAGCCGGTGATATGGCGTGGGCCGCTGCGGGCCAAGGCGCTGGAGCAGTTCCTATGGGGTGTGGAGTGGGGCCACCTCGACTTCCTCATCGTAGATCTGCCCCCCGGCACCGGGGACGAGGTGCTCACCATCACCCAGCGGACCTTCCCGCAATTCGCGGTCGTGGTCACGACGCCGCAGGAGGTCTCCCTCATCGATTCCCATCGGGCGGCGAATATGGCCCTCAGGATGGAGGTGCCCCATGTCGGGATCGTGGAGAACATGTCCGTGCTGATATGTCCGAGCTGCGGGGCGGAGATCCCCTTGTTCGGCGAGGGAGGCGGAGAGCGCCAGGCCCGGGAGCTGGGTGTGGAGTTCCTTGGAAAGATCCCCATCGATCTCGAGGTGAGGAGGGGGGGCGACGAAGGTCGGCCCATCGTGCTGCACGGGAAGGACACACCGGTGGCCCAGGCCTTCTTCCACCTTGCCTCCCGAGTGGGCGAGCTTCTCGGAGAAAAGGCCGGCAAGGGGTCGGGCTCCGACCCGGGGTGAGGGTGGCTGGGGGCCGTGTTCTGCGCCTACCTCGACAGGACGACGGCCAGGAGGACGAAGGCCACCGCCATGGAGAGACGGCGCGCGAGACCGGGCCGGGGCGGGGACCAGGCCTCGGATGTGGTCGGCCTTCCGTCCCGGGTCCAGATGACGACGCCTCCGCAAGGGTCGGACCCGAGCTCCACGGGCACCTCGTAGCCGTGGTAGACGTGGATGGCTTCCACGTCGCCGGGGGAGACGAGCTGATCCATGCCTTCCGGGCCCGAGATCCCGACCCCGTCGATCCAGATGCCGGGCCGGCACCCTCCCCGGAGCAGGAGCGTGTTCCCGATGCCCGGAGCCGCCACGACCCTGCCTCCGGGCACGAGGTGGAGCAGGTCGGTGAGGTATCGGGGACGCCGCTCCTCGATGTCCTCCCTGGTGACGGCAAAGGTAGGCGATCCGGTGGGCTGCACGTCCCGCAGGGCAGGCAGGCGGGCCCCCCCCGGCCTCGCCACCACCACCAACGGCTCCAGGCGGATGGGGTCGGCGGAGAGTTGCAGGAGGATATCCAGGTCCGTGTCGGGGAAGACGTAGAGAGTGTCCTCCATGGCCCGGTACCCCAGGGCGGTCACGGAGAGGCGGTAGGAGCCCGGGGCGACGTCCCGGAACAGGAAGCGACCGCGGTCGTCAGTGGCATGGGCGCCCAGCCCCGAGAGGCGGGAACGCCGCGGAACGCCGGCGTGACCCTGCCAGAGTGTGACGGTGGCGCTCCTCACCGGGACGCCGGTCTCCCGGTCCACCACCGTCCCCTGGACCATGGCGCCGGTCCCCAGGCCCCGGGGGCGGCTTCCGGCCTCCTGGGCGGCGAGGCCGCCGGATGCCGACACGAGCAAGGCGGCGGCCACCAACCTCAGGGCTGGAGCGAGGGCTGGAGCGAGGGGAGGAGTCTTCCGGGGCTGTGGGCGACAGGCGCGGCTCCGGCGCGATGGATGGTGGAGCACATCTCCAAGGTAACCCCGAAAGCCGCTTGAAGATGAAGCTCTCGCGCCTGCCCCCGGCGCCGGTCTCCAACAAGGCACCTTTGCATAAGGATCCGGTTTCGCATAGGATCGTTACATGTGAAGCGGGGATGGGGCCACCTGTGATGCTGACCTAGATCGGCGAATCGACGGTAACGGATGCAGCCCACGAAACGGGTTGCGCTGTCTGCGCGATATCCAGTCGAAGCTCGAGCAGGCTCTCCGAAGGAGGCTGTCCAGCCTCCCGAGCCTGCGAGGGAGCGTCGTGAGGTAGGCGTTCCCGAGGCCGCCCCTCTCCTTCACGATCCCAACGAACCGGCGCGGGGGCGACCAGCGAAGGAAGCCTGGTCTGGCCTTGCGTGGTTCTCCCCTGTCGGAATCTCCAACCCTTCAGCACAAAGAGGACCTACCTAATGGTCAACGTTAGGAGATTGCGTTTTGCAGGCCTCTTGGAGCTCGCCCTCCTGGTCCTCCTCGGCGGATTCACGGCCCAGGCCGCCTCCGCACAGGAAGCCCGCGGCACCATCGTGGGCACCGTGGTGGAGGAGGGAACGGGCAAGGCCCTGAGCGGCGCCAACGTGTATCTCGTCGGCACCCGGATCGGAACGCTCTCGAGAGTGAACGGGGCCTTCGCCGTGGAGCGGGTCCCCCCGGGGACGTACCAGGTCGAATTCAGCTACATCGGCTACACCACGCAGCGGACCCAGGTCACGGTGGCGGCCGGCCAGACGGCCACCGTCAACGCCGTGCTGACCGTGGACCCCCTCAAGCTGGACGAGATCGTGGTGACCGGTTACGGGACATCCCGCAAGGAGGCGGTCACCGGCTCCATGCTGTCCATCTCCACCCAGAAGCTGACCGAGCTTTCCAGCACCACCTTCCAGACCGCGCTGCAGGGCGCTCCCGGCGTCCTGGTGAGCAGCACGGACGGGACGCCGGGCGGCGGCGTGAACATCCGTGTGCGGGGGGTGGGCTCCATCACCGCCGGGAGCGAGCCCCTCTACGTCATCGACGGTATCCCGCTCTTCAACGACGGCGACAACATCGGTCAGACGGCCTTCGACAACGCGGGCCGCAGCGCGAACCCGCTGGCGTCCCTCAACCCCAACGACATCGAGAGCGTGGTGGTGCTGAAGGATGCCGCGTCCACCGCCATCTACGGCTCCCGCGGAGCCAACGGCGTCGTCCTCATCACCACCAAGGGCGGCGTTTCGGGCAGCACCATCCGGGAGGTGGCACCCAAGCTCGAGTTCAAGTACCAGTCGGGGTTCTCGGGCCTGGCGTTCAAGAACATCCACCAAGGGCTGAACGCGAAAGACTACCACGACTTCTACATCGAGGCCCGGGTCAACGGCGGCATGTCCGCCGCTGATGCCGAGGCCCTGTACCTGAAGGCCTTCCCGGAGCGGGAGGACAACGACTGGCTCGAGCTCATCACCGAGACGGGGATCACGCAGCAGTACGACCTGAGCGCGACAGGCGGCACCGACCAGTTGACGTATTTCGTCTCGGCGAGTGTGTACAACCAGGAAGGCGTGGTCATCTCCACCGGCTTCGACCGCTACTCCACGCGGGCGAACCTCACGGCGCGCCTCACGGACAAGTTCCAGCTCGCCAACAACCTGAGCCTGGCGCACACGAAGCAGAACGCCCACGAGGACGGCACCTCGTTCCAGGCGCCCTTCTACCAGGTGGTCTTCACGCCCTCCGTCATTCCCATGTTCGACGAGGAGGGCGAGTACTACGCCAAGCATACCGACATCATGGGCGCACAGCATCCCGTCGGCGGCCTGAATGAGAACATCTGGGAACGGCAGACGGACCGCGTCATCGACAACCTCACCGGCATTTACACGTTCAACGACAGGTTCTCGGCTTCGTCGGCGTGGAGCTTCGACATCTACAACGTCGATGACTACATGTACGAGAACATGCGGTACGGGGATTATCGAAACACCGGGGGCGGGTTCGACGAGAGCAGGTCGGACGTCCTCGCCTGGCAGGGCACCAACACGCTGTCGTTCAACGATGTCTTCCGCAGCGTGCACCACGTGGACGCGGTGACCGGGTTCGAGGCCAGCAAGACCACCCGGGACCGCGTGAACGTCTATGGTTCCGGGTTCGCCCATCCCAAGCTGAAGACGGGTTCCAGCGCCGCCGTCATCCAGGGCTCCTCGGACCGGCTGGCGTATTCGTTCGTGTCCGTGTTCGCCCGGGCGAACTACGACTACGACGGCAAGTACTTCGTGTCCGCGTCCATCCGCCGGGACGGGTCGTCCAAGTTCGGGCCCGACAAGCGGTACGGGGACTTCTGGTCCCTGGGATTGGGCTACACGTTGACCAACTCCATCCTGAAGGACAATTCCTTCGTCAACTACCTGAAGCTCAGGACCTCCTACGGCCAGATCGGAAACGCCGACATCGGCTCCTACGAGTGGCAGGGGCTGTACGGCTTCAGCCCGACCTACTACGACCTGCCCGGCTCGGGACCTTCGCAGGTGGAGAATCCCATCCTGACCTGGGAGTCCCAGAACGCCTTCAACTTCGGTGCGGACTACGCGGTGTGGGACAACCGCATCACGGGTACGGTGGAATGGTACCAGAAGGTCTCCAATGACCTGCTCCTGAACGTGCCGATCTCCTACACCACGGGCTTCCGGAGCGTGCTGCAGAACTTCGGCGACATGAAGAATTGGGGGATCGAGTTCTCGATGCAGGCCGAGCTCATGCGGGCGCAGAACTACGACCTGAGCGCGAACTTCAACGTCACGACCCAGCACAACGAGATCACCAAGCTCGGCGAACCCTACGTCCAAACCGGGTTCCGCAGGGCGGAGGGCCGGGACTACCAGGAGTTCTTCCTCTATCCGTGGGCGGGTGTGGACCCGGCCAACGGCAAACCTCTGTACTACACCGACGAGACGAAGACGGCGACCACCAGCAACCTGAACCAGACCGACCGGATCTACACCGGGAAGACGGCCACGCCCAAGTACATCGGGAGCTTCGGGATCTCGGGGCGCTACGGCGCCTTCACGCTCAACGCCTCGGCGCAGTACGCCTTGGGCCACCATCTCTACGAGTACGCCGCGCGGTACTACAACGGCGACGGCCGGTACCTGCCCCGCTCCACATCCCAGTGGGCGTGGGATAACCGCTGGCAGAAGCCGGGTGACATCGTCAAGGTTCCGCAGCAGATCTGGGGCGGCAACGCCAACTCCCAGCCCAACTACTCGGAGCGGTTCCTCTTCAAAGGCGACTACATCCGCCTCAAGGACGTGGCCCTCATGTACCGCCTCCCGGAGACGTTGACGAGCCGCATGGGCATGGAGTCGCTCACCCTGGATGTCAGGCTCAACAACTACCTGACCTATGTGAGTGACAAGGATCTGCACATCGACCCCGAGCAGCCCTTCAACGGCATCTACCAGACGGGCTCCCCGAACATGAAGACCATCAGCATCGGCTTCAGCTCGGTATTCTGATGAGAGAGCAGCGCATGCCTATCCAACATTCATCAAGAGAACAAGGTGGGATCATGAGATATTCCAAGATCCTGACACTGACGCTGCTCTTGCCAACGGTGATGAGCGGCGTCGCGTGCTCGGACTTCCTCAGCCTCGAGCCGCCGCAGTCGGTATCGGCGGACGCGTACTTCCAGACCATGGCCGACTTCCGAGCGGCCATCGTCGGCGTCTACGACCGGATGCAGATATCGGACTGGTACGGGCGCAGCCTACCCCTCATGTCCGACATCATGGGTGAGGACGTGAAACAGAACAGCTCGGCCAACCGGTACCAGGAGTTCCAGGACTTCGAGGGCCAGGCCATCTCCGGCCACATGTACGAGCGGGAGCTCTGGGCCGAGACCTACCAGGGCATCAACTATCTGAATGCGATCATCAACGCCGACTTCGAGCCCCCGTCGGCGTCGCAGACCGAGTTCAACCAGATCCTGGGCGAGGCGTACGCCCTGCGGGGGTTGGCGTACTTCGACCTGTGCAGGATGTACGCCCAGCACTACACGTTCACCGCGGATGCCGGGCATCCCGGCGTGCCCATCATGCTGGAGGCGGACGTTTCGGCCCTCCCTGCCCGGAACACGGTGAAGGAGACCTACGCCCAGGCCGTCGCCGACCTGAATCAGGGCATCAGCCTCATGACCATGAACCGGTACGGGCCGTTCATGATGTCCAAGACGGCGGCCCAGGCTATCCTCTCCAGGATCTACCTGTACATGGAGGACTTCTCCAACGCGGTGGCCATGGCCGACGCGGTCATCAACAGCGGGAAGTACAGCCTGGTGACTGGATCGGCCTACCTGAGTCAATTCGTCACAGGGGGCTCCTCCGAAGCCATCTTCGAGTTGGCGTACAGCCCCGTCGACAGGCTCGGCAACGAGCATCTGAGCGGCATGTACCGGGCCTCCGGGTACGGCGACTACCTGCCGGCGAAGGACCTGCTGAACTTGATTCCTGCGGGCGACATCCGGAATCAGTTCTTCGTCGAGGACCCGAAGCTGGGAGGGAAGTATGCCAGCATGCGGGTCAACAAGTGGCCGACGGGGTCGGGAGAGGACAACATCCCCATCGTCCGGCTATCCGAGGTCTACCTCAACCGCGCCGAGGCCAAGGCGAGGATAGGGCAGGCCGCGGGGGCGCAGGCGGACCTGAACCTGATCCGCAAGCGGGGCCTCGCTACGGCCCCGGATGTGACGGCGACGGGCCAAGCCCTGCTGGAGGAGATCCTCATCGAGAGGAGGATCGAGCTGGGCTACGAGGGGCACAGGGTCCACGACCTCATGAGGCACAAGCGCGACGTCAAGCGCGTGGACTTCACGGGGGATGTCAGCGAGATGAAGTATCCCTGCAACTTCTGCATCCTCCCGATTCCCTTCGAGGAGCTGGACGTGAACCCCAACATGGTCCAGAACGCCGGCTATCCGACGCCGACGGGGTGAGTTGAGAAGGACAGCCCGGCCGGACAGCCGGCACGGAGGGGGAGCGTCTCCTTCGGGCTGGTGATGCAGGCCTGAAGAAAGAGGCGGTGGCCGGGACGAACGGTTCCGGCCACCGCCTCTCTTCATGTGTCCGCGACCGCCGTCCTCCCGATTCCGAGCGCGCGCCGGCCGCTCCGCTTCACCTCCAGGGGTAGCGCGCCACCCTCACGCCCTTCGCCTCCAGGATCAGCTCCAGCATCCGGTGCCAGGAATCCCAGGCCGTCTGGCGCTCGTAGGCGTTGTTCGTCTTGTGGGCGATGACGAGATCCAGGGCCGGGAAGACGGCGATCCACTGACCCCAAGCGCCGCGGGCCCAGTATGCCTTCTCGAAGGGTCCCGTGGCGGTGGGACCGTCCAGGACCCACCACATGTACCCGTACCCCAGGTAGCCGTCGCGGCGGCTCACCGGGTTCATCCCCTCCAGGGGGGTGACAACGGAGGTGATCCGCCGGGCCCATTCCGGGGAGATGATCTCTTTGCCGTTCCAGTCGCCCTCGTGCAGCATGACCAGGCCGATACGGGCCATATCCCTCGTCGAGAGCCAGATGGGGTACGCCGGATACCGGGAGACGGTGAGATCGCCCGCCTTGGCCTGGGCACTCCGGTCCCAATCCTGGAACTGCATGGGGATGGCCAACTGCGACTGGATCTCGTCGTAGATGCTCCGGCCCGTGAGGAGCTCGAAGACGTACCCGGCGGCGTTGAAGTCCCAGTTGCTGTAGAGCATATAGCTCCCGGGCCGCTGAGAGCCGCGGGCTGGGGCCCGGCTCAGGTCGTCTCCCGAGTAGGAGGCGGGGTGGTACACGCCGGACCGGGCCGTGATGAGATGGTGGATGGTGGCCTGCTTCTCGATGTCCAGGAGGCCACCGATGTCATCCATCCCGAGCTCGCCGATGGTGGTCTCGAGGTCGATGACGCCCTTCTCCACCCAGTCTCCGTAGAGCATGGACAGGACGCTCTTACGCGCGGAGGCGATGTACGAGAGCTCCTCGATGTCACCGAAGTCGAAGACGATGCGCCCCCGGTCCACCACCACGAGACCCGTCGTGTTGCTGCTGTCGCGGAGGAATGCGGCGGCCTTTTGCAGGCCCTCGCCACTCCATCCGTAGGCGGCCAGGTCCTGCCGGGGCACGAACTCCCACTCCTCCCCGGGGAACGTCGGAGCCGTGGAGACCTGGGCCGCGGCGGTGGAGGGAAGGGCCAGGGCGACGAAGAGGGGCCAGGACGCGACGCGCCGCAGGACCCCGGCGAGACTGCGCTGGTGGATCATGGGTGTCAGCCCTCCGCAGGCTGCGCCGCCGCGACCACCTGCTCCCAGAAGCGGAAGAAGTTGCCGCCCATGACTTTCCCGATCTCCTCGTCGGTGTAACCCGCTTCCATGAGCCCGTCCACGATGGCCAGGAAGTTGGCCTCCTCGCCGAACTCGGGGATGTAGCTCATCCCCCGCAGGTCGCTGCCGATGCTGACGTGGTCGATCCCCACCAGGTTCTTCACGTGGCTGATGTGCGCCACCATCTCGGCCATGTTCTCCAGGGACGCGGAGGGCCAGATGCCGATGAGGCCGCCCTTGGCGGCGATGGCCTGGATCTCCTCGTCGGTGACATCCCGGGCGCCGCCGTGGCGCGCCTTCACGCCGGTGTGGCTGAAGATCATGGGCTGGGAGGAGACCTCCAGGGCATCCATGATCGTCGGCGTGTTGGCGTGGGCCAGATCGACGATCATCCCCAGCCGGTTGGCCTCCTGAATGAACTCGCGGCCGAAGTCGGTGAGCCCCTCGTCGATGTAGGGCTCCGTCTGCTTGTGGCCGACGCTGTTGTTGAGGAAGTGGATGAGCTGGACCAGCCGCACCCCGCGGCGCTGGATCTCCCGCAGGTTGTCGAGGTTGCTCTCGAGGCCGTCCACGCCCTCCAGCGCGGCCATGACGGCGATCTTGCCCTGGCGCTTCGCCTCCAGCACGGAGGCGGGCGAATCGGCGAGCACCGCATCGCCGTCCTCGACGGTCTTGAAGATCCTGTCCAGCCGGTCCAGGGTGAAGGCCATGCCATCCCCCGGCTTGGTCGGATGAACCTCGTCACCCTGCAGCCGGGGCACCTCGGTGCCGTCGCGGTTGGTGTACCCTCCATGGAAGGCCGCGTCGCTGCTGACGTTGGCGACCAGGAGATCCATGTTGTTGCGGCGATAACGCTCCAACTCCTCCGGCTCGATCTTCTCGATGTTCGCGCGGTGGAAGCGGCTCGGGTGGGAGTGGACGTCCACCCACACGTACTCTTCGTGGATCTTGGCGATGCGCGCATCCCGGGCGGCGGCCTCGGCCGCCGGATCCGGCGCCTTCGCGCAGGACGCAAGAGCCACCCCCGCCAGCAACAGCATTCCTGTCTTGATGGTCGGTCTCATCTCTTCTCCCTCTTTGAACTCCGCACAGAGCCGTGCGAGAGCTCCGGTGCAGAGATCCCCTTGGGTCGTGGTGGAGTCGGGAAACGCTCCCGGGCGCTCCCACGGATCGGCATGAGTATAGCGGCCCCGTGCCGGGCTTCCCAGGCATCTCCCGCGAAGCTCCGGCGGCGGCGCAGTGCTCGTCGTTCGCGCGGGCGATGACCAGAGCGGCGAGGGCGAACGAGCGAGACGGCGTGGGGTGCATCTCTTCCAGGATCTGATCGGGGGTCTCCCCGTGGAAGACCCCCTTGGTCGTCTTGTTCCGCACGGCTAAATAGGTCTCGACGGCGCGGTGGACGACGATGCACTCGGCGGGGGTCAGGATCATGCTTGTGATCTAGCGCCTGCCCCCGCATCCGCGTCCTCGTGGGCGACAGGGTGACGCTGGAGCTTTCCCCCTATGCGCCGGCGTCCGGCTCCGTGTCCAGCGTGAGGTCCATGAGGGGCGCGTAGTACTGGCAGCCCAGGATGTCCCAGTCGCCGGGGCTCCCGTTGGGGCGCGAGCGCAGGATCGTGAACTTGACGGCGTTGGCCGGATCGAACTCCACGAACGCCGAGATCCGCTCGGGGGGGATCCCGAAGAGGCTCGCCATGGCCTGGCGCGTGAACGCGCCGCTGCGCTTCACCCGCTCGTAGGTCGGAGCGTCGGGGAAGATGATGTCGAAGGTGACCTGGTTGACCCCCGCGTTCTTGCTGCGGATGGTCTTGGCGATGTCGACGAGTCGGACGGTGGCCATGTGATCTCCCTACACCCCCGCTTCGGTCGTGTGGACGGAGAACAGCTCCATGGGGTCGTCCACGGGAACGGTGTGGTTGAGCGTCCACACGTAGCCCGGCAGATACCGCATGGCCTTCTTCGTGGTGGCGGCGGCCCCCGCGGTGCCCTTGACGCCCGGGATGCGTGCCAAGAAGAACATGCGCACGGCGTAGTCGGTGACCTTCTCCGCCAAGGCCGCGTCCTCGGCGACGGTCTCCACCACCACGGCCAGCTCGTGGGCCTTGGACTCCTTGACGGGCTCCAGCTCCTTGAGGACGCCGTTCTTGCCGAACACGTGGTAGAACAGCCCGTAGCCGTCCTTCCCGAACATCCTCTCCACGCTTTCCCGCGACCAGCGCACGATGTCGTCCACGTGGCGGACCAGGTGGGCGTCCCTCAGCCCCGCGATTCCCATGAAGCGCTCTCCAACCTTCTTCGCACCCTCCAGCTTGACGCGAATCTCGGACGCGGGTGACCAGCGGGCGCCGGTCACGCGGGTGGTCTTCTCGTCGTGGTGCTCGTAGCGGCACGCGCGCATGTCCAGCGATCCGCCCACGACGTACTCGAAGTCCGGATTTGCGCGCTCGTACATGGCATGGCCGCTCACCGACGCCACCGTGCACCGCTGGTCGGGGTGGCAAGCGGTCACGAGGACCTCGTCCGGGGTGACGGTGCCGATGACGGTCTCCTTCCCCATGAAGGGCTCGGCGCAAAACGAGGCGCACTCGATGATCTTGCCCATGTGGTAAGCCAGGCTCTCGGGGAGCCCGGCCCGGATGGCCGGCGCGGCGAAGAGCGCAGCGTCGCCCGAGCGCCCGCCGATGATCACGTCGGCGCCCCGGTCCAGGAGCTCGATGAAGGGATGCACTCCGGCCACCGCCACGACCCGCGACGTCCGTTCCAGCTCCTCCCGGGTCAGCGCCGGGAACCCGTCGAGGCCGTCGATGGACACTCCGCGGGCCATCTTGTCGAGCAGGTACGCGTGGGGCACTTCGGAGTAGAAGTATCCCACCTTGAACTTCGGGATGCGGTGCTCCGCGGCATTGGCCTTGATGATCTCGACGAACTGGTCCACGCCCCGGTTGCTGCCGGTGTCGCCGGCGGAGCCGATGATCATCGGGATCCCCAGACGCCTCGCCGAGGTGAGGAGCAGCTCCAGCTCCTCCTCGGCGAACAGCCCCATCGTGATGTCTTCACCGAGGTATACAGGACCCGGGTCCGAGCTGCCGGCATCGGCGGCGATGACGTCGGGCCTGGCTTCCAGGCCGCGGTCGAAGCTCTCTCGGCCCGACGGGGCGGTGCCCAGGTGGCCGGTGGATACCATGATCTTCATGCGCTTCTCCGAGAAGCGAGACGGATGAACTGATCGGTTGCGAGAAGGGCTCCTCCGGCCACGAGGCCCACGGCGAGCCAGCGGGCGTCGGGATAGAGGAGCAGCGCGCCGACCCCGGTGGCGGCCACCCGCTGGAATGCGTTGAGACGCACCCGGAAGAAGCCGAAGAGGCCGGCGGCCATGGTGACGGCGCCCAGCAGCGCCGACGCCGAGTGCAGGAGGACGGACGTCCAGGGCGCGCGGCCCACCAGCGCGGGCTCCAGCACGAAGAAGAACGGGACGAGGAAAGCCACGACGCCCAGGCGCATGCCCATCAGGGCGGTCTTGAGCCAGTTCCCGCCAGCGATGTTGGCCGCCACGATGCAGCCCGTGCACGTGGGCGGCGTGACCGCGGCGAGGGTGGCCCAGTAGATGAGGAACATGTGCACCGCCACCACGTCCAGCCCGAGGCGCAGGACGGGCGGCGCGATGAGGGCGACGGAGAGGATGTACGTGGCGGCGGTGGGCAGCGCCGTGCCCAGGACGAACGGCACGAGGGCGGCGATGAGGAGCGCCCCGACGAGGTTCTGGGCGCCCACCTGGACGATGAGCGCGCTGATCTTGGGCGCGACCCCGGTGAGGCCCAGGAGATGCGTGAAGACGCCCACGGCGATGAGGATGGGCGCGACGGTGGCGGCCGCCCGCCCTCCGGCGGCCAGAGCGACGCCGACCTGGCGCAGCCGGTCCTTGATGCCGGCGGGCGACAGGTCTGCGAGCAGGAAAAGCCCGACTAGCGCCACGATGGCCCAGAAGCCGGCCTTGGTGAGCGACGAGCCGCGGTAGAGGAGAACCAGCAGGAGCGCCAGGGGCGCCAGGAGCGGGACGAGGCGCGAGGCCCTCACGGTGTCGCGCCAGGGCGGCAGCTCGGAGGGCGGCAGGGGGGCCAGCGCCAGGCGCTGCGCCTCGAAGTGGACGCCCGCGACGACGCCGGCGTAGAAGAGCACGCACGGGATGAGCGCGTAGCCGATGATCTTGAGGTAGGGGATGCCGGTGAGCTCCGACATGATGAACGCCGAGATCCCCATGATGGGCGGAGTGAACCCGCCTCCCGTGGAGGCCATGGCAGCGACGCCGCCGGCGAAGTCGGCGCCGTATCCCAGCCGGGTCATGAGAGGGATGGTGTAGTTCCCGGTCACCGACACGTTGGCCAGGGTGGACCCGGAGATGCTGCCGAAGAGCGCGCTGGCCGCCACCGCCACCTTGGCCGGACCGCCGCGGGAGCGCCCGGCGCTGAGGAGCGCCAGGTCCATAAAGGTCCTGCCCCCTCCCGTGGCGCCCAGCATGGCCCCGAAGATGAGGAACATGGCGATGAACGTCGCCGAGGTCCCGGTGATGGAGCCGTAGATCCCCAGGGAGGAGGAGTAGACCGAGCCCAGCACGAAGCTGAGGGGGAAGCCGGGGTGCTGCCATCGCCCCGGCATGGCCGGCCCCAGGAACACGTAGCCCAGCATGAGCAGCACGCAGATGGGGATCGCCCACCCCGTGGCGCGGCGCGCGGCGTCGAGGATGGCCAGGAGGAGGAGCGCGCCCAGGACGAGCCCTACCGTCGAGGTCTCGCCTGGGTACGTCTGGATGTCCAGCCAGCGGACGAGGACGTGGAGGTTCGATGCGGCGAGCACGGCGAACCAGCCTGCGAACACGACGAGCGCCAGCGGTCCGATCTTCCTCTTCCTCAGCGTCG
Source organism: uncultured Gemmatimonadaceae bacterium (assembly GCA_964545395.1). Lineage (GTDB taxonomy): Bacteria > Gemmatimonadota > Gemmatimonadetes > Longimicrobiales > Gaopeijiaceae > SZUA-318. The sequence continues at coordinate 16,393 of CAZJFX010000021.1, read as the reverse complement.
GATGCATGAGGAACACGACGCTCAGGGCGAGCCAGACGTGGAGGGAGCGGAGCTGGAGGTCGTAGAGCGGCGCGAACACCGGGACCGTGAGCTGGAACAGCGCGAACAGCCCGCACGCCCACGCGGTGACCTTCGACCAGCGCTCCTGGAGCGGGGTCACCGCCCGGCCTCCCGGTACTCGGGGGGGACGAATCGGTTGGGGACCTGGATGCCGATCTCCCGTGCGTACTGCACCAGGCCCGCGTGGTAGTAGAAGCCCTCGCCCGGCGGCGTGTTGCGGAAGGCGTCGCGGATGGGATCTGTGCCCCGGGCCGGAGGATAGGCCTCTTCGATCTCCGCCCAGCCTTCGTAGACCGCCTTGGTGATCCGGTAGCCCACCTCCTGGGGCATGAGGGAGCTGCTCAGGGCCATGGCCGCCGACGTCATCTCATAGAAGCCGCCGACCTCGGGGAGGTTCTGGACGCCTCCCACCGGCGTCAGGGCGAGGGTGTTGAGCGGGTCCGCGGCCTGGATGCTGTCGGCCTCCGCCTGGGTGAACCCGACCACGGTGAGAGGCGTGCGGTAGTGGCACTCGAGCATGGCGGCGTCGAACGAGCCGAGGGGACTCCCCTTCATGAGGCCCACGATCCGCCCTTCCTTCAGACCGGCCACGGCATCCCCGAGAGATCCGGGGACGAAGTCGGCGCCGGTGCCCAGGAGGCGATCCACCTCCAGGAGGCGGCTCATGTCCCTGGTTCCCGGGCTCCCCGGTCCTACCTTCCCTCCCGCGAGGTCGCTCCAGGTGCGGATGCCATGGGCCCGGGCCTCGTCCGCCCGGACGTAGATGCGCGCTACGGTGACGTTGCGCAGGAACATCATGCGGACCGGCTCCCAGGGGCCGTAGCGCTCGAAGCCACCCGAGCCGCTCCTCACCTCGGCGTACACGGCGGGGCTCCCGCTGATGGACCAGTGGAAGATCCCCTGCTTCATGCGGCGCGCGTTGTCGTAGGCGCCGCTGCTCTCCACCACCGTCACGACGATGCCCGGGTCGTGCTTGGCCACGGCCGTGGCCACGGCGACGCCGAAGCTGTAGACGCCGGAAGTGGCCTGGGTGCTGCCCATGAAGACCTGGATGAGGTCCTCGTGCCGGTCGCCGGCCCCGGGGGGCCCGACGGACCACAGCGCACCCCAGGTGAGGAGGGCGGCTCCCCCCAGCGCGGCACCGAGCCCGACCCACCGTCGGGGCGTCATCGCCATGCGCCGTCCCGGCGCGCGGCCTACCTTTCCCGCTCGAACACGACCTTCCCGTCCACGATGGTCATCTCCACCGTCATGTCGAGGATCTCCTTCGGGTCGATCTCCAGGAGGTTGCGGTCACAGACGGTGATGTCGGCCAGCTTCCCGGCCTTCAGCGAGCCGCGCTCGTCTCCCTCGAACGCGGCGATGGCGTTGTTGATGGTGTAGGCCTTCAGGGCCTCGGCCACGGAGATCCTCTCCTCGGGGAACCAGCCACCCTCGGGGGTGTGATTCAGCGTGGTGCGGTTCACGGCGGCGTGGATGAGGTACTTCGGGTGCATGTGGTACTCGGCCGCCGAGGTGCCGGGCCAGTCGGAGCCGAAGGAGAGCATGGTCCCGTTGTCCAGGAGGGACTTGAAGGCGTACGCGCCCTTGCTGCGCTCGTGGCCGATGCGCTCCTCCATCCAGCGCATGTCGTCGGAGAGGTGGTAGGGGTTCACCTCGGCAATGACCCCGAGCTGCTGGAAGCGGGCGAAGTCGCCGGGGCGGATCACCTGGGCGTGGATGACGCGGAACCCGTTGAGGTCCACTCCCTCGTTCTTCAGCCGCTCGTAGAGGTCCAGCATGAGGGCCACGCCCTTGTCCCCGATGGCGTGCACGTTGGGGACGAAACCGCCGTCCAGGCCGGCGCGGATGAGGCCGTACATCTTCTCCATGTCCCCCACCATCATGGCCGAGTCGCTGCTCGTGTGGGGGCGGTAATGGCCGTAGTTGCCGGGCTGGTCGGTGTACGGCTCGAAGAAGAGGGCGCCGTGGGTGCCCATGATCCCGTCGATGTACCCCTTGAGCGCGCCGTAGCGGAGGAAGGGGTCGGGCTGCTTCGTCTCGGGGTGGAGTCCCATGCGGAAGCCTCCGCCCACCAGCTCGGCGCCGCGGAAGAGGTCGGGGCGGAGCCAGACGCGGGCGGTGAGCTCCCCGTCCCGCTGGAGTTCGGCGAAGCGTGCCGTCTGATCCGGGGTGGCGATGTCGTGGACCTCCACGATGCCGGCCTCCCGGAGCGCCTCGAGCGCAGCGCGGTTCTCGGCCAGCAGGCGCTCGTGGGACTTGGGCGTGCGGATCTCGCGGAGCCGGTCGAGGGCCGGCGAGCCGCGGCGGATGAGCCCGGTCGGGGCGCCCTGAGCGCTCAACTCCATCCCCATCAACGGAGCGTCCTCGATCCCTGCGGCGCGCAGCGCGGCGGTGTTGGCGAGGAAGAGCTCGCCGTCGAAGGAAGTGAGGAGGCAGGGGTGGCGGGCGGTGACGTCGTCGATGACCCAGCGGTCGGGCGTCCAACGCCCGTCCTTCTTCTCCCCGGCGCCCTCGGCGCCCAGGGACCACTCCTCGTAGGCGCCCCAGAGCCCTCCCGAGATCCACTCTCCTTCCTCCAGGATGCCGGTGACGCGCCGCATCTCCGCCACCAGCCCCTGGTCGTCGGACACGGCCATGAGGTTGGCGTCGTTGATGAGCGCGCCGGCGTTGTTGAAGTGGATGTGGCCGTCGATGAACCCGGGCACCACGAACTTCCCGTGCAGGTCCACCACGCGGGTGTTGCGGCCCTGGTACGCCTCGGCCGCGGCATCGTCGTCGAGGACGGCGGTGATCGTGTTGCCCGTCACCACCACGGCGGACGCCCAGGGGTGGTCCTCCTCCATGGTGTAGACCTCGCCGTTCAGGAGGATGAGGTCGGCGGGGGGGGTGCCCCGGCAGGCGGCGAAGGAGAGGAGGGCGAGCAGGGGCAGGGGGGCGAGGCGCTTCATGAGGGGATCTCCCGGACCGGTGGCCTGGTGCGGCACGCTCAGGCGGACGTGGCGTATGACAGATTACCCGGGGTGGGGGAGACGGGCAAACGCGCGCGGCACCCGGGCTTTCCCCGCGCGCCGAGCCCCGGATTTCGCCGCGATGCGACCCAGCGGTCGCCTCGCGGCTAGCGGATCCCCGGCGACACCTCCTTGTACCCCGCCGGGACCTGGAAGCGCTCGTCGGGGATGGCGCCGGTCTTCACGTCCTGGACGGTCTGGGTGATGCGCATGTGGACGCTCTGGGCCGTCGCCGCGTCGGGAGCGGGCTGCTCCTGCTGCCGTCTCCGTCCCATGAGACCGCCCAACGCCTGGCGTGCCGCGGCCCCGGCGGCCGCGGCGGCCATACCGCCCGCCCCGGAGCCCAGGGGCTTGTCCGACTCGGCCAGTACCGCCTCCCGGTCGAACTCGGCACCGGGGGGCACCATGACGAAGGAGGTCACCGTGCGCACCGGGATCCCCTCGATCCCCTTCATCTCCTCGGCGATGTTGCGCCCCGCCTCCATCATGGCCGGGTCGTCGGCGAAGGCGCTCCCCATGGCGCCGGTGGCTCCGGCGGCCATGGCGTCCTGGGCCTTCTTCCACTCCGCGTAGCCGGGGTAGTCCTTGCTGAACCAGATCTCCACGAGGAAGGCCATGCCACCCATACCCTCCTCGGTGACCTGCGCCTCGGGTCCGCCGGTGGGCTCGGTGTACATGAGCACCTGCTCGGCGGTGTAGCCGTCGAGGCGCTGGGTCTTCCCGGTGCGCTCCACCTTCAACTCGGGGCCGCCCTCGGCGGGCCCGGCGCCGGCCATTCCGCCCATGGCGCCCTGGGCCTGCGCCATCATCTCCGCCAGGCTCATGGAGTAGTACGTTTTCTCCTCGTGGTCGAGGTACGTGTAGCGCCCCGTGCCCGTGTCGGTGATGGTGGAGGTGGCGTCGCCCTCGTCGGTCCGCTGGAGGGGCCCCTGCATGTAGGTGGTGACCTTCGTCTCGGACATGGCGCCGGGGGCCATGCGCGCCATCATCCCCATGGCGCCGCCCATCTCGGGCTTGGTGACGGTGACGTACGTGACACCCTGGGCCGCCGCCGGGGCGCAGAGCGCGACCGCCGCGAGGAGGGAGGCGAGGAGCAAAGCGGAAAGACGGAGGTTCTTCTTCGTGCACATCGTCGGGATCTCCTTGCGGTCCGGACCTCCCGGAGCCGTCGGGGCTACCGGGGCGGATCGGGACGGAAGTCGAAGTTCCCTCCCACCAGGCGAGCCTGGGACGAGAGGGACCAGAGACCCTTCACCCGGGTCCCTTCAGGAATGTACCGCTCGGTGGGCGTGTCCGCCGGGATGCTCCAGCACTCTGCCGTGTCGTCGCGCCCGAGGTCGATGGTCACGGTGCGCTCGATCTCGTCGAACTCGCGGGTCACCGGGTCCCACTTGCGCAGGAGGGCGCCCATGGAGTCCTCCTCCTTGAGCGGGACGGTGACCTCCTCGAGGCCGTAGCAGTCGTCCATGTAGAGGCCGAAGAGGATGGGGAACGCCTCGTTCACCTGGAGCGGCACCTGCATGGCCGGCGCCCGCATCGTTTCGAAGTCGAGGCGGCACCCGTCCTGCTCCATGTTCACGTCGATGGAGCGGGGGGTGAACGTCACCACCGGCGCCAGCGACCGCGGCGTGTAGGAGAGACCCTCCCGGGGATGCTCCTGCACCGGGGATCCCTCGTCGGGGATGAAGTGTTGGTAGAGCACGAGCAGGTTCGCCCGGTCCGCCAACTGGCGGAACGTGTAGGTGTTGGTCCAGGGGAGGAAGTCGAAGGTCAGCCGACCGCACTCCCGGTCTTCCCAGTACCCGCTCTTCTGCACCGTCTCCTTCGACGGCTCCAGCGACGCGAGCCCCACCCGGGCCTCCGCGTGCCCGCGGTACTGGATGAGCGTGCCCCGGAAGCCTGAGCCGTCCCGGTAGTCCCGCTTCACCTCCCGTTCCCCGAGGACCACCTGGAAGGTCAACTCCAGCGTCTGGTCCGTCTCGGTGCGCGTCAGCTCCCGGGACACCTCGGCGGAGCTCTCCACGCGCTTGTCCTCGGAGCGGTCGAGCCGGTGCACGGCGCGCACCAGCACATCCACCGTGGGAAAGACCTGGACCTTCACCGTCTGCGTCGCCTTGTCCGTCCACGGGATGGGACGCCCGCTCTCGTCCTTGCCGAGCTTGTCGGCGGGCGTGTCGCGGCACACCGCCACCTCCACCTGGTCCACCGCCTCGGGGGGTGCGTCCTCCCGGGTGGTGATGGCGAGCCCCTCGGGCTCCCCGGTGGACGCGGTGCGCATGCGCTGGGGCGCCACCTGGCCCAGCTCCGGCGCCACCCCCCGCGTCACCTCCACGTCCACGCCGGGGAGCGGCATCCCCTCCAGCCCCGTCACCTTGAACGAGAGGGCGCGGCGCTCCGGCGCCCCCAGGAAGAGGGTGTCGGGGGAGGGGGGTTCGATCTCCAGGGGGCAGACGAAGGTGATGGGCCGGTCGTCGGAGTCGAAGGTCTCCAGGCGATCGTCCCAGTAGATCCCGAACCCCTTGGTGAGGTAGGGCTGCACCGACGCCTCTGGGCGCTCGCAGTAGCCCTCGCGCGGCTCGCAGGCCTTCTCCACATGGGGCCGGATGTCGTCCTGGAGGTCGTAGCGCCAGAACTCCTTCTCGTCCACGGCGACCGTGGAGGCGAGCTCGGTCCCGTCGTAGTGGGTGAGATGAACGTTGAAGCAGAAGTTGCGCTCGGTGGGATGGGGCTCGATGGGCCCGAAGGAATCCTCCATGGCGTCGATGAAGAAGATGGGCGCGATGGGATCCTCCACGTCGTGGAAGTGCCAGGTGAGCTTGAAGCTCACCTTGGTGGGGAGGAGTTTGGTGATCATGAAGTGGTGGAGCCCCTCGATCTCGCCCTGGATGAAGGGCTTGAGGTCGTCGATCTCGGCCAGGGAGCCCACCCATTCGTGCTTCTCCGACACCCACACGTAGTGCCCGTGGGGGCCCATCCTCCCAACGCTGATGGTGACGCCCACGTCGTCCCGCGTGGCGAACTCCGCCCCCTCGAGCCCCGCCCGGTGCTGCATGTAGTTCTCTTCGACCCAGATGTTCAGCCGGACGTAGTTGTCCTGGGCGTCGTCCTCTTCGAGGATGAGGTTGAAGCCCACGGGCTGGGGACCGTGGGAGACGTCGGGGATGAAGCTGCTGCCCCATTGGCCCACGGCGGTGCCGGGCCCGGATTCGGCGTGCCCGTCGGGGAGGTGCTTGACGTACTGCACCACGAACCCGACGCGGGGCACGTCCTCCGCCGTGCCACACTCGTGGTCCGAGGGCGTCTGGAGGGCGCCGAGGCGCCCGGCAGGCGCCAGCGTCAGGACGCCGGCGAGGAGCAGCGTACGGACGCCGGCCAGGGCCGGCGCGGGAACTCTCCTCCAGACATCCATGTCGCACACCTCCCTCAGGGGTCTGCGTGACGGCCGGCTATCTCCCCGCCCGGCGTTCGCGACGGCCGATCACATCCCGCCTCCCGGCCTCCGGATGGGCGCAGCCGGCCGCTCGGGCCGCTCGTACCGGGGCTTCTCCAGCTCCTTCAGAAGATACTCCACCGCTTTTTCGAGCATGCGCTCGCGGCCCGCGGCGATGTCCTCGGGGCGGTCCACCATCTCGAAGCCCTCGTCGGGAGACACGCCCTCACCTTCCACGGCCCAGTTCCCCGCCGCGTCCACGAACGCGAAACGGGGCACCGAGAGCGCACCGCCGTCCACGAAGGACGGGTTCCCGCTCATTCCCACCAGGCCACCCCAGGTCCGCTCGCCGATGATGGGCCCGAGGCCGAGCTTGCGGAAGTAATACGGGAACGCGTCGCCGCCGGACGACGACTGCCCGTTGATGAGGAGCGCTTTGGGCCCGGTGTGCACGACCGCAGGCTGGCTGTAGAGGTCCAGGTGCCGGCGGGCCCATAGGTTCAGCAGAGGCGCGCCCACGGTGAGCGCCATCTCCTCGGGGATGAACCCGCCGCCGTTGTAGCGGTCGTCGAGGATGAGAGCCTCCTTCTGGTGGAGCGGACGCCATCCCTCGAAAAGCTCCCGGTGTCCGGGCACGCCGGTGTCCGGGAGGTGGATGTAGCCGATGCGGCCTCCCGAGAGGGAGTCCACCAGCTCGGCGTTCCGCCGGACCCAGCTCTGGTAGCGGAGCCCGAGCTCGCTCTTGATGGGTGTGACGGTGAACGTGCGTGCGCCCTGGCGGTCGGGGCGGTCGCTCACCGTGATCTCCACGGTGCGGTCGGCCTTCCCGACCAAGAACGCATACGGGTTGTCGGCGGTGGTGACCTCGTCCCCGTCGATGGCGGTGAGGAAGTCGCCCTCCTTCACGCCGATCCCCGGCTCGGTGAGGGACGAGCGGTACTCCTCGTGCCAGTTCTCGCCGGGGAAGACCTTCGCGATGCGGTAGCGGCGTCCGCCGGCCTCGAGCTCGGCGCCCAGGAGCGCCACGTCCACCCGCGAAACGCCCGTCATCTCGGGCGTCGAGGTCAGGTAGGAGTGCCCCACGTTGAGCTCGGCGATGAGCTCGGTGAGGATGTAGTCCAGGTCCACGCGGTGGGCCACGTGCGCCACCAGCGGCTCGTAGCGCTCACGCATGGCCTCCCAGTCCACGCCGTGCATCCCCGGGTCGTAGAACCAGTCGCGCATGATGAGCCAGGCGTCGTGGTAGATCTGCGCCCACTCCACCCGGGGATCCACGAGCATCTCCATCCCGTCCAGGTCCAGGCGCCCGGCGTCGTTCTTCTGCCCCGGCTTCACATCCACGATGCCGAAGTCGGTCTGACCCGTCCGGTAGAGCATCTTCTTCCGGTCCGGGGTGAGGGAGAAGCCGGTGACGCGGGCGATGACCTCCTCCGCCTCCCGGTCCTCCAGCGTGTACTTGTGCAGAGCGCCGCCCGAGAAGTAGAGGAGGCCGTCGTCCAGCCCCACCAGGGCCTGATAGCTCCCGGCCTCGATCCCGGGGAGCGGCATGACCCGCTCGCCCAGCCCTTCCAGGTCGATGCGCACGGGGTCGACGGCCTTGGCGCCGGAGGTGCCGGCCTTCGCATCGCCGGCTTCGGGCTTCGTGCCGGCGTCCCCGGACTTCCCCGCGAGCGCCGGCTCCTCGTCGCTCTTCGGCGGGAAGGGGTGACCGTGGTCGGCGTGCAGCGTGGCGGCGTAGATGCGTGACCGGAATCCGCTGGCGGCTCCCGAGAAGTTGAAGTCCCGGGCCGACACGAAATAGAGGAAGCGCCCCTTCGGATCGAAGGCCGGGCTCGTCTCGCTGGTCATGTCGCCGGTGACCCGCGTCGCGCGCCCCGAGTCGAAGGAGTAAAGCCAAACCGAGGACATGGTGTTCTCGTCGGCCTTGGCGTACGTGATCCAGCGGGAGTCGGGCGACCAGGAGAAGTCGTTGAGGGCGCCCATCCCGGTGCGGTCCACCTCCACCAAGCGCTTGGACGCCACCTCCATGGCCCGGAGCCGGTTCATGTTGTCGGACCAAGCGAGCCACTTCGAGTCGGGAGACCACTCGACGCCGTCCATCCACACCTTGTCGCCCGTGACGAGACGCTCGGGCTCGCCGGAGCCGTCGGCGCTCCGCACGTACAGGTCGTAGTTCCCCGACGCGTCGGAGAAGTAGGAAACCCACTTCCCGTCGGGGGACCAGACGACACCACGCTCCCGGTGCGCCGGGGTGCGCGAGAGGTTGCGGATGTTCCCATCCTTGGCCGGCGCGGAGAAGATCTCGCCGCGGGCCCCGAACACCGCCCGGTTCCCGCTGGGCGAGATGGCGAACGACTCCACGTCGTCGGCCACCTTCTTCCAGTAGGGATTGGTAGCGGGCCGGTCGCCCGTGACGGTGATGGAGAGCTTGCGGCTCTGCTTGGTGGCCGGGTCCAGGTGATAGAGCCGGCCGCCGTTCTCGAACACGATCCCGCCCTGGCCCCGGCTGGGCCACATGACGTCGAACTCGGTGAAGCGGGTCACCTGGGAGGCGGCGCCGGTGCGGGTGTCGTGGACCCAGAGGTTGAGCTTCTCGCGCTCGTCGCGGTCGCTGACGAAGTAGACCTCGTCGCCGATCCAGAGGGGGAAGTTGTCGGTGCCGGCCTCGGTGGTGATGCGCTGGGAGGCGTGCTTGGCCAGATCGTAGATCCACACGTCCTGCTGGCGGCCGCCGCGGTAGCGCTTCCAGTGGCGCCACTCACGGCTCTTGATGTTGAAGGCGAGCTTGGTGCCGGTGGCGTCGTAGGTCGCTCCGGTGGCCCCTTCGGGGATCTCCAGGGGCACCTCCAGTCCGCCGTTCACCGGGTCCACCAGGTAGTACCGGCCCACGCGCTCGCCCCAGGGGGTGCGGGCGGCACGGAAGAGGATCTTCGACCCGTCCGGGGTCCAGTCCACCACTAGGTGGTCGTAGCCGCCCCGGGGGGGCATGACGCCCGCGTCGGGATAGAACGTGAGCTGGCGCGGCGTCCCGCCCGTGGACGGCATCACGTAGATCTGCCGCGTCCCCGCGTACTCGCCGGAGAAGGCGATCCACTTCCCGTCGGGGCTGAAGCGGGCCATGAGCTCGAGGCCCTCGTGGGACGTGAGCCGGTTGGCGTCGCCGCCCGCCAGGGGCGCGGTGTAGAGATCCCCGGCGTAGGTGAAGACCACGGTGTTCCCGTGGACGTGGGGGAAGCGGAGGAGGCGGGTGTCGTCCTGCGCGGCGCCGCCGGTGGCGACGGCCAGGAGAAGCGACAGGGCGGAGAGGAGGGGGAGGATCCGGAGGGTGCCTCGACGCGACATGACGCGCGCTCCACGCTGAGGGGGCGAGAGTGTGGCGGCGGCCGTGGAGGCCGCCTGCCCCGAACGCTAACAGGCGCGGAGCGGCGGGCGCCACCGGCTCAGAACCAGCGTGCCATCTCCTTGCCCACCGCTGCCTCCGCGGGCACCAGGCTCTCAGGGTGCCGGACGCCCTCCCCGAGGATGAGGCGGGCCTTGGGCACGGCCACGACGAGGAGCTCGCGCCCGTCTGAGAGCCCCGCTGTGACGACGGGGTCCCCGGTGTCGGCGTCCAGGGTGGCGATGAGGTCGGGGAAGGTGGCGAGCCGCTCTGCGTCCCGATCGGCGGTCATGTACTCGTTCCAGAAGGTGAGCTCCACGTCTTCCACCCGGAGCTGCCCGACGTCGTAGCCGCCCAAGGTGCGGAGCGCGTAGCCGCGCACCGGGCCGCGGGCGAGCACGTGCCCTCCCAGCTCGGCGGCCAGCGCGGCGGCCACGGCCTCTCCTCCGGCGGGCCGGTTCCCGAGGATGGTCTCTCCCAGCGCCATGGCCTGGGTGATGGCGCCCGGGGCGCCGTTCTGTGCGACGAAGGCGGCGGTGACGGGGTTCCGGGCCACGGCGACCAGACCGCCGGCCGCCACCGAGGCCTCCCGGACCGAGATGTCGCAGGCTCCCAGGGAGCCCTCCACCACCACCTGGACTCTGCGGTTGGTGGCCGGATTGCCCCCCACGGCGCACTGGATGGAGAGGTAGTGCTCATCCCGGTCCAGGCCCATGGAGCCCATGACGCCCGTGGGGTGAGCGCGGCCGTCGCAGGCGGCGTCGGCCACCGGGATCCCCGTCACCGCGGACTGAAACCACCCGTTCAGGCTCGCCGTACCCCCGTTCTCCGAGGTGATGAGGGCGCCGACGCGGCCGTCGAGCCGCTCGTTGAGCACTTTGACCGTGGTGGCGAAGTCCTCGGGGCGGAGGAAGCGCTCCGGGGCCGCCGGCGCGCCCACCATGGAAACCGTGACCACCAGGGTGTCGGGGTCGAGCTCGTTCAGGGAGACGAGCCGGGGCGAGCCGGCCTCCAGGGCCACCCTGCCGTTCGCGAGGCCGTCCGCCGGCCAGCCGCCTCCGCCTCCGCCGAGGAACGCACCGCCCCAGGCGGCCGCCTCCACCGACCTCATGCTCAGATCCATCATTCCTTCCTCAACGATAGGTCGCGAACCGTTCCAGCGCCTCGGCCATCTGGCTGGCCGACAGCAGGACCGGCTCGCCGATCTGGAGCGCGCGCCAGTAGATCTCGGCCAGGTTCTCCACCTCCGTCGCGAGATCCAGCGCCGCGTCGGGCGAGGACCCGACGGCCACCATGCCGTGGTTCGCCAGCAGGCATGCGAGGCGGTCCTCGAGCGCGGTCACGACATGACGGGCGAGGTCGGGACTTCCGAACGGCGCGTACGGGGCGCAGCGGATCGAGTCGCCGCCCGCCACCGCCACCATGAAGTGGAAGGCCGGAATCCCACGCCGTAGCGTGGCGAGCGTCGTGCAGTAGGTCGCATGCGAGTGGACGATGGCCTCCACGTCGGGACGCGCCCGGTACACCGCGGCGTGGAGCGGCCATTCGCTGCTGGGCTTCCGCTCCCCGCCGAGTACGTGTCCCTCGAGGGAAAGCACGACGAGGTCACGCTCGGCCATCTCGTCATACGCCAGCGCCGACGGCGTGATCACCATGCCGTCGGCGATGCGGGCGCTCACGTTGCCCGACGTGCCGGGCGTGAGACCGCGCGAGCTCATCCTCCGGGCGGCGCGCAGGACGGCGGTCCGCACGGATTGGACATCCACTGGCCCCGCGCGCCTCATGATGCTGCCCGCCCGTTCGGGGAAGAGCCGTGCCAGCCCTTCCCGGTTCGCTCCGGTGATGCCTCGCTCGGTGACGATGGCAGTGACGAGCCTGGCCGGTGTGACGTCGAACCCCGGATTCGCCACGGGCGAGCCCTCCGGCACGACGCGCACGCTCACCACACGGCCGTCCTCGGCCCATCCTGTCACCCGGGCGACTTCGTCACCCGCACGCTCCTCGATGGGGACGTCACCGCCGTCCACGAGCGTCCAGTCCACGGATGACGACGGGGCCGCGACGTAGAACGGCACGCCGTTGTCGTTCGCCGCGAGGGCCTTCAGGTATGTGCCGATCTTGTTGGCGACATCGCCTGCCGCGGTGATGCGGTCCGCGCCGACCAGACAGAGATCCACCTGGCCGCGCTGCAGGAGGTGGCCGCCCGCGCTATCCACGATGACCGTGTGGGGGACGCCGTGCTGGCCGAGCTCCCAGGCCGTGAGGCTCGCGCCCTGGTTGCGGGGGCGCGTCTCGTCCACCCACACGTGCACCGGGATGCCTTGGTCGTGGGCGATGTAGATCGGCGCCGTCGCGGTGCCCCAGTCCACCGTAGCCAGCCATCCCGCGTTGCAGTGGGTGAGGATCTGAACGGTACGCCCGGGGTGGCGCGCCGCCGCTTCCCGGATCAGATCGAGGCCGTGCTCCCCGATCCGCCGGTTCCGCTCCACGTCCTCCTCGGCGGTGGCGCCGGCGACGTCGTAGGCAGCTCCGGCTCGCTCCCGGGGAGGCAGCGGCGCCACCGCGTCGCGCACGCGATCCAGCGCCCAGCGCAGGTTCACGGCCGTGGGCCTCGTCGCGAGCAGGGTGTCGCAGGCGCGCTCGAGGGACGCATCGGAAGCGTCCGGGCGGAGCGCCAACGCCAGCCCGTAGGCGGCGGTCACCCCGATGAGCGGCGCCCCCCGCACCTGCATGAGCGTGATCGCCGCAGCCACGCCGTCCAGATCGACGATGCGCAATACCCGGAAGACCTGGGGGAGCGCCGTCTGGTCCACGATCCGCAGCGACCACCCATCCTCGTCGAGGAAGATGCTGCGGTAGGGGACCCCCTCGACCTTCACGTTGGCCTCCGCCGATCGGAGTGTGCCGGCACCATGGATGCGTCCCGCCGCCCGGGCCTAGCCCCCCGCGCGGGCGGGTAGACCCCAGCCGCGCCGGAGGCGCTCGTAGACATCCGCGGGAAGCTGCAACACAGCGGGGTGCGCCTCGGGGTCGAGCCAGGCCAGGAGCCGCTCCAGCTCGGCGGCGTCCATGGCGGTACACCCGGCGGTGTGGGAGTCGGGCCCGCCCCAGATGTGGAGGAAGACGCACGAGCCGCGCCCCTTCACCGGGGGCGACTCGTTGTAGGCGATGACGGCGCCTAGGCGGTACACGCCGATCTCGCGCATGCGCTCGGAGCTGCGCCAGTCCACCCTCAGGATGGAGCCGCGGTCAAGAACGTTCGTGTAATAGGCCGAGGTCGTGTCGTCCACGCACTCGGTCGTGGCGGCGAGCTGGAGCCAGGGGAGCTTCACCTGGCGAGCGGAGTCGGCGGGGGCGAACCCGAAGGCCGTCCCCAAAGGGAAGACGCCGGCGGGCGACTTCCCGTCGCCTTCCCGCTTGCGGGGCTCGTTGGTCTCGGCGAGCTGATCGAACCCCGCGCCCCATGCCAGGCCGGTGCGCCCGACGACGATGGGGATGGGGCCGGCCTCGGCTCGCCAGGGCGAGGCCGGGTCGGGGCGGACGTAGCGGCGCATCACCCCCGAGGTGGCATTCCAGTCGGGGGTGGTGACGACGAGGAGCTGCGTCGCGTCGGCTAGCGCGGGGGGCGAGGAGGGCTGGGCGGAGACCTGGGCGGCCGCGGGGGCCGCGCAGCGTGCAGCGAGAAGGAAGGCCGCGGCGGAGGCGCGGAGCGTTGCGGTCTCCCGGAGGTGGCGACGAGGGGTGCGAGGCATGGGCGGATCGTAGAGGGGCGGCGTCCCAGGGGCAACGGCAGGCGGGGTTGCGCCGACCCCCCGCTCCCTGATGTCCGCCATCGCCCTCGCCGCCCTCGGTCTGGCGCCGCCGCCCCCCGCTTCCGCCCAGACCACGCCGGCGGAGCTGGAGTACCGCGAAGGGCACCGCGAAGCGGCCATCGCGCGGCGCGCCGAGTTCATGCGCCGCATGGAGGGCGGGCTGGCGGTGATCACGAGCGCGGATCGCTCCGAGCCCAACCTCTACGAGTTCTACACGCCCGACACCGAGCACCACGACTTCCTCTTCCTCACCGGGATCTACACCCAGCTCCGCTTCAAGCCGGTGGCCTCCGACCTGGCCCGGGGGTGGGGCGATACGCGCAAGATCCTCTACGTCAACTACCCCCGCGTGACCAACCTGAGCGAGCCCGCGCAGCCGCGCGTGGCGTTCGTGGAGCGGCTCCGGGCGGCCACGTCGGAGTTGGACGTGCGCGATGCAGGCGACCTGCTGGACCGACAGCGCATGATCCTGGACGACTTCGCCCTGAAGAACGTGCGCCGCGCCGTGGAGATCACCGGGAAGGGGCTCGCGGAGGGGATGAAGGTGGCCCGCCCCGGCCTCACCACGCGCCAGGTCATGGAGACCGTGGACTACGTGTACCGGCTCCACGGAGCCGATCTGGGCTTCGACACCCTCGTGGGCGTGGCCAGCGGCCTCGACCAGACCATCCGGTACGCGAGCACGCGCGAAGAGGCGGCGGCGAGGGGCGGCGATGCCCGCATCACCGACGGCATCCTCGTTCACTTCGACACAGGGGCACGCATCAACCACTACTCGGCGGACGTGCAGCGCACCGTGCCGGCGGGAGACCGGTTCACCGGGGAGCAGAGCAGGGTCTACGAGATGGTGCTGAACGTGCAGAAGGCCGTCATCGCGGCGGTGCGCCCGGGCGTCACCTGGCAGGAGCTCCACGACCTGGCGGTGCGCATGCTGCGGGAGGCCGGCGGCTGGGACGAGAGCTACACCTACGGGATCGGGCACTACATCGGCATGGAGGTCCACGAGCACGGCGTGTACACCGAGCCGCTGGTGCCGGGGATGGCGCTGGCCATCGAGCAGGGGGCCATCGTGAACGGGACCCGCGTGGCGTTCGAGGACGACGTGCTGGTCACGGCCGACGGGCACGAGTGGCTCACCCGCTCCATCCCCATCGAGATCGCCGAGGTGGAGGCGCTCCGGAAGCAGCCGCTGCTGGTGCGGCCGGAGGATCTGCTGAAGAAGCGGTGAACCGGCGCTGAGGCTCTGCGGAGCGGCACTCAGTTGGCGGCGGGTTCGTCGGCAGGGCGGAGACGCTGCGCATCCAGGGCGGCGAGCACGCACAGGACCGAGCCGACCACCGGCGGGCTCAGTGTGGACGCTTCCCCCCGCGCCCTCTCTGCCACCCTTGCCCAGACGCCAACCCCAGGCCTACCATGCTCTCGAGTCCCCGAGGGCGGTTGAACGGCCTGTCCGCCGCGGACGGCGTCCGCTTGCACGGAGATGGATGCCAAGCCTAGCGTTTCAGGGTGGGCGGTTCCGCCTCGTTCGAGGCCCTCTGTGCTCGACGCACGCAGGCCTTCTGGACGCAGTCTTGACCTACAGCGCACCGGAGCCGACTGCTGTTCCAACTCCCCGCTGCCGCGGCGGCTTCACACTCATTGAGATGATGATCGTCGCCGTGATCATGGGGGTATTGGCGGCGCTGGCCATTCCCAACTACTCGCGGGTTCGCGAGCGCGCGATGATCACCCGTGCCATCGGGGACATCAAGGCCCTGGGCATGGATCTGACGGACTACCAGATGGGCCATGGGTCGTTCCCCGCCAGCCTCGCCGACATCGGCCGGGCAGGCCTCCTCGACCCCTGGGGTCAACCCTACAGCTACGTCAGGGTCGCCGGCGCCAACCGTGGAGCGCTCCGCAAGGACCGCTTTCTGGTGCCCATCAACAGCGACTTCGACCTCTACAGCATGGGCCCCGACATGAAGACCACCCCCGCCCTTACGGCGGATATCGCGAAGGACGACATCATCCGGGCCAACGACGGGGGGTACGTCGGCGTGGCGGAGGGCTACTGATGGCGGCGCCCCTGGGCCTTCTCCGGAGCCGAGTGGCCCGGCGCGTGCTCCTTCTCTTCGTGGTGGGCGCCCTGGTTCCCGTGGTGTTCATGGCGGCGGCATCCTTCAGCGCGATGACCACCCAGCTGCGGCAGCAGAGCGAGGAAAGGCTCCGTCAGGTATCCAAGAACGCCCGCCAGGCGGTGATGCAGCAGCTCATCCTCACAGAGGCCGGCGTGCGTCTGGCCGCCGAGGCGCTCAAGCGGGGTGGCTCGGCCGCAACCGCGGCCCTTCCGGCCTCCATCACGGGCCTGGCCGTGACCGAGGACGGCGGACTCCCCAGGCCCATCATGGGCGACACCTTCCCGGTGCCCCTTCTCCTCGAGAGCGAGAAGAATCACCTGAGGCGGGGCGACATGGTGATGAAGATCAACTTCAGCACCGCCCAACCCATCATGGCGGTGCTGGAGCTGCCCCCCGAGGGTGGGCGAGCGCGGACGCTTTGGGCCGGGGTTGAAGGGGATTCCATCTGGGGGGCCGCCGAACGATTCGCCTCGGGCGGAGCCACCCGGGACTTCTGTGTCATCGCGGGTCGGGAGCCGCTGTATTGCGGGTCTTCACCTGTTTGCGTCCGTGTGTCGGAGTGACGCGGGCACGCGGCGGGG
>CAZJFX010000020.1:0-54776 GCA_964545395.1 uncultured Gemmatimonadaceae bacterium | reverse complement strand
CTACCGCGAGAAGCGCTTCAGAGGTCTACGTCACCTCCGCTCCGAAACTGCTGAGCGTCCGGGCCTCTGCCCTGGCTCGGGTGGCGGCGGGTCGGGACCGGCGGTCCCATCCCGCCATGGCGGCACCCAGTCCGGGGGCCAGCTTCCTCGTATGCCTTCCCCTCCGCTCCCCACGGACGGTCCCGCCCGGAGCCCAGCTCTTGCCACGGCGAACGTACGTGCCGCGCTGGACCGGGGGGAGATCGCTCTCCGCTTTCCCTACAGCCCGGACCTGGTGGCATGGGTCCGCACGCTTCCGGGAAGACGCTGGGATCCGGAGGCGCGCGTATGGCGCGTCCCGGACACCGTGGACGTTCGCCGCGAGATTCGCTCAATCCTGGGCCTCGATCTGGGGCTCACCCTTCCCGACGAGGCGCTCGGCTCCCGTGCTGCCCCGGGGTCGCCTCCGGCCGTTGCAGCTCCAGGCCCCGGGGCGACCTCGGATGCGCGGCCCCGCGACGACCTGCTGGCTCGCTTCGAGGAGGAGATGCGGCTCCGAGGGTACGCGCGCCCCACGCGGAAAGCGTACCTGGGTCACGCTCGCCGCTTCCTTCAAGGCGCCGAGGAGGACGCCGCGGGGGGCGCCGAGGAGGGCTCCGCGGCAGGGGCCGAGGCAGGGGCCGAGGGAGCCGGCCTAGCCGAGGAGCTGCGGTCCCACGTCCTGGCCCGGCTCCGGAGCGGCCGGGTGTCCCGCGCCTACCACACCCAGCTCATCAGCGCCCTCCGGCTCTTCTGCTCCACCGTCCTGGGTCGCCGCATCGAGGAGCTGCCGCTGGAGCGCCCCCGGCGTGAGCACCGCCTCCCCACAGTCCTGAGTCGCGACGAGCTGGGCCGATTCCTGGGGGCCGTGCGCAACCCCAAGCATGCGGCGCTCTTGGCCGTGGCGTACTCGGCCGGCCTGCGAGTCAGTGAGGTGGTGCGTCTCCGCATCGCCGACCTGGACCGCTCACAGGGCCTGCTCCATGTGCGGGGCGGCAAGGGAGGCAAGGACCGGCAGACGCTCCTGTCCGCCACCGCCCTGGCTTTGGTGGATGCGTACCTCGCAAGCGCCCCGCCGGCGCCCTGGCTCTTTCCGGGTGACCGACTCGAACGCCACCTCACCACCCGCTCGGTCCAGAAGTTCACGGCCGCGGCCGCCCGGCGCGCCGGGATCGCGAAGCCGGTCACACCCCACGTGCTCCGCCATAGCTTCGCCACGCACCTCCTGGAGAGCGGCACCGACGTGCGCCTCATCCAGGAGCTGCTGGGCCACGCCAGCGTGCGCACCACCGAGATCTACACCCATGTGTCGCGGCGTCAGATCGGGCGCATCCGCAGCCCGCTGGACGCGCCGCCGGAGGATCCGCGTGAGCGCTAGGGAACTTGACTGCGTGTTGATGCTTTCACAGAATGTACTTAACGAAAGCACTACCCAAGAGGGTCTCATGAAGGCGCTCACCATTCGCAACCTGCCCCCCGCTGTGGCGGAGGCGCTGGATCGGGAGAAAGCACGGCGCGGCGCGTCCCTCAATCAGACTGTCGTGGATCTCCTGAGCCAGGGGCTCGGGGTGGGCGTGCCCCGGTCCAACGGGCTCGCTGCTCTGGCAGGCCGATGGACGGAGGAGGAGTTCCGGCGTTTCGAGCGAGCGGTCGCCCCGTTCGAGGAGTTCGACCCCGAGCTGTGGGACTCGGGAGACGAGTCGTGAGTCGCTACTGCCTCGACACGTCGGCCTACAGCCGGTTCATGCGGGGGGACCGCCGCGTGGTGGAACTCCTGGACCAGGCGGAGTGGATCGGCGTCCCCGCCGTGACGCTGGGAGAGCTCCGCACCGGCTTCCTCTTGGGCGGGCAACGTGAGCGCAACGAGGCTGACCTCAGGGAGTTCCTTGCCAACCCCGTCGTCCGCGTGCTCGCGGTGGACGACGAATCCAGCCGGCACTATGCGGAGATCGTGTGCGACCTGAGGCGGGCGGGCACCCCTCTGCCGACCGACGACATCTGGATCGCAGCCACGGCGGCCCGCGCCGGCGCGCTGGTGCTCACCTTCGACAGCCACTTCGAGAGGATCGGGAGGGTGGGCGCACTCGTCCTGGGGGAGTAGTCCGCTCTCGGTCGTCCTGGTGATGGGCACGAGGAAGACGAGGGAGTCCACGCGGCCTCGGACTTCACGCCAGCATCACCCTCGTCGAAGGCGGTCCCACCATGAAGAAGGTCCTCCACATCCTGGGCGAGGTGGAGGACGACGCCGCCGAGTGGCTCTCCGCCGCCTCCGTCCGGCGGCCCTCCTCCGCTCAGAACGTCATGACCAGCGCCAGCCGGAAGAAGGTGTCCAACTTCTCCAGCGGCGCCTTGACCTTGGCCCCCGTGGGCGAGCCGTCGGCTGCGTAGAGCGGCACGTCGGCCAGGGACGGGCGGGTCCTCCACTGGAGCTGGAGGCTGGGCTTCAGCCCCAGCTTGTCGTTGATGTCCACGGTGAGTGCGTTCGTCAGGTCGACGCGCCGGTCGTCCGTGTCCCTGAGGTTCTGGTCGCCGGTGAAGTTGCTCTCGAACACCGTGCTGGCCGAGACCCTCCTCCACAGCTCCCACCCCAGCCGGGCGCCCACGAAGTCGGTGCCCACGAAGGGGTTCTTCACCACGTCCTGCTGGAACGTGTAGGTGGCCGCGTAGCTGAGGGAGAGGCGCGTGCGGTCGCTGGCGGCGAGCTTACTCCCCCCACCCGCCGCCATGAGGAAGCGGCTGTCGATCCCGGCGAAGGTGTTGCGGAGCCAGTCCACGCCCCCGAAGGCGAAGACCCGGTCCGAGATCCTGCGGTCGTAGCGGGCGCGGGCGGAGAGCGCCTCGGCGGTCCTGGTCCGCTCCACGTCACGCTCGACCGTGAACGCGTCCGCCGTCCCCACGGCCTTGCGAGTGATCTTCCCCGTCTCCACTCGGATCGCGCCCACCTCGAAGCGGAGCGCGTCCTTCTCCCACTGGCGGCGGATCACCGTGCCCAGCCCCAGCGTGAGCGCCTCCGAGTTCCCGTGGGAGAGCACCGAGGTGAGCTCCCCCTGGAACACCCAGCGGGTCTTGGCCGGGTCCTCCTGGGCCTTTGCGGCGGCGGGGAGGAGGGCGAGGGCGGCGAGCGCGGCGAGCTGGAGGCGAAGGCGCCCGGCGGGGACGTAGCAGGACATGGGCGTGGCTCGAGGTGGTCTGGAGGTGAGGTGGACGATGGTCCTACCCCTCGCCCCGCCCCGGGAGCCGGGCCTCCTGCCACAGGGAGTAGAGGGCAGGAATCACCAGCAGGGTCAGGATCAGCGCGGAGACCATCCCGCCCACCATGGGCGCGGCGATGCGCCGCATCACCGACGCGCCGGCGCCCTCCCCCCAGTACAGGGGAAGCAGGCCGGTGATGACCGTGACCACGGTCATCATCTTCGGGCGCAGGCGGAGCGCGGCCCCCTCCAGCACGGCCTCGCGCAGGTCCGCCAGCGTGCGCTTCCCCGCGGCCAGGCGCGCGTTCCAGGCGTTGTCCAGGTAGAGGAGCATGACCACGCCGGTCTCCGCGGCCACGCCCGCCAGCGCGATGAACCCCACCGCGGTGGCCACGGACCAGTTGAAGTCCATCCACCACATGAACAGCACGCCCCCCACCAGCGAGAACGGGAGCGAGAGGAGCACGATCAGCGTCTCGCCGATGCGCCCGAAGTTCAGGTAGAGGAGCATGAAGATGATGAGCAGGGTGGCCGGCACGACCACCGCCAGCTTCTCCTTGGCCCGCTCCATGAACTCGTACTGCCCGGACCAGGAGAGGGTGTACCCTTCGGGGAGCGTGACCATCTCCTCCACCATGTCCTTGGCGTCGGCCACGTACGCGCCCAGGTCCTGGGCGTCGGTGTCGATGAACACCCAGGCCGTGGGGAACGCCTGCTCGGTCTTGATGGCCATCGGCCCCGCCACGGTGCGGATGCGCGCCACCTGGCCCAGGGGGATCTGCGCGACGCCCGCGGCAGGCGAGCCGGCGCCGAACCCACCCGCTCCGGCGCCCGAGCCGCCCGCCATCCCGGTCATGGTCGAGCGGGACGCCATCGAAGAGGCCCCGGACCGGAGCATCCCCACCGGCACCAGCACCTCGGCCAGGCGCTCGGGCTGGTCGCGCAGCTCCTGCGGGTAGCGCAGGCGGATGCCGTAGCGCTCGCGCCCCTCCACGGCCGTGGTCACCGCCATCCCGCCGATGGCCGAGGAGATAACCATCTGGATCACGTCCACGTTGAGCCCGTAGCGCGCCGCCGCGTCCCGGTCGATCTCGATGTCCACGTACGACCCGGACACCACGCGCTCGCCGAACGCCGAGCGCGTGCCGGGAACCATCTGGACGGCGACCTCCACCTCCCGCGCGAGGCGCTCGAGCGTGGCCAGGTCGGGGCCGAAGATCTTCACGCCTACCGGCGTCCGGATCCCCGTGGCCAGCATGTCGATGCGCCCCCGGATGGGCATGGTCCACGAGTTCGTCACCCCCGCGGTGCGCACGGCGGCGTCCATCTCGGCGACCAGCGACGCGTGGGTCACCCCGGCACGCCACTCGTCCTCGGGCTTCAGCACGATGGTGGTCTCGAACATGTCGAGCGGCGCGGGATCCGTGGCCGTCTCGGCCCGCCCTGCCTTGCCGAACACGCTTTCCACCTCCGGGAACGACGCCAGGACGGAGTCCTGCGTGCGCAGGGTGGCCGCCGCCTTGGCCACGCTGATCCCCGGGAGCGTGGTGGGCATGTAGAGGATCGTCCCCTCGTCGAGGGGCGGCATGAACTCCGAGCCGATGCGCCGCGCCGGGAGCACGGTGAGGATGACCGTGGCGAGAGCGGCCGCCGCCACCGGCCACCGCCAACGGAGCACGAACCTCAGGAGGGGCATGTACCCGGCGATGAGCACGCGGTTGAGCGGGTTGGCCTGCTCCCGGTGGATGCGCCCGCGGATCAGCAGACCCATGGCCACCGGCACCAGTGTGATCGACACGAAGGCGGCGCCGGCCATGGCCAGCGTCTTCGTCCACGCGAGCGGCTTGAAGAGCCGCCCTTCCTGGGCCTCCAGGGCGAACACGGGGAAGAACGACACCGTGATGATCAGGAGCGTGAAGAAGAGCGCGGGCCCCACCTCCCGCGACGCCCGCGCCACCAGCGTCCAGCGCTCCGCGTCGGTCAGCACGTCGGTGTGGAGGAAGTTCGCGTCGGAGCCCCCCGCCCACTCGCGCCCCTCGGCGGCGGCCTGGCGGCGCTTCTCCTCGATGGCGTGCTCCAGGTGCTTGTGCAGGTTCTCCACCATCACGATGGCGGCGTCGATCATGGCGCCGATGGCGATGGCGATCCCGCCCAGGCTCATGATGTCGGCCGAGAGCCCGAGCGCGCGCATGGCCAGGAAGGCCAGGAGGATCCCCATGGGGAGCGTGATGAGGATCACCAGAGAGCTGCGCAGGTGGACCAGGAAGAGGACCACCACGAGCGCGACCACCAGCGACTCCTCCACCAGCTTCTCCCGGAGCGTGGAGATGGCCCGGCGGATCAGGTCGGAGCGGTCGTACACCGGCTTGATGACCAGGCCCTCGGGGAGCGTGGACTCCAGCGACTCGATCTTCTCCTTCACGCGGTCGATGGTGGCCAGCGCGTTCTCGCCGAAGCGCATGACCACGATCCCGCCCACCACCTCCCCGAGCCCGTCCAGGTCGCCCACGCCCCGGCGCACGTCGGGGGCCAGGCGCACCGTGGCCACGTCCGCGATGCGGACGGGCACGCCGTGGTCCGAGGCGCTCACCACAACGCTCCCGATGTCGTCGAGCCCCTCCAGGTAGCCGAGGCCGCGGATCATGTACTCGCGCTCGGCCATCTCCAGGACCATGGCGCCCGCGTCCTCGTTGGAGCCGCGCAGCGCCTCCATCACCTGCGTCACCGGCACGCCGAACGCCCGCAGCTTCGCCGGGTCCACCTGGACCTCGTAGACCTGCTCGTACCCGCCCACCGTCGCGACCTCGCTCACGCCGGGGACGGCCGTGAGCTGGTAGCGGAGCGTCCAGTCCTGGTAGGAGCGCAGCTCCGCCAGGGAGCGGGTGCCCGTGGTGTCCAGCAGGACGTACTGGTAGACCCACCCCAGCCCGGTGGCGTCGGGGCCCAGCGCGGGCTCGGCGCCGGCGGGGAGGCGGCCGCGCAGGGACGAGAGTACCTCCAGCACGCGGCTCCGCGCCCAGTAGAGGTCGGTCCCGTCCTCGAAGATCACGTACACGAACGACGACTCGAAGAACGAGAACGCGCGCACCGTGCTCGCCCCCGGGACCTTGAGCATCTCCGAGGCGATCGGGTAGGTGACCTGGTCCTCCACGATGCGCGGGTTCTGGCCCGGGTACTCGGTCTGGACGATGACCTGGACGTCCGAGAGGTCGGGGATGGCCTCCAGCGGAATGGAGCGCATCGCAAGGACGCCGCCCCACACCACGAAGAGCGACAGGACCAGGACGAGGACGCGGTTCCTCACCGAGGCGTCGATGATGGCCTTCAGCATGGTCCGCGCCTCAGTGCTTCGAGTGGTCCATGCCAGGCATGGCCGTCGACGCCGCCGGCGCCTCGAGCCCCCCGGTCATGGTGCCCAGATTGGATTCGGCGTCCACCAGGAACGCCGCGCTCGCCACCACGCGCTCCCCCTCCTCGAGCCCGGAGAGCACCTCGATGAGCTGGCCGGAAGCCGCGCCGATCCGCACTTCCCGGGGCATGAGCGCGCCCGCGGCGTCGGCCACGAACACGAGCGTGCGCTGACCCGTCTCGATGACGGCGCCCCGCGGCACGACCAGGACCGGGTCCGTGGGCGGCACGTCCAGCGTGACCCGTGCGTACATCCCCGGCTTCAGGCGCCCGGCGGGGTTCGCCAGCTCGATCCGGAGGCTCGCTGTGCGCGACTGCGCCGAGACTGTCGGGTAGACGTAGGTCACGGAGCCCCGGAACGTCTCCTCCGGATAGGACTCGAACTGCACGAGCGCTCCCTGCCCCCGCTCCACCCCGGCAAGGTCCTTCTCGAACACCTCGGCCTCGATCCAGACCCGGGACAGATCGGCGATGCGGTAGAGCGTCATCCCCGGACCGACGCGGTCCCCCTCCACCACGCTCTTCTCGACCACCACCCCAGAGGCCGGCGAGCGCAGCGTGAGCGTGCGCGACGGCTCGCCCCGCTCCTCGATGCCCCGGATCTCCTCCTCGGACACGTCCCAGTAGGCCAGGCGGCGGCGCGCGGAGGAGAGCAGCTCGGCGGCGCTCGCGGTCGCGCGCTCACCCGCGGCGTCCCGGGCCAGGCGCGCCGCCAGGATCAGCTCCTCCTGCGCCGCGACCAGCGCCGGGCTATAGATCTCCATGAGCGGTTGGCCTTCGCGCACCGACGCGCCCGTGAAGTCCACGTGGAGCTTCTCCACCCACCCCTCGATCTTGGGGTTCACGGTGGCCAGGCGGGTCTCGTCGTAGACCACGTTGCCCACGGTCTCCACGTAGCGCGTGAGGATGCGGCGCTCGACGAGGGCGTACGTCACCCCGATGCGCCGCACGGCGTCGGCGTCCAGCACGACGGGCTCGAGCTCGCCGGAGCCGGCGGTCATAGCGGCGTGGTCGTGGCCCTCCATGACTTCGGCGGCGTCGGGGGGCGCCCCGGTGCGGAGCGCCACGGCCACCACGACCAGGGCCAGGGCCACCAGGGAAAGGGAGAGGAGGATCTGGCTCCGGGTGCTCATGGGGGGGCGCGCGCTCGTCGGGTGGGGCGTGCTCATGGAGCCGCCGTGAGTGTCTCGGGGACATCGGGGAGGGTCCGTCCCACCGCCGACTCCAGTGCGGCCAGCGCCTTCCCGTAATCGGCAAGGAGCTGGTCCAGCTCGGCCTGGAAGGCGTTCACCGCCATCTGGGCGTCCACCAGCGTCATGAAGTCCACGCTCCCCACGCGGTACGAGGAGAGGGACGACTGCACCGTCGCCCGCGCCTGGGGGAGGATGTCGTCGCGGTAGAGGCGCGTGAGCGCGCGGGTCCGCTCCAGCTCCGCGAGCAGCTCCCCGATGCGGGCCGCCACGTCGGCCTGGCGCCCGACCAGCTCGGAGGCGGCCATGCGCTCCATGGCCAGGGCCTCGTCGCGCTTGGCGTGCTGGCGACGACCCGCGAACACGGGCAGCGAGAAGCCGATCATCGCGCTCCCCATGCGCTCCGTGCCCATGTCGGTGCCGCGCTGGCCGTAGGCCACGCCCACGGTGACGTCCGGCCAAAGCTCCTTCTTCGCCAGCTCCACGCGGGAGCGGGCCCCCTCCACCGCCTGGCGCCCCTGCGCGAGGAAGGGGCGCGCCTCCGCCGCCCAGGCCAGCAGGGTGTCGCGCGGCGGCACCTCCGCGGGGAGGGGCCCGAGGACCGGCGGCCCGAGGGGCGCGTCTGCCGGCCGGTCCAGGAGGGCGCCGAGGCGCGCCGCGATCGCGTAGCGCATGGCTTCCATGGAGCGGATGTCGCCCTCCATGCGCGCCACCTCGACCTCGGCACGGAGCACGTCGGCCTGGCGCCCCATCCCGGAGACGTACATGGCCCGCGCCACCTGCTGGAAGTCGCGGAGCAGGGCGAGCGTCTCGTTCATGACCTCGATCCGGCGGTCCTCGGCCCACAGGTCGTAGAACATGGCCGACGCCATCTCGCGCATCTCCCACGACATCTCCTCCGCCGACGCCGCCGCCATGGCCTCGTCCAAGGAGGCGATGCGTCCCATGAGCGAGAGCTTCCCCGGCAGGGGGAGCATCTGCATGAGCTGCACCGAGGGGGCCATGGAGGAGGGCATGTCCGCGCGCAGGCTCGGGAGCCCCAGGTTCATGACGCCGAGCTGGAGCACCGGGTCGGGAAGGGTGGAGGCGGCGGGGCGCCGCAGGGCGGCGGCCTCGGCGCCGGCGCGCATGGCGGCCAGGCGCGGGCTGCGCTCCTCGACGAGGGCGAGAAGGACGGGGAGCGTGAGCGTGTCCCGGACCTCCGCGGCCTGGTTCGAGGCGCCGCCGGCCCCCGATTGCGCCGCGGCCTCCGTCGTCGCGAAGCCGAGGAACGTCAGGGCGAGGGCGGCCGGCGCCCACCCGGGTGCGTACGATGTCACATGCCCTCTCCGTCGGGGATCCTGCGATGAGCGACGAAGCTCACCGTCCCAGCGTGAAGGGCCCGTGAGGGGAAGATGAAGGGATCTTCAGGGAGGCGGAGCTACCGGGCGCCGTGGGGCTCGTCCAGCGTCCACTCCAGCCACTGGGCCTCGAGCAAACCCATGGCCGTCTCCTCGTCCGCTCCGTACACGTCCCGGTAGAAGCGGAGGATTCGGTCTTCCAGGTCCAGGTCGGAGAAGAGCTCCGGGTACACCGTCTTCGCCATGACCAGCGCGTCCAGGGGATACTCGAGACGCTTGTCGCAGTTGCAGGGGCTCCAGGCCAGGGCGCCTACCCTCCGCTCCTGGAGAGCCCGGAGCATGCGCAGGTTCTGGAACGAGGGGCCGTCGTACAGCTCCCTGGGAGGGTGGTAGCCATTCGACGTCGGGAGGACGATGACCTGGGGATCGATGGCGAGGAGCTGCTCCAGGCTCAGGATCATGCTGGCGCGGCTCCCGCACGCGTTGGTGGCTCCGACGATCTCTTCCAGGATGAACGATTGGGCGTCGGAGGTTCCGAACGCGCGGCCCACCGTTCCCCGGCCCCGCACCCTCGGGTCGAGGCCGAGCAGGAGCACGCGCGCCTTCCCGTTCTCGGGGATGCCACGGGTGCGCTCGCGCACCCATCGGACGGGTTCCTCCAGGGTCGCGGCGAGCCGCGCCGCCTCCTCGGGTCTGGAGAAGACATCGCCGAGAACGCGCAGCACGGCCGTGAGGCCCTCGGGACCAGGCTCGCCGCCCGAGTTCGGGCCCTGGAGCGCGACGGTGGGGATCCCCAGAGACCGGAGGCGCTCGAGGCCGCGGCGCATGGCCTCGGGATCGCTCCGCCACGGCAGCGTGCACGCGCCCACGTCGATGATCACCAGGTCCGGCGCGAGCGCCGCCAGCGCCTCGTAGTTGGGCTCGGTGCCGCGGGCCACGAAGTGGGGCAGGTCGGCGAGCTCAGGCCTGAGGAACCGCGCCGGGTTCATCCCGCCCTCCACGGAGAACGTCTCCCCCGAGGCCGTCTCGTACTCGTAGCCGAACTCGCGCACGAGACAGGTCGAGCCTATGCCCACCAGCCGGTCCGCGACGCCGAGGACGATCATCACCTCCTCGACCAGGCCGTCGCTGACGGTGGCCACCCGCGCCGGCTGCGCCGGGATCTCCACCTCCACGCCGCGGCTGTCCACGACCACCCGGGTGGCGCGGACCGGAGCGCCGCCGTCCCCGGGACCAGGCGAGCACGCGCCGGACGCCGCGACGAGCAGAGCCCACACGGCACACGCCACCACCCCGGGCCGCTCGCGCCGCCTCATCAGCCCTCGCGCGCCACGGGCCCTCGCTCTCCGCCCCGCCCGGCGAATCCCGGGATCACCACCGGGAGGCCGTTGATCCTGCTCACCTGGCAGGCCTCGTCGTAGAGCGAGCGGATGGTGGACTCGGTGATCGCCTCCTCCGGGGACCCGTCCACGACGATCCTGCCGCGATCCAGCACGAGCACGCGGTCGCAGAACCACGCCACGTGGTTGGGATCGTGACTGCACGCCAGTACCGTCGTCCCCTCCAGGGCCAGCCTGCGGAGGATGCGCCAGATTCTGACCTGGTTGTCGAAGTCCAGGGCCGACGTGGGCTCGTCCAGGATCATGAGCGGCGTTTGCTGCGCGATGGCGCGGCTCACCAGGACGAGCTGGCGCTGCCCGCCCGAGAGCTGGTCGTACCGGGCGTCGGCCAGGTCGCTGATCCCCACCGCGTCCAGCGCCCCGGCCACCGCCTCCCGGTCGGCCTCGGGGATGTCGAAGAGGCCGCGCCCCATGTGGGGCGTGCGCCCCATGAGCACGATCTCCTTCACCAGGTAGGGAAACGGCGAGTCGTGCTCCTGCGGGACGTACGCCACCTGCCGGGCCATCTCGCCGGCGGACAGGCCCGCCACGTCGTGCCCGTCGATGGAGACCGTGCCCGCGGGAGTGGCCAGTAGCTTCAGGCAGCACTTGAAGAGCGTCGTCTTGCCGCTGCCGTTGGGGCCGAAAAGCCCGCACAGCGTGCCGGGCAGGAGTTTCGCCTCGATGCCACGGAGCACCTTCCTGTCGCCGTAGCCGAAGTGGAGGCCGGAGATCTCGAGCACGGCCGGCGCTCACCCGGAGAACGCGAAACGGGTCCGCGTTCGGAGAAGGAAGAAGAGATAGGGAGCACCTACGATGGACGTGACGATACTGATGGGGATCTCGGTGCCTGTGAGCGTGCGCGCCAGCGTGTCGCACACCAGCAGGTACGTGGCGCCCATCAAAGCCGCGGCGGGGATGACGTACCTGTGGTCCGGTCCGAGTAGCATCCTGGCCGCGTGCGGCATCATGAGCCCGACCCACGCGATGATGCCCACCGCCGACACGGCCACGGCGGTCATCAGCGTCGCGCACAGGATGAACACGAGCTTCAGGCGCTCCGGGTTGACGCCGAGGGTACGCGCCTCCTCGTCTCCCATGGACAGGACGTTCAGCCGCCAACTCAGGCCCCACATGAGCGCGATCCCCAGCGTCATCACCGGCAGCAGGACCGCCACGTCCCTCCAGCTCGAGTAGTACAGGCCTCCCATGATCCAGAAGACGATGGCCCTCAGCGCGGCGTCGTCGGAGGAATACTTGAGGATGGAGACGAGAGCCTGGAAGAGCGAGTTCACGATCACGCCCGCGAGGATCAGGCCGACGATAGGATTGCGGCCACCGGTGCGGGAGCTGAAGTAGACCATGGCCACGGCCAGGAGCGCGAAGGCGAAGGCGCCCACCTCGAGGTTGGGGATCAGGGCCGGCAGCAGGATCGCCAGGGAGGCGCCGAACGACGCCCCCGCCGAGACGCCCAGGATGAACGGCTCCACCAGCGGGTTGCGGAAGACACCCTGGTAGACCGCCCCCGCCGTGGCCAGGCCCATGCCCACGAGAGCGCCCATGAGGATGCGCGGGAGCCTGATCTCCCAGACCACCGTCCTGTGGACAGGATCGGTCAGCGACCCATCCACCCCCGGGAGCCGCGCCGCCAGAACGGCCCCCACGTCGGCGATGGAGATGGAGTACGCCCCTGCGAGCATGGCCACGAGACCGACGCCCACCAGCAGGGCGACCCCTGCGGCGAGGAAGAGGGCCTTCTTCCTCTCCCGGAAGGTCACGCGTGGCGCAGCCGAGAAGGCGGGTGGCTCCCGGGGGACGACGACGAGCCGCTCTGCGTCCGCCGTCACGCGCATTCCTCGCACAGACCGGGGAGCGTGACCTGGCTCAGGTCCACGTGGAAGCCGTGGCGTGACGCGATGCGCGAGGCAAAGCGGGTGCCCTCCTCCAGCGGTACGGCCGACACTCTTCCGCAGCGGGTGCACACCACATGGAAGTGGGGCGGCTCCAACCCCACGTGCTTGTACCGGTGCTGCTTGTCGCCCTGGTCCACCACGGCCACGAGCCCAAGCGACTGCAGGAGGTCGAGGGTCCGGTAGACCGTGGACAGCTCGATGGAGGGGCTCACGCGAGCCGCCCGCTTGTGGATCTCGTCGGCGGTGGACAGATCCGGGAGGCTGTGCATCACCGAGAGGATCACCTTCCGCTGGTGGGTGAGGCGCAGGCCGCGGCGGCGCAGCTCGGTCTCGAAGTGTCGTTCGCAGGACATGGGGTGCACTCTATTGCAAATGTTGGCAACAAAGTCTACACCGGGCGCGCCCGCCGTGGAATGGCGCCTCGCCTTGCCCCCACCCCACCCGGGTCCTACCGTGCCTCCGAGCCCTGACACCCGCTTGGACATCCCTCAAGACGTGGTGGCACCATGGAAAGCCTGCGGGGCCGCCTGCTCATCTCCAGCGGCAGCCTTTTCGATCCGAACTTCCGTCACACCGTCGTGCTCGTAGGGGAGCACAACGCCGAGGGTGCCGTGGGCGTGGTCCTGAACCGCCCCCTGGACGTCACCGTCGAGGAAGCCGTCCCCGCCCTGGGCTCGGTCGTGAGACCGGACGAGCCTCTCTTCGAAGGCGGCCCCGTCCAGCCGTCCAACCCCGTGCTCCTCGCGGAGCTTTCCCACCCCGAATTGGCGGACCTGCTCATCTTCGGCACCGTGGGCTTCCTCGTGGGCGAAGTCCCCGAGGACGTGCGGCCGGGC
Organism: uncultured Gemmatimonadaceae bacterium; assembly: GCA_964545395.1. Classification (GTDB taxonomy): domain Bacteria; phylum Gemmatimonadota; class Gemmatimonadetes; order Longimicrobiales; family Gaopeijiaceae; genus SZUA-318. Next base: position 41,501 of record CAZJFX010000020.1, on the reverse strand, counting down.
ATCCTGAGGGCGCGGGTCTACGCCGGATATTCGGGATGGGGGCCGGGGCAGCTCGAGCGTGAGATGGCCGAGGGGTCGTGGATCCTGGAGCCGGCTCTGGAAGAGGACGTCTTCACCGACGCGCCCGACACGCTCTGGAGCCGCATCCTGGGGCGGAAGGGTCCCGAGTACCGGCGGCTCTCCCGGATGCCTTTCGACCCTTCGATGAACTGAAGAGGCACGACCATGCGCATGCTCATCGGCGGAGCGTGGGTGGAAAGCCACGGGACCATCCCGGTCCACGACCCCTACACCAACGAGGTGGTGGACACCGTGCCTCGCGGCACCGCCGGCGACGTGGACCGCGCGGTGGGGGCGGCGGTGGAGGGATTCGCCGTCAACCGCCGGCTCTCCACCGGCGAGCGCGCGCGCATCCTCCTCCGGGCCGCCGAGCTCCTGGAAGCACGCCAGGAGGAGTTCGCCCTCACCATCGCCCGGGAGGGCTCCAAGACCATCCGGGAGGCCAGGAAGGAGGCGTACCGCTGCACGCGCACCCTGCGCATCTCCGGCGAGGAGGCCACCCGCCTCCACGGGGAGACCCTCGCCTTCGACCAGCAGAAGGGCTCGGAGAACCGCAGGGGGTACTTCTTCCGCCAGCCCATCGGCGTGGTGGCGGCCATCACCCCCTTCAACGACCCCCTCAACCTGGTGGCACACAAAGTGGGGCCCGCCGTCGCCGGCGGGAACGCCGTGGTGGTGAAGCCCGCGACGGTCACGCCCCTCTCGGCGCTCAAGCTGGCCGAGCTCCTCCAGGAGGCAGGGCTCCCCCCGGGGGTGCTCAACGTGGTGACGGGGCCCGGCGCCGAGCTGGGCCACGCGCTGGCGGCGGACCCCCGCGTGCGCATGGTCTCGTTCACCGGCGGCGTGGCGGCGGGCCTCGAGGTCGCGCGGGCGGCGGGGCTGAAGAAGCTGGGCATGGAGCTGGGCTCCAACAGCCCGGTGCTCGTGCTGGACGACTGCGACCTGGACGCGGCGGTGGAGAGCTGCGTGTCGGGGGCGTTCTGGGCCGCAGGGCAGAACTGCATCGGCGTGCAGCGCCTCTACGTGCAGGAGGGGGTCTTCGAGGCGTTCCGCGCGGCGTTCGTCGCCCGCACCCTCCGCTACAAGGTGGGGCCCAAGCTGGACGAGGACTGCGACATGGGTCCCCTCATCACCGAGGCCGAGGCCCGCAGGGTGGAAGCCTGGGTGGAGGAGGCCCGGACCGCGGGTGCCACCGTGGAGTGCGGCCACCGCCGGGAGGGGGCCGTCTACTGGCCCACCGTCCTCACCGGCGTCCCCGACGACGCGCGTGTAGGGTGCGACGAGGTGTTCGGGCCGGTGGTGAGCCTCTGGCCCATCGCGGACCTGGACGAGGGGATCGCACGGGCCAACGCCGTGGACTTCGGGCTCCACGCCGCCGTGTTCACGGGGAGCCTGGCCTCGGCCATGCGGGCGGTGGAGGAGTTGGAGGCGGGCGGAGTCATGGTGAACGACTCCACCGACTACCGCGTGGACGGCATGCCCTTCGGCGGGATCAAGCGGTCGGGGCTGGGGCGGGAGGGGATCCGCTTCGCGCTGCAGGAGATGACCGAGCCCAAGACGGTGTGCTTCAACCTGTGAGGTGCGGGGAGCGCGCTCCGCCGCAGGGACCGCGCGCGCCCCGCGGGGTGTAGAGGCCGCATGCGCCCTCCTCTCGCCCCCCTCGTGCTGGCCCCGGCCCTGGCGGCGGTCCTCGCCGGGCTCGCCGCACCCGTCTCGCCCCACCCCGCATCCGCTCAGGAAGCACCCGCCTCCCGCGCCGACGCCTCCGCCCTCGTGAAGCACGCCCGGGAGCGCCAGCGCGAGTTCGAGCGCCTCCGCCAGAGCCGCATCCCGGTGCAGGAGGAGCGCCAGGGCGGCGGGTGCGACGCGCACATCGGGCGCATCTGCATCTGGTTCGGCGGCGAGCTCGAGGCCGATTTTCCCAGGGAGGCCGGCGAGGTGACCCTGGCCCGCCGCGAGCTACTCCAGGTCCTGGCGCAGGCCGGATCGCAGGTGGCGGATCCCTGGGTCCTGGGGCAGCGCGTCCACTACCTGGTGGAGAGCCGGGCCCCGGGCGAAGCCGAGCGGACGGCGCGCGCCTGCGGCATCGCCGACACGTGGTGGTGCTCCGCCCTGCTGGGCTACGTGCTCCACGTGCGCGGGGACTGGACGGGCGCCGAGGCGGCGTTCCGAGAGGCGGCCGCCTCCCTCCCGAAGAAGGAGCGGGAGGGGTGGCTCACCGGCCGCTACGTCCTCACCGGGGACGGCGCGAAGGAGCTCGCCCGCGGGACGCAGGAAGAGAAGGACAAGCGATGGGACCTGTTCTGGCGCCTTTCGGATCCGCTCTACCTGGTGGAGGGGAACGACCGGCTCACCGATCACTTCGCCCGCTGGGTGGAGGCGAAGAACCAGGAGGACGCCGAGAACCCCCAGGGGCTCCTCTGGGACGACGATCTGGAGGAGACGCTGGTGCGGTACGGCCGCATCGTCGGGTGGGGCCGGTCCCAATCTCCCCGCCCCGGCATGCGCCCGGGCGGCGGATTCAACCTGGTGGACACACGCCGCGTGGTGGGCCACCACCACCCCCGGAGCCGCGGGTACCTCTTCCCCGACGAGTTCCTCCGCTCCCCCTCCGACGTTCCCCCCGAGAGCTGGATCACCGCGCCCCGGGAAGCCCGGACCTGGTACGCGCCTCCCTACGCCCCGGATTTCCGAGCCCTCGAAACCCAGGTGGGGCGGTTCCGCAGGGATGACGACATGCTCGTGGTGGGGGCGTACCGCCCGTCCGCGACGCCCGACTCCGTGCGTGGACCCGTGGAGGCAGGGCTCTTCCTCGTCCCCGAGGACGGAGGCGCCACCGTGGAGGTCCGCGGCAGCGAGCCCGAGGGCGTCATCACCCTGCTGGCCAAGCCCGGGCGGTACGTGAGCAGCCTGGAGGTCCTGGACGCTGAGGGGAAGCGGGCATGGCGGGCGCGCCAAGGCGTGAAGCAGGTCCCCCTTGTCCCGGGGCTCGTCGCCGTCTCCGACCTTCTCGTGCTGGAGGGGGGCGCGCCCCTCCCTGTCACGCTGGAGGAGGCCCTCCCCCATGTGCGCCCCGGAGTGCGCATACGCCGCGGGGAGCGCTTCGCGGTGGTGTGGGAGGTCTATGGACTCGGCGTGGCCCAGAAGCCCGTGGTCACCCTCGGGTTCACCAAGGGCCGTCCCGGGTTCCTCGCCCGGGTGGGGCAGCTCGCGGGGATCATCGAGCCGGACCGTCCCGTGGAGGTGACCTTCGAGGACGCCCCCCAGGACGTGGTGCAGACGGCGTTCCGCGCGGTGACGCTCCAGCTCCCCGACCTCGAGCCCGGCGACTACACGCTGCACCTGCGCCTGGAGCTGCCCGGGCGCGAGGCGGCCATCGTGAGCCGTCCCATCGTGGTGGAGGAGTAGAGGAAGGGGGGCGGGCCGACCGGCCCGCCCCCCTTGCATCAGCCTGTGGCAGCGCCTCCGTCGGCGGCCGCGGCTCGTCGGGTCCTACATCCCCTCCCTCAGCGTGACGCGCTTCGTGGCCTTCCCGCCGGAGAAGCTCTCCACCTGGAACTCCACCCACCCGCTCTCCGAGCCCTGCACCAGGTAGCGGAACGTCTGGGCGTCCTCGCCCTTGAGGCGGAACTCGTGGGTGGCGTCGCCTACCGACGCGAACCGCGGGCCGGGGTCCCTGGGGCTCGCCTGCGGCGCCCGGTTGGGGATCGGCAGCATGCGCACGCCGCCGCCGGAGCGGAACAGCAGCTTGTCCTTCACCGCCGTGTCCAGCGCGACCTCCCGGTCCGACGAGGTGGGGTAGATGCGGTCGTTCTTCACGGTCACGTCCACCCAGTAGAGATCCCCCGTCTCCCGGGTGACCCGGATGCGGTCGATCTCGACCTTCGGGATCTGGCTGGCGGTGTAGAGGACGAAGTCGGTGATCTTGTGGGCCTCCTCCTCTATGTAGCGGGACGGGGGCGTCCTCCGCATGTGCTTCTTCTGCGTGCCCCCGATCCAGATGTCGCCCAGGTCCGGGTGCTTCACCTTGTGGGGGTTGATCCACCCCTCTCCGTGCATCTCCATGTCGATCCAGAGCATGAGCTCCTCGTCGGACACCCGGCCGTCGTCGTCGAGGTCGGCGAAGATGGGCGGGCCCCACAGCTCCATGAGGTAGGCGTAGGTGCCCAGGTGGCCGTACAGCGTGGCCTGGTGCTGCCCCGAGAGGCCGCTGAACGTGGGCCGGTAGTCCTTCAGCAGCCGGGCGCCGGCGGTCACGATCTTGGTCTGCACGTCCAGGTCGTGCTGGTACTCGGGCGCCACCTGCCGGTCGAAGAGCTGGGCGTACTTGTTCTCGTCGCGGAGCTGCGCCAGGCGCTCCGCCACCGGAAGCTGGCCCCGCCCGCCGCCGGGCGTCGCCTGGGTGCCCGACCGCACGGCGTTGGGGGCCATGAACATGATCAGGCGCCCCGTGTTGTGGAAGTTGAACGTGATGAAGATGTTCGGGTGCGTCCGCTGGAACTCCCACACGTTGCGCGTTTCGGGCTCGGACAGGGGGTACGGCCACCCCGCGCTCAGCGTCCAGCCGTAGGCGAAGTTCCGGTTCGGGTCCGGGCCGCCGATGTCGTCCTCGTTGATGAGCCCGTCGCCGTCGTTGTCGAACCCTTCGGCCCCGATGACGCGGAAGCGCTGGACGGGTTCCTGCTCGTAGGCCACGGGCACGAACCGGCGGCCGTCCGGCGACAGCTTCAGAGGCCCATGGCGGTCCTCCACGTACATGGTTGACAGCTCGCCGTCGCCGTCCACGTCCTCCGTCTGGTCCTCGTCGTAGAGCCCGTCGCCGTCGTTGTCCTCGGGGCGGTACGGCTCCCGCGGGTTGTTGGCGGTGTTGGGGAAGCTCACGTACGACTCGTTGGCGTCGACGTTGAACCCGGGGAGGATGTAGAACGTGGTGTTGTCCACCAGCTCGTGGACGAACGGGTCGTAGTCGTAGCGGGTGAGCAGGTACCAGATCACGTACAGGGAGCACGTGATGCCGTTCACCTCGTTCCCGTGGATGGCGCCGTCCACCCACAGCGCGGGCTTGGTGTCGTGGGCCCCGGTGGACTTGGCGGTGATGGTGAGGAGGTACTGGTCCCGGCCCATCCGGCTCTTGCCGATGCTCTCGATGTCGGCGAGCTGGGGATACTTGGCCTGGATGTCGTGCATGATCTTGGTCCACTCGGCGTACGAGTAGTACCGCTTCCAGTTGATGGGGAAGTCCAGCTCCCCGTGGTATCCACCCGGGCTCTGCTGGAGCTTCGTCTGTGCCGCAGCCGTGCCGGCGCCCGCCACCGTGAGCGTGAGGGCGAGGAAGCATGCCGGCAGGAGCTTGGATCTGCAGATCGCGCGCATGGTCGTCTCCTCTCTCCTCAGCGAACCGGGACTTCGCGAACGTGGGTACCGCCCTTCTGCGAGGTCAGGACGACCTTGAGCGAGGGGTTCCCCTCCACGGACACGAGCCAGGTCACCTCGCGGGTGTTGCCGGCCGGGGTCCCCTCGATTCCGGGGATCTCCAGGGTGCCCTCCAGGACGCCCAGGTTGTGCCATGCGCCTCCCTCCAGGAGCTTCACCCGGTCCCGGTCGCCGACGAGCCAGATGGCGTCGGGCCTGTTGCCGGCCAGCTCCGTGCCCCGCGCCACGTGGGTGGCCAGGGGCCCGCTGTTCGCCACCGTAGCGGTGACCTTGACGATGCGCGTGCCGCCGCTGTTGCTCAGGGTCTCGGCCTTGGCCTCGGTCATGGCCAGCTTGGGCAGGAGCCCGGCCTTGAACAGCTCGAACTGCCAGTGGACGTCGGCCACGTGCTCCAGCGAAGCGCCCGGCAACGCGTTGCCGCCCACGTGGGTGGAGACCCAGCCACCGATCTCCCCTTCCCCCAGGTCCGGGTGGTTGTATCGGCGCCACGGGACGAAGAGCTTGCCGCCGAAGGCCGTCTCCTGGTGGGCGAGGAGCGCTCGCTCCCACGCGGCCCGGTCATCCCCGGCGTTGTAGCCCGGGAGGCCCCGGGTGTCCCGGCTCCAGCTCCACAGCTCGGTGCTCATGGCATAGGCCCCGAACTGGGCATAGGCCCAGTCCAGGAAGATCCCGTAGCCGTAAGGCCGGTCTCCGCGGTAGGGGGGCCGCCAGAGGCGAGCCGGGTCCTCCTCGTCCGGGTGAAGCTCGACGTAGCGCTGGCCCATGACCTTGTCGAAGACGGCCAGGTCCTTGGGATGGATCTGCCGGTCGGGCCAACGCGCGAAGGGCCGGTACGTGAAACCCCCCGACGTGTGGTACGACTGCACCATCAGGATGTTGGTGTGATCGGTGAAGAACTCCAGGATAGCGTGGGACTCGGGCGCCGAGGAGGGATAGTAGCCGCTCCCCCGCTGCTCCAGGTCGTCGTCGGCCCATCCCTCGGGGTAGTTGCGGTTCACGTCGATGCCCCGCTCCGAGTCCTCCCCACGCTTGCCGTCACCGTCGTTGTCCTTGTCCTCCGGGACCACCGAGTAGCGGGGGCGATCCGTCTTCTCGTCGGGCCCGAGCTGGACCATGACGCGCGGGTCCTGGGGGTCCATGACCCAGCGCCCCTCCGGGTCCAGGTAGCGGAAGCTGGTGAACTTGCCGTCGCCGTTCAGGTCGTCGGGGCCGTCCTCGTTCACCTGCCCGTCGCCGTCGTCGTCCACGTCCATGGAGTTCTGCCGCTGGCTGATCCCCCGCTGCACGGAGTTGTAGACGCCGTCGGGGTTCACGATGGGGCAGACGTAGAAGGTGTTGGCATCGATGAGGGCTTTGATGGCCGGGTCGCTGGCGTAGCCGCTGACCAGCTTGTCGATGATGTAGAGGGACACCTCGGTGCCGGTGTACTCGTTGCCGTGGGTGGCGCCGTCGATCCAGAACCCGGGCTTGCCGTCCCAGGACTTCATGGGGGTGACGTTGTCCACCCCCTCGGCCCGGGGATTTCTCAGCTCCACGTACCGGTCGATGGTGGTCCCGTTGTCCATCCGCGAAATCACGAGAACGTAGATGGGCCGGCCCTGGTTGGACCGGCCGATCTCGAGGAGCTCGGTGATGTCGGAATGGGCCCGGGCCACCCGGCGGAGGTAGTCCACCGTGCCGTCGTAGCCGTGGTAGTCGTCGAAGGTGATGGGGACGCGCTGCGCCGTCGCTGACGGTGCGGCGATCAGGATGGCGAAGGCGGCCAAGGCCGCGGGGATGCCGCAGCGCCGAGGGCCGGATCGCGGGAAGAACGCCACGTTCATGACGGACTCTCCAATGAGCGTTGTCGGTGCCGACCGTCTGGAGGGCACGGAGAGGGCTGTACCCAGGGACCCGCGACCGGCCGGCGGCGTTGAGATTGGGGCCCCGGGCATCGATTGGCCACCCGCAGGGTCCGTCCACCCTCCGGCGCCACCCGCCGGCGCAACCCTCGCCACGCCGGGAGTGCCGCACTTCCCGCATGCGCCTTCAGCGCCTCGTCAACCGCTCCATCACGGCGCCTAGATCCTGGGGATCCCGAAGGCCGGCCAGCGTTTCGGCCGCCTCCTGGAAGCCCTCCAGCGCATTGAAGTGACGATCGAAGGGCTCTCCCTTGTTGGTGGGCACAAGGAAGACATGCGTGTGCGGGATCCGCCGCCCGCGCACGTACATCGCCACGAATTCCGGCTGGAAGGCGGCCATGATCCGCCCGGAGGTCTGCCGGGCCAGGTCGAACACGGCGCACGTCTCCTCGGGAGACATGTCGTGCCACCAGGGCACGTGCCGCCGCGGAATCACCAGGCAGTGCCCGCGCGCCAGCGGCTGGATGTCCAGAAGCGCCACCGCGAGGTCGTTCTGGTCCACGATGAATCCCGGCGCCCGCCCTGCCAGGATGTCGCAGAACACGCATGCACCCTGCGGCGCGCCTGCTGCGCGCGCGGGGCCGTGCGGGCCCCGGTGCGATCGGTCAGCCATGATGGAACCCTCCGGACGTGCGCTCAGCCGTCTTCATCATCCTTCCTCGAGTAGCTCGGCCTCGTCCGTTTGTCTCCGCAGCGCCACCGCCGCCGCCTCGGTTGCTAGCTCGGCCTCCACCTCTGGGGTCAGGAGGTGGTGGGGCACGAACGCCAGCGGCGGCGCGACGAGCGCCGGGACCAAGGCCCCGGCGCAGTTGGCCGCAAGGACGGCGGTCGTCCGCGTGAACGGGGCGAACATGAGCCCCGGGGTGGGGACGGTGTCGAGATCCGTCACGAAGCACGCGCCGAGGATGCCCTTGCCCAACTCGGTCTTGTTGAACCCGGTCTCCCGCATCGCCGCGCAGACCACCGCCATGGACGTCGTGGAGAACGCGATGCCGGCACAGATCTCCGTGAGGACATTGGAGATGCGGACTCCACCGCTACTTGTTCGTCCACCGGATCTGGAACTCCACCTCCTCGGCCTTCCCCTCCCGCTCATGCTCCACTGAGATCACGGCGTGGGACGGGACGTAGATGCGCTCGCCGCCGACCTGGATGGCGAAGCGCTTGTCGTTTTCGATGCAGTCGGCCAGGCGGCGGAGCTTGGAGACGAACTGCTTGGCGGTGTAGCTGCGCTCGATGTCGCGGGCTCTCTTCTTGGTAGGCATGGGCGTCGAGATGAGGGTTGCGAGAGCGTGCATGCCCGGAAGGGTACTCCTCTTCGGAGGCACCGGACAGGGCCGCGAGCCACACTTGCTGCCGGCGGGGCGGCCCGCAGATTACGCATCATGTGCACATCCCTTCGCCGCACCGCCGCGGCCGCCCTCGCGGTGGCCCTGATCCCGGCCGCCTGCGCGGCCCCCGACGCCAACGGTCCCGCAGGCACGCCCGAGCTGCGCGCCGCCCTCTTCGACACCATCCTCGCCCGGTCCCAGCGCCGGGAGGCGTTCTCGCCGGTCAAGAACCAGGCCATGGCGTACGACCCCCTGGCCGAGATGGGCGCCCTCCGTGAGGAGGTGGTGGGGGCCGATACCGAGGAGGCTCTCTTCTACGCCCTGGCGAAGCTCAGCCACGCCCGCCGCGACCGCCATCTGGACGTGGCCCTCGTGAGCGGCGGGCTGCAGCTTCCCGACTCGTCGGGGGTGGACGTGTGGGGCGGGCCGGAAGCCCCCGCTCCTCTGCACGCGCCGGTGAGGGTCTTCCCCGACTACGGCGAGGCCGGTGGGTACTTCGTCGGCGACGTGGCCGCGGTGGAAGGAGTGGCCGTGCCCGAGCCGGGAGCGCGCCTCGTCTCGGTGAACGGGATGCCCGTCGCCGAGTGGGAGGCGGCGATCCGCCCGTGGATCCGCCATTCCTCGGTGGCGGGCCTGCGGTGGAAAGCCGCCGAGGCCCTCCCGAGTGCGTCGGCGGCGCTACCCCCCGCGCTCCGCCCCGACTCCCTCCGCCTGGAGGTTTCGGGACCCCGGGAGGGCGAGCTCCTCACCGTGACCCTCCCCTTCCTCCCCCCGGACGGGCTGGCCTGGCGCGGCATCTCCGAGCCCCGCTACCCCGGTGCCCGCACGCTCTTCGAGACGGTGACGTACGACCTGCTCGCCGTGGACGGCGCGCCGGACTGCCTGGTGCTGGTTTGGACGGGGTTCCGCGAGACGCTGGTGGCCGACATGGACACGCTCATGGCCTTCGCCGAGCGGGAGAAGCTCCTGGACCGGCACGTCATCGTGGACGTGACACGGAGCGGGGGCGGCTCCCTGGGCGCGTACGCGCTGCAGCGCCTCCAGCCCCGTCCCTTCCACACCACCTTCGGCAACCTCCGCCTGAGCGACGTCACGCTCCCCTTCGTGGAGGACAAGCGTGCCGACTTCGCCGAGCGGAACATCAACGACGGTGGCGTGGCCGAGACGGTGGACGACGGGAGCTGGCTCATGGACTGGCTGGAGAACGACGTGCTGGCCGCTCTGGAGCGGGGCGACGACTACACCGCGGCCGTGCCGTTCAAGCTGGCCCATGCCCCCAAGGATTCCGACGGCGTGCTCCAGCCCGCCGGCGTGCGCTTCCGGGGCGGGTTCGCGGTCATCAGCGGCCCCTCGGGCGGGTCCCACCTGGACCAGTTCAACGCCATCGTGAAGGACAACGCCCTGGGCGCCATCGTGGGGATGCCCGCCGGCGGGTACTCCAACACCTGGGAGTGGGAGGAGGTGCTCACCTTCCCCGGCACGGACCAGCCCGTGGTGGGCTTCATGTACGACATCGGCCACACGCTGCGGCCCAACGGGGAGATCCTGGAGGGGAACCCCGCCGCGGTGGACGTGTGGATCCCCCTCACCGCCGAAGGCGTGGCCGACTACTACCCGCGCCTCCTGGACGCGGCGCTGACAGAGGTGCGGGCCCGGCGCTGATGGCGGGAGCGGGGATCGCGAGGGCAGGCACGGCGCGCCGGCCGGACTCCCGCCACCTCGACTCCCCTGCACCTCACCGACTACACCCCTCCCATGTCCTGCCGCGCCTGGATGTCCGGCCGGTGCCCCGGGGGCGAGGCCATGGCGAAGAAGGGCGCCACCTTCTCCATGAGCCGGAAGTACACGGCGAGCTGTCCCTTGTGGTGGACCTCGTGCTCCAGGAGGAAGGTGAGCCACCAGCGCAGCGGGAGCTCGGCGGGTGCGTTGGGATGGTCGCAGGGCGCGTCCAGGTCTGCGGCCGTGAGCGAGGCGAAGCGCGCTGTGGTGCGTGCGCGCACCTCGGCGAAGCAGGCGCCCAGCGCTTCCTTCGACGGCATGGGCCTGGGAAACCGGAGCAGCTCCCGGTCCCACTCGCCGGCGAAGAGCCCCCGCTCGTGGAAATCCTCGTTCTGCACGATGTGGAGGAGCTGCTGAGCGCACGTCATGGCCTCGGGGGTGGGCCTCCAGCCCAGCTCCGCCTCGTCCAGCGCCTCCAGGAACTGGAGCGTCACCGCCCGGTGCCGCTCCCACCCTGCCACGATCACCTCCAGCTCGGTCATGCTCCCCCTCCCGGTCCCGGAAACCCTACCATGGCCGGAGCCCGCTCCGTCCCGCAATGGATACGTGCGGACGCGTGCGGCTTGACGAGGACGTCGCCCGTATGATATCATGTGGTATCAATCTCGACCGATAGCGAAGATGACCGTGGAGACGCCATGCTGCCCCGCCCGCTGAAGCCCCAGTGGTTCCACATCCTCCTGGCCCTGGCTGCCCGGGACCTCCACGGCTACGGGATCCAGCGCGCCGTGCTGGATCAGACCGGAGGGGGGATCCGCCTCTGGCCGGCGATGCTCTACCGGTCGCTGGGAACCCTCGAGGAAGCGGGGCTCATCCGCCAGGTCCCAACCCCGGCCGGTGAGCCTGAGGACGAGCGCCGCCAGTACTACGCCATCACGCCGGCGGGGCGCGAGAGGCTTCGCGAGGAGACCGCGACGCTGGCACGCTGGGTGGACGCGGCCCAGGAGCTGGAGGGCTGAGCGTGGAACGGGATCTCCGCGTCTACCGCGCCCTGCTCCTTCTCCTGCCGGGAGCGTACCGGCGGGAGCACGGGGAGGAGCTCGAGCGGCTGTTCCGCGACGCGCTGGGGGATTGGAGACGGGAGAGGGGCGAGCCGGGAGCCGCGTTCTGGCTCGCGGTGGCATGGGACACGTTGCGCGCCGCCGCTGCGGAGTGGTGGCGTGCGCTGGGCGAGGTGGCACGGCCGGATCCGGCCCGAACGGTGGGGGAGCAGATGTCGTCGCTCGTGGGGGACGTGCGTTTCGCGTTGCGTCAGGTGGTGCGCCAGCCTGCGCACGGCTTCATGGTGGTGCTTCTCATGGCGGTGGGGATCGCGGGGAACGCGGCGGTCTTCCGAGTCTTCGACGGGCTCTTCCTCAGACCCCTCCCCTTCGAGGAGTCCGAGCGGCTCGTGGACCTGGACGAGACCGCGCCGGAGTGGAACCTGGAGTTCGTGGGCATCGCGTATCCGGACTTCGTCGCATGGCGACGGTCGAACCGCACCTTCGAGGGGATGGCGGTGCTCAGCACCGACGGCGCCAATTTCTACGACGGGACGTCTCCGGAGCACGTGTCCCTCGTGGAAGCCTCGCACGACCTGGACGACGTGCTCGGCATCGAGCCCGAGCTCGGCCGCTTCTTCACGCCCGAGGAGGACACCCCGGACGGACCCCAGGTCGTCCTCCTCACGCGCGGCTTTTGGGAGCGGCGCTTCGCCGGCGACCCCTCGGTGGTGGGGAGGACCGTGTCGTTGAACGGGAGGACGCGCGAGATCATCGGCGTGCTGCCGCGCACCGCGGACTTCGTCGCCGACGTGGACCTCTGGCTCCCTCTCCGGGAGGATCCCGACGCCGCAAACGGGTGGTACCTGGCTGGGATCGGGCGCCTGAGGGACGGCGTCACGCCCCAGCAGGCGCGCGCGGACCTGCTGGCCATCCACAGGGGGATGATCGAGGAGCGGGACGTCAACGAGATCACGTCGCCGGTGGTCAACTCCATGCGCGAGCGCCACCTGGGCGATGCCCGCATGAGCTCCGCGTTCCTGTTCGGCGCGGTGGCCATCGTGCTGCTCATCGCCTGCGCGAACATCGCCGGGCTCATGTTCGCGCGCGCGCTCGCTCGCGAGCACGAGATCGCCGTCCGTCTCGCCATGGGCGCGCCGCGCGGGCGCATCGTGCGCCAGCTCCTCACCGAGAGCGCGCTCCTGGCCCTCATCGGCGCGCTGGCGGGCGCGGCGCTGGGCATCCGGGGCTCCGGCTTCCTCGTCGGCCGTCTGGCCGAACAGCTCCCGGCGTGGGTCCGCTTCGACCTGGACGCCCGCTTCCTGGCGTTCACGCTGGCCGTCACGGCAGGCTGTACGGTCCTCTTCGGGCTGGGCCCCGCTCTCCACGCGGCGCGACGGACGTCGCCCACGCTCACGGGGAGCGCTCGTGCGACGGTCTCGGCACGCCGGAGGCGGGCGCTCTCCACGCTGGTCGCCGGCGAGGTCGCGCTGGCGGTGGCGCTCCTGGTGGTGGGTGGCCTGAGCGTGCTGGACGCGCACCGGGTCGCCCACATCGAGCCGGGCTTCGCGACGCAGGGTGTCTCGACGTACCGCGTCGGGCTCCCTGCCGCGCGCTACCCGGACAGCGCCGCCCGCCTCGCGTTCGTCGACGCCTATCTGGAGCGCTTGCGCGCCATCCCGGGCGTCGAGGGCGCCACCGTCTCCAACAACCTCCCCCTCTCCGGGCACTGGGGGTGGTTCTTCACCGTGGAGGACGCGCCCGAGCGTGCCGAGGGCGAGTCCAATCCCGTGGTGCTCATGCGCAGCGTGACGCCCGGGTACTTCGGCGCCATGGACGTGCACATCCTGCAGGGCCGCGCCTTCGACGACTTCGACGGGCGCGAGGACAGCGCGCAGGTGGCCATCGTCAACGAGACCTTCGTGCGCACGCACATGGCCGACGGGCGCGACCCCATCGGACGGCGGATCCATGGCGGCGGGGGAAACCCGTGGCTCACCGTGGTGGGCGTGGCGCGCGACGTGAAGCACTACGGGCTCGACGAGCCCATGCGGCCCGGCGTGTACCAGCCCATCCGGCAGGTCCCCGTCTCGGTCTTCTACGTCGCGCTCCGCACCGCCCCGGGCGCCGTCTCACCGATACCGTCGGCGCGCGCGGTCACCGCCGAGCTCGATCCGGAGATGCCCCTGTTCTCCGAGCGCACCATGCAGGCGATCCTCGACGAGTCGCTCTGGACGCGGCGCGCCACCTCCTGGCTCATCGCCGCCTTCTCGGGCGTCGCACTCCTCCTGGCCGTCGCCGGGCTGTACGGCGTCATCTCCTATTCGGTGGCCCAGCGCACCCGGGAGATCGGCGTGCGCATGGCGCTGGGCGCGCGCGCCGCGCAGGTGCGCGGCCAGGTGGTCCGCCAGGGCATGGCGGTGGTGGGGGCCGGCGTGGTCGTAGGGCTGGCTGCGGCGCTGGCCATGGCCGGGCTGGTCTCGCGCATCCTCTCCCAGGTGGAGGCCACGGAGCCGCTGGTCTACGTCGGCGTGTGCCTGCTCCTCGCAGCGGTGGCGGTGGGGGCGAACTGGTTCCCCGCCAGACGCGCGGCGGCGCTGGATCCCATGACGGTGCTGCGCGGCGAGTAAGGAGGCCGCCGACACCTCGGGGCGGCGGCTTCCCGGGTCACTCCGCCCGCATGGTCACCGCGGGGTCCACCCTCGTGTGGCGGATCACCGGGATCCAGATGGCCACCGCCGCCGCCACCAGAAGCACCACGGGCGCCGAGGCCAGGGCCACGGGGTCACGGGGGCTCACCTGGAATAGGACGCTCCGCATCAGCTCCCCCAGGGCCAGGGAGGCGAGCACGCCCATCGCCGCGCCCGCCGCCACCGTCATGGCGGATCTCGAGAAGAGCCTCCAGCGGAGCGAGCGCGTCCCGGCTCCCAGGGCAAGGCGGATCCCGACCTCCCGGCTCCGGGCCGACACGGTGTAGCTCACCACGCCGTAGATGCCCACCGCAGCCAGGAGGAGGGAGAGGAGGGCGAAGGCTCCCAGGACTCCCAGCGTGAAGCTCCGGTCCTGGAAGCTCGCCGCCAGCCGGGCCTCGAGGGTCTGGATGGTGCCGGGAACGGTGGGGGCCAGGGCCCGAAGCCGCTCCCGGACCGGCGCGACCAGCTCCGCGGGATTACCCCGGGTCCGGATCACGGCAACCATGTCACGGGTGTAGCCCAGGCGCTGCGGCCAGTACACGTAACCTTCAGGCTGCTCCCCCGGCGCCGTGCGCCAGTCCCGGGCTTCGGCCGCCACGCCCACCACCTCCGGATCCACGTCTCTCCAGAAGGGATCGAACCGCACCCTCCGGCCCACGGCCTGCTGATCTCCGAACAGGGTCCGGGCCACCGGCTCATTGAGGACGATGACCGGGGGAGCGTCGCCTCCGTCGGCGCGTGAGAAGGGCCGGCCCTCCACGAGGGGGATGCCCATGACCTGGAAGTAGTCCTCGTCCACCACCCTCCACCCGACGTTCAGGGCCAGAGGATCGGGGAGACCCTGGGCGGGCATGGGGGGGATGAACACGGCTCCCGTCATCATGGTGCCCTGGTCCGGCAGGTAGCTCACCAATCCCACGCCGTCCACGCCCGGGAGGGCGACGAAGGCCTCCTTGATCTCGCCGAGGAGCACACCCCGCTCCTGGGCCGATGCGAAGTGGGTGGCGCTGAAGTCCATCTCCACCACCAGGACGCCGTCCGCGGTGAAGTGGGTGTCGGCGGAGACGATCTCCGCCAGGCTCCGGAGCAGGAGGCCCGAAGCCACCACCAGGACCACCGCCAGGGCGGCCTGCCCGCCCACGAGGACGTTCCATCCGAAGGTCCGGATGCCCCGGGAGCTTCCCCGCTCCCCGGCGCGGAGCTCGTCCCCCATGGACGACGCCCGCAGCGCCGGAAGGAGGCCGAACAGGACCACGGTGAACAGGGTGGCCCCCAGGGCGAAGAGCAGGGCCGGGGGATCCAGGGCGACGGATCCCAGGCGGGGGATCAGGTCGCTACCCCGTGAACGGAGGACCCCCAGGGTGAGGTGGGCCAACACCACACCCGACCCTCCCGCCGCCGATGCCAGAAGGAAGCTCTCGGAGAGCACGAGGCGCACCAGGTCTGCCCTCCCGGCGCCCAGGGCGGTGCGGACGGCCATCTCCCTCCGGCGGTGGGTGCCCCTGGCCAGGAGCGTGCTCGCCACGTTGGTGCAGGCCAGGAGGAGGAGGAGCGTGGAGGCCCCCAGCAGGACCCAGAGCGGGCGCTCGGTCTCTCCCAGGAGCACGTCCCGGAGGGGGCGGAGCGCCACGGACTCGGTGCGGGTGTCGTCGGGATAGGCTTCCCGGATGCGCCGGGCGATGCCGTCCATCTCGACCTGGGCCTGGGCCAGGGTCACGCCGGGCGCCAGGCGCCCGATGGCCCGGTAGTTCAACGAGCTCCGGACCTGGAAGGGGTCCAGCTCGAGAGGCACGTAGACGTCCGCGGCCTCCAGGACCCTGAACCCCGGCGCCATGACGCCCACGACGGCGTAGGGTTGGGTTCCGACGGTGATGCTCAGGGCCGCCAGGTCCGTCCGGGAGCCCAGGGCGCCGGCCCAGAACTCGTACCCCACCACAGCGACCTGCCTGCCGCCGGGCCGGTTCTCCTCCGGGAGGATGGCGCGGCCCAGCCACGGATCCACCCCGAGGACCCGGAAGAACTCCCGCGACACGGGAACCAGGGTTCCCCGGAAGGGGTCCCCACCCACCAGGAAGGTCTGGTCCGACGGGAAGCGGAGGGCGGCGATGCCCTGGAAGGCGCGGGATTGGCTCCGCCAGTCGTCGAAGTTGGGGAAGGAGAGGTGCTCCTCCCGGCCGTCGGCCTGCCGCTCCCGCAGCGTCGCCAGCTCGTGGTCCCGCGGAAAGGGTAGGGAGCGCAGGAGGACGCCGTTCACCAGGCTGAACGAGAGGGTCGCGCCCCCGATCCCCAGGGCCAGGGTGACGATGGCCACCAGGGCGAAGACCGGGTCCTTGCGGAGGCCACGGCCCGCGTGGCGGAGGTCCCGCGCGAGAGAGACGAGCGCGTCGGGACCCTGGCCGGAGGGAACGGAGCCGCCGGGGCTCCTATGGGCTGGCCGATGCCGTCGCCGCTCCGCCAGCCCGGTCAGCGCCATGTCCAGGACGGCCCGAGCTCGGACCCGCATCCTCGACCACAGCCCCCCGGCTTCGCCGAGCCGGAGGGTGATGTCCTGGACCATCTCCTCCCCGAACTCCTCCCGGAAGCCCCGGGGGAGCAGGCGCAGAAGCGCTCGGATGAACACAGGCGTGTGGGCGCGTGCGCTTGCCATGATCCCCTCCTCAACCCCGCGAGAGCACGCCTGCGGCCCTGGCCTCCCGGACCAGCCCCTGCAGCCGGTGGGCCTCCGCGCGGACTACCGCCTCCCCCAGGGCCGTGGGCCGGAAGTACCGGCGCCGTGGGTCCGTGTCCCCGTCCGCCGGAGGATCCGCGTCCTCCACGAGGCCCTTGGACAGGAGGTCGCGGATGCGCCGATACAGGTTGCCGGGATAGATGGCGGTGAGCGTCCTTTCACGCTCCTCGATCTCCTTGACGATGCGGTACCCGTGGGCGGGCCCGTTCAGAAGCGTCAGGAGGATGCGGAGCTCCAGGGGGTGCAGTGGGAGGAAGTCGGCCGGGTGGGGAGTTGGATCCGCCATGGGGTCCTCGGTGCCGTCGCATTGATGTCACTCATATCAATATGACGGCATCGCGAGGGGAAAAGTTGCAGGGGGGCGCGGGATACCGCCAGGAAGCCGCCGCCGGGACTGCGCCCACGCCGCGCCCCGGGCAGCGTGACCGCGACGACTCCCTGGCCGTGACGCCCGCGCATCCCCGCCGTCCCGTCCCTCGCCCCCTCAGCGCGCGGGCGACTGCTCCGACCTCTCCGCCCTCCCCTCTGCCCGGGACAGGTCCGCCTCCTCGGCGATCCCCTGGAGCTTCCCTGCCTGGTCCCGCACCGGGAGGTACCGCTGGAGGCTGTCCTCCTGGTGGAGCGAGCCGTCCTCCTGGAGGTAGAGCCGGAAGGTCCCCTCCACCGGCGAATACACCGAGAGGTACCCTTCCCCCGGCGTGATGCGCAGCGTGGTCTCGGCGGGCAGTCCGAGAGATGCCGGCGGGTAGGGCCACTCCCCCGCGAACTCCTCCAGGCGCTCCCTCGGCAAGGTGGTGGCGAGGGGGTCCGCCTCCACCTCCAGGGGCGCCAGGGCGGGATGCGGCGCTCCGGTGCCGGTGCGGGCTCGCAGGACCTGGTCGAGGAGATCCAGCAGCGCCGGCATGGGGGTGCTCTCGCCCTGGTAGGTGTTGGCCCGGTTCACGATGACCAGGTCGGCCTCGGGGAACACCGCGATCATCTGGTTCCCGACCCCCAGGGCGGCGAAGGCCCCGTACCTGGCGAAGCGGGGCTCCCTGAGGATCCACCAGTAGAGGCCGTACCCCATGACGTCGGTGTCGATGGAGTACATGACGGAGCTGCGGCGCACCCAGTGCTCCGAGAGGATGCGCTCCTCCTGCCACATCCCTTCCCGGGCGTAGAGGAGCCCGAAACGGGCCGCGTCCCGGGCCGACATGCGGAAGGGGTAGGCCGGGTACTTCGACTTGTCCCGCTCGTAATGGTAGTACCCGTCGGAGAGGCGCCAATCCTCCATCTCCAGGGGCCGAGCGAAGTGCTCGTCGAAGGCCTGAAACACGTCCGCCCCCGTCTCCTGCTTCAGGATGGCGGCGGTGGTGTTGAAGTCCCAGTTGTTGTACGCGAAGTAGCGCCCCGGTTTTTCGCTTCCCCGGGGCCGGGAGTCGGTGCGCCCCGCATAGGCCGCCGGGTGGAAGATGCCGGACCGGGCCTTCAGGAGATCCAGGATGCGGGCCTGCTTCTCGGTCTCCAGGAGAGGATCGGGGTCGTCGTCGATGCCCAGGTCAGCCAGCGTCTTGTTCAGCTCGATCTGTCCCCGGTCCCAGTAGATCCCGTAGAGCCCCGAGAGGAAGCTCTTCCGCACCGAGTGGCACATGAAGCGACGGCCCACGTCCCCCCAGGCCGCCACCACCGCTCCGTCGGCGATGACCAGGAGGGCGGAGGACGGCATCCCCTGCCAGGTGGCCCGAGCCGCCTCGAGCTCGACGGGATCGAAGCCGGCCTCCCGGACGTCCACGTAGCGCATCCACGTCTCCTCCGGGAAGCGGGTGCCGGCCATCTGCCCCCACGCCGTCTGCCGCCCGGCAACGGAGGCGCACAGGGCCAGACCCAAAAGGAACCCGTGCCGGACGATCTTCTTCGTGGCTCGCATCTCCCTCTCCCTCCCATGGCGGATCATGGACCCAGCGCCCCCCGCATCCCCGGCGGCGCTTCCGTGCAACATACCGGGCAGGCGTGGAGGAGCCAGGGCGTGGAAGCCTGAGTTCACCCCTGCCCTGGCAGCTCCACGATCACCTGCGCCCCCCCCTCGGGGCGGTTCTGGGCCCGCGCCGTGCCGCCGTGCGCCTCGGCCACGGCCCGCACGATGGCCAGGCCGAGCCCCGTCCCGCCGGCGGGCGCGGCGTGGGTGCGCGCCGGGTCCTCACGGTAGAAGCGCCGGAACGCCTCCTCCGGATCACGGAACCCGGGGCCCGTGTCGGCCACCTCCAACCTCACGCCCTCGGCGCCGGCGGAGACCCCGATCTCCACCGTACCCCCGGCGGGCGTGAACTTGAGCGCGTTCTCCAGGAGGTTCCATGCCACCTGTCCCAGCAGCCCGGGGTCGGCCACCGCCCACACGCCCTCGGCGGGGGGGCTCACGACCCGGACGCCGGCGCCGGCGGCGCTTCCCTGAAGCCGCTCCACGACCCGGGCCACCACCGCCGCCACGTCGCACGACTCGAGGCGCGGCTCCAGGGCGCCGGAATCTGAACGGGCCAGGACCAGCAGGTCCTCGCCGATGCGCGAGAGGCGCACCACCTCTTCGAGCGTGCTGGCCAGCACCCGTCGGTACTCCTCCGGCGCGCGCTCGCGCCTCAGCGCCAGCTCCAGCTCCCCACGCATGGCCGTGAGCGGCGAGCGGAGCTCGTGGCTGGCGTCGGCGGTGAAGCGCCGCTGGGCGTCGAAGGCCCCCTGGATGCGCCCGAGCATGGTGTTCAGCACTTCCACCAGACGCCGGTACTCGCGGACCTCGGCGTAGGCGTGGATACGTCGGTCGAGCGACCCTCCGCCGATGGCCTCGGCCTGGTCGATGACCTCGTGCACCGGGCGCATGGCCCGCCCCGCCAGCCAGGAGGAGCCCACGAAGGTGCCGCCCGCCACGAGCGTCGTGAGAAGCCCGAGGAAGAGGGCCACCCGAGCCAGCATGTCGTTGCGCGACGACAGCGAAGCCGCCACCTGGAGCACGTGGCGCTGGTGCAGGGGGCCGTGGCGCTCCAGGGGATAGTAGAGCGTCCGCATGGGCTCCCCATCCCACACCACCTCCGTCCACACCAGCTCGCCGTCACCGGCACGGGCCAGCCGCTCCCGGTCCAGGGGGAGATCGGTGGTCATGTAGCGGCTCCGCAGAAGGCTCACGCCGTCGGCCTGCCACACCTGGGCGTAGCGCACCAGATCGCGAAGCGAGGCGGCCTCGTCGGGCGTCAACTCCCACTCGTGGAAGCGCATCTCCCCGGAGGGCGCGTCGGTGAGGGAGGCGGCCTGCACCGAGGCCACGGTCATGATGGAGGCATCGATCTCCCGGTCCAGGGCCGAGCGGAGTGCCCAGAGCGTCACCGCGCCGATGCCCACGAGCCCGAGCCCCATCACCGCCGCGGCCCGCACGGCGAGCTGGAAGCGGAACGACCGGTTCACGCCCACGCGCGGCGCTTCCGCCTCGGATGGCCCACGTGCACGTCCACCATGTCAGTCATCTTCCTTCGAGCGCTCGAACAGGGGCTCGCGCGGGTGCGCATGATGTGGGATACGGCCCCGCACCGGGGCATCAAGGCGAAGATCGACGAGATCGACCGGTCGCTCAAGTCGATGCGCCTCGGGTGAAACCCCGCCTTTCAGGGCTTCGTATTTCGCTCTAGGTGCGCGACGCACCTTGTATGTCGGAGAATCGACAGATTCGTTATCGGAATAGGGGGTGGCAGCCCGTTGCGCTTAAGGTCTCTGAAGACCGTTTGTTAGCCAGGGCGCCGCACCCTTTCTGCGGTCGCAAGATCTCGAACAGTTACCTGGGTCAATGAGCCCGCATCGTGCAAGGCTGAGAGAACGCGATCGCCCCCTCGAGCGGGGAGGTTCTGATGGCTGAGCAATCAGTCTACGTGGGGATCGACGTGGGAAAGGAGCACTTGGATGTCGCCCGTCATGGCGAGGACGAAGTCTGGCGCTTCGCCAACGATGATGCGGGCATCCAAGCACTGGTGGATCAGCTCGCGCCGTTCGCTCCGACGCTGGTCGTCCTCGAAGCCACGGGCGGCTTTGAGTTTCCCGCTGCGGCCGCACTGGCTGCGTCCTCGATCCCTGTCGTGATCGCCAATCCGCGTCAGACTCGAGACTTCGCGAAGAGCACGGGCCAACTCGCGAAGACCGATACGATCGATGCTCGCGGCCTGGCCTTCTTCGCCGCCCGGGTGCGGCCTGAGGTCAGGGAACTGCCCTCCGAGGCAACCCGTGCTCTTGAGGCGATTCTGGCCCGTAGACGCCAGATTATCGAGATGACGACCGCCGAGAAGAACCGCCTTGGGTTCGCGCTCAAGCCGGTTCAGAAGGGCATCCAGAAGCATATCCGTTGGCTGGAGCGCCAACTCTCTGACGTGGACCAGGACCTCGACTCCATGATCCGTAGGAGTCCTGTGTGGGCCGCCAGGCAGGACCTCCTTCAGACCGTGCCCGGTGTTGGGCCGAACCTCTCCCGGACTCTCCTGGCTGCGCTTCCTGAACTCGGCCGTCTATCCCACAAGCAGATCGCGGCTCTCGCAGGTGTCGCACCCATCGCACGCGACAGCGGCAAGTTTCGCGGCAAGCGCGTGACCTGGGGTGGTCGGGCGCCCGTTCGTGCGGCGCTCTACATGAGCGTTTGGAGCGCCGCCAAATGGAACCCAGTCATTCGAGTATTCCACGACCGACTCAGAGCGAAAGGGAAGCCGGCCAAGGTCGCTCAGGTCGCGTGCATGAGGAAGCTGCTCACCATCCTCAACGCCATGATCAGAGACGGAGCGGAGTGGGATCCGTCGATCCCCCTCGACCAGCTCCGAATTCAACACAGTTGCTAACAACCGGAGCACCGGGCATCCGATGGAGACGAGGTCCATGACACCCGCGGCCGATCCCCATTCCTTCATTCCCCTGAGCCCGGTGGAGTTCGAGGTCCTCCTCGTGCTCTCCGCCGGGGACAGCCACGGCTGGGGCATCATCAAGGAGGCCGAGTCCCGCTGGGGTGGGGACCTGAGCTTCGAGACCGGGACCCTCTACCGGGCGCTGCGCCGGCTGACCACGGCGGGGCTGGTGCAACCGTCGGACCGGCGCCCGGCGGAAGGAGACGAGGACGATGGGCGGCGACGCTACTTCTCCATCACACGGCTCGGCCGGCTGGTGGCGGCGGCCGAGGCCCGGCGCCTGGAGGCCCAGGTGGCCGCCGCGAGGGAGCGGGCCCTCCTGGCCGGCTCTCCCGGGGGTGGGTCGTGAGCGGCCGCGGCGGGGTTCTCGGCCGGGTGGTCCGGCTCGTCCTCCGGCTCTTTCCCGACGACGTGCCCGGCATCACGCGCCCGGAGATGGAGGAGACCTTCTTCGACCGCCTGGAGTCGAGGAGGGAATCGGGCGAGCGTCGCGGCCTGATTCGCGCGCTTGGGAACCTGGCCTGGGCGGGCCTGGCCGAGCGGGCCGTGAACTAGCGGAGCCTCGGCCTCACCCGGGGCGTCCGCGAGGACGTGCGCTTCGCGGCGCGGTCGCTGGTGCGGAGCCCCGCGTTCACGCTGGGAGCCGTGGTCATGCTGGCGCTGGGCGTCGGCGCCACCAACGCCATGTACTCGATGCACGCCGGCATGGCGCGGATCGCCGAGCGGTTCGACGACCCGGATGAGCTGGTCTTCCTCTGGAGCCGGGCGCCGGGGTTGAGGCGGGTCGGCGTCTCCGGACGTGAGCTCGAGGTGTGGCGGAGCCAGGCGACCGCCTTCCAGGAGTTGGGCTTCTACAGCTCCGGGGTACGGTATCTCGGCGGAGGGGAGGAGCCCGTGCGCACCCGCGAGGTGCGGGTGTCGCCCCACCTCTTCCCCATGCTGGGCCTGTCCCCCGAGTTGGGACGGCTTCCCGGCGACGCCGATTCCAGGGCGGGCGCCGATCCGGTGGCCGTGCTCACCTGGCAGACGTGGCAGGAGTGCTTCGGCGGCGCCGGCGACGTGGTGGGACGTTCGCTGAAGCTCGACGACGTCACCTACACTGTCATCGGCGTGCTGCCGGAGAAGGTACGGTTCGACATGTGGTGGGAGGCGGGCGTCTTCACTCCGCTGCCTCCCGAATCGACGGGCGGGGGCGGATCCTGGGAAGACCGGACCTACGCCGTGATCGCGCGCCTCGCCGACGGCGTCACGATGGATCAGGCACGGGCACAGATGGAGGTGCTGACGACCCGCCTACAGGCGGACCCGGAGGCCAGGGGGCACGTCGGTGCGACCCTGGAGCCGTTCAGGAACTACTTCTACTCCCAGCAGGACCGGCTCGGCGTGGGCCTTCTGATCGCCGCCGTGTTCGCCCTCCTCCTCATCGCGTGCGTGAACCTGGCCAACCTTCTCCTGGCGCGGGGGGCCGCCCGCCACGGAGAGGTGGCCGTGCGCCTGGCCGTGGGTGCCAGCCGGTGGCAGATCGTGCGCCGGCTCCTCATGGAGAGCCTCCTCCTGGCCTTCCTGGGAGGAGCCGGGGGCATCGTCCTGGGGGCATGGGGGGTCCGACTGATGCTGGCCGGCATCCCGACCATGCCGTTCCTCCCGGACGAGGTGGGGCTCGACCCCGCCCTCCTCCTCTTCACGCTGAGCGTGTCCACCGCCGCGGCCCTGGCCTTCGGGCTGACCCCCGCCCTGCTCGCCTCGCGGGTGTCGGTGGGGGACGGGCTCCGGCAGCTCGGGGCGGCCGCGTCCGGCGGCAGGGCGAGGAAGCGCTTCCGCGCAGGCATTCTCGTGGCCCAGATCGTCCTCACGGTTCCCCTGGTGCTCACGTGCGTGGTGGCGTTCCAGCACGTGCGCGCCCTGGAGACGGTGGACTTCGGCCTGGACACCGGGCCCCTCCTCACCGTGCGGGTGGACTTGCCTCCCTTCCGCTATCCGGACGGGGCACAGCAGTCGGAGTTCATCCGGCAGGCCGAGGAGGCCCTGGCCCGCATCCCCGGTGTCGAAGCCGTGGGTGCCGGTTTGGACGTGCCCATCGGAGCGGGGAGCCGAACGCAGCTCGGCCCCCTGGTCCTGGAGGCACACGAGAGCGCCGAGGCCGCTGAGCGGGGGATCTCCGGCTACAAGGTGGTCACCTCCGGCTTCTTCCGGGCCCTCGGGGCGCACCTCGTCGCCGGTCGGGAGCTGAGCCCCGACGACGGCGCCGCCGCCCCCCGGGTCGCCCTGGTCAACGAGGCGCTGGTCCGGAGGTTCTGGCCCGACGTCGAGCCGTTGGGCCGACTGCTCACCCCGGACACCCTCCACTCCAGGCGTCTCGGACCGGAATGGAGCCAGGGGGCTCCGTTCACCGTGGTCGGCGTGGTGCGGGACTTCGGGGCCACGTTCTATGGCGATCCGCCGCAGCGGACCGTCTACCTGGCCCATGCCCAGGTGCCGACTCCCTCCATCCTCCTGGTGGTGAGGGCCTCGCAGGACCCCGGCACGCTGGTCCCCCTCGTGCGCGAGACGCTCCGACGGCTCGACCCCGAGGTTCCCAGCACCTCCTATCTCACGGGCGGAGCGCTCCTGGACGCGTGGCTCCAGGAGAGCCGCACCATCGCCGCGATCCTGGGAGTCCTGGGCGGCCTCGCGCTGGGGTTGGCGGTCCTGGGCCTCTACGGCATGGTGGCCTACTCGGTGACCCATCGGAGGGCTCTCCGTCTCGGCCGTGGGCGCGCTGGTGCTACGCGACCAGCTCGTGATGCTCCGGGTGTCGCTCGTAGCCACCGCGGCCTTCATCACCGCGCTCCTGTTGGCGGTGGTGGCCGTGGCCAGCTACCTGCCGGCGCGGCGCGCCACCACCATCGAGCCGGTGAGGGCGCTCAGGTGCACGTGAGGAGCTCAGGCCTCACGCCGGACCACCCTTCCTGAAGACGTAGCCCACCCCCCGCACCGTGTGGAGGAGCGGGTCGCCGCCGGCGTCGCGGAGCTTCCTCCGCAGGTGCCCCACGTGCACGTCCACCACGTTGCTCATGGGGTCGAAGCTCAGGTCCCACACCTTCTCCAGGAGCTCGGTGCGGCGCACCACCCGCTCCCGGTTCACCAGGAAGTAGTCCAGGAGCTGGAACTCCTTGGGCGTGAGGTCCAGCCGCTTCCCTGCGCGGAACGCGGCGTGCTTGGCACGGTCCAGCTCCACGTCGTCGTAGAGGAGGCGGTCCATGCGCGCGGCGCCCCCACGGCGCAGGAGCGCCCGGATGCGCGCGAGCA
This sequence comes from uncultured Gemmatimonadaceae bacterium, assembly GCA_964545395.1. GTDB lineage: Bacteria > Gemmatimonadota > Gemmatimonadetes > Longimicrobiales > Gaopeijiaceae > SZUA-318. The sequence continues at coordinate 16,410 of CAZJFX010000020.1, read as the reverse complement.
GCTCGTCGAAGCCGAAGGGCTTGGCCAGATAGTCGTCGGCGCCCGCGTCCAGGCCCAACACCACGTCCTCCCGCGCATCGCGGGCGGTGAGCATGAGGGCGGGCACCGTCTTCTCCCGCGCGCGCAGGTCTCGGATGATCTCGAGCCCCGTCATGCCCGGGAGCATCACGTCCAGGATGAGGAGGTCGTAGTCGTAGACGTGGGCGCGCATGAGCCCCGCCGGGCCGTCGTGGGCCACGTCCACCGAGTAGCCCTCCTCCCGGAGTCCCTTCTCCAGGAAGCTGGCGACCTTCTTGTCGTCCTCCACCACGAGGATCCGCATGAGCACTCCTGTAGTCGTCCGCGTCCGGACAAGATAGCGTCCCCGGCTGCCCCCACGACCCCGGGGCCAGGGCGGTTCCATGAAGGGATCTTCATGTTGGGTTCACCCAGGGTTCATCCCTCCTGTCCCACTCTTCCTGCGTGCCCCCCGGGGGGAAACACCCCCGGCCCGTCCTGCCCGGCTGCCCCGGGCGCTCGCGGCCGCCCCCGGGGCGCACCTCTCTCCCGACCCCAGGCCCGAGGCACCGATGACCCGCGCCGCCCTCGCCGTGGCCCTCCTCCTCGCCGCCATCGCATGCGGTGGGGCGGACACCCGCACCCCCGGAAAGGCACGCGACGTTTCCGCGGAAACGTCGGTGGACGCCCGGTCCGGCGCGTCGCCCGGGCCGGCGTCCCCCACAGCCTCGCCGTCCATGGCGCCGCTCTCCACGATCCTCGTCTACAAGACCGAGTCGTGCGGGTGCTGCAACGGGTGGGTCGACCACCTCCGCTCCGCCGGGTTCACGGTGGACGCCCGCGACGTGGTGGACCTCATGTCCATCAAGCGCGATGCCGGCGTCCCGGCCTCTCACGCCTCTTGCCACACGGCGTTGGTGGAGGGCTACGTGGTCGAGGGGCACGTCCCCGCGGATCAGATCAGGCGCCTCCTCGCCGAGCGGCCGGAGGTGGCGGGGCTGGCCGTGCCCGGGATGCCCGTGGGCTCCCCGGGAATGGAGGGTCCAGGCGCCGGGCCCTACCAGGTGCTCGCCTTCGACCGGCGGGGCAGCAGCACCGTATATGCCAACGTGGACCCGCGCTGACCCCCTCCAGCGTTCACCCTCGCGTGGATGTCCGGTCCGCCCGCCGGGCCCTCCGCCACCGCTTCTCCACGGTGATGACCGGAAGCACCACCATCGCCATGAGGATGGACTCACCCAGGTCGATGAAGCCCAGGGGCGCGGTTCCGAAGAGAGTGTTCATCCAGGGTGCGTAGATGAAGGCGCCCTGGAGGATGAGGGTCACCGCGATGCCCCCGTACACCGCTGGGTTGCTGAACAGCCCGATCTCCAGGAGCGAATCCGTGAGGGATCGGCAGTTGAGCAGATAGAAGATCTGGAAAAGGACGACCGTGGTGACCGCCATGGTCTGGGCTTCCCGCAGCACGAGTTCCGGCGCGGTGCCCATGGCCGACTGGGCGCGATGCTCCCACGTGAAGAGGAGGAGCGCGCCTGCCGTCATCACCACCGCCACCACGACGCTCCGGAACAGCACGAAGCGGTCCAGGAGCGGCTCGTCGCGGGAGCGGGGCGGGCGGCTCATCACGTTGGGCTCCATGGCTTCGAAGGCCAGGGGCAGCGCGAGGGCCACGGCAGCGACCAGGTTGATCCAGAGCGTCTGCGTCGGCGTGAGGGGCAGGAGCGGATGGCCGCCCGCCATGGGAAAGGCCGTCACCGCGACGAGGAGGATCAGGGCCAGACCTATGTTCGTGGGAATCACGAACGCCAGCGACTTGATCAGGTTGTCGTAGACCCTGCGCCCCTCCTCCACCGCCGCGGCGATGCTGGCGAAGTTGTCGTCGGCCAGCACGATATCCGCGGCACCCCTGGCCACCGCGGTGCCCGTCAGGCCCATGGCGATGCCGATGTCCGCCTGCTTCAGCGCCGGGGCGTCGTTCACCCCGTCGCCGGTCATCGCCACCACGTGTCCCTGCGACTGGAGGGCGCGGACCAGCGCCAGCTTGTGCTCCGGCGCGACCCGGGCGAAGACGTTCTCCCGGGCGGCCAGAGCGGCCAACTCCTCTGGGGGCATGCCCTCCAGGTGAGCCCCGGCGGCCCCCTCCTGGCCCGGTCCCACCAGGCCCAACTCCCTCCCGATGGCAAGAGCCGTGGACCGGTGGTCTCCGGTGATCATCTTCACCGTGATCCCCGCCCGGTTGCAGCGATGGATGGCTTCGATGGCCTCGGGACGGGGTGGATCGATCATCCCAACCAGTCCCAGGAACGTGAGATCCTCCAGGTCGTCCCAGTCCAGTCGGTCCAGGTCGGCGGGAGCAGCACAGGTGGCCACCGCCAGCATGCGCATCCCCTGCGACGCCAGGTCCTCCACGTCCGCCGACAAGTCGGTGGCGTCGGGACAGCAGCGGGCGATGATGGCTTCCGGAGCGCCCTTCACGAAGATGGCCCTGCCGCCGCCGGGATCCTGGTTGAGGCTCGCCATGAGCCGGCGCTCCGACTCGAAGGGGATGGCATCCAGGCGGGGGAAAGCGCGGCGCACCTCGCCCGCGTCCAGCCCGGCCTTGGCCGCGGCTACCACCAGGGCACCCTCCGTGGGGTCGCCGGAGACGACCCACCCCCGGGGCTCCTGCCGCACTTCGGCATCGCTCGCGAGCACCGCCGCCCGGAGCACGACCTCCACCTCCGGACCGATCCCGTCGCCGTCGCTGCCGCGCGTCAGGATGCGTCCCACGGGCTCGTAGCCGACACCCCCCACGTCGTGCATGCCCGAGGGGGTCCGGATGGCCCTCACCGTCATCTCGTTGCGGGTCAGCGTTCCCGTCTTGTCCGTGCAGATGACGGTGGTGCCGCCCAGGGTCTCGGCTGCGGGAAGACTGCGGATGAGGGCCTGCCTGCGCGCCATGCGCTGAACCCCGATGGCCAGGGCGATGGTCACGATGGCGGGCAGGCCTTCCGGGATGGCCGCCACCGCCAGGGTCACGGCCACCAGGACCGCATCCACGATGGCGTACCCCCGTGCCATGCCCACGGCCAGGAGCACCAACGCCACAGCCACGATGCCCAGGGCGAGCCACCGGGCCACCACCTCCAACTGCCGCACGAGAGGAGTCTCGAGCTGCTCCGTCTCCTCCAGCATGGTGGAGATCCGACCCAACTCGGTGGTGCTTCCGGTCGAAACCACCACGCCCACGGCGGACCCCGACACGACCAGAGTGCCGCCGAAGGCCAGGTTCCGCCGGTCCGGGAGCGTCAGAGATGGATCGAGGAGCCCGCACGCCTTGGGCACGGGAATGGACTCCCCCGTCAGCATGGACTCGTCGGTCCGCAGGGACCGGATGCTCAGGAGACGGAGGTCCGCCGGAACTTTGTCGCCGGGGTCCAGCACGACCATATCGCCTCGGACCAGCTCGGCCGACGGCAGTCCCCGCCGGGTCCCGGAGCGGATGACCGTGGCGGATTCCGGAACCATCCGCCGCAGCGCCTGGATGGCCCTTCCGGCCCGGTACTCCTGGACGAAGCCGATGATGGCGTTGACCACAACCACGCCCAGCACCACCAGGCCGTCCACCGTCTTCCCCATGAGCAGCGCCAGCGCCGCGGACACGAGGAGCACGTAGATCATGGGCGACCGGACCTGGCGCCAGAGGATGGTCAGGGCACCGGCCTGCTCCTGGGCCTGGAGGACGTTGGGGCCGAAGATCCCGCGCCGCCGGACGGCCTCGGCTTCATCGAGCCCCTCGTGCGACGTCTCCAGCGCTTCGAGAACGACGTCGGAGGACACGGCGTGCCACCCGTCGGCGGGGGCGGCGAGGGGGGCGGCTCCGGTCGCGCGACCGGGAGGCGTCACGGCGGTCTCGTCGGCATCTGGCAAGGAACGGCTCCTGGGTCAGCCGCCTGAAGGCAACGAGCCCTCCGCAGCATGGATCCACGGTGGTCTCGCCCTTCTCACATCGGCCAACCGGAGGTCCGCGGGACCCCGTCTTGACAACTGGCCTGACCGGCCCGGAGACTGCCGGGACCCGGCGGGCTACTCCCCACACTCGCCAAGAAGTCTCGCCTGGACTCGTCGGGCCCGGCAAGAGCCGGAGATGGAAACCTCTTCCATCGGTGGCGATGGGCCCTGTCTCCCTACATCTCCTTCAGCAGCCCCACCCTGAGCGCGAACCGCACCAACTCGGAGCGGTGGTTCAGCCCCAGCTTGTCCATGATCCGGGATCGGTAGGTGTCCACCGTCTTGGGGCTGATGAAGAGCTTCTTGCCGATCTCCCGGGAGGAGTACCCTTCGGCGGTGAGCGCCAGCACCTCCTGCTCCCGAGTGCTCAGGTCGTGCAGCCCCGCCGTGTCGTCCGACTCCGATGCCTTGTAGCGCTGCAGCAGGAGGGTGGTGGCCTTGGGCGGCAGGTAGACCTCGCCCCGCGCCACCACCTTGATGGCCTCGATGAGGTCGTTGTCGGCGCTCGTCTTGGTCAGGTAGCCGCTGGCGCCGGCCTCCACCACGGGAACGAGGTATTCTTCCTCGGCGTGGACCGTGAGCACCAGGACCTTGGTGTCCAGCTCCAGCGCGGCGATGCGCCGGGTGGCCTCCAGGCCGTTGGAGCCGGGCATGGACAGGTCCATGACCACCACGTCGGGCTTGAGCTCCCGGACCCGGTCCACCGCCTCGTCCCCCGACGCCGCCTCGCCCACCACGACCATGCGGCCCTCGGCCTCCAGGAGTGCCCGGATCCCGGCGCGGAACATGGCGTGGTCGTCCACAAGAAGGATCTTCGTTCCTTCAGGCATGGGGTGCCTCCACCCGGGAAGTAGGTAGCTCAATCCGGACGCGCGTCCCCTCCCCCGGGGTGCTGTCCACCAGTACGCGCCCTCCCAACATCACGGCCCGTTCCTGCATACCCACCAGTCCCAGCCCGGCGCCGTCGGTGGTGGCCTGGGCGGTGCGGAACCCGCGCCCCTCGTCCTCCACCACGGTGGCCACGCGCCCGTCCTGGACCCAGATGGTCACCCGGGCACGGTCGCTCCCCGAGTGGCGGAGCGCGTTCGAGAGGGATTCCTGGATGATGCGGTACAGGCAGAGCTTGGCCTCCTGGCCCAGGAGGTGCTCCACCGGCTCCATGTCCACCTCCACCTGGAATCCCGCCGCCTCCCAGAGCCCCCTGGTGTGCACCTGGAGGGCGGAGCGCAGCCCCACCTCCTCCAGCTCCGGGGGCCGGAGGCCCCGGGCGATGCGCTTGACCCCCTCGGCCGCCTCCAGGATCTGCTCGCGCAGCTCGGCCAGCCCGTGGGCACGCCGGGCCTCGTCGGACTCCCTCCCCAGAAGGCGGACCTTCACCATGAGGGTGGCCAGGCGCTGGGCGGTGTCGTCGTGGAGCTCCCGCGCGATCCTCTGCCGCTCCTCCTCCACGGACCGCAGAGCACCTTCGGAGAAGTCGCGGATGCGCCTACGCTCGGTGACGTCGCGCACGGTGCAGATCACGTACTCGTGCCCACCGTGGCGCCAGGGGCTCAGGCTGATCTCAACGGGGAACTCGGTGCCGTCCTTCTTCCGGGCCGTAAGCTCCATGCCCACCCCCATGGGACGAGCGTAAGGGTTGCGCCTGTAGCGCTCCCGGTGCGCCACATGGGCGCGCCGGAAGGCCTCGGGGAGGAGCATTTCCACCGCCTCCCCCAGGATCTCCTCGCGAGCGAACCCGAACAGCCCCTCCACCGCCGGGTTCACGTCGAGGACCACGCCCTCCCGGTCCACCACCATGATCCCGTCGGGGGCCGATTCGAAGACAGCCCGGTATTCGTCAGCGCTCAGCACGCCCTGAACCAGCTCCTTCCAAGCCTGTGAGGCCCGTCACGAAGCCCGTGGGAGATGTGGAGAAAAGCCCCACAGTCCCGGCGGCTAGTCTCCCACCTCGGGGGGCGCAGAGTCCCTGACAGCCCCCGAACCCCCACCAAAGCAAGAATTTACCATGGCCGCCGGACCCTGCGAGTCCCGGCGAAAGGTCACCGTGTGCACCGGCGAATCATAATTGTCGCCATTCCATGGGACCTACGTCCACCCTTTCACCCCGCTCGCCCGTGCCGGGTCCGTCTTCCACATCCCGCTCCAAGCCGACGTCGGCCTTCGCCGACGCCATGGGCGGGCCGCTGGACAGACTCGGAGCCGTCGCAAGCGCGCGGCCTCTCCTCCGCCTCTCCGTCTTCTGGAAGATCTTCCTGGCCAACGTCGTGCTGGTGGCGCTGGCGATGGGGGTGGGCGGCGTCCTGGCGGTGGCCATGCACGGGGCCGGGGCCGGAACCATCGCGGTGACCGCGGTGGCCGCCGGCGGGGTGCTGATCCTCGTGGCGGTGGGGGTCAACGCCGTCCTGGTCCGCCTCGCCCTCTGGCCGCTCGAGTCGTTGGAGTACGCCGCCCGCAGGGTAGGCTCGGGGGAGATAGACGCCCGGGCCGCAGACTCCCCCCTGGCCGACTCGGGGCTCCTCGGGGTCACCAGGGTCTTCAACCAGATGCTGGACTCCCTCTCCGCCCACCGGGCCCGCCAGCAGGAGCTGGCGCGCAGGGTCCTGGAGTCGGAGGAGCGAGAGCGCCAGCGCATCGCACACGAGCTCTATTCCGGGACGGCGCAGACCCTCGCCGGCGTCCTGGTCCGCCTGCGCATCGCCGAGCGGCACCTTTCGAGCAGCGCCAACGATTCCATCCACGAGATCCGCGAAGAGGTGGTGAGCGCTCTCGAAGAGATCCGGGGAGTCGCCCGGCGGTTGCGGCCGCCGGAGCTGGACGAGCTGGGGGTGCGCGCGGCCCTGGAGGCCCATGCCCGCTCCATGACCGAGGGCAAGCGCATGGACGTCCACTTCGACGGCGTCGTGCCGCCCCTCTCCAGGGAGCTGTCCCTGGCGCTCTTCCGCATCACGCAGGAGGCCATCACCAACGCCGTGCTCCACTCCGGCGGCGACACCGTGACGGTGCGCTTCGCCGTGGAGGGGAGCAGCCTGGTCACGGAGGTGGCGGACGACGGATGCGGCTTCGAGCCCGCCGCCGCGCTCACCCCGTCGGGGCAGAGCCTGGGCCTGTTCGGCATGCACGAGCGAGCAGGTTATGTTCAAGGAGAGCTGTCCCTGGAGTCGGGACCGGGCCGGGGCACCCGCGTCAGGGTCGTCCTCCCCACCACCGCCACGGGGGATCCCGGTCGCGCGACCGGCACCGTGGATCGGCTGGTCGACGGCCTGGTCGGGGAGACCGAGTTCGCCGTGGCCGGACGTGCCGGGGGTCGCTCCACTCCCTTCTGACGGGAGAGGTCGGTGCGGAGCCGCTCCGCACCGACCCGACGTCGCAGCGCGGAGGAACCCATGTACCGTCTCATCATGGTACCCCTGGACGGCTCGCGCTTCGCGGAGTCCGCCATGCCCCTCGCCCTCTCCGTGAGCCGCCGCACGAAGGCGCCCCTCCACCTGGTCACGGTCCAGGAGCCCATCCCCTCGTTCGCCTACGACGAGTGGGAAAACGCCGCCGAGGACTGGAGTCGGGCGTACCTGAACAACGCGGTGGAGCGGGCGCGGCCCCTGGCCGGCGCCGAGGTCACCGCCACGCTTCTCGCCGGCCACGTGGTGGACGTGGTGGAGAAGGAGGCCCGGTCCCGCGGCGCCGACCTCGTGGTCATGGCCACCCACGGTCGGGGGGCGTTCTCCCGGGCGTGGTTGGGCAGCGTCGCCGACGCCTTCCTCCACCACACGTGCAGACCCATCCTGCTGGTCCGGCCGGAGGAGGGAGACGCCGAGCCCGACCTGAGCGCGGACCCGGGCTTCGCGCAGATGATGGTCCCGCTGGACGGCACCGAGCTTTCGGAGAGCGTCCTCGAGCACGCCGTGTCCTTCGCGTCGCTCTTCGATACCGTCATGCATCTGGTGCGCGTGGTGCCGTACCCCCTGCAGTTCACCAGTCCGTACCTGCCCCACACCTTGCAGATGAACCAGCAGTTCGTCACCGAGTCCCGGGAGGCGGCCGAGGCCTACCTGGAGACCCACGCCGAGCGGCTGCGGGCGCGGGGCCAGACGGTGGAGACCTCGGTGGTGGTGGTAGCTCAGCCGGGCCACGGCCTGCTCAACGAAATCACGGAGAGCGGCTGTGACCTCGTGGCCATGGCCACCCACGGTAGGTCGGGCCTCACCCGCGCCATCCTAGGAAGCACCGCCGACAAGGTGGTGCGCGGCAGCCATACCCCTGTTCTCCTCTACCGGCCCGTGGAGTGACAGGGGAGGAGGGCACGCCCATGCTCAACGTGTGTGACATCATGAACTCCGCGGTGGTCACCGTCGGCCCCGACGCCACGGTCCGCCAGCTGGCCCGCATCCTGTCCGTCGGGGAGATCAGCGGCGCGCCGGTGGTGGACGAGGAGGGCGCCCTGGTCGGGGTCGTCTCCGCCACCGACCTGGTGCGCCTGGCGGCGGACGACGCCGGCGTGCACGTCACGGCGTCGGCTCTCCCCGCCGGCCGGGCCGACCTCCCCGACCCCACCTTCGACGAAGAAGCGGATGCCGACCCGTACGGGTTCTTCCTACCCGAGGACTCGCCCTTCGGCGGAGAGGAGATCCTGGGACTGTTCACCGAATCCGAGCTGGACGAGGTGACGGTGGAGGACATCATGACGCGGGTGGCCTTCTCCGTGCGCCCCGACGACACCGTGCAGGAGCTGGCGGACTTCCTGGTCCGGGGCGGCATCCACCGGGCCGTGGTGACGCAGGACGACCGGCTCCTGGGGATCGTCACGTCCGGGGACGTGCTGAAGGCGGTGGCCGACGGCCGGCTGACGTAGTACATCGGTGCAGGCGAGAAAACCGATGCGCCCACGCCGATCCACCCCGGTACAGCCCGGAGGCCACACAGCTATGCTGCGTCCCTCGATCTTCGCCCTGGCATGCGCCATGGCGCTGCCCTGCGCCGCTGCCGCCCAGGGCACACCGCAGACCCAGGCCGACGACTACACGCGCTACGAACTGCAGGCGCCCGGCTCGGGGGCATTCCGCATCTTCTACGACGTCTCCGCCACGACCCCCGGCGCGCGGTACTACTACAACACGATCCGCGCCGGCGCCGAAGAGGAGGTGCATGCCGTCACCGACCTCCACACCGGCAAGCCGCTGGCGTGGCGCGTGGTGGAGGGCTCGTACGCCAGGGAGCACGGGCACCCCAGGGCCGGCGTGGAGGGACGCTACATCCAGGTCACGCTGGCCCGTCCGGTCCCCGAGGCCGGCCAGGGGCGCGTGCGCATCGACAAGACGTACGTGGACCCGGAGAGCTACTTCACCGACGGGCGCGACCTGGTCTTCTCGCGCTCCCTGAGCATCCGACGCAACTCGGTGGTCCTCCCTCCCGGATACGAGCTGGTGGCAGCCAACTACCCGGTGCAAGTGGACACCGAGGGGGACGGGCGCATCCGCGTGAGCTTCATGAACCCGGGCCCGGGGAGCGTGGACCTGCGGGTGCGCGCTCGCCCCCTCCCTTCCGGGGCGCGCAACGTGCCCCGCGTGGAGAGCGGCGAGCCGGTGCCCACCACGGGCGGCGGCTCACCGGTGCGCGCCCGGGTCTCCTGGCGCTTCTCCGAGAGGGCCTTCGAGGACCGGGACATCACCTACTTCCTCCAACAGCCCGAGACCCATTCCTTCCGGCTTTTCCACGACTACACGGAGAGCCGGCCGGGGATGGACCGGTACCTGAACGTGGTCCGCTCGGGGAGCCGCGCCTCGGACCCCGAGGCGTACAACCTGGACACCGGGGCGCGCCTCGAGGTGGAGCAGCTAAAGGGCGAGGAGATCGTGCGCCGGGGGATCGACATCGGCTCGGCCCCGGGCCCCGAGACCGAGGTGGTGGTCATCTGGTTCGAGCCGGTGATGGCGGGCGGCTCCACGCGCCTGCGCATCTGGGAGACCTACACCGATCCGGGACGCTACGTCTTGGCCGGCGACGAGCTCGTGTGGGACCGGGGCTTCGGCCGGGCGCGGAACACGGTGGTCCTCCCCGAGGGCTGGCACCTCACCGCCAACGCCATCCCCGGGGTGGTGGACCTGACCGAGGACGGGCGCGTGCGCATCCGCTACGAGAACCCCCGCCCCGACGACATCCAGGTCTTCGTGAAGGCGCGCCGCCGCTAGCGCCGGCCACTTCCCTCGCGGCGCCGAGTGCCGCGATCTTCGTACTCCCTTTCCCACCCTCCGCCTTCTCGGCCCCGCCCCCGGTCGCTCCTTGGACCTCCTCATCTGGGTCGGCTTCATCGTCCTGATCCTGGGCCTCCTTGCCCTGGACCTGGGCGTGTTCAACCGGAAGGCGCACGCCCCCACGGTAGCGGAGGCGCTTTCCTGGAGCGCCTTCTGGATCCTGCTGGCGCTGGCCTTCAACGGGGTCGTCTATTTCCTCTACGAGAACGACTTGATCGGTGTGGGGCTGGCGCTCGAGGGAAGCATCCCCGGCACGCAGGCGTCGCTCGAGTTCTTCACCGGGTACGTGCTGGAGAAGTCCCTCTCGCTGGACAATATCTTCGTCATCGCGCTCATCTTCTCGTACTTCCGCGTCCCGCTGAAGTACCAGCACCGGGTGCTCTTCTGGGGCGTGCTGGGCGCGCTGATCATGCGCGGCATCATGATCGGGGCGGGCGCGGTCCTGATCGCGAGGTTCTGCTGGACCACCTACGTCTTCGGTGGCCTCCTCCTCCTCACCGCCGCGCGCATGCTGGTGGTGAGCCACGAGAACCTGGAGCCCGAGAAGAGCCCGCTCATCAAGGTCGCGCGGCGCCTCTATCCGGTCACCAGCGGCATGAGGGACGAGCATTTCTTCGTGCGCGAGGCGGGCCGGTGGGTCATGACGCCCCTCTTCCTGGTCCTGCTCATGGTGGAGGGGACGGACCTCCTGTTCGCGGTGGACTCCATCCCCGCCATCTTCGCCGTCACCTCCGACCCGTTCCTGGTCTACACGTCCAACGTCTTCGCCATCCTTGGGCTGCGCTCGCTCTACTTCGCGCTGGCTCCCCTGCTGGCCTACTTCCGGTTCCTCAAGGCGAGCCTGGTTTTCGTGCTGGCCTTCGTGGGCGTGAAGATGCTGCTGGCGCACCACCACCCGGTGCCGGTGGCGGTCTCCCTCCCCGTCATCGTCGGGATCCTCGGCGTGGGCGTGCTCGCCTCGGTGCTCTATCCGGAGGCGAACCCGGTCGAGCTGCGCTCCCCCATGGAGAGCGACATGGCCCGCTTCTTCCGGATCAGCCGCACCATCGCCATCCGGAGCGTGGCCCTCGTGTCCGGGGGTGGCCTCCTGGTGGCAGGGACCATCCTCATGGTGGTACCGGGGCTGGGCGTGAAGACCCTCCTGCTGGGGCTCGCCGTCCTGGCCTCCCAGTTCGTGTGGGCGCGAAGCCTCCTGGCCCGGGCCGAGGAGCGCTTCCACCCCCAGGACGGCGACGGAGCGGAACCGAACGGCCCGTCCGGCGGTTGAACCGTCTGTCGCTCGCACTCCGAACCCCGGGACGAACCATGCGCCTCTCCCACGCTCTCCTCCTCCTCACCCTCTGCGTCACCCTCGCCCCGGGCCCGGCCCGAGCCCAGATCTTCGCTCAACCGTCCCCGACCGGGAGCGGTCAGGGGTGGGCGCCCGGGTGGGCGGGCATCCGGGCCGGGTGGGATTACCACAACCAGGCCACCGTGCTGGGCAGCCAGCTCCGCATTCCCGTCCTTCCTTCCGGACACGTGGAACTCGTCCCCAACGGGGAGATCACCTTCCTCAACGGCCTGCGGGAGTATCAGGGGGGGGTCGACGCGGTCGTCGTCAGCGGCGGGCGGCAGGGGGGTATCTACGCCGGGGTAGGGCTGGCCTGGCGCAGCACCGTCTGGGACATGGGCTCCCCCCGGGAGACGCGGAGCACATCCGTGACCGTGGCCGGCGTGCGCAGCGGCACGCTCGGGGGAGCGCCGTTCGGGACCCAGCTCGAGATGCGCTGGACCTGGCTCGACGGGCCCTTCAGGCCTCGTGTCCTCACGCTGGGGATCAACTTCCCCCTCTGGGGAGGAGGGCGGAGCCGCTGAAGGTCAGCCCCGCGTGACCCGGATGCCGATGTTGTCCGGGTCCAGGAGGTACCCTTCCCCCGAATCCCCCAAGAGCGCCCGCCGGGCGTGCTCCGAGGGGATGACCACCTCGAAGTACACCAGCCCCAGGCTCCCGTCGGGGGGTCGGGGAGCGCCTGGGCCATCCCACACGTTGAGACCCACGTGGTGATGATACCCCCCCGCCGAGGTGAAGAGCGCGCCGGGGTAGGAGCGGGTCACCACGTCGAAGCCCAGCCGGCCCACGTAGAACTCCTCGGAGTCGGAGAGGGACGAGACCCGCAGGTGGATGTGGCCCACGGTGGTCCCCTCGGGGAGCCGGGGAGCCGGACCCGAGGCCGCCACCAGGAGGCCGGGGAGGTCGAGGGGCTCGGTGGTGATGAAGACCTCCCCCTCCACGCCGTGCCAGACGTCCCGAGAGCGGTCGGCGTAGAGCTCGACGCCGTTCCCCTCGGGGTCGTCGAGATACGCCGCCTCGCTGACGTTGTGGTCCCCGAACCCGCTGAGGGCATGGCCCGACTTCTGCACGCGCCGGATCAGGGCGCCCAGGTCGGCTCGGGAAGGGAGGCGCAGCGCGAAGTGGTAGAGCCCCGTGGTGCCCTCGGGCCGCCTGGGCGCCGTGGGCTCCCCGTGGAGCACGATCAGGGGCTTCCCGTCCGTGGTCCCCAGGGCCGCGGTGGCTCCGTCCTCGGCGTGGAGCTGGAACCCCAGCGCGTCCTCATAGAACGCGACCTCCCGAGGCAGGTCGCGTACGCGCAGGTGTACCGCACCGATGCGGGTGTCCGGGGGAAGACGCCGTGGGTTCATGGGGAGTGCGTATTATGGGCCGGAGGGTCGCTGCCGCGCCACCCCGGCCAGGGCGACATTCGGTGCCCCTCAACCACCCCCCGCAGCCTCCGGTGGCGTCCGCGTCAGGATGACGAAGTCGCCCAGGTCCCTGTGCTCCTCGTCGTCCCATGCGTGGATGTCGGCTGCGGGCTGGAGGAAGACGATGAGCGTGCGGGTGCGGGGGCGGTAGTCGCCGATCCGCTCCGGGATCCCGGTGCCTCTCTCCACGTGGAACGAGCCCACGTAGTGGACCACCAGCGCCCCCCGGTGGACCTCCAGGGCCGTGGTCACCGCGTGGCCCATGGCGGCATCCCAGAGCGCCTGGGCGTGGAGGGCGTTGCCCATGCCGTGATCCCTGGGCGGGACCTGGGGGGCGCCCGGCATGGGGGCTGGAGGAGCCGATGGAGCCGCCGCGACCGAGTCCCGCGCCGCCGCCGCCGAATCCGCCTGGGCGAGCATCTGCGCCATCATCTCCGCCATCAGGGTGTTCCACTTCGCCGTGTACTCCTCTGAGGGCCCCGGATAGGGGAGGGGCGGGAGGAACGCTCTGGCCGTCTCCGGGAGCACGTCCAGGGACGCGGGCCCCAGGCGGCTCACCCGGTTCACGTAGCGCCGGGGAGCGTTGGCCGCGATCACCGGGACCCCGTGGGCCCGGGCGAACTCCACCATGGGCCGATAGTCGGTGTCGTACCGGTCCCAGGGGCGGGCGCTCTTCTTGAACTGGTCTTCGGTGATGAGCCCCGCCAGGTACTCGTCCACGATGTACTGGACGTCGCGCTCGAACATCTCCAGGGAGAGCACCACCGGCCGCTTCCTGCCGCTCCCCTCCCCCACCACGCCCATGCGCTCTGCGGCGCGCATGAAGATCTCCGCCTCCACGCCGTGTCCCACCGCGTCATCGTGGGTCTCGCCCACCAGGAGCGCGTCGGCGTCGTCCATGGCCCTGAACACGTGGGCAATGGAGCGCTGGCGCCCACGGTGGTCATAGACGCGGAAATCCACGCCCTCCACCACGGGCGCAGGCGGCTGGGAAGCCTGTGGCACGCCGGGGACCGGTGCGGGAGGCTGTTGCGCCGCCGCCGCCACGGGCGCGAGGCAGGCGGCGGCGTGGACGAGGGCGGTGGAGAGCTTGCTCATGATTCCTGGAGTCGGGGGCATGGAGAGCCGGCCCTACCGCACCGCCGGCCAGCGGTTGTTCTCCCGGCTCACGTCGGGGAAGCGCTGCTCCGGGTCCAGCACCACCTCCACCACCCGCCCCGGGGCAGACACGTGCACCCGCGCCGTGCGTCCCTGCCAGGCGCTCACGGGAACCACCTGGCGGGAGCGGTTCCCCGAGTCGGTGACGACCTCGACGATGGTGGGCATGGGGATCTCCCCCCGGTCCTCCAGGATCACGACGGCGCTCCCGCTCCCCTGCTCCACCCCGGCCACCGCCTGGTCCAGCACGCGGGTGGTGTAGAGCCATGGATGGAAGAACCAGTCCAGGTCCTGCTTCGCCACGTCCTCGAAGGTCCAGAAGAGGTCCAGCGGCATGGGGTGCTTGTATTCCCACCTGCGGATGTAGGCACACATCGCCTCGTCGAACACGGCGGGCCCGAGCACCGTGCGGAGCGCGCGGAACACCGTGGCAGGCTTGCCATAGGCGGCTACCCCCCGGTTCCCGAAGGGCCCGACCTCGTCGGTGGGGCGCATGGACGGGGTCTCGTCGTCGGTCCCCGCCACGCGCAGGTACCCGTTCATGGTGGCGAGCCCCGCGTCGGACCCGGGGAAGAACAGGTCGATGGCCAGGTCCTCGGAGAGCGACGCGAACCCTTCGTCGATCCAGGCGTGGTTGCGCTCGTCGGAGCCCGCGACCATGGGCCACCACATGTGGGCGAGCTCATGGGTGATGACGCCGTAGAGGCTCTCCGGCGTCCGCCCTCCCCCGATGATGGTGATCATGGGATACTCCATGCCTCCCCCGATCACCCCCTCGTTCACCGTCATGTGCGGGTACGGATAGGGGTACCACGCGGAGTGGGTCTCGATGGCGTGGCGAGCGAACTCGGCGGAACGCTCCCAGTTGGGGCGGTCGGGGCGGTAGAGCGTGTAGATGTTCGAGGCGTGCGTGGTCCCGTCGTCGTTCCGGTACTCGGCGACGGTACCGTCCCACACGTACCGGTCGGACGCGCCCCAGGCGAAGTCCCGGACGTTCTCGGCGCGGAAGCGCCACGTGAGCGTGCCGTCGGCGCCGCCTGCGGCGGTGGCACGTCCCGCCGCCACCTCGGCCTGGGACACGATGTGCGTGACGCGGCCCCGGGAGAGAGAGCCGAGCCGCTCCAGCGCCTGCGGCGTGAGCACATCCCCGGCATTCTCCAGGACGCCGGTGGCGCTCACCAGCCAACCGGCGGGCGCGGTGACTTCCACCTCGAAGTCGCCGTACTCAAGGTAGAACTCGCCGTTGCCCAGGTAGGGATCCCGGACCCACCCGCGCAGGTCGTCGTAGACGGCGACCTGGGGATACCACTGGGCCAGGTAGAACACCTCCTTCCCCTCCCGCCCCATGCGGAACGTCCCCTCGGGGACGAGGAAGCTCCACGCGATCTCCAGCTCCGCCGTGCCTCCGGGCGGGAGGGGCTGCGGCAGCGCAACGCTCTCCAACGTGGTGAGGGAGCGGCCCCCACCCCCCAGCGTGACCTCCGTCCCCTGCACCGCCACCCGCTCCAGGTCGAACCCGCCCGTGACGGGCACCGCCCGATTCCTGGGGTTCCCCGGCGCGAACACGTTCTGCGGGAGATTGAGCACGATCTCGGCGAGGGTGTCGGGGGAGCGGTTGGTGTAGACGATCCGCTCCGATCCGCTCACCCGCATCTCCTCCGGATGGAGGCGGGTGCGGATGCGGTAGGGGACGGGGAGCGTGTCGGACGGGACGGCGGCGGCGAGGGCGGCAGCCAGGAGGAGCGGGAGCATGGGGTGCGGGGCGGAGGTGGCCTGAGCGCGATCCCGGGATCCCGGGATCCCGGGACATTGGGCCAGCCGGCCCCGGCCAGCAACCCCACAGCCGGCCCTACCACGGGGGCGGGGAAGCGCCGGGCGGCGCGCCCCCGTCTCCGGTGGACCCTAAAGTGTCTCCAGCTGCTGGAGCACCGGATACACGGTACCCGCGCTGGCCCGGTACATCCCCCCGGAGCGCTCCTCCAGCCGCTTCATGAGCTCGTAGCCGTGGGCGGGACCATCGCCGAGGAGGGAGAGGAGCGCCAGGCGCACCTCGCCCTGGCGGAAGAACGCTCTCCGCGGTCCCCACCCCCCGTGTCCGCCCTTCCGGCCGTGCGCCCTGGGGCCGAAGCCGAAATCCCAGGCGAAGATCCACTCGAAGTCCCGGTTCATACGCCCGATCCCGATGCCGCCCCTGTCTCCTCCTATGTACCCGCATAACACCGTACGCTAGTGCTACACCCCAAAAGTTCTGGTACATGAGGGCCACATGTAGTATGATGGT
>CAZJFX010000019.1:0-56499 GCA_964545395.1 uncultured Gemmatimonadaceae bacterium | reverse complement strand
CCGGGGGCGCCTCCTTCTTGTTGCCCCTCGTCCCCGGAGCTCCGGCCTCGCGCGGCGGCCCCGGGGGCCCGGGTCTTCCCACTTTTCCCCACCCGACTCTGGACCCGGCACTCCCCCCGCTGGGCAATTCCGGAGGAATGCGAACAAAACCCGAAAGGTCTTCGGGTGACGTTCCTCCAGGCCAGGCCACGGTTTCCGGCCTTCCGGCCTCGCGTTCCGATCCGGGAAAAATCGCCAAAAAAGACTCTTGACTCGCCGCTCCACCAAGGCGTATACTGGCTCCACAGTATCCCACTTCAACCCACTTCATCCCACCAAGGGGATGGCAGGGGTCGTTCTTGAGCGCCTTCCGGGGTCGGTACGAGCACCAGATGGACGAGAAGGGGCGGGTCAGCCTCCCCTCGGCGTTCCGCCGGGGTGAGGGTGAGGACCGCTTCGTCCTCCTCCAGTGGGAGAAGCCGTACCTCGCCCTCTTCCCGGAAGCGAAGTGGGAGGAGATCGAGGCCCGCCTCGCCGACTACAAGAAGACGGGGCCGCAGGCCATGAACCAGGTGCGCGTGCTCTACGCGAACCTGGTTGAGGTGACGCCGGACAAGCAGGGACGCATCCTGATTCCCGCTGGGCTCCAGCAGGCCGCCGCGCTGTCCGGATCCGTGATTCTCCTGGGCACCAACGATCGCGTCGAACTGTGGGATCCCGCCACGTACGAGCGGGTGGTGCAGGGCGGCGCCGGGGACTTCGAACAGTTCGCCTACAAGCTGTTCGGTTGACCATGGCCGCCTACCACGAGCCGGTCCTGGCCGACGAGGTGCTGCGGTACCTCCGACCTCGCGACGGCGCCCTCCTCCTGGACGGCACCGTGGGGGGCGGCGGCCACACCCGCACTCTCCTGGAGGCGTGTCCGGGATGCAGGGTGGTGGCGGTGGACCGGGACCCGGAGGCGCTCGCCGAGGCGGAGCGGGCCCTCTCCCAGGTCCGCGACCGTGTCCGCTTCCTCCGCGGGCGCTTCGACGACGCTCCCGCCGACGCCGAGATCATGGACCAGGGCCTGGACGGCGCCCTCCTCGACCTGGGCGTGAGCTCGCATCAGCTGGATGACGAGGCGCGGGGCTTCGCCTTCCGCCGGGGCGTGGCACTGGACATGCGGATGGATCAGGCCCAGGAGGACGACGCGGCCGGCTTCCTCGCCGAGGCGAGCGAGGAGGAGCTGGCCCGCGTGTTCCGGGAGCTGGGCGAGGAGCCCCGCTCGCGCCGCCTCGCCCGCGAGATCGTGAAGCGCCGCGCCACGGAGCCCCCGACCTCCAGCGACGATCTGGTGGCGGCGCTCTCGGTGAGCCTCGGCCGGTCCCCCACGGCCCAGGACAAGGCGCGGATCTTCCAGGCCGTGCGCATCGCCGTGAACGGCGAGCTCGAGTCTCTCGAGCGGGGACTCCCCGCCATTCGGGACGCGCTCAGGGAGGGCGGGGTGCTCGTGGTCATCGCGTACCACTCGCTGGAGGACAGGCTGGTGAAGAACGCGTTCCGCGAATGGAGCGCCGCGTGCGTGTGCCCGCCCGAGGCCCCCGTATGCACCTGCCGAGGTCGCCCTCTCGGCGAGACGCTGACGAGGAAGCCCGTGCGGCCCGGAGACGACGAGTTGGCCAGGAACCCGCGTGCGCGCAGCGCCCGGCTCCGGGCCTGGCGGAGGGCGGCGTGATCGAACTTGGCCCCTTCCTGCGCGCCGCGCTCGCCCTGGTGGCCCTGGTCGCGTCCTTGTGGGGCGTGACCTGGCGCCAGAGCAGGGCCCTGGAAGCCATGTCGGAGTTGGACGACACCCGCCGGCAGACATCGCTGGCCGAAGCCGAGCGGGTGGACCTGGAACGCTCCATCCAGGTGCTGGAGAGCCGCGCGCGGGTGGTCCCCGAGGCCCGCGAGCGTCTG
The DNA here is from genome assembly GCA_964545395.1 of uncultured Gemmatimonadaceae bacterium. Classification (GTDB taxonomy): domain Bacteria; phylum Gemmatimonadota; class Gemmatimonadetes; order Longimicrobiales; family Gaopeijiaceae; genus SZUA-318. The sequence continues at coordinate 54,579 of CAZJFX010000019.1, read as the reverse complement.
GGCATGCACATCGCGGCCAGCACCGAACTGGTGATCCTTTCTGGGGAGACGAAGCCGTGAGCCGACTGGAATCCTCTCCGCGTCCCGGCGCGTGGCGCCGGCGCGTCGTTCTGGCAGGATGGATGACGGGGGCTGTCGTGGTCTGCCTTCGGGCCGGGCAGATCCAGGTGCTCCAGGGGAAGGAGTGGAGCGATCTCGCCGAGGCCCAGCACACCACGGACAAGGTGATGGCGGCGCCCCGGGGCGCGGTGCTGGACCGGGACGGCGCGTTCCTGGCCGTTTCCCGAGAGTCCTATCGCGTCAGCGTCGCTCCCCGCGAGGTTGAGGATGCCGCCGCCGTGGCGAAGCTCCTCCAGGACGTCCTCCAAGTTTCCTCCCGGAAGGCGCAGCAGCTCCTCTCCACGGAGCGCCGCTGGGCTGTGGTTCCCGGGAGCTTCCCGCCCGCGGTGCGCGAGGGGCTGAGCGGGGTCCGGGGCGTCTACCTGGAGCGGGGGCTCGAGCGCTACCACCCTCACGGCGACCTGGCACGCGCGACGCTGGGCGTGGTGCTGGACGGCGCCGGGCAGGGTGGGATCGAGCAGGCCTTCGACGCGCTCCTGCGCGGCCACCCGGGGCGCGAGGTGGTGGCCCGCGACAACGAGGGACGGCCCATCCCAGGGGAGACATACGTGGTGGCGGTTCCCCGCTCGGGCGGGCAGGTGGTTCTCACCCTCGACCTGGACCTGCAGGAGATCGCCCGCCAGGCCCTCACCGAGGCCATCGAATCGACCCAGGCGCGGGGCGGAGACGTGCTCATCACCGACCCGGCCACCGGCGAGGTGCTGGCTCTGGTCTCCATCCGTGACGGCCACACCACGGGGCTCGGAGTCGTGAACACGCCCTACGAGCCGGGCTCGACCCTCAAGCCGTTCACCGTTGCGGCTTTGCTGCAGCACAGGGCGGCCTCGCTCTCCGACATCGTGGAGACCGGCAACGGCACGTGGGCCGTGGCGGGGCGGGTGATCCACGACATCCACGCCGGCGGCACCATGACCGTCGCCGACGCGCTGCGCGAGTCGTCCAACGTCGGCATCGCCAAGGCGGCTCTTTCGCTCACCCCTGGGCACCAGTACGAGAACCTCCGCGACTTCGGCTTCGGCGTGGCCTCGGGGATCGAGATCCCCGGCGAGGCGGGCGGGATCCTGCGCCGTCCCGACTGCTGGTCGGCCCAGTCGCCGGCGTCGCTGGCCATCGGGTACGAGATCTCGGTGACGCCGCTCCAGATGGCCATGGCGTACGGCGCGCTGGCCAACGGCGGGCTCCTCATGCGACCCCGCGTGGTGCGGGAGATCCGGGACGCCGACGGCCGCGTGCAGGAGCGCTTCGGCCCCCAGGTGGTGCGCCGGGTGGTGGACGAGAGCGTCGCCCGCTCGGTGAGCCGGGTGCTGGTGGACGTGGTGCAGGACGGCACCGGCACCGCCGCGGGGCTGGGCGTGTTCAAGGTTGCGGGCAAGACGGGCACCAGCCGCAGCTACGACTCGGAAAAGGGATACGGCGCCGGGCACTTCGCGTCGTTCGTGGGCTTCTTCCCCGCCGAAGACCCCCAGCTCGTGGTGTTCGTGAAGCTTGAGAACCCCAAGGGCGCCTACTACGGAGGCGCCGTGGCCGCTCCCGTGACCCGGGCGACCATGGAGGCAGCGCTGGCGGCGCGTGCCACGCCGCTGGACCGGGAGAAGCTCCTGGAGTCGGTGCCGGCCGAGATGCTGGCGCTACCGGCTCTTCCCGTGAGCTTCGCCGCCCGGCGCATCGACCCGCCCGCTCCCCCGGACTACGGGCTCGCGTTCGCGGCGGAGCTCGCCGGAGACCAGCTCCCCGAATCGGACGGGGCGGCACGGGGCGTCCAGGGAGACGGAGAGGCGACAACCGTCGCCGTCGGAAGCGTGTTCGGGGGCGTGCCGTCCGGCGGGGCCGTGGGCGTGCCTCTGCCCGACGTGGCGGGGCTCCCGGCCCGGATCGCGGTCCGGCGCCTCCACGGCCTGGGATTCCGCGTGCGGCACGAGGGCGCGGGGTCCATCGAGGGGACCTTCCCCGCGGCGGGGACGCGCCTGCAGCCCGGTGACACCGTCATCCTGGTGGTCCGACGGAGGACGGATGATTGACCGTCCCCTGACCCTGGGCGCCGTGGGCCATGTCCTCCGGTCGGCCGGCCTCCTCCGGGAGATGCGCGGCCCGGGGGACGTCGCCGTTCTGGGCGTCAGTCAGGACAGCCGGTCGGTGCGCCCCGGGGACCTCTTCCTGGCCTGGAAGGGGACCGCCGTGGATGCCCACGACCACGTGGGTTCCGCCGAGCGCGCCGGGGCGGTGGCCGCGGTGGTGGAGCGGCCCGTGGACGCTGAGCTTCCCCAGTTGGTGGTGAGCGACGGGCGGAGCGCCGGTGCCCTGGCCGCGCAGGCCGTCATGGGCGACCCGTCGCGCCGGCTCTTCCTCGTGGGGATCACGGGAACCAACGGGAAGACCACCACGGCCATGCTCGTCCGGCACCTGCTCTCGGCGCGCGGCGAGTGCGCCGTGGTGGGGACGCTGGGGCTCGTGGACGCCGGCGGTGTGCGCCCCGGGACCGAAGGGCTCACCACCCCCGGGCCGGTGCAGCTGGCTGCTTGGCTCCGCCAACTGGCCGACGAGGGCGTCCGCACCGTGGCCATGGAGGCCTCTTCCCACGCGCTGGAGCAGCGGCGCCTGGACGGGGTCCACTTCGCCGCCGGCGTGTTCACCAACCTCACCCAGGACCACCTGGACTACCACGGCGACCTGGCGAGCTACCTGGCGGCCAAAGCCCGGCTGGTCTCTCTGGTGGACTTGGGCGGGTGGCTCGTCGTGAACCGGGACGACCGGGCCTGGGACGCCCTCGACTGCGCGGGCCGCCACGTCCGGACCTTCGCCGTGGAAGCCGCCGCCGACGTGCGCGCCGAGGACGTGGTGTCCGACGCCCGCGGGTCGCGCTTCACGCTGGTCCTCGGGGGCGAGCGCGCCGCCGTGGAGCTCCCGCTCCTGGGGGCCTACAACGTGGAGAACGCCCTCGCCGCCGCGGCCGTGGCCTCGGTGGCGGGGATGTCCGCCGGCGAGATCGCCCGCGCCCTGGCCACCGTCCCGCAGGTCACCGGGCGGTTGGAGGTGGTGCTGCAGGAGCCGTTCGCGGTCCTCATCGACTTCGCCCACACTCCCGACGCGCTGGACGGCGCCCTCGGGACGTTGAAGCCCCTCACCCGGGGGCGCCTCATCGTGCTCTTCGGCGCCGGCGGTGACCGCGACCGCACCAAGCGGCGCCCCATGGCGGAGACCGTGGCGCGCTTCGCCGACCTGGTGGTGCTGACGTCGGACAACCCGCGCACCGAAGACCCCGAGCTCATCCTCGACGACCTGGCCGAGGGCCTGCGCGGGCTGGCCTGCGCCCGCATCGCCGACCGGCGCGAGGCCATTCTCCATGCTCTTTCCCAGGCCCGGGCGGGCGACACCGTGGTCCTGGCGGGGAAGGGACACGAGACCTACCAGGTCGTCGGGCGCGAGAAGCGGCCCTTCGACGAGCGCGCGGTGGTCCGGGAGTGCCTGGCAGAGTTGGGTGCCGCGTGAGCGCCCTAGCCTGGAGCGACGCGACGGTGCGAGCGTCCCTGGGGCTCGCCGCCGCTCCCTCTCCGGAGGGGGCCGTGTACTCGGGCGTCTCCACCGACTCCCGGACCGTCGAGCCCGGGGACCTGTACGTGGCCCTGGCGGGCGCGCGCTTCGACGGGCACGACTTCCTCGCCGACGCGCTGGCCCGGGGCGCCCGGGGCGCCGTGGTCTCCCGCCCCGCGGCGGTCGCCGGCGCGGCGCCCCAGTACATCGTGGCGGACACGCTGGTGGCGCTGGGGACGCTGGCTGCCTGGCGCCGGACCGAGCTGAGGGTGCCCGTGGTGGCCATCACCGGCTCGGCGGGGAAGACCACCACCAAGGACCTCACCCGCGGCGCGCTGTCCGGCACCCTCCGCGTCCATGCCACCAAGGGGAACCTGAACAACCGCATCGGGATGCCCCTCACGCTCCTGGCCACGCCCGAGGATGCCCAGGCGGTGGTGCTGGAGCTCGGCACCAACGAGCCCGGCGAGATCGCCGTGCTCGCCCGCATCGCCCGCGCCGACGTGGGCGTGGTCATCACCGTCGGCGAGGCCCACCTGGAGAAGCTGGGCTCTCTGGACGGGGTCCTGTCGGAGAAGATGGACCTGTTGCGCAACCTCGCGGCCGGGGGGCAGGCGGTGGTGGGTGACGAGCCCGACTTCCTCCCCGCCGCCGCTCGCGCGGCGTGGCGCCGCGTGCGCGTCGCAGGCTGGAGCGGGCGAGCCGATGCCGACCTCCGCCCCGAGAGCGTGGAGGCCGACGAGCGTGGGGCGTACCGCTTCCGCTGGCGGGGCCAGGACGTGACCCTCTCCCTCCCCGGGCGCCACGCGGTGCTCGACGCCCTCTTGGCCCTGACGGTGGCGGAGCATCTGGGAGTCCCCGCCCGGGCCGCCGCCGAGGGCGTGTCCGCGGTGGGCGCGGGCTCCCTGCGCGGCGAGGTCCGCCGGCTGGGCGGGCTGACGGTGCTGGTGGACTGCTACAACGCCAACCCGCCCAGTGTGCGCGCCGCCCTCGACCTCCTGGCCTCCCGCTCCGGCGGCAGGAAGGTGGCTGTCCTGGGGAGCATGCTGGAACTGGGCGAGGCGTCGGCGGCGCTCCACGCGGCGGTGCTCCGCCACGCCCTTTCCCTGCGCCTGGGGCTCGTGGTGGCCACCGGCGCCTTCGCCGACGCGGCCGCGGGGATCCGTGACGACCGTCTGGTCACCGCCACCGACTGGAAGAGCGTGTATCCAGCGCTCCGTGAGCGGCTGGCGGGGGACGAGGTGGTGCTCCTGAAGGCCTCCCGGGGCGTGGCGCTGGAAGGGATCCTCCCGCTCCTGGCCGCCGACTTCGGCGCCGTCCCGGTCGAGGGGGCCTGATGCTCTACCACCTGCTCCCCCAGTTCGCGGACGTCCACATCGTCTTCAATCTCTTCCGCTACATCACGTTCCGGGCGGCGGGGGCGGTCTTGACGTCGCTCCTGGTGGCGTTCGTGGTCGGGCCGGCTATCATCCGCTGGCTCCAGCGGCTGCGCGTGGGCCAGGTCGTCCGTGAGGACGGGCCCCGGACCCACCTGGGCAAGGCCGGCACGCCCACCATGGGCGGCGTGATCATCATCCTGGCGGCAACCGTGTCCACGCTCCTCTGGGCCGAGCTCACCAACTGGTACACGGTGCTGACGCTGGGCGCCCTCCTGTGGATGGGCGGGATCGGCTTCTTGGACGACTACCTCAAGGTCGTGCGCAAGCACCCCCAGGGGCTCGTCGGGCGCTACAAGATGGCGGGGCAGTGGGCCTTCGGCCTCGGGCTGGGGGCGCTCCTGCTCTGGAACCCCATCTCGCCGCTCCCCAGCACCGTGACCGGCGTGCCCTTCTTCTCCGGGTGGGCCGCGGTGTTTTGGGCGCCGGCCTTCGTGGTCTTCGTGGGGATCGTGGTGTCGGGAAGCTCGAACGCGGTGAACCTCACCGACGGCTTGGACGGGCTGGCGGCGGGGCTGGCGGGGATCGCGGCCGCGACCTTCGGCGTGCTGGCCTACCTCACCGGACGCGTGGACATGTCCCGGTACCTCGGCCTGTTCTACCTCCCCGGTTCCGGGGAGCTGGCCATCTTCGCCCTGGCCCTGGCCGGCGGCGCGCTGGGCTTCCTCTGGTACAACGCCCATCCCGCCGAGGTCTTCATGGGCGACACCGGGTCCCTCGCCCTGGGCGGCGCCATCGGCGTCATGGCCATCCTCCTCAAGTCCGAGTTCCTGCTGGTGATCGTGGGCGGCGTTTTCGTCCTCGAGACGATCTCGGTGGCGCTCCAGGTGAGCTGGTTCAAGTACACGGCCCGCAGGTTCGGACAGGGCCGTCGGATCTTCAGGATGGCTCCCATCCACCACCACTTCGAGAAGCTCGGCTGGGCCGAGACCAAGGTGGTGGTGCGGTTCTGGATCCTCGGCGTGTTGTGCGCGATGGTCGCGTTCAGCACGCTGAAGATCCGTTAGCGGATAGGATGCGCACGAATCATGGCTGCCATGGTCGTGGACGGCGCGATGGAGTCGGTCGGAGCCAGGGTTGCGGTCATCGGTCTCGGTGCCAGCGGCCAGGCCGCTGCCCGGTTGGCCCTTTCGAAGGGAGGACAGGTCTATGTCTCGGATTTGCGCGCTGATGCCCAGACTGCAGTTGGTGGAGCCGAGCTCCGGGCTCTGGGCGCCGACGTGGAATGGGGAAGACACGACGTCGAGCGACTGGCGCGGGCCGACCTCGTCGTCGTCAGTCCCGGAATCCCCCCGCACGCTCCGGTGCTCCGCGCGCTCCGCGAGCGCGGAGTGCGCTGGATCAGCGAGCCTGAGTTCGCCGTTCGGTTCTTCAAGGGTCCACTGATCGCGATCACGGGAACCAATGGAAAGACGACGTCGACCCTACTGGTGGCGCATCTGCTCCAAGCGGCAGGACTGCGCGCGGCTGTCGGCGGTAACGTGGGCGGCGGTTTCGCGCCCGCGGCTTCCGAGCTCGCGCTCGGTCACGAAGCGCCGGACTGGTACGTGCTGGAGATGAGCTCCTTCCAGCTCGGGTGCATCGACCGTTTCCGCCCCGACATCGGGGTGGTGACCAACCTTTCCCCGGACCATCTGGACTGGTACGCGGACGTGGAGGCGTACTACGCCGACAAGGCGCGCCTCTTCGACAACGCCGATGCCTCGAGCCGATGGGTGCTGCGCGCCGACGACGCGCTCACCCGCGCACTCCCCGGGGACGCACCGGGGGCCCGCTACGGCTTCGCGCCCGAGGCCGGGGTGGGGGTCCACGCGTTCCTGCGGGACGGCGCGCTCGTGCTCTCCCTGGACGGCTCCGAGGACGTGCTCCTGGAGGCGGACGCTTTCCCCCTCCTGGGCCGGCACAACCACATGAACGCCCTGGCGGCCGCCCTCACGGCGCGGCTGGCGGGGGCCTCGCCGGAAGGGATCACCCGTGGGCTCCGCACCGCCCGGCCTCTCCCGCACAGGCTGGAGCCGGTGGGGGAAGGGCGGGAGGTGCTCTGGGTGAACGACTCCAAGGCCACCAACGTGGCTGCCACCAAGAGCGCCCTGGAGAGCCTCTCGCGCCCCGTGGTCCTCCTCCTCGGCGGGAAGGACAAGGGAGAGGACTTCCGGCCCCTGCGCACCGCCCTCGCTGGTGTACGCGCCGTGGTGGTGTTCGGCGCCGCTGGTCCCCGCATCGCCGCGGAGCTGGAGGGGGCCGCCGACCTGACGCTCCTGCAGGCGGGCTTCCGCGAGGTGGTGCGCGAAGCGGCCGGACGGGCCCGGGAGGGGGACATCCTCCTCCTCTCCCCGGCCTGCTCCAGCTTCGACATGTTCGAGAACTACGAGGACCGGGGCGAGCAGTTCGGTGCCCTGGCCGGGGAGCTGGCCTGATGGCGGCCCGCCCTCTCGACATCGCACCCGCCGGGCCGGTCACCCTCCCCGACGCGGGGCTGGGGCGGGGGTGGGAGCCGACCGCCGTCGTGCTCCTCACGCTCCTCCTGGTGGCGTTCGGGCTCGTGACGCTCTACAGCGCCTCCTCGGTGCTGGCGTGGCGCCAGGACCTGCCCGATACCTACTTCGTCCTCCGCCAGGCCGGCGGCGTGGCGTTCGGGCTGGTGCTCCTCACTGTCTGTGCCCTGGTCCCCTACGACCGCTGGTCCCGCTGGGCCTGGCCCATGATCTGGACCTCGGTGGGGCTCCTCGTCCTCACCGTGCTGCCGGGAACCGAGGCCATCGCGCCCGAGGTGAACGGCGCGCGCCGGTGGCTGCGCATCGCCGGGATCAGCATCCAGTCCTCGGAGCTGGCCAAGATCGCGGTCATCGTTTGGACCGCGACCATCGCGGTGAAGAAGCAGGACCACTTCAAGAGCTTGACCATGGGGCTCGGGCCCTTCTTCCTGGTCTGGGGGGTGGTGCTCCTCCCCGTCCTGCTCCAGCCCGACCTATCCACGGCCCTGATCATCGCCGCGCTGGGGCTTCTCGTGATCTTCACCGCCGGCGCCCGCGTGACCCACTTCGGGTTTCTCGCCCTCCTCGTCCTCCCGTTCGTGCGCAAGCAGCTGGAGGTGGGGTTCCGAGCCGACCGCGTCGAGGCGTTCATGAATCCCGCCGCCGATCCCGACGGGGCGGGCTTCCAGCTCCTGCAGTCGCTGGTGGCCGTTGGCTCCGGAGGGGTCACCGGGGTGGGCTTCGGCGAGGGGCGGCAGAAGTTCGGGTTCCTCCCGGAGGCCCACAACGACTTCATCTTCGCCATGGTGGGCGAGGAGTGGGGGCTGGTGGGGATCGTGCTCCTCGTGTCGACCTACCTGGCGCTCATCCTCGTGGGCTTCCGCATCGCCGCACGGGCCCCGGACCTCTTCGGGGAGCTCCTGGCCGTGGGGATCACCAGCCTCATCGCCCTCCAGGCCATGCTGCACATGGCCGTGGGCCTGGGGCTCGTCCCTACCACCGGGGTGGCGCTCCCCCTCTTCTCCTACGGACGTTCGGGCCTGCTGGCGACGCTGGCGGCGCTGGGGATCCTGGTCTCCGTGGCCCGGGCTGCCCCCGGGGGGAGGCTCGCCCGTGCGTGACGCGACGGTCGTGCGGGTCGTCTTCTCCGGCGGGGGCACCGGGGGACACCTCTACCCGGCGTTGGCCCTGGCCGAAGCGCTGGTGGAGCTCCGCCCCGACGTGCGCCCCTTCTTCGTGGGCGCCGCTCGCGGGGTAGAAGCCGGTATCCTGCCGCGCCGGGGTGCGGATCACGCCCTCCTTCCGGTGGAGGGGTTCGCGCGCGGCGGTGGCCTCGCGGGCGTGCGTGCGCTTCCCCGCTTGGGCGTCTCCCTCCTCCAAGTGGCGGACCTCTTCCAGGCGCTGCGCCCCGCGGCGGTGGTGGTGACCGGCGGGTATGCCGGCGGACCCGCCGGGATCGCGGCGGGCGCCAGCCGCACGCCCCTGGTGCTCCAGGAGCAGAACGCGGTGCCCGGCGTCACCACGCGGCTCCTGGCCCTCTGGGCGAGCCAGGTCCACGTGGCGTTTCCCGAGGCGGTGGCCCGGCTCCCGCGGCGCGCGCGGTCCCGGGCGGTGATGAGCGGGAACCCGGTCCGCCCTGCTCCCGCCGTGGACCGTGAGGAGGCGCGCTCGTCTCTGGGCCTCCCCGCCCACGGGCTGGTGCTCCTGGTGGTGGGAGGGAGCCAGGGCGCCCTGGTCCTGAACCGCACGCTGGCCGAGGCGGTGCAGAGGGTGGAGCGCGGGGAGCTGCCCCGCGTAGAGGGCCTCTCGATCCTCTGGTCCACGGGGCCGCGGCACCACGCCGACGCGCTGGCCGCCCTCGCCGCCGCCGGAAGCCCCGGGTGGGTGCGCGCGGTCCCCTACATCGACGAGATGCCCTCCGCTCTGGTGGCCGCGGACCTCGCGGTGAGCCGGGCGGGCGCCATGGCGACCGCGGAGCTCCTCAACCACGGCCTCCCCGCGGTGCTGGTGCCCCTTCCCACCGCCGCGGCAGACCATCAGACGAAGAACGCCACGGCCCTGGTGGCCGCCGGCGCCGCCGTCCTGGCTCCCGAGGAGGGCCTCTCCGGGAGCGGGCTGTGGAGCCACGTGACCCGCCTGGCCGACGACCCGGCGCTGCGAGGCGCCATGGGCGCCGCCGCGCTGAAGCGGGCCCGGCCCCACGCGGCCCGGGAGATCGCGGGCCACATCGCCACCCTCCTGCCCCGGAGGGCCGCATGATCCGGCCGGAAGCGGACCTGCGCGTCCTGGCCGCTCGGGGTCCCGTCCACTTCATGGGTGCGGGCGGCGCGGGCATGTGCGCCCTGGCCGAGCTCCTCCTCCGGAGCGGGGGGCGGGTGAGCGGGTGCGACGTGAAGGACTCCATCAGCCTCCAGGACCTGGCGCGCCTGGGCGCTCGCATCTCCCTCGGCCACGACCCGGTCCACGTGGAGGGCGCCACCGCGGTGGTGATGACCTCGGCGGTCGCCGCCGACCATCCCGAGCTGGCGCGGGCGCGGGAGCGGGGGATCCCCGTCTTGAAGCGCGCGCAGGCGTTGGGCTCCTGGGTGAATCAGGGGCGGCTGGTGGCCGTGGCCGGCACCCACGGGAAGACCACCACCACCGCCATGACCACCGAGGTCCTCTCCTTCGCTCGCCGCGAGCCCACCGGGCTGGTGGGTGGGCGCGTGTCCGGGTGGGGCGGCAACCTCCTCATGGGGAAGGGCGACATGTTCGTCGTCGAGGCCGACGAGTACGACCGGTCGTTCCTCACCCTCACGCCCGACGTGGCGGTGGTGACGAACCTGGAGGCCGACCACCTGGACATCTACGGGAGCCTGGAGGGCGTCCGCGCCGGGTTCCGCGCCTTCCTCGACCAGCTCCGCCCGGGTGGCGTGGTGGCCGCCTGCGCCGACGACCACGGGTCGGCGTCGCTCCTGGCCGCCGTGGGCAACGCCGGGACCAGCTACGGCCTGTCGGCGGGGAGCCGGCTGCGCGCCGTGAACGTGGTCACCGGGCCCGAGGGGACCACCTGCGAGGTATACGAGGGCGGAGAGTACGCGGGCACGCTGCGCCTGTCCGTGGGCGGCGTGCACAACCTGCGCAACGCCCTGGGCGCGGCGGCCGCGGCACGGGCGCTGGGGGTCTCCTGGGAGGACGTGCGCGGTGGATTGGCCGCGTTCCGCGGAGTGGGGCGGCGCTTCGAGCGCCTGGGCTCCTGCCGAGGCGTGGAGGTCGTGGACGACTACGCCCACCACCCCACCGAGATCCGGGCCACCCTGTCCGCCGCCCGCACAGCCTTCCCTGGCGCGCGGTTGGTGGCCGCGTTCCAGCCCCACCTCTTCACCCGCACGCGGGACTTCCACGCCGAGTTCGGTGCGTCGCTGGCCCATGCCGACGAGGTGTGGGTCACCGACGTCTTCCCCGCCCGGGAAGCGCCCATCCCCGGCGTCACCGGCGCGCTCGTGGCCGACGCGGCCAGGGCCGCGGGGGCCGAGGAGGTGCGCTACGTGCCCTCCCTGAAGGAGTTGGGTGCCGCGCTCGCGGACCACCTGGGGGAAGGAGATGTGCTCATCACGCTGGGCGCCGGCTCCGTGGAGCAGGTGGGCGGCGAGGTGCTGCGCCGCATGGAGGAGGCCGTCCATGCGTAGGGACGTGCGCATCATCCTGGGGACCGTGCTCCTGGCGGGGCTCTGGACTGGCGGGAGCCGGGTGGCCGAGGCGGTGACCTCCTTGGAGACCTTCCGGGTCACCGACGTCCGGATCTCCGGGCTGGAGACGCTGGACCGGGGCCAGATCCTCGCCCTCATGGACGTCACCCACGAGACCACCGTCTGGGGCGACCTCCAGGACTGGGAGGACCAGTTGGAGCGACATCCCCTGCTAGCCGAGGCCCGGGTGCGCCGCCAGATGCCTCGGACGCTGGTGGTGGACCTCGTCGAGCGGCATCCCGTGGCTCTGGCCCCCACGCCGACGCTGGAGCCCGTGGACCGGGAGGGGGCCTTCCTCCCCCTGGATCCGGCAGAGCGGCGCATGGACCTCCCCATCTTGGATGTGCAGGAGCCTCCCGCGCCCGGCTCCCGCCTCCTCCCCACCCGGGACCGGGTCCTGGCGGCGGAGGTGGCGCGCCTCATGGACGCGGACACGTCCTTCCTCCAGATGGTCTCGGAGGTCTCGTGGGGTCCGTCCCGCGCCACCGTGGTGGCGCGGTGGAGCGAGCCCCCCGTGGACTTCCTCCTCGCCCTCGGAGCGCCGGCTTCCCGCCTCCGGGAGGGGATCGCCGCTTTGGCCGACGCCATGGCCCGCGAGCCGGAGCAGGTCCCTGCGGTCATCGATCTCAGATACGCGGACCAGGTCGTGGTCCGCAGGAACCACAAGGGAGCGACGGAGACCCCATGAGAGCGAACCTCATCGCCGGATTGGACATCGGGACCACCAGGACCTGCGCCGTCATCGGCGAGGTCGTGCGTGACCCCCGCCGCCCCGGCCTCACCATCCTGGGCGTCGGCCAGGCCCGCACCGGCGGGGTGCGCGGGGACATGGTGACGAACATCGAGGAGATGACCGAGTCCATCCGCGCCTCGGTGAAGGAGGCGGAGCTCATGGCGGGGGCCACCGTGGACCGCGTGTACGTGGGGATCGGCGGCGACCATGTGCGCGCCTCCGCGTCCATGGGCGTGGTGGCGATCTCGGAGGAGGAGGTCACCGCCGACGACGTGGAGCGGGTCCACGTGGTGGCGCGGGCAGTGGCGCTCCCGCCGGACCGGGAGATGCTCCACGCCATCCCCCAGGAGTACAGGGTGGACAACCAACGGGGGATCAAGGATCCCCTGGGGATGGCCGGCGTGCGCCTGGAGGCGGAGGTCTTCCTCGTGACGTGCGCCACCACCGCCGCCATGAACATCCGCAAGGCCGTCAACCGGGCCGGCTACCGGGTGCAAGAGCTGGTGCTCGAGCCCCTGGCCGGCGCCCGCGCTGTGCTCACCGAGGACGAGCGGGAGGTGGGCGTGTGCATGGTGGAGATCGGCGCCTCCACCACGGACGTGGCCGCCTACTACGAGGGAAAGATCCGTCACGTGTGCGTCCTCCCCTTCGGCGGGAGCACCCTCACTGCGGATCTGGTCCGGGGGCTGTCCATCCCGTGGGCCGAGGCGCAGAAGGCGAAGGAGCGCTACGCCACCGCGTACGCCCAGCTCGTGGACCCCAGGGAGACGGTGGAGCTGCCAGGCCCGTCGCCGAACCAGAAGCGCGCCGTGGCCCGCGAACTCATCTCCCACATCGTGGAGCAGCGCGTGGACGAGATGTTCGGCCTGGTCCAGCAGGAGATCACCGAGGCGGGGCTCGTGGACAAGCTGGGCGCGGGCATCGTGCTCACCGGCGGCACCGTGGCGCTTCCCGGGATCGTCGAGCTGGCCCAGCAGGTGTTCGCGGCCCCCGTGCGCTACGGCGTGCCCAGGGAAGGCCTGGGCGGCCTCGCCGACTCGGTGGCCCGCCCGAAGTTCTCCATCGCCACGGGCCTGGCCCTCTGGGGCGCGGACCGGTTCTCCGAGACCGGGGAAGGGGCGTCCACGCTGACGTCCGGCGTCATCACCAAGATCGGGACCTGGCTCAAAGAGTTCTTCTAGGATCCATCACCACTACTCAGGAGGGAGTAGCCACCATGATGATCTTCGAGTTCGAGGAGACGCCCGTCAGCAACGCCCGCATGAAGGTCGTGGGCTGCGGTGGCGCGGGCGGCAACGCGGTCAACCGCATGATCGACGAGGACCTGGAAGGGGTGGAGTTCATCTCCGTCAACACCGACGCCCAGGCCCTCAAGGCTTCCCGCGCCCAGGTGACGCTCCAGATCGGCAAGAAGCTCACCCGCGGCCTGGGCGCCGGCGCCCGTCCCGAGATCGGCCGTCAGGCGCTGGCCGAGAACGAGGAGGACGTGCGCAAGGCGCTGGATGGAGCCGATCTGGTGTTCGTCACCGCGGGCATGGGCGGCGGCACCGGCACGGGCGCGGCGCCCATGGTGGCCGAGATCGCCCGCGACATGGGCGCGCTGGTCATCGGCGTGGTGACCCGTCCCTTCTCCTTCGAGGGGAAGAAGCGGGAGCGCCAGGCCCAGCTCGGTCTGGCCGAGCTGCGCCGCTGCGTGGACACCATGATCGTGGTGCCCAACGATCGGCTTCTCTCCGTGGTGCCCAAGGGCACGTCGTTCCGCGACGCGCTCAAGAAGGCCGACGAGGTGCTGCTCCACGCCACCAAGGGCATCTCCGATCTGATTCGCGTCACCGGCGAGGTGAACGTGGACTTCGCCGACGTGCGCACGGTCATGGCATGCCGCGGCCCCGCGCTCATGGGCACGGGCTTCGGCGAGGGCGAGAACCGGGCGCAGGAGGCGGCCCAGGAGGCCATCTCGTCGCCGCTCCTGGACGATGTGTGCATCGCGGGCGCGCGTGGGGTGCTCATCAACATCACCGGCGGCATGGACCTCGCCATTGACGAGGTTACTCGTATCTCTTCGATTATCCAGGAAGAGGCGGGGGAGGACGCGGAGATCATCTTCGGTGCCGTCCACGATCCGACGCTCGAGGGCCAGATCCGGGTGACCGTCATCGCCACGGGCTTCGATTCGGTGGAGGAGGAGAAGGTGATCCGGACGGATTTCCGTCGCCCCCGTCCGCAGCAGCAGGTTGCTGAGCCCGAGCCGGTGGCGCACCCCCGGGTGCAGCCGGCCGCGCACCAGGCGCCCGAGGAGGCTGAGGTCAGGATGGTGGCGGTGGGTGGGGGCCGGCCCGAGCCGGTGCTCCCGCTGAACCGCTTCCCGGAGCGCCTCGTCACCCGCGAGCACCTGAGCGAGCTGGACATTCCGACGTTCATTCGCCGCCAGATGGACTGAGTCCATCGGGTGGTTGGGCCGCCCGGCGGGACACTCCCTCCCCCGCCGGGCGGCCGATGGCTTTCGTACGGGGGGTGTGTCGAAGCGTGCGGATCATCTTCTCTCGCGGGATGCGGTTCCTGGCGGCGGCCCTGGGGTTCGCCGCCTGCTGGTCGTGCTCCCTCGGCGAGCCCCCCGACGCAGGCACGCTGAATCCGGTCTACGCGAGCCCCGCCGAGCACGTGGAGATCCTCACGCTGGGCCGCAACCAGACGCTGGGGGAGGTCCTCCAGGGCGCGATGAGCGCCGACGAGCACTACGCCCTCCTCCTCGCCTTCCTGGAGCAGGCCAGCGCTCGGCGCATGCGGCCGGGCACCGAGATCACCCTCCGGTACCGCCCCGACGACCGCTGGCTCCGGGGCGTGGACGTGGCCATCAACGCGGACCAGACGGTACGCCTGGTCCGCGGCGCCGAGGGCTGGCGCTCCGCCACGGTGCTGACCCCCATCTTCGTGGACACGCTGTACGCCGCCGGGGAGATCGAGTCGGTGCTCTGGACGGCGGTGATCCGCAACCCGGCTCTGGCCGGTCTTCCGGTGGAGGACCGCGCCCGCCTCCTCGACCACCTGGACCGGGTGTTCCAGTGGCAGGTGGATTTCTCACGGCAGATCCGCGTCGGCGACACCTACCGCTTCGCCTTCGAGCGCGAGGTGCGCCCCGACGGATCGTTCCGGGCTGGCCGCCTCCTGGCCGCCGAGCTGGTGAACTCGGGGACGGCCTTCCACGCCGTGTGGTTCGACCCCAACGACGACGGGGAGGGCTCCTACTACGACCTCGATGGCAAGTCGGTCCGGCGGGCCTTCCTCCTCAAGCCGCTGGAGTACCGGCGCATCTCGTCGCGCTTCAGCGCGGCCCGGCTGCATCCGGTCCTGAACCGTGTCCGCGCCCACAGGGGCATCGACTACGCCGCCGACTCGGGCACCCCGGTGATGGCGACGGCGGATGGGGTGGTGACCCAGCGCGGGCCGAGGGGCGAGCTGGGGAACGCCGTGGAGATCCGCCACCCCAACGGCTTCATCACCAAGTACGGGCATCTGCGAGGGTTCGCGAGCGGTGTGCGCGTGGGCACGAGGGTGCGCCAGGGTGACATCATCGGGTACGTCGGGATGACCGGGCTGGCCACCGGGCCCCACCTGCACTACGAGATGCTCCGAAGCGGCAGGCAGATCGACCCGTTGGCGGTGGATCTCCCCGCCGGTGACCCGGTCCCGGACCAGGCTCGCGACCGGTGGAACACCGAGATGCGCTCCCGCGTCGCGCTCCTCGAGCTCATCCCGGGAGCCGGCCCGGTGCGCACCGCCGCGATGCGGGTGGACGCGGACTCCGCCGACGCCGGAGGGTGATCCGGCACTTCGCGTTCCTGGTCCTCGCCGGGGCGCTGGCGGGAGCGGCCTTCTGGGTTTACGCGCGCGCCGAGCCTCGCGTGGCCGCGCGCCTGCCTCTGGCGGCGCTGCGCGCCGGAGCCCTCGTCCTCCTCCTCGTCCTCGTCTTCGATCTGCGCGTCCCCTGGGGTGGAGCCGGGGAGCACACGCCGCGCTGGGCGCTCCTGGACGCCTCGGCGAGCATGTCGGCGGCTGACGGGGTGGCGTGGGAGGGGGCGGTGGCCCGGGCGGTCGAGCTGGAGGCGTCGGGGTGGACGGTGGTACCCTTCGGTGAGGATGTGGGGATCGCCGGCCGCCGCCCCGCAGCCCCGGGCGAACTCCGCACCCAGCTGGCTCCCGCGCTGGCGAGGGCGGCGGAGGCGGGAGCCAGGCAGGTCCGGGTTCTCTCCGACCTCCGCTTCGAGGATCCCATGGCCGCCGCCCTCGCCGTGGCGGTGGCGCCGGTCTCGGTCACCTTCGAGCCCTTCGGGGGCGGAGTGGCGAACGCAGGGCTCGGCCCGCTGGTCGTGGCCGACCAGCCGCGCCGGGGGGACCCGGTGGCCGCCGAGGTGGAACTCTTCGCCGAGGGCGCGGGGGACTCCCTTCAAGTGGAGATCAGGGAGGAAGGCTCCCTCGTCCTGTCCAGGGCGATGGCGTCCCCCGCCCCCGGGCGTCGAGCCCGGGCGACACTCCCGCTCCCGGCCCCCAGGGGCGAGGGGCGGCTCCGGTACACCGCGAGGGTCGTCCTCGCCGGCGACGCCTTCCCCTCCGACGACGAGGCCGTGGCCTACATGACGGCGGGGCGGGAGGAGGGGGGCCTGGTGGTCGTCTCCCTCCGCCCCGACTGGGAGGCACGGGCGCTCCTCGCCGTCCTGGGCGAGGCGACGGGGCTCCCGGCCACGGGATACCTGAGGGTCGGACCCGACCGATTCGCGCCCATGGGCCGCGCGCTCCGGCGGGGGAGTCCGCGGGACAGCGCTGCCGTGCGGGCCGCGGCCCATGGCGCTGCCGTCCTCGTGCTCCACGGCCTGGACGCCCGCTCCGACGCGTGGAGCAGATCGCTGGCGCGGCGCGCCTCCCGCGTTCTCCACTGGCCCGCGGACTCGGCCGGGGCCGCGGCGGCCGGCGTCGCCACGGGCGCCTCCCAGGGCGGCGAGTGGTACACGGTCGCGGAGGCGCGTTCCTCCATCCTCGCCGCCGACCTGGCCGGCGTCGCCCTCCGGGACCTCCCCCCTCTGTCCGGGGTGCTCCCGGTGGAGGGAGCGGCTTCCCGGACCGTTCCCCTGGAGGTCCAGCTGGGCGGCACCGGGCCCGCCCGGCCGGCCCTGGTCCTGCACGCCTCCGGTGGGGTGCGGACGGGGGTGGTGCTGGCGTCCGGGTTCTGGCGCTGGGCGGCCAGGGACGGAGTCCCCCGGGACGCCTACCGCCGCCTCTGGTCCGGGGTGGCCGGGTGGCTCCTGGCGGAAGATCCCGCGGCCGCCGCCGGCGAGGTGAGGCCGGAGCGCTGGGTGTCGCGCGCCGGACGCCCCCTGAACTGGTGGATCCCCGCACGGAGCCCGGACACGGTGCGCCTGGAGATCCGCGGCGAGGAAGGCGCCGCCGCCCTGCACACGGAACTGGTCCGCGGCGTGGGAACCACCACCCCGCCTCTTCCGCCTGGAGCTTACCACTACCGTGCGACGGGAGGCGGAAAGTCGATGGGGGAGGGGCGCTTCGACGTGGAGGCGCGCTCCGAGGAGATGCTTCCCCGACCGGCCATCCCCGAACTCCCGTCCGCCAAGCCCGGGGGCTCCGACCCGGGCGCCGGGGCGGGTACCCCGCTGCGCAGGGGTCCGTGGCCTTATCTTCTCGTGCTCCTCTTCCTCTCCGCCGAATGGGTGGGGAGGAGAAGGGCCGGCCTCCGGTAGCCATCCAACCGCGCATATCGACGCATGCCGCGACTGTTCAAGAAGGATCCGGAACGAAAGAAGGGACTCTGGCGCCGGGTCGTGGACCTGGCCCTCACCGATGTGCGCGTCCTCGCGGGCGGCATGGACCACGAGTCCCTGGAGAGGCTGGAGGAGCGCCTCCTGGCCGCCGACTTCGGCGTGCCGGCCACGCTGCGCCTCGTGGACCGTGTGGAGGACGCTGCCCGGAAGGGGGAGGTCCGCGGACCCGACGGGCTGCGCGACGCGCTCCGGGACGAGATCCGCCAGATCCTGGCGCCCGCACGGGACGCCGTGCTCGCCGCCGCGGCCGCGCCCCCCACCGTGTACCTCGTGGTGGGGGTGAACGGGGTGGGAAAGACCACGTCCGTGGCCAAATTGGCGCATCACCTGCGCCGCGAAGGCCGCACCGTCATGGTGGCGGCGGCGGACACGTACCGCGCCGGCGCGGTGGAGCAGCTCGCCGTGTGGGCGGAGCGGGTGGGCGCCGAATTCATCCGGGGCCAGCAGGGCGGGGACCCGGCAGCGGTGGCCTTCGACGCCATCGAGGCGGCCCAGGCCCGGGGCACGGATGTGCTCCTCATCGACACGGCGGGGAGGCTCCACACGAACCACGGGCTCATGGAGGAGCTCCGCAAGGTGGACCGGGTGGTCCGCAAGAGATTGCCGGGCGCGCCTCACGAGACGCTCCTCGTCCTCGACGCCACGGTGGGCCAGAACGCGGTACGCCAGCTTGGTGCCTTCAGGGAAGCGGTGGCCGTGTCGGGGATCGTCCTGGCCAAGCTGGACTCCAGCGCCCGGGGCGGGATCGTCGTGTCCATCCAGGAGGAGTTCGGCGTGCCGGTGAAGCTGGTGGGGGTGGGGGAGGGACTCGAGGACCTGGAGACCTTCGATCCCGACGCCTTCGTGGACGGCGTGTTCGGGTAGCGTGCCCATGGACGACCGCGGCCCCGCCAGCTACTCGAACCTGGACCGGCCGGTCCAGTTCCTGAAGGGCGTCGGCCCCAAGCGGGCCGAGGCGCTCCTCTCCCTGGGCGTCACCACGGCGCGGGAGCTCCTCTACCACACGCCCCGGCGCTACGACGACGCCTCCACGGTACAGCCCATCGGGAGCCTGCAGGTGGGGATGGACGCCACCGCCGTGGGCCGGGTGCGGAGCAAGGGCGTCATCCCCACCCGGGCGGGGCTGCGCATCTTCCAGGCGGTGCTTCAGGACGGGACCGGGATGATCACGGTGGCGTGGCCCGGCCAGCCCTGGCTGGACCGGAAGATCCGCGAGGGCGACACGCTCCTCGTCACCGGCCCGGTGCGGTTCTTCCACGGCCATCAGCTCCAGCCCAGGGAGCACACGCTCCTGGCTCGAGGGGGGGACGAAGCGGGCCGGGAAGGGACGATCTTCGTGACCTACCCGGCGTCCGAGGAGGTCCCCCAGTGGGTGCTGAGGGGCATCTTCCAGAAGAACCTGGACGCCCTCCTGGAGTGGGCGGACGAGGACGAGTGGCTCTCCCCGGGCGCGCTCGAGGCGCTGGGACTCCCCAAGCTCTCCAGGGCTCTCTCGCTCCTGCACCGCCCCACCGTGATCTCCGACGCCGGGGCGGGGCGCCGGCGTCTGGCCTACGATGAGCTCTTCTTTCTCCAGGTGGTGCAGGCCCAGGCGCGGCGGCTCCAGGCCGAGGCGGCGCCGGGGGTCGTTCACCGGCGCACCAACGAACTCATCCGTCCCCTCCACGATGCCCTCCCGTTCCAGCTCACCGGGGCACAGGCCCGGGTCCTCCGGGAGATCTACGCCGACATGACGTCGGACCGGCGCATGAGCCGCCTCCTCCAGGGCGACGTGGGCTCGGGTAAGACGGTGGTGGCGCTTTTCGCCATGCTGCTCGCTGTGGAGGGAGGGCACCAGGCCGCCCTCATGGCCCCCACCGAGATCCTGGCCGAGCAGCATGCCCGCAAGATCGGGGAAATGGTGGTCCCCCTCGGGGTGGAGGTGGAGCTCCTGAGCGCCAGGCTCACCGGCGCCGCCCGGCGCGCGGCGGTGGAACGGGTACGCACGGGGGAGGCCAAGATGGTGGTGGGAACCCACGCTCTCATCCAGGACGCCGTGTCCTTCCACGCGCTGGGACTGGTGGTGGTGGACGAGCAGCACCGCTTCGGCGTGCGCCAGCGCATGGCGCTCTCCGAGGCTGGGGGTGGGGGTGCCGACGTCCTCGTCATGTCCGCCACGCCCATCCCCCGCTCGCTGGCGCTGGCCATGTACGGTGACCTGGACCTGAGCGTCCTGGACGAGCTTCCCCCCGGCCGTACGCCGGTGCGCACGTCGCTCCGCCGTCCGGACCAGCGGGAGGATGCCTACCGCTTCGTCGAGGAGGAGGTCGCGGCGGGGCACCAGGTGTACGTGGTCTACCCCCTGGTGGGGGAGTCGGAGAAGGTGGACCTCCTGGCAGCCACCGAGGAGCACGAGCGCCTGCGCTCCCAGGTGTTCCCCCACCGAAGGGTCGGCCTCCTTCACGGCCAGCTCGCCTCGGAGGAGAAGGATCGGGTCATGCGGGTGTTCCTCGCGGGGGATGTGGACGTGCTCGTGGCCACCACAGTCATCGAGGTGGGCGTGGACGTGCCCAATGCGTCGGTGATGCTCATCGAGCACGCGGAGCGCTTCGGCCTCTCCCAGCTCCACCAGCTCCGTGGGCGCGTGGGCCGTGGTGCGGCCGAGAGCCATTGCATCCTCATCTCCGAGCCCGGCGAGGAGGCCGCCGAGCGGCTCAAGGTCTTCACCGAGACCAACGACGGCTTCGCGGTAGCCCGGGCCGATCTGCGCATCCGGGGACAGGGGGACCTCCTCGGCGCGCAGCAGCACGGCACCCCGGTCTTCCGCTTCGCCGACCTGCTCGAGGACGAGGACCTGCTGGTGCGGGCCCAGGCGGACGCCCGCTCGCTGGTGGAGCGCGACCCGGCGCTGGCGGCGCCGGAGCACGCGGCGCTGCGGGCCCATCTGGGAGCCCGCTACCGGGAGCGCCTGGAGATGTTCGGCGTGGGCTGAACCGGTGGGTGGAACCGGGGGGTGACATACTGAGACAGACTCCTCGACATTAACTTCTTCGGCTGCGGCGTCCCTCCACGCGAGGACCGGCGCCGGCCCCCATCCCAGGCGGACGACGACATGGTGGAGATCAGGGAGCTCGGGAAGCACGTCGGCGAGACCGTGACCGTGCGCGGGTGGATCGAGACCACCCGCAGGCACGGCAAGGTGGCCTTCGCCGTGCTGCGCGACGGCACGGGGATCGCCCAGTGCGTGTTCGTGAAGAAGCAGGTGGACGACGCCACCTGGGAGCTGCACGGGCTCCTCACCCAGGAGTCGGTGGTCTCCATCACCGGCGAGGTGCGGGCCGACGACCGCGCCCCTGGGGGATACGAGCTCGGGGTCGCCTCCATGACCCTCGGCGCGCTGGCCCAGGAGTACCCGATCCAGCCCAAGGAGCACGGGGTGGACTTCCTCCTGGACCACCGCCATCTCTGGCTCCGCTCCTCGCTACAGCGCGCCGGTCTGAAGGTGCGCTCGGAGGTGGAGCAGGCCATCCACGACTTCTTCTACGGCCGGGGCTTCGTCCGCATCGACACGCCCATTCTCACCGGGTCCATCGGAGAGCACGCCGGCACCCTCTTCGAGACCGACTACTTCGGGGAGAAAGCATACCTGGCGCAGACGGGCCAGCTGTACGTGGAGGCGGCGTGCCCGGCCTTCCGGAAGGTGTATTGCTTCGGGCCCACCTTCCGCGCCGAGAAGTCCAAAACCCGGCGCCACCTCACCGAGTTCTGGATGGTGGAGCCGGAGGTGGCCTTCGCCGACTCCGAGGACAACATGCGCCTCCAGGAGGACATGGTTTCCTACCTGGTGGAGCGCGCGCTGGAGCGCTGCAAGGAGGAGCTCAAGGTTTTGGAGCGGGACACGACCAAGATCGAGAACGTCCGGCCGCCTTTCCCACGCGTGAGCTATACCGAGGCGTTGGCCCGCCTGCGGGCGAAGGGGAACGAGATCCGGTGGGGCGCGGACCTGGGCGCTCCCGACGAGCAGGGCATCACTGAGGACTACGACCTGCCCGTGTTCGTGTACAACTACCCCAAGGAGGCCAAGGCCTTCTACATGAAGGAGAACCCGGACGACCCGCGCACCGTGCTGTGCGACGACCTCCTGGCTCCCGAGGGGTACGGCGAGATCATCGGCGGGAGTCAGCGGGAGGACGACCTGGACCGCCTCCTGGCGCGCATCCGCGAGGAGAAGCTCCCCGAGGAGGCGTACTCCTGGTACCTGGACCTGCGCCGCTACGGGACCTTCCCCCACTCGGGCTACGGCCTGGGGATCGAGCGCACGGTGGCGTGGATCACGGGCCGGCACCACATCCGCGAGTTCATCCCGTTCCCGCGGCTCATGAACCGCCTCTTCCCCTAGGCCCGCCGCCGAGGCCGCCCGCCATGCCCATCGTCGTCCTGGACATGGACGACCGCCGCCCCGTGTGGGCCATGCCCTCTTGGGTGCCGGAGCGTATCCGCGAGGCGCTCCCCGAAGGGTGGGAGCTCCACGTGATGGAAGAGGTCACCGACGGCTCGGGGGACGGCGCAGGGCGCGTGGCGCCTGCGGTCCTGGAGGCGGTGGCGGACGCCGACGCCTACCTGGGGTACGGGATCGCCGCCGAGCTCCTGCGCGCCGGGCGGCGCCTGCGCTGGGTGCACTCGGGCGCAGCCGGCGTGGGGAGCTCCCTCACGCCGGAGATGCTCGCCAGCCCGGTGGTCTTCACCAACTCGGCGGGGATCCACGCCCAGCCCATCGCCGAGAGCGTGCTAGGGATGATCCTGTTCTTCGGCCGGGGCTTCGACTTCGCCCTGGCCAACCAAGCGAAGGGCTCCTGGTCCACCGAGCCCTTCTACGTGGCGAACGCTCGTCTGCGCGAGCTCGGCGACACCACGGTGGGATTGGTGGGGTTCGGGGGCCTGGGCCGGGAGATCGCCCGGCGGGTGGCATCGCTGGGGACGCGGGTCATCGTCGTGAAGCGCACTCCGCCCCGGGAAGGGGAGGCGAACCTGGAGACGGTGGTGGGGGGCGGCGCGCTGGGCGACCGCATCGAGCTCCTCCACGGGCCCAGCGGCCTGGAAGCGGTGCTCCGGGAGAGCCACGTGGTGGTGCTGTGCGCCCCGGAGACCGCCGAGACCCGGGGGCTCGTGGACGCGGCCGCGCTGGCGCGCCTGAAGGACGGGGCGCTTCTCATCAACGTGGGGAGGGGAAAGGTGGTGGACGAGGCGGCGCTGGTGGCCGAGCTTCAGGCGGGTAGGCTGCGAGGTGCGGGGCTCGACGTGTTCGCCAAGGAGCCTCTCGCGCCCGGCCACCCCCTGTGGGGGCTCCCCAACGTCCTCATCACTCCTCATGTGTCGGCCGTATCCGGCTCGTTCTGGGGGCGCCAGACCGAGCTCATCCTCCACAACCTGGCATGCTTCGCCGCCGGCGCCGACTCCCAAGCGGAGGACGGCGGCTGGCGGAACGTGGTGGACAAGCGCGCGGGGTACTGACCCCCGGCGGGCGTTGACCGACCGTCAGCGCCCCGGGACGCCGGGCGCCGGCTCCAAGGCCCGCATCCCCTCGGGGACGGGCCCCGCCACCGCCGAGTACGTTCTTCCGAATCGGTCGGTGGCCTCCATGCGCACCTCGCGGAGGCCGGGCGTGACCGGGGCGTAGTAGAGGTACCGGGCGTAGGGGTCCACCCACTGGCGGCGGGGCGGCATGTCCTCGCCGGCGTGGATGCGGAGGCTCACGGGATCGTGCCCCACCCGCCGGGCCATCCTTCCCCGTCGCTCCCCGTCCTCGTACCACACCACTGTCCAGTCTTCGTCGGCGTCCCAGACGTTGGCCACCAGCTCCTGGGGGGAGCGGGGATCCGCGCCGGGGAGGTAGGCGCGGAGCTGGTGGTCCGGGGGGAGACCCGTGCCTTTGTAGCGCCAGCGCACCTCCTCGCCGTCCACCTCGTACACGCCCAGGACCCAATTGTGGTCGTTCTCGTGGGTGTGGCCGCTCAGCACGTGGGCGCGGTACGGCTCCAGGAGGCGCACGAGTGTCTCGCGGTTGTTCAGGGTGCTCCAGTCGTCGGGGGCGGGCTTCGCATTGCGGATAGGCTCCGTGCCCAGTGCCGGGATGTGCAGCGCCACGATGACAGGCCTCCCGGCCTCCACCTTGGCCAGGTCGGCGGCCAGCCACGCCAGTTGGTCGCGGTCCAGGTACCCCAGGTATCCGGTGCCGTACCAGAAGACGTCGTCGAGGACCACGTAGTGGACGGCGCCGCGGTCGAAGGAGTAGTAGCGCGGCCCGAAGTGGCGGGAGAAGGTTACCGTGGAGCCCTCGTCGGTGCGCGCCTCCTGGTCGAGGTCGTGGTTGCCCACCACCTGGAAGAAGGGGATCCCCATGCGCGCCACGCCCCGCTCGTACTCGGGGTAGAGGGAGAGGTCGTCGAACATGATGTCGCCGCAGGCGATGCCGAGCACGGGCTGGTCGCCGAGGGCCCTCACCGTCTCCACCACGTCGGGCACGCTGTGCTTGTGGAAGCGATCCATCTCCCAGCGGTCCTGGGCCTGGATGTCGGGGAGGAGGAGCATGGCATGGCGGTCGTCGCCGCCCTCCAGCGGCTCGAGCTCGAAGCGCCCGTCACGGTCGTTGGCGACCACGCTGAAGCCGTCGGTCACCGCCACTCCTCCCAGCCCTCTGCTCCTCGAGCGGACCGCGCACGGGCGTGGCGGCCTGGCGGCTGGGGAAAGGGACGTAGGGATCCGCCAGGACCCTCTCCGGCAGGGACGAGGCCGGCGGCCAGGCCGGCGGCGGTGGCCAGGAAGGAGCGGCGGTCCAGCATGGCGCGACTCCGGTGAAAGCGTGCGATGGGCGTCGGCGATGATCGAGGTTCCCCACCTTACGCGCCGCCGCGCACGACGGCGGGGGCATTCCGTCACGAATGGGTACCTGCGTCCCCGGGCCGCCCCTCGAGCGTGGCGCGTGCCCCTGGCTCAGCCCTTGCGCTTCAGCTCGTCCCAGAGCCGGTCCAGCGCCTCCAGCCCAGCCTCCTCGATCCGGATCCCCCGCTCCCTGGCCATGGCCTCTAGGCGTTCGAAGCGCGCGTGGAACTTCCGGTTGGCGCGGTCCAGGGCCGTGGTGGCGTGCACGCCGGCCAGGCGGGTGAGGTTCACCACCGCGAAGAGGAGGTCTCCAAGCTCCTCCTCGACGGCCTCCCGCTCGCCGGTCTCGATGGCCTCGCGCACTTCCTCCAGCTCCTCCGCCACCTTGTCCCATGCCCCCCGGTGGTCCTCCCAGTCGAACCCCACCCCTGCCACCCGCTCTTGGATCCGGTGGGCCTTGGTGAGAGGGTCGAGTCCCGAGGCCAGCCCCGAGAGGACGCCTTGGGAGCCCTCCCGCTCCGCCGCCTTGAGCGCCTCCCAGGACATCCGCTCGCCCCCTCCGAAGAGGTGGGGGTGGCGCCGCACCATCTTCTCCTCCAGACGCTGGTAGACGCCCGCCGCCTGGAAGTCTCCCGCCTCCTCCGCCAGGACGATCTGGAAGGCCAGGTTCATGAGGAGGTCGCCCAGCTCCTTCTCGAGCGCCTCCGGCCCGCCCTCGCGGATGGCGTCCACGACCTCGTGGCTCTCTTCCAGCAGGTGGGGGACGAGGGACTCGGGGGTCTGGGCCTGGTCCCAGGGGCAGTTCACCCTGAGGAACCGGACCAGCGCCAGCGCCCGGTCCAGCTCCCCCGGTCCCGGGAAGCGCGGCTCGGAGGGCGTGGGCGGAGTCTGGGGTGCGGACATGGCTGGCGCGGTGGGGAAGGGAAGGCCTGGGGGCACGGGTGTGCCCCGGTTGCTCCGGCGCTCCTTCTTCGCATCTTTCACGATCTATGTCAACGGAAAGGAAGTCCCGGGCTTGGATGGAGATCCGGGCCCACGCGCTCCGGCACAACCTGCGCTCCATCCGGGCCTCGGTGGGGCCGGGTGCGCGCCTCCTCCCCATGGTGAAGGCCGATGCCTACGGGACGGGCGTGGTGGGCGCGGTGGCCGCTCTGGCTCCCGAGCGCCCGTACGGCTTCGGGGTGGCGGCGGTGGAAGAGGGGATCGACCTGCGCTCCCTGGGCGTCCGCGAGCCCATCCTGGTCCTCAGCCCCACACCGCCGGCGGCGGTGAAGGCGGGGGTCGAGGCCGGGCTCACGCTGTCCATCTCGTCGCTGGAGGTACTGGACCTCGTCCAGTCCGCCGCCGCCGGCCGTCCCGCCGCCTTCCACTTGGAGGTGGACACGGGGATGGGTCGGTCCGGGTTCGATTGGCGCGATGCGCCCCAGTGGGGGGCGCGGGCCCTCCAGGCCCACGCCGCCGGCGTGCGCTGGACGGGTTGCTTCACCCACATGCACTCCGCCGACGAGGGCCGGCCCACCGTGGACCTGCAGTGGGGGCGCCTACAGGAGGCGCTGGCCGCGGCGGGGCGCCCGGAGGGCGAGTTTCTCGTGCACGGTCTCAACAGTGCCGCCTCCCTCCGGTGCCCCGAGTACGCCGCCGACCTCGTGCGTCCGGGGATCTTCCTGTACGGGGGCCGCGTCGGCCCCGACCAGCCGGCCCCGGAGGACGTCGCCTCGGTGCATGCCCGGGTCGTGCACGTGCGGTCGGCGCCGGAGGGGACCACTCTGGGGTATGGATCCACCTACCGGAGCCAGGGGGACGAGCGTTGGGCCACGGTGGCCATGGGGTACGGCGACGGACTCCCCCGCGCCCTGGGCAACCGGGGGCACGCCCTGGTGGGCGGGAGGCGGGTTCCCATCGTCGGACGGATCTCCATGGACGTCTCGGTGGTAGACATCACCCACGTGGCAGGGGTGCGCCCCGGCCACGTGGCCACCTTCATCGGGTCCGACGGCGACGAGCGGATCTCCGTGGACGAGGTGGCGGAACTGGTGGGGACCATCAGCTACGAGATTCTCACCGGGTTCACCCCGCGGGTGGTGCGGATCTGGACGGACGGGAGCGCCGCAGGTGGATCGTGACGCCCTCCTGGCCGAGGCCAGAGCGGTGCGGGACCGGGCTTATGCCCCCTACTCGGGGTTCCGGGTGGGGGCGGCGCTCCTGGGTGCCAGCGGCAGGGTGTACGTGGGGTGCAACGTGGAAAATGCCTCGTTCGGGCTCACCATCTGCGCCGAGCGCTCGGCGGTGGTGGCGGCGGTGGCGGCGGGGGAGACCCGCTTCCAGGCGGTGGCCATCGTGACCGACAGCGAGGGGCCGGTGGCGCCGTGCGGCGCCTGCCGCCAGGTGCTGGCCGAGTTCGAGCCGAAGCTGGAGGTGTGGTCCGAAGGTGGAGGCGTGCAGGGCGGGTGGAGGCTGGACCAGCTGCTTCCGGAGCCCTTCCGGGAGTTGCCGGAGCGCGGGCGTTGAATCGAATACCCCAAGGCGGGGAGGGAATGCCGAGGATGCGGTGCACCACGTGACGCGGACGAAGATGGCCATGCTCCTGGGGCTCACGGCCCTGGGGAGCGTCGCTTGCGCCGAGATCTCGCCGACCTCGGTCGACCCCGAGTTCCTGCCCGACAAGCCCACCAGCGTGATGGTGAGTCTGTCCTGGGAGGAGTTCGGGTCGAACCTCGAGGTATACGGCGGCTTCGGCGACGTCTACGAGCTGAGAGAAGGGATGCTGGCGCGCTCCTTCGGGGGTGTCCTGGACGCCCGCACGCTGGTGCGCTTCTACACCCTCTCCACCTCGGCCACCGTCACCGACTCCACCGGGACCTCGGTGACGGATACCCTGCTGTCGCTCCGGGGCGGGCGCATCGTGGCGTTCATGGACACCGTCGCGTCCGTCGCTTCCGGTCCGGTCACCCTGGAGCTGGGCTCCCTGCGGCAGCCCTGGCACGGGCCCTCGGCCTCCTGGTCCATGGCCGTGGACACGGTGGGCGGGCAGGTCCCCTGGATCCAGCCGGGCGCGGGCCCGGTGGAGCGGATCGCGACCGCCGTGTGGGATCCCGCGCAGGGGGACTCGGTGGTCTTCTTCCTCGACACCACGGCCGTGAAGCTCTTCCGCGACACCACGGAGGTGAGTCGGGGAGTCCTCCTCGGCATGCTCACCCCGGGCGCCCGGCTCAAGGTGAACGACGTGGGCCTCCGGGCGACGGTGCACGCCTCCCTCGCCGACTCGCTTCTGGAGCTCACCTCCGCGTGGGAGGCACTGACGTTCCTCTACACGCCGGAGCCCGGAGCCGCGGGGAACGAGGTGCGCGTAGGGGGTGTGCCCGCCTGGCGTACGACCCTGGACCTGGCGGTTCCGGCGATCCTCACCGGGCCTCCCGCCCTGTGCGCCGCCGTCGGATGCCCGGTGGAGCTCACCGCCGCCCGACTCATCTACGCGGCTCTCGTCCTCTCCAGCCAGGGCATGGACGCGGCGTTCCGGCCGTCCGACTCCCTGGGGGTGGACGTGCGCGCGGTCCACGATCCCTCGGCGCTCCCCAAGTCGCCCCTGGGGTCCGCCCTCATCGGCGGCTACGGGAAGATGATTGCGCCCGACCTGTTCAGCGCAGGCGAGGGGACGGACGTTGAGATCCCCATCACGAACTTCGTGCGGGCCATCCTCCATGCGGAGACGGTGGACGGCTTCCCGCCGCCTTACAGCCTTGCTATCCTCACGGCCCTGGAGCCCTCGTCCCTGGCCTTCGCATCGTTCGCGGGACCCGGGACGCCCAAGGCACCGCGGCTGAAGCTCCTCGTCACCACCAGCCCCTCCGTGGAGCTCCCGTGATGCGCTGCATCGCCCTCGTTCTCGGCATGCTGGTGATGGCTCCGGGGTCCCTGCTGGGTCAGTCGCTGTTCAACGCCGCGGGCCTGGGGTCGCCGTCGGAGCCGCTGGACGCACGGACGCGAGCCCTGGGCGGGGTAGGGATCGGACTCCAGGGCTCGGCTCTGCTGGGCTCGGATCCCGCTGCCGCCGCCTTCTACACCCTCCCCGCCGGCTTCCTCACCGCCCAGCCGTCGTGGGTGGAGTTCGAGCGATCGGACCGAGCGGAGGAGGGGACGTTCCAGGGCACGCGCTTCCCTGCTCTGGGGATCGCCTACCCCACCGTCCACTCCCTCGTGGCGACGCTCGCCTTCGAGTCGTTCCTCGACCAGCGTTTCGAGTCCTCGGATCCTTCCACCATCACTCTGGACGGGAACCCGGTGAACGTGGACGACTCCTTCGTCTCGCGCGGAGGCATCTCCCAGCTCCGGCTCGGCCTGGCCCGCCGCCTCGGCCGCCGCGTCGCCGTGGGCGTGTCGGCGGCGCGCTACACCGGCTCGCTCACGCGGCGGGCTCAGCGGATCTTCCACGAGGGCGTGGACACCACCTCGGTGGGGGCCTTCCAGTCCGGTGGGTTCTGGAGTTACTCTGGCGCCTCGGTGACCACCGGGGGATCCGTGTTCCTCGGGAACGTGGCGCACCTCGCCGGGAGCCTGACCTGGTCCGGGGCGCTGGACGCCACCGCCACCGACGACACGGACGGCGCTTCGCGCTCCTACGACATTCCCGTCCAGCTCCGCCTGGGTGCCACGGCGGTCCTGGCTCCGGGGCTCTCTGTGAGCGCGGGGCTGGCGCGGGCCGACTGGTCCTCCGTGGACGACGACCTGCGCTCGGGCGCGTCCGCAGGCGTCGTGTCGTCGTACGGCTTCGGCGTGGAGCTCTCGCGGGCTAGCATATTGGGCCGGAGCGCCCCCCTGCGTTTGGGGTACCGCAAGACCGACCTCCCCTTCGGCCTGAAGGGCGGCACGCCGACCGAGACCGTGTGGGCCGGGGGCCTGGGGCTCAACCTGAGCCAGGTGGGCGAGTTGGTGCGCGCGGGCGTGGAGGTGGCACTGGAGCGTGGCGAACGGTCGGACTCGGCCCTCTCCGAGAAGTTCTGGCGGAGCACGCTGACGGTGCGGGTCGCGGGCTTCTGACGGGCGGTGCCGCGTGCGGGTCTACTTCCACACGTTCGGCTGCAAGGCGAACCAGTACGACACCGAGCGCATGCGCCAGGAGGCCGAGGCCCGGGGGGCCACGACCGTAGGCTCCTGGATCGATGCCGAGGTGTGCGTGGTGAACACCTGCACCGTCACGAACCACGCGGATGCGAAGGCGCGCCGCTTCGTGCGCCGCGTCGCCCGGGAGAACCCCGCCCTGCGCATCGTCGTGGCCGGGTGCTCGGCCGTGTTGCGCTCACCCTCCTACCACGCCATGGAAGAGGTGGACGGCGTGGTGGAGGGGCACGACCCGGTCGCCGTGGCAGGCACCTTTCTACCCGGGCCGACCGTGCAGATCGGACTCGGGGCATCCCTGGACCGGATGCACGTGGAGCCGATGGGCGGCGAGATCCTGCAACGGCGCGCGGGGGCCACCCGTGGGTGGCTCAAGGTCCAGGATGGATGCGACCGGAGGTGCTCGTTCTGCGCCACCCGCCTGGCCCGGGGCGCGTCCCGCTCCCGGCCCCCGGACCAGGTGGTGCGCGAGGCCCAGGCCCTCGCCGGGGCCCACCCCGAGCTCGTGGCCACCGGGATCCACATCGGGCACTATGGGCGCGACCTGGATCCCCCATGGACCCTGGCGCGGCTCGTGGCCCTCGTCCTGGAACGGGTTCCGGACATCCGCCTCCGCCTGGGGAGCGTCGAGGCCACGGAGGTGGACGACGACCTCCTGGCTCTCCTGGCCGGCTCCGGAGGGCGCCTGGCCCCCCACCTCCACATGCCTCTGCAGAGCGGTGCGGATGCGGTCCTGAGGGGGATGCGCCGATGGCACACCCGGGAGCAGTACCGGCGCCGGGTCCTCGAGATCTCCGAGCGGGTCGGCCCGATGGGGATGGGCGCGGACATCATCACCGGGTTCCCAGGGGAGACGGAGGAGGACCACACCCTCACCAAGGATCTCGTCGGAGAGCTTCCCTTCACCTACCTGCACGTGTTCCCCTTCTCGCCCCGCGACGGCACGCCGGCGGCGGAGCGTTCCGGACGCATACCCCAGCGGGTGGCGGGGGAACGGGCCCGGGAGCTCCGTGAGCTGGGGCAGACGAAGGGGTTCTCCTACCGCTCCCGGATGGCCGGGAGCCGGGCCCGGGTCGTGCTGGAGGACCGGGGCTCCACCGCGTTGACCGGCGACTACCTGAGGGTGGGGGTCCTCGAGCCTCCGCGGGTGTCGGCGGGGATCCTGGAGGGAACGCTGCAGGGCCAGGGCGGGCATCTGGATATTGCGTGGCCCCGGGAGAACCCCTCCAATTGATGCCATGAGTACGAACCCCCGCGCCCGGCGGGCGTACGTCGAGACGTACGGCTGCCAGATGAACATCTCCGACGGCGAGCTCATGGAGGGCATCCTGGCCGCCGGCGGGTACGAGATCGTCGGCACCCCCGAGGAGGCCGACGTGGTGCTCGTGAACACCTGCGCCATCCGGGAGCACGCGGAGCGGCGGGTGCTGGGGCGGGTCGGCCAGCTGAGCGCCATCAAGCGCCGCCGCCCCGACCTGGTCATCGGCGTGACCGGGTGCATGGCCCAGCGCATGGGGGAGGGGCTCCTCGGGCGCGCGGCCCACGTCGACCTTGTCATGGGCCCGGATGCGTACCGTTCGCTCCCCGCGGCCCTGGAGCGCCTCGGCGCCCCTGCCCGGGAAGGTGCGTCCCCGCACGCCGGGGCGCGGCGGCGCTCGCGCCCCCTCGCGGTCCTGGACCTGGACCTGGTGGAGAACTACCAGGGGCTGGAGCACCGCAGGAAGGAGGGCGCCTCGGCGTGGGTTACCATCCAGCGAGGGTGCGACCACCGGTGCACGTTCTGCATCGTGCCCTACGTCCGCGGCCCGGAGAAGAACCGCAGCGCCGCGGACATCCTCGCGGAGGTCCGGAGCCTCGCCGACGCGGGGGTGAGCGACGTGACCCTCCTCGGACAGACGGTGAACTCGTATGCCTGGGAGGGATGGTCCTTTCCCTGCCTCCTGAGGGAGGTGGCCCGGGTGGACGGGATCCGCCGGGTCTGGTTCACCTCGCCCCACCCCGGCGACGTGACGCCGGAGATGGTGGAGGTGATGGCGTCCGAGCCGGCGGTGTGCGAGACGCTCCACCTGCCCGCTCAGTCCGGCTCGAACCGCACGCTCAAACGCATGCTGCGCCGCTACACGGTGGAGGGCTATCTGAGCAAGGTGGAGATGGTTCGCTCCGCCATCCCCGGGAT
Organism: uncultured Gemmatimonadaceae bacterium; assembly: GCA_964545395.1. Taxonomy (GTDB): domain Bacteria; phylum Gemmatimonadota; class Gemmatimonadetes; order Longimicrobiales; family Gaopeijiaceae; genus SZUA-318. Next base: position 22,586 of record CAZJFX010000019.1, on the reverse strand, counting down.
CGCGCTCAGCACCGACCTCATCGTGGCGTTTCCCGGCGAGACCGACGAAGAGTTCCGAGCCACCCTCGACCTGGTGAGGGAGGTCCGCTTCGACGACGCCTTCACGTACAAGTACTCGGCGCGGGAGGGTACGCCCGCCACCCGCTTCCCCGCCGGGGACTTCATCGGGCCCGAGGAGGCCCAGGCCCGCCTGGCCGCCCTCATCGAGGTGACCCGGGGCGTCCAGGCTGACATCAACGAGGGCGAGGTGGGCCGTGTGGTGGGAGTCCTCGTGGAGAAGGAAGCCCGCAGCGAGGGCCAGGTGCTGGGGCGCACGCGCCGCAACAAGGCGGTGGCGTTCCCCGGTTCTCCCGCGCGGGTGGGCAGCTACGGTACGGTGGTGCTGGAGCGCACCACAGGCGCCACGTTCGTCGGCTCTGAGGTCCCCGAGCCCGTCCTGGCGGAACTTCCGTGAGCCGCCTCCTCGGAGGAGCTGGTATCCTGCTGGTGGTGGGTCTCTCGGTGGGGTTCGCCGCCCTGAACGGGAACCAGCGCGTGACCCTCCGCCTGGGCTTCGCCACCTTCTACGGCATCCCGCTGACGGTGGTGGCCTTCGGGGGGCTGCTCACCGGCATGCTCATCATGCTGGTGGCCGGGATCCACTCGGATCTGAAGGTGCGCAGGATCCTGCGGGACCGCCTGGCCGAGGAGGGGTTGAAGGACCGCGACCGGTTCGTAGACCAGAGCCAGCAGGACCTGTTCGACGGAGGCGCGCCACCCCCTTGATGACCCGCCCGCCGGGGCGGGCGGGTCGGCGAAGCTGACTGGCGCCCTTCCCCCGGTGGCCCGCCTCGCTCTGGCGTTCTCCGGCGGCGCCGCCTTCGCTCTCCTCCCGGGGCGCTTCTCCCTCCCCGCGCTCCTCGCCGCCCTCGCTGCCCTCGCGCCCATCCCGTCATCCCCCAGCCCCCGTGTGCGCGCGGCGTTGTGCATCGCCCTTGCCGCGGGGTGCTGCGCGGGGGCGGCGGGGCTGGCGCGGGCGGACGGTGCCGGCCACGCTCCCGAGGGCCAGGCCGCGGCCTGGAGGGCACGGCTGGTGGAGCGCCTGGACACGCTGTACGGCCCGCGTGCGCCGGTGGTGGCCGCCCTGACGTTGGCCGAGACCCGTGACGTGGACAGGGAGCTGCGCGAGGACTTCACACGCAGCGGCACCACGCACCTTCTTTCCATCTCCGGCTTCCACGTTGGGGTCGTGGCGGGTCTCGTTCTGGCGCTCCTCCGGGCGCTGGGCACCGGCCGCCGGCGGGCGGCGCTGGGGGCCGCGGCCGGCTCCTGGGCCTACGTCGCCCTCCTGGGGTTTCCCGCCTCCGCCGCCCGGGCTGCCGTCATGCTCACGGCGGTGGCGGTGTCCCGGGCGCGGGGGCGGCCACCTGCCCGCTGGGGAGGGCTGGGCGCGGCCCTTCTCGTCCTCGTGGCCCTCGATCCCTCCCGCCTCACGTCCGCCGGGTTCCAGCTCTCCTTCGCCGGAGCGGCGGGGCTGGTGGGGTGGGCCGGGCCCCTGCGACGCCGCCTCCGGCGGGGATGGCCGCGCTGGGTGCCCGACGCGTTCATGGACGGAGTCGCCGCCGGCACCGCCGCGACGCTCGCCACCCTTCCCATCGTGGCTTGGCACTTCGAGCGCGTGTCCGTGGTGGGCATCCCAGCCACGCTCCTGGCCACACCGTGCGTCGTGCTGGCGCTGCCCGGCACCCTGGCGTCCCTGGTGGCGGACGCGGTGCACCCGGCCGCCGGCCGGTTTCTCGCCGGAGGCACGGGGCTGGCTCTGGACGTGCTGGTGGGGATCGCCCGGGTCACGGCCGCCCCGTCGTGGGCGAGCGTATGGGTGCCGCGGGGGTGGGTGTCGGTGGGCGTGATGGGAGCGTTGGCCGGGGGCCATCTAGCGGATAGGGTGCGCGGCAAGGCTCGCGTCGGCGTCCTGGCCGTGGGGGTGGTGGCGGGAATCGTCTCCTGGCCCGGGCTGCTCGCGCTGCAGGCCCGCGGCACCGTCGAGCTCCTGGTGGTGGACGTGGGGCAGGGGGACGCCATCGCCCTGCGCACCCCCCGGGGGAGGTGGCTCCTCGTGGACGCGGGCCCCGCCTGGGAAGGGGACCCCGGGGCGAGCCCGGTGGTCCGCTCGCTGCGCCGCCGCGGAGTCCGGCGGCTGGAGACGCTGGTCCTGACGCATCCCGACCTGGACCACGTGGGAGGGGCGACGGCGGTGCTGGCATCGTTCGAGGTGGGCGAGATCCTCGATCCCGGCGAGCCCGCCGGGAAGAGCGCGTACGTGGCCGTCCTCGAGGCCGCCGCCCGCCGGGAGATCCCGTGGCGGAAGGCCCGGGCCGGGGACCGGCGCTCCTGGGATGGCCTGGACGTGAGCGTGCTCCACCCGGCGGGTACGGTGCCGGGAGCAGCGCAGGGCGACACGGACTCCAACGCTGCGTCGGTGGTCCTCGCGGTGGCCTTCGGGAGCTTCGAGGCGCTTCTCACCGGGGACGCGCCCACCGCGGTGGAGCGGGCGCTCCTGGCCGGCGTTAGCCGGGACCTGGAAGTCCTCAAGGTGGGGCACCACGGGAGCCTCACGTCCACCGACCCCGCGCTCCTCGCCCATGCCCACCCCGCTCTGGCTCTGGTCTCCGTGGGGCGGAGGAATCGCTACGGGCACCCGGCGCCCCGGGTGCTTGAGCGGCTGGCGTCGGCCGGCGCCTTGGTCCACCGCACCGACCGGGAAGGGACGCTGAGCGTCCTGGGGCGCAGGGACGGCGCGTGGGTGGTGCGCGCCTGGGGTGCGCGGGGGCGTTGACCCGGGTCGGGGTGCCGCCCTAACCTCCGGCTGGAACAGGAGCTCCGCCGTCAACCACGCCGCCCATGCCCGACACCAGCGTCGTCACCCTGTCGCGCTTCCTCATCGACCAGGAGCGCAGGCACCCCGCTGCCACGGGAGCGTTCTCGGGCATCCTGGACTCCATCGCGCTCGCCGCCAAGATGATCTCCCGGCAGGTGAACATGGCGGGGCTGGTGGACATCCTGGGGCGCACGGGCGACGAGAACGTCCACGGTGAGCAGGTGCAGAAGCTGGACCTGTACGCCAACGAGGTGCTGTACAGGGCGCTGGACCACACCGGGTACATCGCGGTGCTCGCCTCCGAGGAGGCGGAGGATCCCATTCCCATCCCCGACAAGTTTCCCGCCGGGGACTACGTGGTCCTCTACGACCCCCTGGACGGGTCGTCGAACATCGACGTGAACGTGTCCATCGGCACGATCTTCTCCATCCACCGGAAGATCACCCGGGGGAAGCGGGGGACGATGGAGGACTGCCTGCAGCCCGGCTCCCGGCAGGTGGCGGCGGGATACGTCCTGTACGGATCCTCCACCATGCTGGTCTACACCACCGGGACCGGGGTCCACGGCTTCACGCTCGACCCCTCCATCGGCGAGTTCCTCCTGAGCCACCCCAACCTCCGCATCCCCGACCCCCCGTCGAAAACCTACTCGATCAACGAGGCGTACTACCATCGCTGGCTCCCCGGGCAGCAGCGCCTGGTGAGCCACCTGAAGCGGGAAGGGGGGTTCGGATCCCGCTACATCGGCTCCCTGGTGTCGGACATGCACCGGACCCTTCTCCTGGGGGGGCTCTTCATGTACCCGGCCGACCGAAACAACCCCGAAGGGAAGCTCCGGCTCCTCTACGAGGCGGCCCCCATGGCCATGCTCGCGGAGCAGGCGGGGGGGCGGGGAAGCGACGGCCGGACCCGGCTCCTGGAGCTGGAGCCCAGGACCCTCCACCAGCGCACGCCGGTCTACCTTGGGGCGGCTTCCCTCGTCGAGCTGGCGGAGCGCTTCCTGGCCGAGAACCCGGAAAACTGAGGCATCTCGGTTTTCTGAGGCTCCACGAGGGGTTTGCAGAAGAGCTAAGGTGTTGTGGCACAGCCACTTAGTAATGGCGCCAAGCTGGCATCGATCTTGCTCCAAGATTCCTCGGTTTCATGTGCCCAATCCGGGCACGAACTTCCCCTTCATGGGATCAGGTGACATGAAGAGACTCAAGGTACTTTCCCTCGCAGCGCTTGTTGCGTTCGCTGCCTGTGATGAGGGTTCGGAGCCGATCACGGTTCCCGACGTCACGGGCACGATCTCGGGCGCGGTCACGATCGAGGGGACGGCCAAGTCTGGTGTCTCCGTTACGTTGTCGTCCGGCGCTGCCGCGACGACGGACGCGTCCGGCCAGTACTCCTTCGCAGGAGTCAAGGCCGGCACGTACACGGTGACCATCAGTGGCTTCCCCACGGACGCGACCTTCTCGACCACCACCAAGGGCGCGACGATCGCTACGTCGGGCCAGGTGCAGACGGTCAACTTCGACGGCGCCTACGTGCGCACGTCGGCGATCCTCGGCTCGGTTGCGGCCGGCGGTTCAGGCCTGGCGGGCGTGAAGGTCACGCTTTCGGGTACGAACACCGCAGGCGCCAACGTCAACACCGACGCCAACGGCCAGTACGCCTTCACCGGGCTGCGGGCCGGCAGCTACACCGTGACCATCTCCGGCTTCGACGCCACGCAGTACGCCTTCGCCTCTTCGACGGCGAGCGTGACGGTGGCCGCGGGCCAGTCCCAGGTGGCCTCGTTCAACGGCACGAAGGTCGCGACCGCGAAGATCACCGGCACGGTGACCATCGACGCTGCGCCGGCCGCCGGTGTCACGGCGACGCTGTCCACGGGCGCCACGGCTACCACCGACGCAGCCGGCGCCTACACGTTCTCGAACCTCACGGCCGGCACCTACACGGTGACGATCAGCGGGTTCGCCGCCGACGCGACGTTCACGAGCGTTGCCCAGACCGTGACCATCGCCACGGCGGGCTCGACGGCGAACGCGAACTTCGCCGGCACGTACATCAAGACGGCCAGCATCGTCGGCACGGTCACCGTTGGCGCCACGGGCCTTCCCGGCGTCAAGGTGACGCTGAATACCGGCGCCACGGTCAACACCGATGCGAACGGCCAGTACTCGTTCGTGGCGCTCCGGGCCGGCACCTACACGGTGACCGTCTCCGGCTTCGACACCACGATGTACTCGTTCGCCGCGACCTCCGAGGACGTGACCGTCGCAGCTGGTGAGTCGGCGCTGAAGAACTTCGCAGCCGCCTACGTCGCCACCGCGAAGATCAACGGCATGTTGTTCCTCGACGAGAACGTCAAGAACAACATCTACGACGGTGCCACCGTCGAGAGCGTCTACGCGCTCTCCGGCGTGACCATCACCATCGAGGGTGGCGCGGTCAACAACCTCGCGACCACGACGACCTCCGACGGTCTGTATGAGTTCCCCGGCCTGGTGCACGGCACCTACCGCGTGACCATCACGCCTCCCGCGGCCGGCACGTTCGGCTGGGGCGGTGCGAGCGTGTCGTCCATCGTGACGCTCACGCCGGGCGCCACCGCAACGGTGAACTTCCCGTTCGACATCCTCAAGCAGTACGTGACGGCCGAGGCGTTCCTGGGTGCTGACGCGGGCGCAGGCCTGCCCGCGAGCATCGGCACTCGTGTGAGGCCCGAGCCGAACGTCACGATCGACCTGTACGACACGTATGCCAACGCTGTCGCCGGGGGCGCGACGGGCAAGCTCGGTACTGCAACGACCGACGCCAACGGCGCCGCGACGTTCAGCTTCCTCCGGGCCACCGACACCAGCCCGGCGGGCGCGGCGGACAACATCGTGTTCGCGCGTTATGTCGCGGCGGCGAACCCCAACCGCGCGACCAATGGCGAGGCCACGATCGAGATCAAGTACAACGCGCAGGACACGCTCGTTGTGGCGCCTGACGAGTTCGACCTGCTGAACACGGGGATCATCGTCCGGTTCGCCAGCAAGGACGGCGTGGGCAACTCCCTGAACGGCTGGGCGTACAACGTCTGGGATAAGACAGCTCTGACTGACACCATTCTCCCCGCTGACAAGCTGCTGCCGGCGGATCTTACGACGGAGGTGTCTCCGCCAGCCGTTCCGGAAGTGCCGGCCGGTTATGGCCGGATGGTGATCTCGTGCATCAACGGTTCGGCTACGGCTGCGTGCGGCACGAATCCGACCATCAACCTTGCAGCGGTTCCCGTCCTGACCACCACTGACTTTGGTGGGGCAGACACCCTGTTCGTGCGCCTCAACGAGGCCGTGGCGAACAACACTCTGAACTACACGCAGACCGCCGCGATCACGACAGGCGTTGCCCGGACCATCGGCGGGCACCTGGGGATCATCCTCGACGGTACGCAGCCCGACTCGATCACGCTGGCGGGTACGCAGACGGTGAAGTACACGCAGGCCCGTCTGGTGCTGCGGTCGCACCGTGAGCAGGACGACGTGGTGAAGTTCACCGCGGGTGACCCGGCTCCGATCGCGGCTGATCCGGTTCAGTTCAACATCTACAACGTGAACGCCGACGGTTCGCGTGGCGCTGCGATCGCTGGTGGTCCCTTCTTGCAGACTGCTGGCTCAGGTGTTGGTTGCGGCTTCTCGGCGGCAAACGTGGAGTACGTCCATGCGTGCGCTGCGCCGCTGGCCGCCAACAAGACGTACCTGGTGACGGTTCAGCCGACGCCGGTGCCCCCGGGTGTCTCGACCGCAACCATCATCTCCGACACGGCCTACACCGTGTTCCTGAGCGGCAAGCAGCAGGCTGACACCGTGAAGGGCTTCAACGTCAACGGTGCGACGTCAGCCATGTACTCGTCGTTCGCGTGGAAGGCCAACAACCTCCAGATCCAGGGTGTCGTGTCCGATGCGACCGCGGGCGTGTCCGCGACGGGTCTGAATGTCTGGGTGAAGACGGCTCCGACCTTCGTCGGTCCGTCGAAGGATACCGTGGTGACGGTGCAGGCGATCGGTGCCGGTGTGTGCACCGGGGCCCTCATCGGTGCGACGGGTGCCTACTGCACCAACGCCAACCTGCTCGAGGGTCCGTACACCATCGAGGCACTTGACGGTGACTCGGCGTCCGTCTGGCAGTTCAAGGACACGCTCACCACGACCAGCGCGCCCGTTATCTCCGGTGGGGACGTCACTGGTGCACTGGACAACACCAGCGCCTCGAAGGGCTCGCGTGATGCTCAGGGCACTGGCTTCGTCGCTATTGCCAACTTCCGCGCCACGCGCATGGACACCAAGATCCAGGGCGCGATCCTGAACGACCGCGATGGCGATACCAATACCATCGACGGAGGTGAGGCGTTGGTTGGTGCGACGGTCGACCTCATCGGGGATACCGACGCCGACGGTGTCATCGACTCCGGCGAGTCGGTCCTGCAGACGATCACCAGTGGAGCGGATGGCTCGTACGAGTTCACGGGGCTCCAGGAGGGTGACTACATCGTTCGGGCGTCGTCTACGACGGCGCACGTGACGCGTGCCCTCAACGGTGCCACCGGTGCCCATACGAACTTCACCGTGTTCGCAGGTGCGCCGTTCAGCGTGAAGACGACGGCACTTGTATCCACCGCGGCCCCTCTCGATGGGCCGAACGGGACGATGCGGGTCGGTACCAAGACGCCTGCGAGCAACAGCGCCATGCCGGCCTGGAACTACGCCACGGACGGTGCCGGGGGGACGTTGCCGAACATCTCGACGACGCACTTCACCTTCCTGGCGAAGGGTGTGGGCCAGGTTGACGGCGGCGTGAACAAGGGTGCAGCGGCGCCTGGTGTGGTCCTGCCCAATGCGACCGTCTACCTGACGCGCTGCTACAACAACGCCGCGGCTCCCATCACGCCGACGGCTGGCGTCGTGTGCACCAAGATCCCGGGCACGCAGCGCTCGGCGATCACGGGCGCGGATGGTAAGTACCAGTTCACTGGGCTGGACGAGGGCGTGTATGTGGTCGAAGTCGACCTGCTCTCGGTGGGTCTCACCACTCGCGTGGTGCCCGTGCCGGCGACCCCGGCGTACCTGCTCACCATCAAGCTCGAGTCGTCCGTGACGGACATCGAGACGGTGCCCAACTTCGTGATCTTCTAAGCACGAAGTAGCAGTAAGCTCAGCTCGCTGAGCGAAAAGCCCCCGTCGGACTTCGGTCCGGCGGGGGCGATTCGCTTGTATGGGGGTGGGGCGCGTGTGTCTCGGTGCACAAAGGCCCGCGACGCACCCCCTACGGCCGACCGCTCGGCGCGTCGACCCGGATGATCGGGGGACCGTTCTGGCTTTGGGCCTCGCTTAGGCGGCGCCGGGTCGTCCGGTCCCCGGCGCCGATGTCGGCCTCAGGGGGCGCGTCGCGGGCCTTGGGCCCCCGTGACTCCCGACCGAAGGCCGGGGGGTAAGCCGCCAGGAGGGTGGGGCGCTCTTCGGGAGCGTTCACGCAGGCCGAATGACCGTCGCGCTGTGAAGCCCCGCGCAGGGTAGCTGTCAGGCGAGCGCGGGGGCGGAGGGCGGGCCCCCCGAGTGGGGCTCGCACGGCGCAGCGTGCGTAGCGAAGCGCGCCCCCGAGTGGGGCCCGCCCTCCACCCCCAGCGTCACCCAGCCAGCTTACCCACCTCCGCGTCGAAACCCACCACCAGCGCCTCGCGCGCCGAACGCTCCACGAACGCCACCTCGAACCCGGTGCGCGCCACGCGCACCAGCTCGTCGCGCCCGAACCCCAGATGGTCGCGGGCGTGCCGGTACTCGTCGGTGAGGGTCACGCCGGACATGAGCCGGTTGTCGGTGCAGAGCACCACGGGGATCCCCAGGGTGCAGTAGCGGCGCACGGGGTGCGCGGCGTAGGAGGGTGCCACGGTGGTCTGCAGGTTGGAGGTGAGGCACACCTCCAGAGGGATGCGCCGCTCCCGCACCAGGGCCTCCAACTCCGGGTCCTCCAGGAGGCGGGTACCGTGCCCGATGCGGGCGGCGCCGGCCAGGTGCACGGCCTGATGGATGGAGGGAGCCCCGAAGCCCTCCCCGGCGTGGACGGTGCGCGGCAGGTCGGCGGCCTCGGCCAGCCGGAACGCCTCCAGGTGCTCGTCCACGGGGTTGCCGGCCTCGGCGCCGGCCAGGTCGAAAGCCACGACGCCCCGGTCCCGGTACGCCACCGCGAGGGCGGCCATCTCGACGGATACCACGGGGTCCAGGGTGCGCAGGGCGCACACGATGACCCGGGTCACGATGGGGAAGTCGCGCTCGGCCTGCGCCAGCCCGGCGAGCACCGCGTCGAGCACCTCGTGGGCCGCGAGGCCCTCCTGCGTGCACAGCGCGGGGCAGAAGCGCACCTCCAGGTACCGGACGTTCTCCCGCGCGTGGTCCTCGGCCAGCTCGTAGGCGATGCGCTCCAACGCGTCGGGGTCCTGCATCACGGCCAAGGTGAGGACGAAGCGGGCCAGGTACTCCTCGAGGGAGTGGGCGTCGGACACGAGCATGTGCGCGGCCAAGTCTTCGGCGTCGCGCCAGGGCATCTCCACCCCCCGCTCCCGAGCCAGCTCCGCCATGGTAGCGGCGCGGAGGCTCCCGTCCAGGTGGACGTGAAGCTCGGCCTTGGGGAGGGCGAGGAGGAACGCGTTGGGGACCGGATCGGCGTGGGGGCGGAGGCCCGCGTCCCGGGCGCCGCTCAGCACGTCGTGGGGCCTTCCGCCGAGGCCAGCCCCTTGTCCACGTCCACCAGGGGTGCCGGGTAGTCTCCGGAGAAGCACGCCGTGCAGTACGGGGCCCCTTCGCCCACGGCGCCCACCATCCCCTCCAGGGAGAGGTAGCCCATCGAGTCCACGCCCAGCGTTTCGGTGATCTCGGCCACCGTCAGACGTGAGCCCATGAGCTCCCCCTTTGTGGGCATGTCGATGCCGTAGAAGCAGGGGAAGCGCACCGGCGGGCTGGCGATGCGGAAGTGGACCTCGGCGGCGCCTGCGGCCCGGAGCATGCGGACCAGGGAGCGGCTGGTGGTGCCGCGCACCAGGGAGTCGTCCACCACGACCACTCGCTTGCCGGCCAGGACCTCGCGCACCGGGTTGTACTTCATGCGGGCCCCGAAATCGCGGTCCTCCTGCGTGGGCTGGATGAACGTCCTCCCCACGTAGTGGTTCCGCAGGAGCCCCAGCTCGAAGGGGATCCCGCTGGCCTCGGCGAAGCCCAGGGCCGCCGAGTTGGCGCTGTCCGGCACGGCCACGACGGCATCCGCCTCCACGGGGTGCTCCTCCGCCAGCCGGCGCCCGAACGCCCGCCGGGCCCGGTCCACGCTATGCCCCCCGATGTGGGTGTCGGGGCGGGCGAAGTAGATCAGCTCGAAGATGCAGGGCGCCGCTCGCTCGCACGCCGGGAGGGACCGCAGGCGCTGCACCTTCCTGCCACGGATCTTCAGGACCTCTCCGGGGCGCAGGTCCTGGACGTACTCGGCGCCCAGGATGTCCAGGGCGCAGGTCTCGCTGGCGACGACGTGCCCTTCGCCCAGGCGGCCCAGCACCAGGGGGCGGAACCCCCGGGGGTCACGCACGGCGTAGAGCGTGTCGCCCACCGAGAGCACGAGGGAGTATGCCCCTTCCAGGTAGGTGAGGGCGTCGTCCAACTGGGCGTCCGCCGTATCGTGGCGCGACTTCGCCACCAGGTGGATGAGGATCTCGGTGTCCGACGAGGTCCGGAAGATGGCCCCGTCGTCCACCAGGCGGCTACGCAGGTCCAGGTGGTTGGTGAAGTTCCCGTTGTGGGCGAGGGCCATCTCCCCCCGTGCGTACCGGGCGGTGATGGGCTGGATGTTCTCCTGGAGGCTTCCTCCGGACGTGGAGTAGCGCACGTGCCCCACGGCGGTCCGGCCCGAGAGGTGGCTCAGCGTGGTGTGCCCGAACACTTCGGAGACGAGACCGGCTCCCCTGTGCACGCGGGAGACGCCGTCGTCCCCGAAGGCGGCGATCCCTGCCGCTTCCTGCCCCCGGTGCTGGAGTGCATAGAGGGCCAGGAACGCCTTCTCCGCGGCGTTCTCCACGCCGCTGAGGCCGACGACGCCGCACACGGTTCAGGCTCCCGCGGTGGCGGGTGTGTCCATGATCTCCAACCGATAGCGGCTCAAGCTTGCTCCTCCTCGGGTTGGTCCTCCCCGGCTCCCTCTGCGGGGACCGGGATGTTGGGTCCCAAGGCACCGTAGTCCAGCTCGCGCACCTCACCACGGGTGGCGGCCTCGTCGTACTCCATGTCGGCCAGGGGGTCACCCCCCGGGAGGCGGTCCATGAGGCCGATGAACGCCGCCTTCAGCAGCCCCCAGGTGATGTAGAGGAGGAGGGCCGTGAAGAAGTAATACCGGGGAATTATCAGCGCGGCGAAGAGGCAGGCGAGGATGAACGCCGTGTTGAAAAGCCCCTGGGCCGTGCGCAGGCCGATGCGGGGCACCTTCGCGTACGGGATGTGGCTCACCAGCAGGACCCCGACCAGCACCGTGGCTATGGCCATGATCTGATGCCAGCGTAGGTCCGCCAGGTACTGAGCGAAGAAGGGCGTCTGGCTGAAGGGGTAGAACGAGGCCAGGAACATCCCCGCCGCGGGGGAGGGAAGCCCGTGGAAGTACCGCTTGGCCTCGCCGCACTGCTCGACGTTGAACCGGGCCAGGCGGACCACCACCGCCGCGACGAACACGTACGAGAGCAGCCAGCTCCAGTTCGTGTCGGCGAAGTAGAGCTTGTACATGATCAGGCCGGGTGCCACCCCGAAGGAGATGGCGTCCACGAGCGAGTCCAGCTCGGCGCCGAACCGGGACCCGGTGCGCGTGAAGCGGGCGATGCGCCCGTCCAGCATGTCCAGCGTCCCGGCGAACACGATGAACCAGCCTGCCCACATCAGGTCGCCACGGAGGGTGGCGACCATGGCGTAGATCCCGAAGAAGAGGTTCCCCAGGGTGAACGCCGACGGCAGGATGATCACGCCCTTTTGGAGCGTTTCCTTACGCGGGGGACGGGGTGGCATCACGAGCCCGGCCCCGAGGGCTGGCGGGCGAGGACCGTGAGCCCGCCCACCACCCGGTCTCCAGGAGCGCACGTGACGTCCCAGTCGAGGGGGAGGAAGAGGTCCACCCGCGACCCGAAGCGAATGATCCCGATGCGCTCGCCCAGGGCCACGTCCTGTCCCTCCTCGGGATAGGTGACGATGCGCCGCGCGATGAACCCGGCGATCTGGCGCACCAGCACCTTGCCGTGAGGGGTGGAGATCCCCACCGAGGCCTGCTCGTTGTCCTCCGACGCCTTGTCCAGCCAGGCCAAGGCGAACTTGCCGGGCTTGTACACCTTGTACTCCACCCGCCCGGCCGCCGGGGCCCGCTGCACGTGGATGTCGAAGATGCTCAGGAAGATGGAGATCTTCCGCGCCCGGCCTCCGAGGTACGTGGGCTCGTCGGCTTCCTCGACCAGGAGGACGCGCCCCTCGCCGGGGGCCACGACCACGCCGGGCTCCGTGGGAATGCGCCGGTCCGGGTCCCGGAAGAACCAGAGCGGGAAGAGCGCGAGGACGGTCAGCACCGGGGCCAGGATCTGTCCCGCCAGACCGGCGGAGCCCAGGGCCCACACGATCCAGCCCAGGGCAGCCAGCACCAACGCGGCGGCGATGAACGGGTATCCCTCGCTGGCGAATCTCATGGCTGGTCTCCGAACCGGGGGAGGGGGTAGGCGTCCAGCGACACGCCGGTGAGGCGGCGGAAGGCGTCCTGGTAGCGGGCGGAGGTCGCGTTCACCACCTCATCGGGGAGGGGCGGCGCCGGCGGTGTCTTGTCCCATCCCTCCAGGGTCTCGAGCCAGTCCCGGAGCGGTTGCTTGTCCAGGGAGGGCTGGCTCCGCCCGACGGTGTAGTGCTCCTTGGGCCAGAAGCGGGACGAGTCGGGCGTGAGGACCTCGTCGATGAGCAGGAGCCGGCCCGAGCTGTCGTGGCCGAACTCGAACTTGGTGTCCGCCAGCATGATCCCGCTCCTGTCGGCCAGGTCCCTCCCGAAGGAGTAGACCTCCAGGGAGAGATCGCGGAGCCGTGCCGCCAGGTCCGGTCCCACCAACTCCTCGGTCTGCGAGAACGTGATGTTCTCGTCGTGGCCTTCCAGGGCTTTGGTGGAGGGCGAGAAGATGGGTGGGTCCAGGCGCTCGGATTCCTGCAGCCCCTGAGGGAGCGCCTCGCCCGCCAGCGTGCCCCGGGTGCGGTACTCCTTCCACGCCGACCCCGAAATATAGCCGCGGACGATGCACTCCACGAGGACGGGGGTGGTGCGCCGCACGAGCATGGCGCGCCGGGCCCAGGCGTCGCGGCTGTCCGCCAACTGCGGGTACCGGGCCAAGATCACGTCCGGATCCACCGCGAGGAGGTGATGGGGAACGCGCCCCTCGAGCTGGGAAATCCACCACGCCGTCACCAGCGTGAGCACCTCGCCTTTGCGGGGCACCGGGCGTCCCATGACCACGTCGAAGGCGCTCACCCGGTCGGAGGCCACCATGAGAAGGGTCTCCGCGTCCACCTCGTAGACGTCGCGGACCTTGCCCCGGTGCAGGAGGGTGAGGGGGAGCTGGGAATGGAGCACGGCTTTGTCGCCGCCCGGCATGTCAGACATGGATGCTCGCCTCGGCGATGCGGCCCGATCGGGCCTGGTGTCGGGCCAGTACGGGCACTACCCACTCATCGAGGAAGCGCAGCACCTGCTCGGGCGCACGCCCCACGAACCGGCGCGGGTCCACGAGCGCGTCCAGCTCCGAGCGGGAGAAGCCGAACGCCGGGTCGGAGGCGATCCGCTCCAGCAGGTCCGCCGGTGCCGCCTCGTCCTTCATGCGGCGCGCCGCCGCCATGGAGTGCTGGCGGATGCGCTCGTGGAGGTGTTGGCGGTCGCCGCCGCGCGCGGTGGCGTGCATGAGGATGGTCTCCGTGGCCATGAACGGAAGATGTTCCGCCAGGTTCCTCCGGACCACCTGGGGGTTCACCACCAGCCCCCGCGCCACGTTCTCGACCAGCATGAGGGTCCCGTCCAGGGCGAGGAACGCATCGGGGACGGAGAGGCGCCGGTTGGCGGAGTCGTCCAGCGTGCGCTCGAGCCACTGGGTAGCGGCGGTGAACGCCGGGTCCTGCGCGAGGACGATGACGTGCCGGGCCAGGGCGCAGATGCGCTCCGCTCGCATGGGATTTTGCTTGTAGGGCATGGCCGACGAGCCGATCTGCTCCGACTCGAAGGGCTCCTCCACCTCGCGCAGGTGCGCCAGGAGCCGCAGGTCATGCCCCATCTTCGATGCCGAGACGGCGATTCCGGCGAGGGTGGCCTGCACGGCGTAGTCCACCTTCCGCGTGTACGTCTGGCTGCTCACCGGGTAGCTGGCCTCGAACCCCATGCGCCGCCCCACCGCCTGGTCGAGGGCATCCACCTTGGCGTGGTCCCCCTGGAACAGCTCGAGGAAGGAGGCCTGGGTCCCCGTGGTCCCCCGCACTCCCCGGAAGCGCAGCGTACGCAGGCGGAACTCCACCTCCTCCAGGTCCAGGAGGAAGTCCTGGATCCAGAGCGTCGCCCGCTTGCCCACGGTGGTGGGCTGGGCGGGCTGGAAGTGGGTGTACGCCAGGGTGGGGAGCTCGGCGTGCTCCCGGGCGAACACCGCCAGCGCCGCCACGCACCGCACCAGGCGATCACGGACGAGCGTGAGCGCCTCCCGGTGGAGGATGAGGTCGGTGTTGTCTCCCACGTATGCGCTGGTGGCACCCAGGTGGATCACGCCCCGGGCCGCGGGCGCGTCGTCACCCAGGAGGTGCACGTGCGCCATGACATCGTGGCGGAAGCGGCGCTCGTACTCGGCGGCCTTCCCCAGATCCAACGGCGCGTCCAGGGCGCTCTTCAACTCCGCCACCGCCTGGTCGGAGATGGGGAGCCCCAGCTCCTTCTCCGACTCGGCCAGCGCCAGCCAGAGCCGGCGCCAGGTGCCGAACTTCCGGCCGGGCGAGAAGATCTCCTGCATATCCCGGGACGCATACCGCTCCGAGAGGGGGTGGACGTGCTGGTCCTGGCTATCGCTCACGGAGTTCCTCCTCTCATCGGCGCCAGTAGAGGTCACGGGCGACATAGCCGCCGTTGCGTTCCACGTAGATGCGGACGGTGCCCTGGCCGCGAAGCCCCTCGAAGACGCGCGCGGCATCGTCGGCGCTCCGCACGCGGGCCCGGTTCACCTGCACGAGGACGTCGCCCTGGCGCAGCCCCAGCTGTCCCGCGAGCTCGGCGGAGATGCTGGCGATGAGGGCCCCGTCCTCGCTCGTGATCCCCCGCTCCGCGCGCACCTGCGGCGTCACCGTGATGAGCTGCATGTCCCGGAGCACCGTGACCCGCTCGGCGGTGACGGACGGGAGTGCGGCGGCGCGCAAGCGCACGGGGCGCGGCTGCCCCTCCAGGGAGAGCTCAAGGGCGTCGCCGGCGCGCAGGTCCAGCATCACGGCCTCGAAGTCCAGGGGCGTGTTCAGCGCCTTCCCGTTGGCGGCGAGGAGGCGGTCCCCCACCTCCACCGCCGACTGGTCGCCCGGCGAGCCGGGAGCGACGCGGGCGACCCGCACGCCGCGCGTGCGTCCCCAGGCGTCGGCCTCCACCGGCTCCACGTCCACCCCGAGCCACGCCCGGCGCACCTCGCCGTGGGCCAGCAGATCGTCGGCGATGCGCAGCGCGCGGTCGATGGGGATGGCGAAGCCGGTGCCCTCGCTCCCACCGCTCCGCGAGAAGATGGAGGCGTTGATCCCGATGACCTGCCCCATCGCGTTCACGAGGGGCCCGCCGGAATTCCCCGGGTTGATGGAGGCGTCCGTCTGGATCATCCCCAGGTAGAATCCGTCTTCCTCGGACGAGGGCACGATGTTGCGCCCTACCGCCGACACCACCCCCGCGGTGACCGTGGGCTCGGCGTCGGCGAAGTAGTTCGCGAAGGGATTGCCGATGGCCACGGCCCATTCGCCGATGAGGAGTCCCTCGGCGGTCCCCACCGGCGCCACCGGGAGGTCGGTGCCGCGGATGCGCAGCACGGCGATGTCCGCCACCTGGTCCGTGCCCACCAGCAGGGCCTCGAAATCTCGCCCGTCGGGGAGCGTGACCTTGATCTGCTCGGCGTTCCGCACCACGTGGTCATTGGTGAGGATGACGCCATCGCCGCGCACGATGACGCCCGAGCCGAAGCCCATGGCGCGCCGCTGGGCGCCGGGCGGCATGAAGAAGCTCTCCCAGAGGGTTTCGGGGCGCGCCTGCTCGCGACCGATGACGCTCACGTTCACCACCGCCGGGGCGACCACGGCCGCCGCCTGGACGATGGCGGTCCTGCGGGAGGCGTCCACCTGGGCGGAGCGCTGGGTGGGGGTGGGCGCGGCCGCGGGTGGGGTCTGGGCGAGGCTGGCCAGGGGTCCCGGCGCGGCGTCCGCGCCGGCCTCGGCGGCGCCGGCCACCGAGGTGCCCTGGGACGTGCACGCTGCCAACACGCCGACGGCCACGAAGGCGATCCACCGTGTCAGGGACCGTGTCACCATGGTGCTCCGGCTCTTCTCCTGTCTCCTCGTTCGCGTCCCGATCTCACAGCGTGGTGCCGAGCTTCTCCCAGTCCTTCAGGAAGGCAGCGAGGCCATTGTCCGTGAGGGGATGCTTGGTGAGCTGCCAGAGCACCTTCGGAGGCATGGTGGCCACGTCCGCGCCCTGGAGCATGGACTCCACCACGTGCACGGGGTGACGCAGGGAAGCGGCCAGGATCTCGGTATCGTACCCGTAGTTGTCGTACACCTGGCGGATCTGCAGGATGAGCCCCATCCCGTCTCCGGAGATGTCGTCGATGCGCCCCACGAAGGGCGACACGTACGTCGCCCCTGCCTTCGCGACCAGGAGGGCCTGGGATACGGAGAAGCACAGCGTCAGGTTGGTGCGGATTCCCTCGCTCCCCAGAGCGCGGCAGGCCTTGAGCCCGTCCTCGGTGATGGGGAGCTTCACCACGATATGGTCGTGGAGCCGGGCCAGCTTCCGCCCCTCGGTGATCATGGTCTCCTTGTCGGTGCCGATGACCTCGGCGCTCACCGGGCCACCCACCACCTCGCAGATCTCCCGGTAGAGATCCTTCGGGTCACGCGCGCCCGCGACCTTGCTGACCAGCGTCGGGTTGGTGGTCACGCCGTCGATGAGGTTCGCCTCGGCGGCGCGACGGATCTCACCGAGGTCGGCGGTGTCCAGGAAGATCTTCATGGTTTGCCGTTCTCCGTACTGCTGAGGGCTTGGTTTGGTGTTACAGGACGTCGGGGACGCGCACGTGCTCTGGATACTCCACTTCCGCCAGGAAGAGCCCTTCCGGCGGGGCTGGCGGGGACGTTTCCAGGCCGGACTCCGAGCGGAGGAGGGCTTCCATGTCCTCCACGGGGCGCCGTCCCCGGGCCACGTCCACCATGGTCCCCACAAGATAGCGCACCATGTGGTGCAGGTAGCGGTCCGCGGTGACGATGAAGCGGAGGCCCATCTCCCACTCGTCCCAGGCGGCCCGGGACACCCGGCACCGGTCGCCCCGCTCGGGCTGCCCCGCCTTGGCGAAGGCCAGGAAGGAGTGCTCGCCGAGGAGGCATGAGGCGGCCCGGCCCAGGGCCTCGGCCTCCAGCCTCTCCCCCAGGGCCCAGCACCAGGGCCGGTGGAAGGGAGACCGTGCATCGGGGCGGGTCCCGATCCGGTAGACGTAGGTCCGGGTGAGGGCGTCGAAGCGGGGGTGGAAGTCGCTGCGGACGCGGTGAACCTCCTGAACCCAGATGTCCGGGGGGAGGATGGCGTTGAGAGCCCGGAGGAGGGCCTCCGGGCTCCAGCGGGGGGGCATGTCCACCGAGGCCACCTGGCCGCTGGCATGGACGCCGGCATCCGTGCGCCCGGACCCCACCACGGTGCGGGGGATCCCCGCCAGCCTCGACACGGCGGCCTCCAACTCCCCTTGGACCGTGCGCTGGTCCGGCTGGAACTGCCAGCCGTGGAAGCCCGACCCGTCGTAGTGCAGGGTGAGCTGAAGACGGATCGGAGTCCCAGTATCCACGGGCGGTAAGCTACCGGTGGGGGGGGCGGTGTCAAGCGAGCGCGCGACTTGCGTCATTGACCGAAAAACCGCGTCGCCCTTAGGATTTCAGTCCCCCCGCATCCCCCGTGGAGACAGCGCCGTGACCGTCACCGAGCCCGAGGAAAGAGAAGTCGACCTCACCCGTCTCCTGGAAAAGGTCGCCGACTCCGTGGACCTGGACGCCGTGGAGGCCGAGGACGTGTTCACCGCGTTCATGACCGGAGCCGCCTCGGAGATCCAGATGGCGGGGTTCCTCGTGGGCCTCCGTGCCAAGGGCGTTCACCCGGTGGAGGTGGCCGGCGGCGTGCGCGCGCTCCGCAAGGCCATGGTCCCGGTGCCGGCGGAGGATCCCTCGAGCCTGGTGGATACCGCGGGCACGGGAGGGGGAGGGGTCACCACCTTCAACATCTCCACCGCCGCCGCGCTGGTGGCCGCGGGAGCGGGGGTGAGGCTGGCGAAGCACGGCAACCGCTCCTTCACGTCCCGGAGCGGGTCGGCGGACGTGCTGGAGGCCCTCGGGGTGCGCATCGACCTCACGCCCGAGCGCATGGGCGAGATCCTGGCGGAAGAGGGGATCGTGTTCATGTTCGCGCCTCTCCTCCACCCGGCCATGCGCCACGTGGGGCCCGTGCGTCGCGGCCTCGGCATCACCACCGTGATGAACATCCTGGGCCCGCTCACGAACCCCGCCGGCGCGCGCCGGCAGGTCATGGGTGTGGCGGACCCTGGCCTCCTCGACCTGGTAGCGGGGGCGCTGGCGGAGTTGAGACAGGAGCGCGCGCTGGTGGTCCACGGTGCGCCGGGGATGGATGAGATCAGCCCTTCCGGCGTCACCCGGGTGGCCGAGCTCCGGGATGGCTGCGTCACCCGGTACGAGACCTCGCCCCCCGACGTGGGGCTGGAGGAGATCGCGCCGGCGGGGCTGGCCGGGGGTGGGCCCGACGACAACGCCCGCACCATCGAGGCCGTCCTCGCCGGGGAGGCGGGGGCGGCACGCACGGCCACCCTTCTGAATGCCGCCGGAGCCATCTACGTGGCCGGGAGGGCCGCCACCCTGGCCGAGGGCGTGACGGAAGCCGCCGCCGCGGTGGACGACGGGCGGGCCCGGGACGCCCTGGCCAGGCTCCGCGCCGCTACGCTGCGGCGCTGAGGTCCGGAGCCGGGGACCTCTAGTACTTCCGGATGACCCCCACCACAACGCCCTGGATGCGCACCTCCCGGGCATCCAGGATGATCGGCTCCATGGTCGGGTTGGCCGGCTGCAGGCGGATGCGGCCCCCCGGCTCCCGGTAGAGCTTCTTCACCGTGGCCGAATCGCCTCCCACCAGCGCCACCACCATTTCACCGTCCTCGGCGTTGTGCTGGGCCTGCACGACGATGTAGTCGCCGTCCCGGATCTGCTCCTCGATCATGGAGTTCCCCTCCACGCGGAGCACGTAGTTCTCCTTCTGACGGCGCACCATGTCGGGAGGTACGGCCACCGTTTCGTTGTCGGGGACCGCCTCGATGGGCACGCCGGCGGCCACCGCTCCGAGGAGCGGGAGCTCCAGCGTGGGGGCCCCGTGACCAGGCTCCACCAGCTCGATGGAGCGGCTCTCGTTATAGGCCTTCCGGATGTATCCCTTGCGCTCCAGATTGCTCAGGTGCTCGTGCACCGTGGCCAGCGAGGAGTACCCGAAGTGCTCGGCGATCTCCTCGAAGCTGGGGGCGTAGCCCTGATCGGCGATGAACCCGTCGATGTAGTCCAAGATCTCCCGCTGGCGCTTGGTCAGGGGCATCGGACTGTCCTCCGGTGGCAGGTACCCGAACAGCAACCGAAAGAAGGATACCCGAACGTTGGCCGAACCGCAAGGATCGAGGGCCCTTCCGGGGATTCTGGCTTCCATCGTGGCGACGAAGCGGAGCGAACTCGACGCCCTCCGCCCGCGTTGCCGGGAGTTGGAGCGGGCGGTGTCGGCCGCCCCGCCCACCCGGGACCTGGAGGGTGCTCTGCGCTCCAGCGCCTATGTCTCGGTCATCGCCGAGTGCAAGCGGCGCTCGCCCGGCGCGGGGGAGATCCGGCCGGGGCTCGACCCGGTTGCGCTCACCCGCTCCTACGAGGCCGCGGGGGCGAAGGCGCTGAGCGTCCTCACCGACGCGCACTACTTCGGGGGGAGCCTGGCGGACCTGGCGGCTGCGCGGGCCGCCACTACCCTCCCGGTGCTCCGGAAGGATTTCACCATCGACCCGCTGCATGTGCTGGAGGCGCGGGCCGCGGGCGCCGATGCCGTCCTCCTCATCGTGCGCATCCTCTCCGACGAGGCCCTCCGCGAGCTCCACGCCCTGGCGGGACAGCTCGGGATGTCCGCGCTGGTGGAGGCCCACGATGCCGGGGAGGTCCGGCGCGCGCTGGACGCCGGCGCCCGCATCCTGGGGATCAACAACCGGGACCTGGCTGCCTTCACCACCGACCTGGACACCACGCTCCGGCTCCTGGAGGCGGTACCCCCGAATGTGGAGGTGGTCTCGGAGAGCGGGATCCGCACCCCCGATGACGTGGCCCGGCTGGCCGGCGCCGGCGTGGATGCCATCTTGGTGGGGGAGACGCTCCTGTGTGCGCCCGATCCGGCTGCCGCCGTCGCCGGGCTGGCGCAGGCGCCCCGCGGGCGGAGGGCGCGTGGTTGAAGCCCCCGAGGTGAAGATCTGCGGCCTGACGCGCAGGGAGGACGCCGAGCACGCGGCCTCCCTGGGCGCTGACTATCTGGGCGTGGTACTCTCCCCGGGCTTCCGGCGGAGCGTGGCCGAGGCGGAGGCGGACGCGCTCCTGCGTGGACTCGCGCCGGTGAGAGTGGCCGTCCTCGTGGACGAGGAGCCGGCGCGGGCGGCGGAGTTCGCCCGGGCGGTGGGGGCGGGGGTGATCCAGCTCCACGGCTCCGAGCCTCGCGAAGTGGTGGTGGAGCTCGCTGCCGAGGGCGGTTGGCGCCTCTGGAAGTCTGTGCGCGCCCGGGAGCCCGACGACGTGCGACGGGCCGTGGACCGCTACGGGCCGTGGGCAGAGGCGATATTGGTGGAGGGACATGTGGAGGGGGTGGTAGGCGGTGGGGGCGCGCGGCTCTCTCAGGAGCGCTTCGGGGGCCTGCGGGAGCTGGTCCCGGCTCCCCTCAGGACCGTGCTCGCCGGGGGGCTGACGCCGGACAGCGTGGCCGAGGCGGTGGACCACTTCGGCCCCCACGTGGTAGATGTGAGTTCGGGGGTCGAGGTGGGGGCCGGGCGGAAGGACCCGGATCTCATCGCCCGCTTCATCCGGGAGGCGCGCCGGGCAAGAGGCCCGGGGCGAGGGACCGGCAACCCTGCTGGGAGAGGAGCATTCGCGTGACCGTGGAGAGCCGCTTCGGGTCCTTCGGAGGACGCTACGTCCCGGAGACGCTGATCCATGCTCTGGACGAAGTGGAAGCGGCCCTCGCCGTCGCCACCGCCGATCCGGCGTTCCTGGCGGAGTTGGACGCGCTCCTCCGTGACTTCGTGGGGCGCCCGACCCCGCTGTACCGGGCCCGGCGCCTGGAGCAGGCGGCGGGGCATCCGGAGATCTACCTCAAGCGCGAGGACCTGAACCACACCGGCGCCCACAAGATCAACAACACGCTGGGCCAGGTCCTTCTCGCCCGGCGCATGGGGAAGCGCCGCATCATCGCCGAGACGGGAGCCGGCCAGCACGGGGTCGCTACCGCCACGGCCTGCGCTCTCTTCGACCTGGAGTGCGTGGTCTACATGGGCGAGGAGGACGTGGAGCGTCAGGCTCTCAACGTGTACCGCATGGAACTCCTGGGCGCGGAGGTGCGCCCGGTGGCATCGGGGACGCGGACGCTGAAGGACGCCACGAACGAGGCCATCCGGGACTGGGTCACGAACGTGGAGAGCACCCACTACATCATCGGCTCGGTGGTGGGGCCCGACCCGTTCCCTCGTATGGTGCGGGACTTCCAGGCGGTCATCGGGCGGGAATCCCGCGCCCAGATCCTGGAGGTGACGGGCCGCCTTCCGGCGGCGGTGGTGGCGTGCGTGGGAGGAGGTTCCAACGCCATGGGGATCTTCTACGCGTTCATCCCGGACGCCGACGTGACGCTGGTGGGGGTGGAGGCCGCCGGCGAGGGAATCGGGACCGGCCGGCACGCGGCGTCGCTGGCGGCGGGGCGCCCTGGTGTCCTCCACGGCTCGTTGAGCTATCTTCTCCAGGACGACGACGGGCAGATCGCTCCGGCTCACTCCGTATCCGCAGGGCTGGACTATCCGGGCGTAGGCCCCGAGCATTCACAGATGAAGGAGACCGGGCGGGCCGTCTACGTCTCGGTCACCGACGAGGAAGCGTTGTCGGCCTTCCACCGCCTCTCCCGGTTGGAAGGGATCATCCCGGCCCTGGAATCGGCCCACGCGGTGGCGTACGTTCTGCGTGACGCTGTCGCCTTCCGCCGACGGGGGCCTATCCTGATCTGTCTCTCTGGACGGGGTGACAAGGACGTGGCGCACGTGGCCCGGGTCGAGGGGCGCGGCGCCCTTCTCTAGGGCCTGTTCACACTATGGTGGTTGCGGTTATATTGCTGCATGGAGATTAC
>CAZJFX010000018.1:0-58039 GCA_964545395.1 uncultured Gemmatimonadaceae bacterium | reverse complement strand
CGGCTGCCTCCTAAGCAGCAGGTCGTGCGTTCGAGTCGCGCCGGGGACATTCCGAAGAAGCCAAGCACCGCAGGGACCTTGGTCCCCCTGCGGTGCTTCAGCGTTCCAGCCGCGCGCTCACGTAGCGAGCGAGGAGCTCCATGGCCCTGTCCGCGCGGCGCACCACGGGAATCCCGGCGCCGGTGAGGAGCGCCACGAGCGGGTCGTAGCGGGGCCCTGCGTCCACCGCCATCACCCACGCCTTCGCCGTCTCTCGCCATAGCTCCGCGAGGCGCGCCGCGAGCGCTCCGGGCCCGGCCACGTCCTCGTCCCCCGGGAGCGTGCGCAGGGCGGGGGTCAGGGGTACGCACCCCACCACCGCCACGTCCACGCCGGGGTCGTCCAGGACGGCGGCCACCGCCGCGGCAAAGGCCGCGTCCCCGGTCATGGGGGTCAGGTCCAGGGGGTTGGAGGGCGCGACGATCTCGCCCAGGCGGGCGCCGGCGAGGATCCCGCCGAGACGCGTCTTCGTCGCTTCCGTGAGTCCGGCCCGCCGCAGGGAGCCCAGCGCGTCCGCCATGGCCACGCACTCGAAGCCCGCGTTGGAGACCATCCCCGCGCCGGGGCCTTCCACCCGCCGGCCCCCAAGCAGGACCGCCAGCGAGAGGAGGTCGTTGAAGTCGTCCACCGTCTCCGCGACGAGGACGCCGGCGTCCTCCGCCAGCGCGCGCGTCACCGCGTAGTCTCCGGCCATGGACGCGGTGTGGGACGCCGTGGCGTCCTGCCCTGCGGGCGTCCGGCCCGCGCGGCAGAGGACGACCGTCCGTTCCTTCGCGCGGTGCGCGCGGGCCGCCTCCAGGAAGCGCCTGCCGTCCCCGGGCCTGAATCCCTCCACGTAGCATCCCACCACGTCCAGACCGGGCTCGTCCACCAGGTGCTCCACCCACTCGCCCACCGTCACGTCCAGCTGGTTGCCGACGGTGACGACGATGCTCGGGTTGAGCCAGGACACGGCGCTCGTGCGGGCGATGGCGAAGGCACCGCTCTGGGTCACCAGGGCGACGGGGTGGGGAGGGACGTCGGGAAACGCCAGCTTCTCCGGGGGGATGAAGAGCGTGTCGTAGCAGCCGGGGAGCGACCGGATCCCGAGGCAGTTGCCGCCGTTCAGCGCGGGGGCGCCCGGCCGCCGGAGGAGCTCCCGCACGCGCTTCGCCGCCTCGCCGTCCGTGCTCCCCTCACCCAGCCCCGCCGAGGTGAGGACGACCCCCTTCGCTTTCGCTCCCGCCACCGCCGCCTCGAGGACGGAGGGCACCTCCCCGGCGGCGACGCTCACCACGAGCACGTCCACCGGGTCCAGAGAGGCCACGTCGGGGACGCACCGGCACCCGTCCAGGCTCTTCACGCCGTCCTTCACAACGGTCACCGACGCAGGGTCCATCCCGGCGGCCAGCACGTTGCGGAGGATGACCCGGCCGGGGTTGGCGCTCCGGGCCGAGGCCCCGACGACGGCGACGGTGGCGGGACGGAGCAGGGCGGCCAGGGCGGCGCGGCGGGCAAGGGCCGCGGACGCTGGCAACGGGTGGGTTGAACTCCTTCCCGCTGCGGAGTCCTGCCCGGAAGCGGGCGCGACCCGCACCAGGGCGTCCAGCGCCACCGGCCGCCCCCCTGCGAAGACGAGGGGATTGACCTCAATCTCCAGGAAGCGACCCGGCACCACCTGCGCCGCGGCGGCGGTGAACTCGGCGGCGAAGGCTGCCAGTTCCTGCACCGTGACCCGGGGGGCTCGTCCACGGAGGCCTCCCGTGAGCAGGCTCCCCAGCACCGAGCCGGACAGCCCGCGTTCGAGTCGGGCGACGCAGCCCTCTCCGGCGGCCCACACGAGGGATGCCACGCCCGGACGGGCCAGGGACGCCAGAGCCTCCGCCGTCACGCCGCCTGGGGCCAGCGTGAGCACGACGCCGAACTCCGGGCTCCACCGCGCGCTCAGCAGGAGCTCGCTGCCGAGCTCGTGGTCGTGGGAGACGAACGCCTGCACCAGAAACCGGGTCGCCGGATCCGGGCTCAGTCTCTCCAGCTCCTCCACCGCACGCACCACGGCGTGGGGCGTCCGCTCCACCACCCGGACCCCTCCCACCTCGGTGCGGTGGGCCACGAGCGGGGAGAGCAGCTTCACCACAACCCGCTCCCCCGGGAACTCGTCCATGTCGGGTATCCCACCCGGCCCATCCACCACCACCCCCAGGGGCACGCCCACGCCCAGGGCGGCAAGGAGCTCCATGCCTTCGGGCTCCAAGAGCAGGGCGCGCCCCTCGGCGTGCGCCCCGGCCGCCAGGCCGGCGCTCACATCGTGGAGCGACACGGGCTCGCGGCTCAAGTCACCCCACGACCGCGGCCGCAGCCGCCTTCCCCGAGTCGAAGGCCTTCAGGTTGACCTCCTCCAGGCGCGCGCTCCGACCTCGGAAGTACTCGCCCACCACATCCCGCAGGAGGGACTCGGGAAAGGGGAGGAGCGCCGCTGCCGCGCCCAGCATCACCACGTTGTTCGCGTGGGCCGAGCCCGCCTGACGGGCCAGGGGGTCGGCCTCCACGACGATGGAGCTGGGAAGGCGGGAGAGCGCCTCCAGGACGTTCGCCATGGGCGGATAGTCCGGGATGTTCTCCACCGGGCTCGACGAGGTCACCACCACGCCCGAGTCCGCCAGGTAGGGGAGGCACCGCAGGGCCTCCACGGGCTCGAGGCTCAGGATCATGGTCGCGGCGCCCCGGGGGATGAGGTCGCTGGCCACCGGGCCCTCGGCCATGCGCAGGTTGGCCGTCACGGCTCCGCCCCGCTGGCTCATCCCGTGGATCTCTCCCTGCTTGACGGTCAGGCCCGCGCGGCGCGCCGCCTCCGCCAGGAGCCCGGCGGCGGTGAGGACGCCCTGTCCTCCCACGCCCGCCAGCACGATGTCCGCCTTGGTCACGAGGCACCTCCTCGCTCACGGCGCCTCTCCTCGGCCTTGTGCTTCCGCGCCGACTCGACGCACTCGCGCACCGCGATGATCACCGACAGCCCGGGGTGGGCGACCTCCCGCCGGATCACTTCCGCCACCTCACCCACGCGCTTGGGGTGGAGGTCCACCACGTGCAGGTGTTCGGCGCTCACCCCCGCGCCCCGCACCAGCGACTCGATGGTGGAGTGAGGGGCGGCGGTGGGCTGCTGCCCGGTCATCCCCACGGTCCCGTTGTCCAGGATGAGCACGGTCATGTCCGTGTCGTGGGCGACCGCGTCCAGGAGGGGCGTGATCCCCGAGTGGAGGAAGGTGCTGTCGCCGATGACCGCCACGGCCGGGCGGAGCCCCGCGTCCGACGCCCCCTTCGCCATCCCGATGGACGCGCCCATGCACACGCACGACTCCAGGACCTGGAAGGGCGCCAGCGCCCCCAGGGTGTAGCAGCCGATGTCCCCGGTCACCAACGACTGCTCCTGCCCTTGCAGCGCCATCTCCATGGCGTGGAAAGCGTCCCGGTGAGGACAACCGTTGCAGAGCTGGGGCGGCCGCCCGGGGAGCACCAGCCCGGTGGTGAGCTCCCGGCGGGCGGGGAGCCCCAGCGCCCTGCGCACCTCCTCCGGTGTGAGCTCGCCGGTCATGGGCAGGTCTCCCGACTCCTTGCCCCGGATCTCCAGGGCCGTGGGCAGGAGCCCCCGGATCCTCCGCTCCAGATAGGGCTCGCCCTCCTCGAGGATGAGGATCTCGTCGACCTCCTCGACCAGGCGCAGGACGAGCTCCCGGGGCGCAGGGTAGGCGCCGATATGGAGGTGGTGCCGGCGCTCCGGCACGTCGTCCTGATTCTCCAGGAGGTAGTTCCTGGCGATCCCCGTGGTGATGACACCCTTCCGCACCGACGCATCACCCGGCTCCAGCCGGTTCCAGGGGGACTCGAGGGTGCGGCGCCGCACCTCGTTCTCGGAATCGAGGAGGAGCTTCCGGAGGCGCCGGGCGTTCCCAGGCAGGAGCGTCCACTCCCAAGGATCGGCGGGCTTGGACGGGGGGAGCGGCCGCTCCGGCTCGCTCGCCACCACCTCGGCCTTCCCGTGGCAGAGGCGCGTCACCATGCGCACCATGACCGGGACCCGGTGGCGCTCCGACCAGGAGAACGCCTCCCGGGTCATGTCGTTTGCCTCCTGCTGGTTCCCCGGCTCCAGGCACGGGATCCCGGCGAAGTCCGCCAGGATGCGGGAGTCCTGCTCGTTCTGCGAGCTGTGCATCCCCGGGTCGTCGGCCACCACGACCACCAGACCTCCGCGGATCCCCACCAGGGCGGAGTTCACGAAGGGGTCCATGGCGACGTTGAGCCCCACGTGCTTCATGGAAACCAGGGCCCGCCCCCCCACCATGGAGACTCCCAGCGCCTGCTCGTAGGCCGTCTTCTCGTTGGCGCACCAGTAGGCCGCGATGCCCATCGCCCTGGCGCGGGGCTCCAGGTACTCGAAGATCTCGGTGGACGGGGTCCCGGGGTACGCGTACGCGGCGGAGATCCCGGCGTGGAGGGCCGCCAGCGCCACGGCCTCGTCCCCGAGGAGGAGCGGCGAGCGCGGAGGGAAGGTCTTGAGGGGCAACCCGGGGGCGGGCCGGCCGCCGACAGCGCCGTCGGACATGGTGCTCTCCAAGCTAGGCAGGTCTCTGCAATCTACCCCGGCTCAGGGCCCGGATGTGTCGGGAAAACCCCGCTGGACGCCGCAGAGAAGCCCTCCCGAAGATCCCGGGCCGCCGGGACGGAGGCTCCAGGTCGGGGGCGCGATCCAACTCCAGCCACGGTGCCCGGGAGGGCCGATGAGTCCGGACGGTCCCCCGCACGCGTTGCGCCCGATCCCGGCAGCCGGGATCTTCCCGGGACGTCCCTTCCGTGGAGGATCCATGCGCCGTCCCCGCCCCCTCGCCGTCTCCGCCCTCCTCGCCGCCCTGGCCGCGTGCTCGCCCGACGCGCCGGACAGCCGGTCTGCCCCGACGGCCGGGGCCGCCACCTCGGGTCCCTCGGGGACCCAGCGCGCCGAGGCCGTTTCCCTCCTCGGGGACACCCTCCTGGCTCCCCCCCTCACGGAGACGGTGGAAGCGGAGCGCATGGCCCGGTATCGGGAGGCGGAGGAGGCGCTGGCAGCGGATCCCGGCAGCGCCGACGCCCTCATCTGGTTGGGGAGGCGCGCGGCCTACCTGGGGCGTTACGGCGAGGCCATCGACGTGTTCAGCCAGGCCCTCGAGCTCCACCCCCAGGATGCGCGCCTGTATCGCCACCGCGGCCACCGCCATCTCACCATCCGGAACTTCGACGCAGCCATCACCGACCTGCGCCGGGCTGCCGAGCTCACGGGGGGAAAGCCCGACGAGGTGGAGCCCGACGGGATGCCCAACGCCGCCGGCATCCCTACCAGCACGCTTCAGTTCAACATCTGGTACCACCTGGGTCTTGCCCACTACCTGAAGGGCGAGTACGCTGCGGCCACCGAAGCGTACGCGCAGTGCGCCGCGGTCTCGGTCCACCCGGATTCCAAGGTGGCAACAGCCTACTGGCAGGTGATGACCCTGAAGCGCCTGGGGAGAACCGCCGAGGCCGGGGCCGTCCTGGATGCGATCACCCCGGGGATGGACGTCATCGAAAGCGGCGGGTACCTGGACCTCCTCCTGCTCCACAAGGGTGAGCGCTCCGTGGAGGACCTCCTGGGACCTGAAGGCGCAGCCGCCACGCTGGAGAGCACCACCACCGGATACGGCGTGGGCGCCTGGCTCCTCATCGGAGGAGACACGACCCGTGCCGTGGACGTCTTCCGGCGGGTCGTGGGCGGACGGGACCAGTGGGCCGCGTTCGGCTACCTCGCCGCCGAGGCCGAGCTGGCGCGGCTGGGCCGCTGATGCGCCCGGGCGACGCGCGCGGAGAGAACATCCTCTCCACCCTGGACTTCGGCAGGGCCCGTTCGGCGCTGGTGGGGCTGACCCGGGTGACGCCCCTTCTCGAGGTGCCTGCGCTCTCGGAGCGCATCGGCCGGAGCGTGCTCCTGAAGCTGGAGAGCCTCCAGGTGACGGGGAGCTTCAAGGTGCGGGGCGCCGCATCGCGCCTGGGCGCCCTGGAGCCCTCGGAGCGGCGCCTGGGCGTCGTGGCATGCTCCAGCGGGAACCACGGCAGGGCGGTCGCCTGGGTGGCCGGCCGCCTGGGCATCCCCGCGACGGTGTGCGTCCCGGACTGGGTGGACCCGGTCAAGCTGGACGGGATCCGAGCCTCAGGCGCCCAGGCCGTCCTGGCAGGGGCCACCTACGACGAGGCCGAGGCCCACGCGACGGAGCTGGCCCGGGCCTCCGGGCGCCCCTACGTGTCGGGCTACGACGACCCCTGGGTCATCGCGGGGCAGGGGACGCTGGCGCTGGAGATCCTCGACGCCCTGGGCGAGCCCCCCGCCGCGGTTCTCGCCCCCCTCTCCGGAGGCGGCCTCATAGGCGGAATCGCGGGCGCGCTGCGGCAGCGTCTGGGAGCGCGCGCCCCGACGGCGGTGGCGGTCACGGCGGAGCGCGCCGGCGTCATGCTCGCCAGCCTCCGGGCCGGCCATCCCGTGGATCTCCCCGAAGAGGACACGGTGGCGGGGGCCCTGTCCGGGGGGATCGGGCGGGACAACACGTACTCGTTCCCGCTGGTGAGGGACCTTGTGAACGAACATGTGGTGGTCACCGAGGCGTCCATCCGCCAGGCCATGGCGTTCGCCTTTCGGGAGGTCCGCCTGGTGGTGGAGGGGGGCGGAGCCACCGCCCTGGCCGCGCTCCTCTCGGACGCGTGGCGTCCCAGCCCGGAATTCCCGGGCCCCGTGGTCGTGGTGGTGAGCGGCGGGAACGTGGCGCTCCCCACCCTCCTGGAGATCCTCGGGGACCCCGGCGCCGCTACTTGAGCCGCACCACCCAGAGCTTGGCCGGAGCGGGCATGTCGAGCTGGATCTGGGCTCCCGTCCCCGTGCCGTTGGACACGAAGTCGTGGATGCGCATCCCCGTCGCCCCGATGGGGCCGGAATAGTCCGCCGTCTTGAATGACGCCGAGGGGTTGGACGACTCCTTGACTCGCGTCGCATCGCAGGGCCCCGAGGACGCTGTGCCCGTCGTCGTTACCGGCCACGGAAAGACGCCCAGGGGATCCGGGTTACAGAAGATCTCCGCCGCCGTCACGAAGTTGTACGTGGTGAAGTTCAGCGTGGGTTGCGCCGTGGCCGTCTTGTGCAGCGAAACCGTCTTGGTGAACTCGTCCACCAAGTCGAGGAAGCTGCGCCCCGTCTGGGCGCTGATGCCGGCCGTCCCCGCCGCCGCCATGGAGTCGTTCAGGGCCCGGAAGAAGGACGCGTCCCCCTGGGGAGCCGACGCTGCGCTGCCGAACGCGTCGCCCAACCACCGGTGGAAGAGCCAGCCGGAGCCGTACACGCTGGCTCCTTCCTGCGCTCCGGTGGGGGTCACGATGAGGCCGTTGGGCTGGCTCGAGAGGTACCACGCCGTGCGGGCCAGCTTGATGGCGACCCCGTAGTTGTCGGCCGTGATGGACCCGGTGTTCACGAAGCTCTGCCTCGTGACCTCGGCGTTCACCGCCGGTCCGCCGGCCGCAGCCCAGGCGATGCGCGACGACATCTCGCCGGCGATCTCCGCGGTGCCCTCTTCGATCCAGGTCGGATGGTACTGGTCCGACCCGGTGCGGAGGCTGGCCGCGATGCGGTTGTAGAGCGACACCACGTGCTTCATCTCGTGGGCCAGAGTCTCAAGCGCCTGGTATGTGCGCTCGTCCGGCGGCTTCTCCATGGCCAGAATCATGTCGGTGTTGAAGTAGATGAGCTCCCGCTCGTTGGAGGCGTTGCACGACGAGGGGGTGAGGAAGTCCCCGCTCCACACGAAGGCCGCCACGTCCCCGGTCACCACCGGGGAGGCGAACACCACCACCTTGCCGTTCCCGTCGATGTCCGAGGGCTTCCCGAAGTAGGCCTCGATCATGCCCTTGGCGTGGCGGGTGTAGTAGTCGGTGAGCTTGGTGGCCTGCGACACGGTGATGGGCTTCGTGGCGTTCTGCGTGCTGTCCTGGTAGACGGCCAGGTTGTCGTCCTCGTGGATGAGGAGCGCGGTCCGCTTGGCGGCGTCGCTGGTGGTGCACCCCGAGGTCGTGATGTCCAGCGCGATCCTCGAGGGCGAGGACGCCTGCGCCGGGCCCGCGGCGAGAAGCGTCGGGCGCTCCCGGGAAGGAGCGAGCTTCAGGGTGCCCGGCCGGGCGTTGGCCAGGAGGAGCCGCTCCCGCTCCCGGAGCTGGACGTGGAACCGCTCGGTAGCCTCGGCAACCCGGATGGCCCTGCGCACCGCCTCGGGCGAGAGGCCGGGGATGTCGGGGAGGGCAGCAGCCACGGCGGCCGGGGCGGGCTGGGGAGCGGCGCTGACGCCGAGGCCCACGACCTTGAGTGTGGCCGTGACGGTGTCCGACTCGTTCGCGGTCTCCGTCGGGCGGAGGACGATGACGCGGTAGCGATCCCCGGACGCCCCGGACGGGAGCACGATGCAGTCCGAGGAGGCGAAGGCCGACCCCTGCCCGGGCGATAGGGATACCGTGATGGGGTTGGCGCATCCCTGGGAGGGCGGGGCGACGGTGACCACCGACGTCCCGGCCACGCCCGACACCGTGGCGGTGATGGAGGCATTCCCGGCGGCGACAGCCGTGACCAATCCGGAGGTGCTGACCGTGGCCACGGCCGGGGCCGACGTGGACCATGCGGCGGTCTTGCCCGCGATGACGGCTCCTGACTGTTCCTTCGCAGTCGCCACGAGTTGCACCGTCGCGCCCACCGCCGTCAGCGTGCTGGTTGCCGGCGTGACGGTCACGGATGCCACCAGGGGCTCGGCGGGCTCTGTGGGGCCGTCATCCCCCGGACAGGCGGCAAGAACGACCGTGGCGGCGAGGGCGGCGGAGCGGAGCCAGGGCGGGAAACGCATGGGAGGAGGCGAGGGGAGGGGGGAGACAAGCTACCGCAGAGCTTGAGTCTCCCGATACCCCTCATCCCGTCCCCGGTTCAGTCCAGCAGATCGGGGAGGAGTCGGGCGGCGCTTCCCCGCAGAGTGACGGTGGCCTGGCGGGTGAGCGGGGTGTCTTCCGTGTTCACCTCCACGATCGTCCCTCCGGCCCGTTTCGTGGCCAGGGGCACCAAGGCGGCGGGGTGGATCAGCGCGCTGGTCCCCACGACGACGCAGACGTCAGCGTCACGCGCCCCGTCCAGCGCGGAGGCCAACACACCCGGATCCAGGGCCTCTCCGAACCAGACCACATCGGGGCGAAGGAGGGATCCGCAGCGGACGCATCGCGGAAGGGTGGACGCGGACGACGCGTCCACGGGCCCCCGGGGCTCCGCGCGCGCCCCGCACCCGGAGCAGCGGTCCCTGAAGAGAGCCCCGTGGAGCTCCAGGGGAAGCGCGGGCTCCGGGTCCTCGCCCCCCGCCTCCCCCAGAGCCGCCATCCGGTGCAGGCCATCCACGTTCTGGGTGATGACGGTGGTGCCCCCGGGGCGCCCCAGGGCGAACCGGGCGATGCTCCGGTGGCCTGCGTTCGGCCGGCAGGCCGACACCAGCTCCCGGCGCCAGGCGTACCACTCCCAGACCATCCGGGGGTCCCGGCGGAACGCTTCTGGCGTGGCCAGTTCCTCGGGGCGGTACGACTTCCACAGACCCCCATCCCCCCGGAACGTAGGAACCCCGGATTCCGCCGAAAGCCCGGCACCGGTGAGGAAAGCCACCCGTCCGGCGTTCTCCACGACGCGCCGGGCCTCCCTCGTCGCGCCACTCACCCCCGGAGCGCAGCCCAGGCCAGGAGCCCCCACGCCGTGAGGAGGCAGACACCCCCCACGGGCGTCACTACCCCCACCCACCTGGGCCCCGTGAGAGCCAGCGCGTAGAGGCTCCCGGAGAAGAGCACGATCCCCGCCGCCATGAGCCACCCTGCGGCGTGGACCGCCCCCGAGGGCCACCGGCTGGACACCCAGGCCACCGCCAGGAGTCCCAGGGCGTGGAGGAGCTGGTACCGCACGGCGGTTTCGAAGGTCACCATCCCGGAGGGAGGGAGAGTCCCCCGGAGGCCGTGGGAGCCGAAGGCCCCCAAGGCCACCCCGAGGAACGCGAAGACCGCGCCCAGCCCGAAGAACGTGCGCTCCATCACCAGGCCATGCCGTACGCCTCGCGGCGGGGGTCGGTGCCCACCGTGAGCGTGCGGAAGCCAGGCTCCACAAGAATCATCTGGGCCCCGCCGAAGGTCGAGGTCCATCCCTCCACCACCCGGAGCTCGTGGCCCAGACCGGCCAACTGGGTCCGGACGGAGAGGGGGATGCGGTGCTCCACGGCCACCCTACCATCGGCGCGGAACCGGGGGGCCTCGATGGCCTGCTGGGGCGTCATGCCGAAGAGGAGGTGGTTGTTGACCACCTGGAGGAGGGTCTGGGGCTGACTGTCACCGCCGGGCGTGCCGAGGGTAAAGGCGAGCTCGCCTCCCCGGAGCGCCATGAGCGGGCTCAGGGTGTGGAACGGGCGCTTACCCGGGGCCACGACCTGGGGATGGCTTTCGTCCAGGACGTACAGCGAGCCCCTATTGTGGAGGAGGACGCCGGTCTCGGGCTCGAGGAGCCCGGACCCGAACCCGGCAAAGATGCTCTGGATCCAGGAAACCGCGTTCCCCCACTGGTCCACGGCGGTGAGATATACCGTGTCACCCTGGTCGTCGCGCTCGCCGGGACGCTCGGTCTCGCCCCCGATCCCCGGCGCCACGTCCTCGGCCGCCCGGGCCGAATCCACCAGCTTCGCCCGTTCCGCCAGGTAGGTGGGATCCAGGAGTTGGTCCAGGGGGATGTCGGCGTGCTCCGGGTCCGCGATCCAACGGTCCCGGTCGGCGAAGGCGAGCTTGCAGATCTCGACGAGGGTGTGGAGATAGGATGAGCTATTATGACCCATCTCTTTGATAGAAAAAGATTTAGCCATCTCGAACAACTGGATCTGGGTGGGCCCCTGGGTGCTCGGCGGGAAGGCGAGGATGTCGTGATCCAGGTACGAGCTCCGGAGCGGCTCCACCCAGGTGGAGGTGTGGGCGCCGAAGTCCGCTGCGCGCAGATGGGAGCCCTGGGCCTCCAGGAACGCCGACAGGGTCTCGGCCACCGGTCCCCGGTAGAAGCCGTTCTTCTTGTCCCGGGCGATGCGCTCCAGGGTGGCGGCCAGGGCAGGGTTCTTCAGCAGGGATCCGACCTCCGGGGCGTGCCCGTCCCGCGGCTTGTAAAGGGCCTTCCCGGGCTCGTTCAGGGACCGCCCGCCGGATTCCAGGTCCGACGCCAGCCGGGTGGAGACCGGGAAGCCCTCCCGGGCGTAGCCTATGGCCGGCTGCAGGAGGTAGACGAAGGGCTTCGTGCCGAAGCGCTCGTGGACGTCCACCCAGGCGGCCACCGCCCCGGGGACGCTCACCGACAGGGGGCCCGCGGACGGGATCTCCGTCAGGCCCTGGTCGGTGAAGAATGCGGGAGTCGCCAGCGCCCCGGCGCGCCCGCTTCCGTTGAGGGCGTGGACCTCTCCGGTGGCGGCTTCGTAGACCAGCACGAAGGCGTCCCCTCCCACGCCGTTCATGTGGGGGCGGACCACCGCCAGGACCGCCGCCATGGCCACCGCTGCGTCCACGGCGGTCCCGCCCTCCTGAAGGACCTTGAGCCCCGCCTGAGCCGCCAGCGGGTGCGCGGCGGATACCGCCCCGTGGGTCCCGCGCACGTCCGGTCGGTTGGCCGCGGGGTAGAAGGGGACCTCGGCGTCGGGGTCGGGCGGGGGAGCCTGCTGGCAGGTGGCCAGGAGGAAGGCGGCGGTGAGGACGGAGACGGGATGGCGGAAGCGACGGATCATGGGGTCCTCGCGAAGAGCTTCGTTCGGGTTGGCCCTCCAGGTTGCGCCCCTTCCGCGTCCCGCGCCAGGGGTGGTGGTGGTGACTGCGCCGGCTGATTATGCTAGGCCGTCACGTGGCCCTCCCGACATCGCCGCCCACCCATGCCGTTCCACCTCGAGCCGGTCCGGGACCGGACGCTCAACCGCCTCCTCAAACACGCCAGCGAGGTCGTCCTCCCCAAGGGGCGCACCCTCTACGCCCCCGGCGACGAGGCGCAGGTGGTATGGCTCGTGCGCGAGGGATACGTCCGGCTGGTCCTTGCGGGAATGGAGAGGGGACAGGGGATGCGCACCGTGGCCCTGGCGCTCCCCTGGGAGCTCTTCGGCGACGAAGCCCTCACCCAGGGTCACCGCCGCTACGGAGCCGTCGCCGGGGCCCGATGCGTCGTCCACCCCCTCCCAGCGGGGAAGGTGCTCCAAGCACTGAAGACCGCCCAGAAGAGCCTGGACGCGTACCTGGAAGGTGTTGAACGGGAACTCTTCCGGCTCCGCCACGCCGAGGGAGGAACCCACGGTCCCTCCGCCGGGCAGCGCCTCGCCGAGGTGCTCCTCGACCTGGGGCGGCGGTGCGGTGAGCCGGTGGGGCGGGGCGTGCGGCTCTCTGAGCGCCTGACCCACCAGACCCTGGCCGACCTGGCCGGAGCGCACCGGGCCACGGTCACCACCCTCCTCAACGACTGGCTGTACGACGGGATCCTGAGCATGGGCGGCGGCAGGCGCCTGGTCCTGGCACGCCCCGCGGGCCTCTGGTCCCGGGCCGGATACCAGCCGCCGGAGGACCCTCCAGCATCGGGTGATGGGTCAGTTTGAAGTGTTACTTGGACGGATGGGCCCGCTTCTTGCTGGTTCTTGGCCTAGCGGATTACCCGAGGATGGTCTAGTGTTGGCGCCTAGACTTAAGTCTACGAAAGGGTTCGCCGATACTGAAGCGGAGCGCGAGATGACTGTCTGCGTCGGGGCTGCCTGCCAGGGAGGAAAGGCCG
This sequence comes from uncultured Gemmatimonadaceae bacterium, assembly GCA_964545395.1. GTDB lineage: Bacteria > Gemmatimonadota > Gemmatimonadetes > Longimicrobiales > Gaopeijiaceae > SZUA-318. Next base: position 45,141 of record CAZJFX010000018.1, on the reverse strand, counting down.
TCGTGGTGGCAGCGGACCGGATGATCACGTTTGGGCCTCCGATGATGCTTAACACGGAGCCCGTGGCATTCACGAAGATTAAGACGATAACGGATAGGGTAGTAGCGCTGTTTGCCGGGTCCGTTCCCGAAGCAGAGGACATCCTGAGTCGTGCGCGCTTATATGCATCGAATTCCAGCGGGGACATTCCCGCGATTGCCGAGGCGGTCCGCGCCGCATACGCAGACCTGAAGGCACGACGCGCAGAGGAGACAATCCTCGCGCCTTGTCTTGGGACGAACTTCGCCGGCTTCCAGCAGATGGTAACGCAGTCCTCCTCGTCGCAATTGTTGCAACAGATTCTCGGGCTGTTGGTACAGCACAACTTAGGAACGGATGTCTTGGTCGCTGGTATAGATGCGAGCGGGGCCCACCTTTACATGGTGACTCACCCAGGACAGCTCCAGTTAGTTGGCCCGCTTGGCTATGCTGCCATCGGGTCTGGTGGCGTCCACGCGGCAGTTAGAATATCATTGGCTAGGCACACAGATAGCGCGTCCTTGGTGGACACGATCTACAACGTCTACGAAGCGAAGAGGGCGGCAGAGATCTCGCCAGGCGTCGGAACGATGACGGATATGGCGGTGCTTCGGGACGGCAAGCTGTACCCGGTTCCGGAAAAGACACTGACGCTCCTCGGCGAGTTCCATAAGGAGCGCCCAGAGTTGTCGCCCGAAGAGTCCGATCGGCTCAAGGGGGTGTGCGATGAGATATTCTCCTGATCGCCAGAGCGTTGAGGGCGACTTTCAGGCCTTTCCTCGCGTCCTTCCTCCGCCCGACGCGACTCAAATCAACCTCTGGTTGGCGCAGCAGGCATGGGAGGCGCGGATTGCGGGTGTTCCATCTCGGGCTCCCAGCGATCACCCGACGCCGGACAAGCCCCCTGGCCGCCCACTTCCCTAGTGATTGATCGGCCGGTCCGGGTCCATCCGGGCCAGCACGTCCTCAATCGTCCACACTCGATCCGTGACGCCAGCCTCCATAGCGGGGGTGTACTTGATCCCGCCGTGCGCCTTCGTGAGCGTGGCGTGAGGCGTGCAGAAGTTGTAGGCCATGAATGCCAGCGAGACGGCGTGTGCGTGATTCTCGGCCTTCCGGCTGTAGGCGTTCGTGAGGCGGGTGAACCGGCGCGTCGTGGTGCGGAGTGTGAGGTTCGTCCGCTCCACCATGGACGTTGAAATCAGGTCTGGGTTCGGGCGCCCGATGACGCGGACCCGCTTGCAGCCGGTGCAGACCGGGGGAGAGTAGCGCCGCTCGTCCTCGCGTGGCACGACGCCGTAGGACTTGATGACCTGCCCGAAATCCACGTCGTGCCAATCGAAGGCGGCGCGCACGGCTTCGTGGTACATCGTGTGGCCGTCGGTGGAAAGCTGGATCTTCCCTGAGACGCGCGAGGCGATGTCCTTCACGAATGCCGTGGCGCTCTCCTGCGATCTGTCGCCCACGAGCCACGACACCATGAGCTTCGAGTCGGGGTCCATGGCCGTGAAGGTCCAGATGTCGCCCTGGCCCGCGTGCGTGGCGTTCCGCCGCTTGGCGCCGACGAACGCCCAAATCTCGTCCGCTTCAACCCGCTGGCAGGGCAGGTTGCGGAGCACCACGTCCTGATACAGCGAGCAAAACTCTCCGGCCTCGACCAGAAGCTTGAGGACCGTGGCCTTGGCCGTGCCCGTGATGCGGGCCGTGGCCCGGACGGAGGTTCCTTCGGTGAGACAGCGGAGGATCGCTGCGCGCTTGGCTTTGGGTAGTCTGTTCATGCTGTAATATGCTTAGGCCCAAGCACGACGTCAAGTGCTTAGACCTAAGCATTGCGGAACGTGGGGCAGTACCCTATACTTAGGCACAGGCATCAACCAAGGAGGACGGGGTGACAGACGCGAAGGAGTCCGGTGCGCGAGGAGGGAGGGCGCGGGCCGCTAGTCTCTCAAAGGAGGAGCGCCGGGAGATCGCCAAGAAGGCGGCTGCGGCCCGGTGGGGTGCGGATCTGCCGAAGGCGGCATTTGAAGGCGTTCTAAGGGTCGGTGACCTAGAGTTTCAGGCCGCCGTCCTTGAGGACGAGAAGACCCGCGTCATCAGTGAAACGCAGTTCATGAAGACGATGGGCATCTATCGTTCTGGCGCACTTTCGGTGCGACGAGAGGAGGAGGGTGGTGCACGAATTCCGCTTTCTCTGGCCTTCAAGAACCTTAAGCTGTACGTGGACAAGCACTTAGGGGACGTGCACTCTGAGATAAGTGGTTACAGGACGCTCAGTGGCAATATCGCCAAGGGGACTCCAGCCGAGGTGATCCCGAAGATCTGTGAGGTCTGGATTGACGCGGATCGTGATGGGGTGCTCGGCCGGCGCCAGAAAATCATCGCCAAGAAGGCCGACATTCTACTTCGGGGCCTTGCCCACACGGGAATCGTCGCGCTTGTGGATGAGGCGACGGGCTTTCAGGCACACCGAGAACAGAACGCCCTCGCCAAGTACCTAGAGCGGTATGTGGCGAAGGAGTTTCGCCAGTGGGTCCGTACCTTTCCCCGGTCCTTCTTTGAGGAGCTGTGCCGCCTCCGGGGCATCCCGTTCCCCAAGGATATGCGACTGCCCCAGTACTTCGGGAAGATCGTTAACAACCTGGTCTACGATCGGCTGGCGCCCGGTCTCCGTCGCGAACTGGAAGAAAAGAACCCGACGGGTCCAGACGGTCGGCGGAAGACCAAGCACCATCAGTGGTTGACCGAGGACGTGGGGCACCCCCGGCTCCTGCACCACTTAGGGCTAGTGGAGGGTATTGGGAAGGGGTTTGACGGCGGCGAGTGGGATGCTTTCATGAACACGGTGAACAAGCGGATTCCCAAGCCAGATGCCAGCCTTCCCTTGTTCGCCGACCTTGAGGAAGACGAAGGCTAACCTTCCCTGTCTTCCGGGGAGGAAGCAGCTTTCTCGTCCTCAGGGTGTTCGCCGGGGGGTGGCGTCTTGGGGGCTTGGCCCGTGGCTTCGAGCATCACGCGGTGCGCGATCTCGTTCACGTCCTTGCGGAGCTTGGTCGGCTTCTCGGTGTTCTTCGCCATGCCCCCAATCTAACGGGACCCGGATTGGCTCGCAGGGTATGTAACAATGATCGGGTGCTCAAACTGACCCATCACCCAGCATCGGAAGGTCGTTGACCGGAAGCCCTGTCGCACCTAGGTTTTGAGGCTTTGCCGAGGGCCTCGTGGCCCCCGGCCGCCACCCAGGTCCGGAAAACCCGCACATGACCCAGCAGCGTCGCACCGAGCTCGACGACGACGTTTTCGTCGCACGCATCCTCGAGGTCGGGAGCTGGTTCAAGAAGAACCAGCAGGCCGTCACCATCGGCATCGTGGTGCTCGTCATCGCGGTCGCCTCGCTGCTCTACTACCGCAACTACAAGCAATCGCTGATCGATCAGGCTTCCAGCCAACTCGAGGCGATTCACTCCCAGGCGGCCATGGGGGACATCAAAGGAGCGAAGGACGCCCTCATCCTCTACATCGACCGGTTCGGCAGCACGCCGTACGGCGGCGAGGCCCGCATGCTCCTGGGTGAGTTGTATCTCACCGAGGGCGGATCGGAGCAGGCGCTGGCCACGCTGGAGCCCATGGCCGAGTCTCCCCGCGCCCCCCTCGAGTTCCAGGCTGCCTCGCTCCTTGGGGTCGCCTACGAGCAGGAGGGCCGGTGGGCCGACGCCGAGGCCACCTACCTGCGCATCGCCGACCGCTCCGAGCTGAACTTCCAGATCCGCGACGCCCTGGCTGCCGCTGCACGCATCCGGGCGGCCCAGGGGAACGTGGCAGGCGCCGCCGAGCTCTACCGCCGGATCCTGGATGCGCTGGAGGAGAACTCGCCGGAGCGCGGTCTGTGGGAGATGCGCCTGGCCGAGCTCGGGCAGGTCACCCCCGGCTGACCGTCGGCACCTCCCGACACGGCGAGAAGGCCGCGCTCCGGGGGACACGCTGCGGGGGAGGGCCGGCCGTCGGGCCGCCAAAAAGCCATCCGCATCAGCGTTTTCGGGCCGCTAGGGCCTGAGGGTAACTTCGTATAATATGTATTATGTTAAGTTGCAGATCCCCGGAACACGCCCTCACGGATCCCTGCGTGCCCTGGCGTCCCGGGTCCCCTGCGGCTTGAGGGCGCGGATGCGGACGCGAGCGGTGCCGTGGCCGACCATATCCAGGCGGTGGGCCGCGGCGTAGGAGACGTCGATGAGGCGCCCGCCGTGGAAGGGTCCCCTGTCGTTGACGCGCACGACCACCCGCTTCCCGTTCTCCAGATTCGTGATCTCCACGTACGTGGGCAGCGGGAGGGTCCGATGGGCGGCGGTCATACCGTACATGTCGTAGGGCTCGCCGCTCGACGTCGGGCGTCCCTGGAACTCCTCACCGTACCAGGAGGCCGTTCCTTCCTCCTCGTAGCCCTCGGCCGACGACAAGGTCCGGTACACGGTGCCCAGGACCTCGTACTCGGGATGGTTCCCGTAGGCCGCCAGAGGCTCCTCCCGAGGAACCGGGTCCGAGATCGTGTCCAGGTCCACGTCCCGGGGCACCGTGGGAGGACGGTCCCGGCGGAAGTCCGGGGCGCCCCGTGCGCCGTCTGAGGGCCCGGGAGCGACGGCGGGAACCCGCGCCGGAGGCGCGGGCGTCGCCGGCGCACCCGCGGGATACCCGACGAGGGTACACGCAGAGACTGCCATGATGGCAGGCACAGAGGCGATCCGCGGCACGATCAACATCCGCCGACCTGGGAGTACGCAGCGCTCACGAACCGCTGCTGAGCCTCTTCGCTCATGCAGGCCAACCCGCTGCTGGTGAACTGGTTATCATCGGTCACCTCACGGATGATATCAATACCGCCTGGAGGCTCGGGAACGATGTCGTCTTCCCTCTCCAGCTCGATCTCGAGGAGGGCGAGCCCTTCCAACCCGCCCCCGAACCGGTCCAATTCCCAGGGGCCCAGGACATAGCGCACCTTCTCGATGACCCTGTCCCCGGCCGCCGCGAAGAGCGCTTCCGCCATCTCCGTGGACACCCTCGCTTCCACCTCCAGCCGCCTGATCCCGGTCCCGGCCTTGCACGCCAGGACCGCACCACGGGGCTCCCCTACCCGGATCCGGACGGAAGTGGGTCCGGCGGTGACGTACCCCTGCCGGAGGCGCCACCCTGCCCCCAGGGTGCCCCAGAGCTCCCAGGGGACCCGGACGAGATACCTCCGTTCGATCTCGAAGGTGCCCTTCCCCATGGCTTCCGACCTCAGGGCGCAGGCTTCCGGCCCAGGACGGCGACCCGGCGCCGGAGCACGGGGACGAAGCCTTGGAGAAGGCGTTCGGCGACGCGCAGGCCGGGCACGTGGGACTCGGCGTAGTAGGCCCGTTCGATGTCGAAGCCGACCTGGCGCATCATCCCGGTCATCCGGGCCATGGACTTGTAGTCCACGTGGCTCACGTCCCGCCTGAGCAGGATGTCGTGGTTCTTCAGGATCTCCAGGACGTGCCCGCGGTGGGGGGTCCACACCGAGAAATGCCCCCCGGGCCGCAGGAGGCGGAACGCCTCGGCCACGACCTTCACCGAGTCCTCGGGATACAGGTGCTCGAAGAGGTCGGCGGCCAGGACCAGGTCCCAGGCGCCACCTTCCAGCCCCGTGGCGCCGGCATCAGCGCACAGGAAGAGCAGGTTCTCCCTGGGCTCCTGGGCCAGGCGGCGCTCGCAGAAGGCGATGCTCTTCTCGCTGAAGTCCACCCCCACGACCCCGGAGGCCACGTCCGCGAGGGCGAAGCTGAAGGTGCCCCACCCACACCCCAGGTCCACGAGCCGTTCGCCCGGCGCCGGACGGTAGATCTCCAGCACCTTGGCGACCCTGTACCGCTGGAAGGGACTCTCGTGGTCGGTGACGTGGTCCGCCTCCTCGAAGTACTCCGTCGAGTCGTACCAGTCCTTCCCGATGCGCTCCGCGCTCATAGCCGCCCCATGAGGTGGAGGGCCTTCAGCCACCACACGCGCCAGACGGCCTCCCGCACGATGCGCTTGGACATCTTCGACTCGCCCTCGTCGCGTTCCGTGAAGAGGATGGGGACCTCCTTCAGGGAGAAGCCCTTGGCCCACGCCCGGAACTTGAGCTCGATCTGGAAGGCATAGCCGTTGGAGCGGACCCGGTCCAGACCCACCGCGCGGAGGACTTCGGCGTGCCATCCGTTGAAGCCGCCGGTGGCGTCGCGCACCGGCATCCCCGTAATGGTCCGCGCGTACCAGGAGCCGAACACGGATATCAGGAGACGGCTGAGAGGCCAGTTCAGAACGTTCACCCGCCCGCCCACATAGCGGGACCCGATGACCACGTCGTGGCTCTCGGCCGCCTCGATGAGGCGCGGGAGGGCCTCAGGGGGATGGGAGATGTCGGCGTCCATCTCGAAGAGGAGGTCGAACCCCTGGGCCAGCCCCCAGGCGAAACCCGCCAGGTAGGCCCGCCCCAGCCCATCCTTGGACTCCCGGTGGAGGACATGGACACGCGGGTCGGCGGCAGCGAGATCGTCCGCCAACGCCCCGGTACCGTCGGGGGATGCGTCGTCCACCACGAGCACGTCGATCCGGGCATCCTGGTCCAGGATGAAGGGAATCTTCCGGGGGAGGTTCTCCCTCTCGTTGTACGTCGGTACGATGACCAGGATGTGTCGGTCACTCACCGGCACCACCTCCTCCGTTCACGGTTTCCCTGCCCCGCGCCACCTGCCAGAGCCAGAACGCGGCGGCAGGGAACAGCTCCACCAGCGTCGTCCAGACCCGGGCCACCAAGGCCAGGACGGCGGACGGACCGGCACCGAAGAAGGGCGTGAGGAAGGCCACGAGGAACCCCTCCCGCACTCCTACCCCGGCGGGCGCGAAGATCATGATGTACCCGAGCACGTACGCCGCGGCGAAGGCGGAACCTACGGGCACCACCCCGCCGCGGTACCCGAAGCTCGCCGCCAGAAGCCAGAACGAAAAGGCGTAGAGCCCCCAGTTGGCCACGTACAGCCCCAACCACCGGAGGGCGTGGACGCTCCTCAGCGTGGAAGGAGCGTCCTGTCTGGCCAGGCGGAACCAGAGATCCGTGGCCCGGGCGAACACCGCAGGCACCAACCCGACGGCAGTGGCGGCCACGACCACGGCGGCACCGGGGAGACCCCAACGCCGGATCTCGGGAGGTCCCCCCACCAACGCGCCCAGCCCCACGAGCGTCGCAGCCGCCAGAGCGATCCCCTGCCCCAGCACGGCGGCCGCGGTGGCCGTCCTGGCCGGGATCCCCCGGTTGCGCGCCATCACCGCCAGCCCGGTGATCTGCCAGACCTTCCCGGGCACGTAGCGGCCCAGGTTGGCCACCATGAACATGCGGATCGAGTCCCGCGCCGGCAGGGCGGGACCACCCAGGTCCACCACGATGCGGCCCCAGAGGGCCGCAGACATGAAGTACCCGAGCAGGAGGAGGATGCACGAAGCTCCTGCCAGAGCCGGATCGGCCCTCCACTCCACTCCCCGGAGCTCGCCGAAACTCAGCCCCACCCTGTCCACGATGAACCACGTGACCACGGCGGTGAGGGCGAGCTGCCCGGTGAGGACGAGGGACCGTTTCAGGTGCCCCTCCGGCGTTCCGCGATGAGCCCCCACGCACCCAGCCCCAGGAGGACCCCCAGCGCCAGGACGCTCAGCCCAAGGCTGCGCGTCAACGTGGCCGAACTGTACGACATCTCCACGGTGCTGGCACCAGCGGGCACCGGCACCGCCCGGAGCGTGTGGTACGCCCGCAGCATGGGAGCGTCGGCTCCGTCCACGGTAGCTTTCCAGGCGGGGAACCAGTTGTCTGCCACCACGAGGAGCGCCGGCCGGTCCGATGTCACCGCGAGCCGCAGGCGGTTGGGGGTGCGCTCCTCCCACCGCACCTCACCCGTGACGGGGCCGCCGTCCAGGGCTACGGGCGGCGCTGCGGCCAGCACGACCTCGGCAGCGGGATCGAAGACCTCCGACAGCATGTAGGGAACCGCTTCCCCGTCGGACTTCACCGTCGCCGCCGCCACCAGGCGGGCGCGGGGAAGGCCCGCGTCCGCGAGGAGCGTCTCGTAGGGCTCGCCTCCCTGCTGCTGGGTGCGTGCGATGACTCCCTGGTCCCCCACCGGGCCGAGCTGCCAGTCGGGCCACAGCACGTAGCGAACGTTGAGGAGCCTGCGGATGTTCGGGTTCACCAGGTTGTCGGGGAACCCGGACCCCACCATGCCGATGAGCTCACGGTAGCGGGAGAGGTCGTTGGGGTGGTGCCCCGCCGCCAACTCGATGCCGTACATGGCGGGCCGTACGTCCTGGCCAGCCTGGGAGAAGGAGAGGAGGCGGTACGGCTCGTCGCTCGCCTGCTCCCGGTCCAGGAGGGTCTGGAGGTTGGGGCCGGGGCGGGACCACTCCTGGAAGTCCAGCGTCTGGACGAAGGACGCATCCACGCGGAGCTGGTCCACGGCCACGAGAAGCGTGATGCCGGCCACCACGCCGGCGGGGGCCAGGAGCGAGCGCCCCTGCGCCCACGCCATGCCGGCCAACGCCGCCGCAAGGACCGCCGAGAGGAAGGCTCCGCGCACGAGGAAGGGCCGCAGCGCCTCCAGGGCGGCGGCGTTGGAGGGGTCGAGGTCGGCGTAGAGGACCGAGGTCCAAACGGACGTGAGCACGCCGGACGCAGCCAGCAGTACGAGAAGGAGCATGACCCCGGCGCCGCCCCAGAGAACCCGGTGGACCTGCCTGGCGACCCCCGGACCCTCGGTGCCCGCCTTGAGGAGCCGGTCCACGCCCAGAGCGGCCAACGTCGCTGCGGCGAACCCGAAGAGGAACATGGCCTGCGACGGAGCCCGGAAGAGCCTGATGCCCGGCACCAGCGCGTAGAAGAGGCTCCACACCGGCGTGTGCGTCCCCAGGGCGAAGAGGAGCGCCGTGCCTCCCAGGGCTGCCAGGAACCACCGGACACCTCGCCGCGCTCCCCCGGCGAAGGACACGCCGGCCAGGAGGAGGAGGAGGAGTCCGGCGCCTTCGTGGTTGTGCTTGAAGAAGTTGCGGCCCCAGTATGTCCCCGAGGTCCACGGGGAACCGTTGGCGTCGTTCCCGGCGAACTCGGGAATGAGCTGGCTCATGGCCTCCTCCGGGTGGAGGGACCAGGAGCTGGACCAATCCCGGCCCGTCTCCCCCGCAGCCTCCCGGGTGGTCTGGATCCGCCGTGAGAACTCGGTGACGTACGCCGCCGAAGGGAGGAACTGGACCCCTGCCCCCGCAGCACCGGCCACCGACGCGGCCAGGAAGAGCCCGAAGCGCCCCCCGGCGGCGGCCCAGCGCGGCCGGGCGGGGGTTCCGGGTGCATCCGCGTCCGGCGGCGCGTCCCCTTCCCCGCCCTCACCTCGGGCCGTCTGCACCGCGCGGAAGATGGCATACAGCCCCACTGCCCCGAACAGGAAATACGCCATCTGGAAGTGGGTGGTGAAGAGGACCAGCGCCACGACCAGCCCGACGGCGGCGAAGGTCGCGGGGCCCGGCTTCACGAAGTGCCGCTCCACCACCCAGAACAGGAGGGGCGCCAGAGCCGTGACGAAGAGCTTCCCGTCGTGCCCCGGGTGGACCAGGGTCACGAGGACGGGCGCCAGCATGTAGCCCACGCCGGCCACCATGGCCGCCGAGCGCGACACGCCCAGGGACCGGGTCCAGCCGAACATGAAGAAGCCGGCCGCCAGGACGTGGAGCACGAGCTTCCACCCCAGCGCCCGGTAGGGCTCCATGATCAGGAGGAGGAGGGCCGACGGGGGATAGAGTGAGTCCCCGCCCGACAAGGCCTCCAGGAAGGGGGTGCCGCCCAGGATCCGGGGGTTCCACAGCGGGAACGTCCCCATGTCCTTCAGGGCTTCGGCGTAGAACTCCCGGGCCACGTAGCCCAGGCTCAGGGTGTCGTTGCCGAGGAGCATGCGGTCCGAGAACACGAACTCCCGGAAGAGCCAGAGCGTGAGCGCGGTGAAGACTGCGGCCGGGAGCCACCCGGGGATCCTGGGGGCGCTTCCGTCGGCCCTGGCCCGTCCCGGGCGATCGCGTCCCTGGGCCGGCTCCGCGAACTCCCGCGCCGGCGCGTCCCCGCCCGGAGCCGGCTGTGGCTTGGCGTCCCGTCCGCGCTTCCTTGCCATGGTTCCTTCGTCCCCGTCCCGCGGGTCAGTTGCGCTTCCGGCGGCGCCGGATCACGTCCTCGTAGATCTCCAGGTGCCGTGCGGCCAGCCGGGCGTTGCTCCAGCGCTCCACCACCCGGCGGCGGGCCTCGACGCCCAGGGCGCGCAGGTCCGCTCCGGTGAGGAGCCCCACCACCGCCCGGGCCAGGTCCTCGGGGTTCGCGGGCTCGAAGAGCCCACCCACCGCATCCCCCACGATCTCCGGGAGCCCTCCCACCGCAGACGCGGCCACGGGGAGCTCGCAGGCCATGCACTCCAGCGCGGCCACCGACGTGGCCTCCATGAGCGACGGGAACACGGCGAGCTCGGCCGAGGACAGGAGCGCCGGCATCTCCGCGTTGGGCCTGGCCCCCAGGAACCGGATGCGCCCCGCCACCCCCAGCTCCGCGGCCAGCGCCTCCAGCTTCCCGCGCTCCGGTCCGTCGCCCACCACCAGGGCCTCCACGTCCACCCGCTCGGCGATAGCCGGGAGGGCGCGGACGAAGTGCTCCACGCCGTTCTTGTGGAAGAGGCGCCGGGGCACGATGACGCGCCGCCGGCCACCCTCCACCGGGGGGAGCGCAGGCGCCTGCCGCCGGAAGAACCCGGTCTCCACCCCGTTGGTCAGGGGCTCCACGCGGACGCCGGGCGCGATGGCCTCGCCCACCTGGGCGATCTCGGTGCTCGCGGCCAGGTTGTGATCCGCCACCTCCAGGAAGCGCCGGAAGACGGGGCGCCAGAAAGGCGAGTCGGCCCGCTTCAGGAAGTGGCTGGTGTGGTACGTGGTGACGATGGGCGCGCCGCGCACGCGCTGTCCCGCCATCACGGGCAGCACGGAGGCGATGTCCTGGGCGTGGAGCACGTCCGCAACCCGGGCCAGGGCGAGGACGCGCGGGATGGACCCGATCCCGAAGGCGGCCCACCCCATCGTGTTCCGGGCCGGCATCCACGTGCGCCAGACCTCCACGCCGTCCATCACCTCGTGGGCGGCGAGGCCGGGTTGGGAGAGCGACGTGACCATGGTCACCTGGTTCCCCTGCGCCGCCAGCGCCCGGCACAGGTAGTACACGTGGCTCTCGAGCCCACCCACCTCGGGGGGAAAGTAGGCGCAGTGCATGAGGATGTTCACCGCGCCCAGTCCTCCGTGCGGCGCGGCGTTCCCTCCAGGTCCGACACCAGGATGTCGGCGATGCGCTCGCCGGCCCGCCCGTCCCCGTAGGGGTTGGGCGGAGGAGATTCCTCGCTCCCCCTCCTCGCCAGGGCGGCCAGGCCTCGGCGAACGATGAGCTCCGCGTCCGTCCCCACCAGCTCCGCCACCCCCGCGTCCACGCCTTCGGGACGCTCGGTCACCTCCCGGAGCACCAGGACGGGAACCCCGAAGGTCGGAGCCTCCTCCTGGATTCCGCCCGAGTCGGTGAGGACCAGGGCGGAGCGCCTCAGGGCGGTGACGAGATCCAGGTAGCCCAGGGGCGGGATGAGATGGATGCGCGGGTGGCCCGACAGCAGCTCGCCCGCCGGAACCCGCACGTTGGGATTGGGGTGGACGGGGTACACCACCTCGGCGTCGGGGACGGCGTCGGCCAGCTCGCGCACAGCGGCGAACGCGCGCCTGAGCGGCTCGCCGAAGGACTCGCGCCGGTGCGCGGTGAGGACGATGAGCCGGCTTCCACTCGCCAGCACGCGTGCCAGCGTGGCATCCTCCACGGGATGCTCGCGCCCGGCCACGTCCAGGAGCGCGTCCACCACCGTGTTCCCCGTGACGTGGATCTTCCCCGCCGGCACGCCCTCGGCCAGCAGCTGGTCCCGGGCCAGCGTCGTGGGAGCGAAGTAGTAGTCGGAGAGGATGTCGGCGAGGCGCCGGAAGATCTCCTCGGGGAACGGCGCCCACTTGTCGTGCGAGCGGAGGCCCGCCTCCACGTGTCCCACCTTCACGCGCTCGAAGAACGCCACCAGCGAGCCCACGAACACGGTGGCGGTGTCTCCCTGGACCAGGAGGACGTCGGGGCGGAACGAGCGCACCACGTCACGCAGGCCGTCCAGGGCGCCGTGGATGACGTCGTAGAGAGTCTGCCCCTCCTTCATGATCTCCAGGTCGTCGTCGGGCACCAGGGCGAACGCCTGCAGGACCTGGTCCACCAGCGTGGTGTGCTGGCCGGTGAGACACACGCGGGCGTCGATCCCCGGCGTGGCGCGCAGCGCCACCACCACCGGGGCCATCTTGATGGCCTCGGGGCGCGTGCCGATGACGACGAGAATCCGGCGCGCCACGGCTCAGAGCTCCCTCCGCCGGAGGTCGTCCAGCTCGTGGCGGATCTGGGCGATCTGCTCGGAGACCAGCCCGAAGCCGACGAGCAGGAAGCCCAGAGTCTCCAGGAGCATCACCAGCGTGAGGAGCGGCCGGTAGCCGAAGGGCGGGATATAGGGAGCGAACCCCAGCATGGGGTGCACGAACCGGAGGTAGATGGCCAGGAGTCCCACCGCCACACCCAGCGCCGAGAGGCCGAAGCCCGTGGCGCCGAAGAGCAGGAGCGGCTTGCGCGAGAAGAAGAGCATGAACCACACGGACAGGAGGTCCATGACGCCGATGACGATGCGGAACCGCCCCTGGAACTTCGGTTGCCCTGCGCGCCGCGGCAGCAGCTCGACGTCGATCTCGGTGACCTTGTACCCCCGGGCATGGGCGAGCACGACGAAGAAGCGATGCCAGTCGTGGCGGAGGAACATCCCGTCGAGGATCTCGGCCCGGAACGCCTTCATGGAGTTCAGGTCGGACACCGGGACCTTGAAGATCCCGCGGGAGAGCGCGTTGTACACCGACGACACGCCCCTCTTCTCGTAGTCACCCATCTTCAGCCCGGTGACCACGTCCCAACCTTCCTGGAGCTTCGCCAGGAAGCGGGGGATCTCGTCGGGGCGATGCTGGAGGTCGGCGTCGAAGAGCACGAGGAAGGCCCGATCCGTCCGGTCCGCAGCGGTGAGCATGGCCTCGGTCTTGCCGAGGTTCTTGCGGTGGCTCACCACGTGGAAGTCGTGCCAACCCGCCGCTTCCCGCCGCGCCAGGTCGGCGGTGCCGTCGGTGGACCCGTCGTCCACCAGGATCACCTGCCCGGCCAGGCCCAGCTCCCGGAAGACCGCGCGGAGCTCCCGGACCAGGTCCGGGATCACCGGGGCTTCGTTGAAGGCCGGCACCACGACGGCGAAGTCCCGGCGCATCTCGGGGGACAGCTTGGCGGCGGCCTCTCGGGCGGCGGCGGACGATGTGTTGGGCTGGCTCATGGTCATACCCGCTTGCGCATGCGTGCCGGGAGGATGCCGAGCTGGTCCCGGTACTTGGCCACGGTCCGGCGGGCGATGTTCACGCCGTCGGACTTGAGGAGCTTCACGATGGCCTGGTCGGTGAGGGGCTTCTTCGGGTTCTCCTCGGAAACCAGGCTCTTGATCTTGTCCTTCACGCCGCGGGCGGAGATGTCCTCGCCGCTGGTCGTGGACAGCCCGCTCGAGAAGAAGTACTTGAGGCTGAACACCCCGCGGGGCGTCTGCACGTACTTCTGGTTGGTGACGCGCGACACCGTGGACTCGTGCATCTCGATGTGGTCCGCGACCTCCCGCAGCGTCAGGGGCTTGAGGTGCTGGACCCCCTTCTCGAAGAACTCGCGTTGCCGGTCCACGATGAACCCCATGACCTTGAGCATGGTCTGGCGACGCTGCTCGATGGCCTGGATCATCCAATTCGCCGCGTTGAGCTTGCTGGCGATGAAGTCCCGGTTCTCCCCGGTGAACTTGCTCCGGTCGCGGGCGACCTCCCGGTAGGACCGGGAGATGCGGAGGCGCGGCACGCTGGTGTCGTTGACGAACACGATGTACTCGCCGTCGATCTTCTCCACGATGAGGTCGGGCACCACGTAGTGCTCCGGCTCGTCCGAGTAGGCCGTTCCAGGCTTCGGATCCAGACGGCTGATCTGGTCGGCAGCGTCCTGCACCTCGCGTGCGGTGAGGCCGAGGGCCCGAGCGATGTCGTTCCACCGGTGGTTGATGAGCGCATCGAAGTGGTTCTCGACGATGCGGTATGTCGGCGTGTCGTGAGCGCCCTTCCGCCGGAGCTGGATGAGAATGGACTCACGCAGGTCCCGGGCGCCGACGCCGGGAGGGTCGAAGCCCTGGATCACTTGCAGCATGGCCTCGGCCTCCTGGAGGGCATAGGGACGGAACAGCTCCTCCAGCTCCACCAGTTCCGCCTCCCGCTCCTCCTCGTCCTCCAGGGCGCGGGCGTTGGCCTCGGCGGTGGGCCATACCTCCACCAGCCAGGCGTTGACCCCGTCCACGACCTGTTCCAGAGGGCACGACAAGGACCCGTGGTCGTCGATGTTGCCGATGATCTCCTCTCCCATCCGCTGCTCCCGCTCGGTCAGGGTCAGGTAGCGAAGCTGCTCCTCCAGGTAGTCGCGGAGGTCCTGGCTCCCCACGGCGGTCGGTTCGACGTATTCCCGCTGCTCGTACTGGGCGCGACGCCCGCCGACGTCGAAGCCCTCCAGGAGGATCTCCTCCCAGTCCACATCGCCGTTGGCCGGTTCCTCCTTGGCCTCCTCCTTGAGCTCCACCTCCTTCTGGACCTCGGCCTCCTCCATCTCCAGAAAGGGGTTCTCCGCCATCTCCTGCTTCAGATGCTGCTCCAGGTCCAACAGGGGCATGTAGAGCAACTCCATCGCCTGGTACAGGCGAGGGTTGATCCGCATCTCCTGCCGGAGCTGGGTGCTCTGATAGAGCCTGGTGTTGAACGGGCTCATGGTCTCCTGGTGTCTGCGCGCCCCCTCACGCCCCCGCGCCGGTCGCCGGTGCGGCCTGTGCGGCCTGTGCGGGTCTGGGGTAACGGTTGCGCATGCGCTGGGTCAGCGTCGGGCCCAGGTAGATCTCCGCCACGTCCTCGTTCCACACCAGTTCGGACACGGTCCCGCTGACCCGGATGCGCCCCTCGTACATGATGTAGGCACGGTCCACGATCTCGAGGGTCTGCTCCACGTTGTGGTCCGAGATGATGACGCCGATGCCGCGGGACTTCAGCCCGCGTACGATCATCTGGATGTCGTTGACCGCGATGGGATCGATGCCGGCGAAGGGCTCGTCCAGGAGCATGAACTTGGGGCGCTGCACCAGGGCGCGGGTGATCTCCAGGCGCCGGCGCTCGCCGCCTGACAGCGAGTACGCCTTGTTCGTGCGCAGCCCCTGGAGCCCCAGCTCCTTGAGGAGCTGCTCGAGACGCTGCTTCTCCTCGTCCTTCGGTAGCTCCAGCGTCTCCAGGATGGCCAGGACGTTCTCCTCCACCGTCAACTTCCGGAACACCGAGGGCTCCTGGGCGAGGTATCCCACGCCTTTGCGCGCGCGCCGGTACATGGGCACCGTGGTCAGGTCCTCGCCGTCCAGGAAGACCTTCCCCGCGTTGGGTGGGATCAGTCCCACGATCATGTAGAAGGTGGTGGTCTTGCCGGCCCCGTTGGGCCCCAGGAGGCCCACGGTTTCTCCCTGGCGCACGGAGATGTCCACCTCGCTCACCACGTGGCGGCGGCGGTAGATCTTCGTGAGCCCCTCAGCGTACAGGTGGCTCGCTCCGCCCCGGTCCGCCCGGACCTGCTCCACCTCAAACGCCCGCGACCTGGCCGTCTCCAGCGCCGCCAGGGCGCGGTCCAGCTCCGCCAGCACGTCCTCCCGCGCCGGCGCCATCTCGGCCCACAGGGCAGGCTCCACGGTGAGTGCCTCCCAGGCCTGGCCGCCCTCGTCCCGCGCGGCGAGGCCGGCCCGCTCCAGGCGAGGGATCACCTGGTCTTCCAGGAAGTGCACAAGGGCTTCGCCCTCGGAGCCGAGCATGGAGGCGCCGTGGCTTCCGAGCGCCTCCGACAGCTCCTCCAGGGAGTCACGCACCGACGCGATCCAGACGCCGCGCTCCGCCCGCCCGCTCCCGTCGGCACGGTGAACGAGTTCACGGAGGCCCACGGCCACCGAGAGGTCATGGGCCCCCAAACCCTCCATCCACTCCTTCATCCCGTCTCGCGTCATCACCATCCGCTCCCGCGTCGGCGTCCACGTGGTCCGCGCGCCCCGCCCCTCAGCGCCGCGGCCTTCGGCTCCACCCCGGCTTCCCCGCCGTCCCCGAGGGGCTCCTCGGCTCCGCCTTCATCCATGCCCGGCCCGACCGCTCCGACCCGCACCGACATCGTGTCCGGCGGCGGCGCGGTCGAATCGGGGCTCGCCACGCTGTCCGAGCCCGCTCTCCGCGTGTCGGGCTCCAGGTGCCAGCCCCGGGTGGGGCCGTCGACCTCCATGCGCTCCACCTCGCCGTCCGCCATGACGATGCGGATGACCTTGCCGGTCACGTAGTGCACGGCGGGAGCATCCACCCCAGAGCGGGATGTGCTATCGGAGGGGAGCAGCCGGTACAGGCTTTTCGCGGAGCCCCGGGCCACGAGCTCCTCCAGCCGGTACTCGTCGGTGGCGGTGTCCGGCGGCAGATCGGGGTCCGCCGCCGGCTTTGAGAAGAGGGCGACGATGGTGTCGCCCTCGAGCCAGTCGGTGCGGGCGAGTTCGGGCAGCGTCGGCACGTTCAGGGAATCTCGGGCCGACGACACGCCCCGGGCGCTCCCCGCCGCGAAGATCCGGTCCAGGACCTCGCCCGGCGCCAGGACCTCCACCGAGTCCGCGGTCAGCCGGAAGTCCTCGGCTTCGGCCACCGGCCGGGCGAAGAACGAGCTGTCCTCCGCGGTCACCGGGGGCGAGTCGGGATCACCGGGGAGCGGCGTGGCCACGAGGCGCTCCATGGCGCCGTCGGCCAGGAAGAGCTGCACCAGAGGCGCCTCCAGGCGCAGATCCTCACCCACAAGGACCCCATCGCGGACCGCCCGCACGCTGGACACCTCCCCTTCCGGGATGGCCAGGTTGATGGTGCGTCCGAAGAGTATGTAGCTGGCCCCCTCCACCCGCGCCGAGCCCTTCAGCAGCATACGAGCCGCCACCTGGTCGTACTCCGCGGTATCGGCGTGCGCTTCCAGCGAGTCTCGCTCGATCTCCACGTTCCCGCTGGCCAGGAAGTACTGGTCCCCCTGGAGGAAGAGGCGGTCCCCCACCACCACGTACGGCACCTTGGCCGTGTCGGCGCGCTCCCGCCGCGGGCGGGAGGGAGGTACGATCGCAACCGCCGTGTCGCCCGCGGCCCGGGCCGAGTCGCCTGCCGCCGCGCTGTCCGGAAGTGGTCCCGGGAAGATCGAGTCCACCGCGGCGGCCTTCATGTACAGGCGCGCGCGCGGGCGCACGCCGTCCGGCCCCGTGGTCACCGTGATCTGCTCCTGGTCCCTGAAGCTCGCCTTGCGGAGGTAGACCAGGTCACCGTTCTCGATCTCCGAACCCTGAATGGTGTCGCGCACGAACACGTGGCCGTACGCCTGGATGCGGGCGGCCTGGGAGAAGTACCGGGCCTCGTCGGCGCGCAACTCCCGCGTGCGGTCCCGGTACCGGACCGAGCCGAGCAGGAGGGACATGTTCTGGGCGGAGTAGGCCACCGCCGAATCGGCCCAGATGTGCACGCCGTCGCTGCACACGAAGTGGGGATTGCCGACGTAGGTCACCCGCCCCGCTCCGGGGATCTCCACGGAGTGCATGTCACGAGTGCCCGCGCCGAACTGGCAGTTTCCCTGGGCGGCAGCGGAGGGTGCCGAAACCAGAAGCGCCGCGGCGGCGATCCAGAGAGGTGCGGTGTGCAGGCAGGTGCGCGTGGTCACGGGCGGCGGCGTCAGAAGACGATGTTCCCGCCGCCCCGGATGTTCCGGATGACGACGTTCCTGAAGTCCAGGTCCGACTGGAATGCCGTGCCTCGGGTCACGGTGCCGTTGGCCAGGGTCTGCACGGTGGCCGAGTCGCTCCAGATACGGTCCTCTCCTGGGCTGTAGTGGAGCTCGGCGGTCTCGATCCGCCTCCCGTCGGCGTGGACGATGAGCACCACGTTGCCGCGGGCCACCATGTGGTCGGTGTGCTCGTCCAGCTCTCCCGCGTCCGCCTTCACGCTCGCCCGCTCGGTGCCGTCGGAATTGTAGAACACCAGGCGCATCCCCCTGAGCTTCACCGTGGCCGAGTCGTAGAACGCGTAGGCGGTGTCCGCCTGCACCCGACCCTCCCGCACGCCGCTGGCCGTCAGGTACGACACCATGCCGTACTGCACCATATCGGCCCCGATCCCCTGGACGTCCGCCGAGGCCACCGGGGCGTCCACGGCCTCTTCGCAGGCCGCGACGAACAGGGGGACCACCACCGAGGCGGCCACGAGCGCTGAGAATCTCTTCATGCGGCACCCGACCTCATCAGATCGTGCAGGTGGACGATGCCCACCAGCTTCTTCTCGTCGTCCTTCACCGGGAGGGCCATGACCCCGTGGGCCTCCATGCGGCGCACCGCGGCCGAGCCCAGCTCCGCGAACATCACTTCTGCTACACGGACGGAGCGCTTTCGTCCCAGCGCACCGCCCGGTTGCAGGGCGGAGGAATCCTCCTCCCGGAGCCCCGTGCGCTGCAGGACCACGACGGCCAGCGCCGAGGCTCATGTCCCGCTCCGCTCCGCCACATATGCCTCCACCACCCGGCCCAGCTCACCCCGGGCGGCCAGGAGCGCGTCGCAGAACTCCCGCGCCGCACCGTGCCCCCCTTCCCTGGTGGTCCGCCAGTCGGCCATGGCCGCGACCTGGGGGACCGCGTTCGCCACCGCCGCCTTCAGCCCCGCGTGACGGAGCACCGCCACGTCGGGGATGTCGTCGGCGAGCATGGCGACCTCCTCCCACCCGATCCCCAGCCGCTCCATCACCTGGCGCACGGCGGGTAGCTTCTGCGCCGCGTCGTTCTGGTGGCACTCCATGCCCAGCTCCGCCGCCCGCGCCTCGGTGGCGGAGGACACCCGGCCCGAGACGATGATCACATGCAGTCCGGCCCACTGGAGGAACTTGAGCCCGAGCCCGTCCTGGATGTCGAAGCGCTTCAGCTCGATCCCCTCCCCGCCGGGAAGGCGCCCCAGGTAGACGCCGGCATCGGTGAGCACGCCGTCCACGTCGAACACCACGAGCCTGACACGGCGCGCCAGTTCGGCGGGGATGGGGCCGCCCGCGGGGACCGTCATGCGCCCCCCGAGGCGCGACCAAGGGCGTGCCGGAGCGCCACCACGTCCTCCAGGAGCGCCGGTAGGCGGCCCAGCGGAAGCATGGTGGCGCCGTCGGAGGGCGCCCTGGACGGGTCGGGGTGGGTCTCCAGGAAGAGCCCGTCGCACCCGGCCGCTACCGCGGCACGCACAAGCGCAGGAGTATGCCCGGGGTCGCCGCCGCCTGCGCCGCCGGCCAGCCCCGGGCGCTGCACCGAGTGGGTGCCGTCGAAGAAGGCCGGCGTGCCGCACGCCTCCCTCAGGCGGGCGAAGGAACGCATGTCCACCACCAGGTCTCCGTACCCCAGGAAGGTCCCTCGCTCGGTGACGACCACCTCGGGGGAGCCAGCCGAGCGCACCTTGTCCACGGCGTGGGCCATGTCCTCCGGAGCCATCCATTGCCCCTTCTTCACGTTCACCGCTCGCCCCGTCGCCCCGGCGGCGGTGAGCAGGTCGGTCTGCCGGCAGAGGAACGCGGGGATCTGGAGGGCGTCGGCCACCGCCGCCGCCCTCTCGGCCTGCCGCGGCTCGTGGACATCCGTGAGGATGGGGAGGCCCGTCTCGCCCTTCACCCGCTCCAGCAGGCGGAGGCCCGCCTCCAGCCCCGGTCCGCGCGGAGCGCCGAGGCGGGAGCGGTTGGCCTTGTCGAAGGAGGCCTTGAACACCACCGGTACGCCCGACGCCCCGGCGAGGCGCGCCAACTCGCGGGCCACGCACAGATTGAGCGCATCGTCCTCGAGGACGCAGGGCCCCGCGATGAGCGTGAAGGTCTGGAGCATGGCACGGTGCGCCTCTGCTCAGACGCCTGCGGTCTGCGGCGCGCGGGCACCCTGCCCGGCTGCGGCGTGCCGCGCCGCTGCACCGACAAAGGAGGCGAAGAGCGGGTGGGGCTCCA
Source organism: uncultured Gemmatimonadaceae bacterium (assembly GCA_964545395.1). Classification (GTDB taxonomy): domain Bacteria; phylum Gemmatimonadota; class Gemmatimonadetes; order Longimicrobiales; family Gaopeijiaceae; genus SZUA-318. Next base: position 24,858 of record CAZJFX010000018.1, on the reverse strand, counting down.
TGGGCCGGCTCTTCAGCTCCGGGTGGAACTGCCCGGCGACGAACCATGCATGATCGGTGATCTCGATCATCTCCACCAGGCCGCCGTCCGGGGACGTGCCGCTCACGGTCAATCCGTTGGACTCGAGGATCTCCCGGTATGCGTTGTTGACCTCGAACCGGTGCCGGTGGCGCTCGCTGATCTCTCCCGCCCCGTAGATCTCCCGGGCCTTCGATCCCTCCTTCAGGTGGCAGGGGAAAGCTCCCAGGCGCATGGTCCCGCCCTTCGTGGTCACCTGGAGCTGGGAGTCGAGGAGGCAGATGACCGGATCGTGCGTCTCCTCGGAGAACTCGGAGGAATGGGAGTCCTCCAGCCCGCAGACGTTGCGGGCGAACTCCACCACGGCGCACTGGAGCCCGAGGCAGATCCCGAAGAACGGGAGCTGGTTCTCACGGGCGTAGCGGATGGCCGTCAGCATCCCCTCCACGCCACGGGGGCCGAAGCCGCCGGGGATGAGGAGGCCGTGGTAGTCCTGGAGGAGAGCCACCCCATTGCCCTGCTCGAACTGCTCCGAGGACAGCCAGTCGGTGCGCACCTTCACGTCGTGGGCGATGCCACCGTGGATGAGCGCTTCCTGGATGGACTTGTAGGAGTCCACCAGGTTCGTGTACTTCCCCACCACAGCGATGCGGACCTCGCCCGACGACGGCGCCAGGATCCGGCTCACCATCGTGGTCCAGGGCCCCAGATCGGGCTCCGGCGCCACGAGCCCGAGGCGCTTCAGGATCACCTCGTCCAGCTTCTGCTCCCGAAACGAGAGGGGCACCTGGTAGATGGTCTCCATGTCCAGGGCCTCGATGACGCCCTCGATCTCCACGTTTGTGAACAGCGAGATCTTCCGCTTGAGGTCGTCGGAGAGGTGGTGCTCGGTTCGGCAGATCACGATGTCGGGCTGGATCCCGATCTCCATGAGCTCCCGCACCGAGTGCTGGGTCGGCTTCGTCTTGAGCTCGCCGGCCGCGGCGATGAAGGGAACCAAGGTGAGGTGGACGAAGATCGCGTTCTCCCTTCCCACATCCACGCGGAACTGCCGGATGGCCTCCAGGAACGGCAGGGACTCGATGTCGCCCACCGTGCCGCCGATCTCGGTGATGACCACGTCGTGGTCGGGAGCCAGGCGCCGGATGTTCGTCTTGATCTCGTCGGTGATGTGAGGGATGACCTGGACGGTGGACCCCAGGTAGTCGCCCCGGCGCTCTTTGGAGATGACGGTCTGGTAGACGCGGCCGGTGGTGATGTTGTTGGCCTGGGACAGGGACGCGTCGATGAAGCGTTGGTAGTGGCCCAGGTCCAGGTCGGTCTCCGCCCCGTCGTCGGTGACGAACACCTCTCCGTGCTGGAAGGGGGAGAGCGTGCCAGGGTCCACGTTGATGTACGGGTCGAACTTCTGGAGTGTGACCCTCAGCCCCCGCTCCTTGAGGAGCCGCCCGATGGACGCGGCAGCGATCCCCTTGCCCAGCGAGGAGACCACCCCGCCGGTGACGAAGATGTACTTGGTGGGCTGCTTGTGAGTGTCCGTCATGGTCTCCACTTCAGGCTAAGGTCGTCACGTTCATCTGGGTGAGTTTCTCCTCCATGCGGGCGGCGTCGGCCGGGGTGTCCACCCCCGGGTCCGCAGCCCCTACCACCGCGATCCCCATGCGCAGCCCGGCCTCCAGGGGCCTCAACTGCTCCAGCGACTCGAGGCGCTCCAGGTGCGACGGTGCCAGCGCCACCCAGTCCTCCAGGGCGGCGCGGGTGTACGCATAGATTCCGATGTGGCGCAGGAACGGCTCCCGGCCCAGCTCGTCCCGGGTGGGCTTGTCGTCCTGCTTGTACGGGATGGGCGAACGGCTGAAGTACAGGGCTCTCCCGCTGGCCGCCCGCACCACCTTCACAACCGATGGGTCCTTGCGCGCGTCGTCCTCCAGGAGAGGCGTCGCGCACGTCCCCACGTCCCAGCCTCCCTCCCGCACCAGATCGATGGCCGAACGGAGATGGGCCTCCCTGAGGAGCGGCTCGTCCCCCTGGACGTTGGCCACGAGACGGTATCCCTCGTACTCGGGGCGCCTCGCCACCTCGGCCACCCGGTCCGTTCCCGACGGGTGGTCCGTCCGCGTCATCTCCACCGGGGCCCCCAGGGCGCGGCACACCTCCGCCACCTCCTCCGAGTCCGTCGCCACCAGGGCGAAATCCAGCACGGACATAGCCTCGACCCGTCGCCACACCCACTCGATGAGGGGTCTGCCGCGGATAGGGTAGAGAGGTTTTCGGGGGAGGCGGGTGGAAGCCAGCCGGGCGGGGACGATTCCCAGGACCTGGCCGCTCAAAAGGCCCTCGTGGAGCCGAAGGCGCGCGAAATCCATGCAATTTTCACGCCACGGAAGGTACGTCCCGTGTGGGGGGAGGGTCAACCGCGCTTCCCTCTCTTCGGGGCGCCCGCCTTCCGGCGCCGCCTCTCGGGCGGGCCCCATGAGCCCGTCAGAGGGACAGGAAGTTCTCCAGAAGCGCCTTGCCGTGCTCACTGAAGAGCGACTCCGGGTGGAACTGCACGCCCCAGAGGGGAAGGGTGCGGTGACGCATCGCCTGGATTTCGCCCCGGTCGGCGGGGTCGGTGCTCCAGGCGATGGGCTCCAACTCGACCGGGAGCACGGAAGCGTCGGTGACGAGCGAGTGGTAACGAGCCACGGTGAAGGGCGACGGGATCCCGGCGAAGAGGCGGCTCCCGTCGTGGCGCACACTCCCGGTCTTGCCATGCATGAGGCGCCTGGCCCGCACCGTCCTCCCCCCGAACGCCTCGCCCAGGCTCTGGTGCCCCAGGCAGACGCCCAGCATCGGCACGCCCAGGGCCCCCAGAACCCGGAACACCTCCACGCTCACCCCCGCCTGGGCCGGGGCGCACGGCCCCGGGGAGACCACGACCCGGTCAGGGCGGATGGCGGCCAACTCGGACACGGACCTCTCGTCGTTGCGCACCACGACGGGATCCGCACCCAGGTCGCCCAGGAACTGGACCAGGTTGTAGGTGAAGGAATCGTAGTTGTCGATGACCAGAAGCATGCCAGGGAATGTAGCTTGGTGGGCGCTCCAGGGTATCTTCCCTGGAATCCGTCACCTCAGGAGGGCCGTGTACTCCCGCTGCCTGGTCTGCTCCACTCCCTTCGAGCCCAACGAGACGCTCGCCCACGTCCCCCTGGGACGGCGCCTGGCGTTCGACCCGGCCCGGGGGCGGCTGTGGGTCGTGTGCCGTACGTGCAAGCGGTGGTCGCTGGTGCCCCTGGAGGAGCGGTGGGAAGCCCTGGAGGGGTTGGAGCGGATCACCCGCGACCGGGCGCGGCTCCTCTCCAAGACGGACAACATCGCCCTGTACCGCAGCGGGAACCTGGACATCGTGCGCGTGGGCAAGGCCGACCTCGCCGAGGAGGCCTGGTGGCGCTACGGGCGGGAGCTCACCTCCCGCCGGGAGCAGTACAAGCGCCTCTCCCTGGCGGGTTCCGTGGCCGCCGCGGCCGCCATGGTGGGGGGGTGGGCCACCGGCGGCATGGCCCTCATCGGCGTTTGGTTCCTGTGGGGTAACGCGCCCGACGCCCTCGTGGACGGAGCCCGCTGGCTCCGCTTCGGGGGAGCCGCGTGGCGGGGCCGCCAGGAGTGCCCGCGCTGCGGCCACGTATTCCAGAGCCTCCGGTACCGGGACCGGTCCGGGTTCGGTCTCTTCCCGGGCGACGAGCCCGGCCGCCTGGACATGGTGTACCGTTGTCCCCAGTGTGGCCACTACCGAGACGGCGGGCTACGCCTCACCGGCCTGGAGGCGGAGCGCACCCTGCGCCGCACCCTGGCCTACCATCACTTCGCCGGTGCCTCGGAGCGCCGTGTGGTATCCGCCACGCGCCTCATCCAGGAGGCAGGCACCCCAAAGGACCTGATGCGCATCGTGGTGAAGGACGGAAGACGGCTGGGCGACCTGCAGCGCACTGGCGCCGTGGCCCTGGAGATCGCGGCCAACGAGAGCACCGAGCAGCATCTCCTGGAGCTCGAACTGGCAGAACTCGAGGCCCACTGGCGCCGGGAGGAGGAGCTGGCCGGGATCATCGACGGCGAGCTGACCCCCCTCCCGATGCTGGAGACGCTCCGGCGCAAGGTGGCAGGTCAGGGATGAGCACCTCACTCCCCTCTCCGGGCCGGGCCCTGGCCGCGGCGCTGGTCGCCGTGGCGGTTGGGGCATGCGCCCCGGAGCACGCTGCCCGAGGGCCCGGGCTGGTAGTGGCCACCATCTTCCCCGTGGCGGACCTCACGGCCTGGGTAGGCGGCGATGCGATCCGGGTGGAGACGCTCCTCCCACCCCGCGCCTCCGTTCACACGTGGGAGGCCACGCCGGCCCAGATCCGCTCCCTGGGACACGCCCGGGCGTACATCACGGTGGGTGGAGGCCTGGACGGGTGGCTCGAAGAGATGGGCGCCGATGCCCCGGGTCTCAGGACGCTGCGCCTCACCGGCGGCATGACGCTGCTGCGCGCCGAGAAGGGGCACGAGCACGAACACGCGCACGGAGCGGAGGGAGAGGCCACCGGCGACCCCCACGTCTGGCTCGACCCCCTCCTCGTCCGGGACGAATGGGTCCCCCGGATCCGCGGCCTCCTGGTGGAGCTCTTTCCGGAAGAGGAGGAGGCGATCCGGGAGCGGGCGCAGACGCTGACGGATTCCCTCACGGCGCTGGACGCAGAGATCCGCGCCACCCTGGCGGGCCGCACACTGGACGGCTTCATCGCCACCCACGACGCCTGGGCGTACTTCGCCGAACGATACGGGCTGGTCCCTCTCGGCAACCTGTACGCGAGCCCTGGGCACGAGCCGTCCGCCCGCGGGCTCGCCGCGCTCTTGGAAGTCGCCCGGGCCTCGGGGCTCCCCTCGGTGCTTTCGGAGCCCCAGCTTTCCGAGACGGCGGCCGCGGCCCTCGCCGCGGAGCTGGGCGTCGCCGTCGTCACGGTGGACCCCCTGGGGGGACCGGGCGTCGAGGGGCGAGAGAGCTATCTTGATCTGATGCGCTTCAACGCCCGGGCCTTCGCCCAGGCCCTTGGAACTCCATGACCCGAGCCGACCCCGCCGCCATCGTCCTGGACCGCGTGAGCGCATCGTACGACGGGCGGCCTGCCCTCGAAGACGTGTCCTTCCAGGTACCCCAGGGCGACTTCGCGGCCCTCATCGGCCCCAACGGAGCTGGGAAGAGCACCATCCTGCGGCTCCTCCTGGGGTTGCTGCACCCCACCTCCGGGCGCGTGGAGGTCTTCGGCCATCCGCCCGGGCGGGACGAGCGGCCCATCGGCTACGTGCCGCAGAAGGTGGTCATCCCCAGGGGGTTCCCCATCACCGTCCTCGATGTCGCCCTCATGGGCCGCACGGGAATCCTGGGTCCCGGGCGCCGGCCGGGGGCACGCGACCGGGAGCTCGCCATGGCGAGCCTCGCCCTGGTGGGGCTGGCCGATGACGCCGCCCGGCGCTTCCAGGATCTCTCGGGGGGCCAGCAGCAGAGGGTCCTCATCGCCCGGGCGCTCTGCAGCGAGCCCCGCCTTCTCCTTCTGGACGAGCCCACGGCAGGGCTGGACAGCGGTGCCCGAGCCCGCTTCTACTCGCTGGTTTGCCAACTCCAGCACGGTCAGGGGCTGACGCTGCTGTGCGCCACCCACGACCTGGACGTGGTCGGGGAGCACGCCGACGCCCTCATCCTCCTGGACCGGGTCGTCCTCGCCCAGGGGAACCCGGACGAAGTGCTGACAGGAAGCACCCTCGCCCGCGCCTACAGCTTCCCCAAGGCCCACGCGCACCTCCACGGCGCCGGAGGCGCGCCGTGAGCGAGTTCCTCGCGTACACCTTCGTGCAGCGCGCGCTGGCCGTGGGGATCCTCCTGGCGGTCACCTGCGCCGTGCTCTCGTTCTTCGTGGTCCTCAAGCGCATGTCCTTCGTGGGCGTGGGCCTCTCCCACGCGGCTCTGGGAGGCGTCGCGCTCGGCGTGGTGCTGGGGGTCCCGCCTCTCCTCGCGGCGGCGCTCTTCACCATCGGGGTAGCGTGGGTCATCGGCTGGATGCGAGGGCGCAGCGAGGTCTCCGAGGACACGGCCATCGGTGTGTTCTTCCCCACGGCCATGGCGCTGGGCGTGGTTCTCATCAGCCTGTCGCCCACGTACCGGCAGGACCTGATGGCCTACTTGTTCGGCAACATCCTCTCCGTGCGCCAGGGAGAGGTGCTCCCCCTGGCAGCCCTGAGCGCCATGAGCCTGGGGCTGATAGGCTGGTGGTTCAAGGAGCTGCTCTTCGCCGGCGTGGACGAGGAGGCCGCCCAGGCCGCCGGCGTCCCGGTGCGTCCGCTCCGGTTTCTCCTTCTCACGCTCCTCGCCGTGACCATCGTGGCGTCGGTGCGCTTGGTGGGGATCGTCCTCGTGTCGGCGTTCCTCGTCATTCCCGCCGCCACCGGACAGGCGCTGGCCCGCTCCCTGAAGGGGATGCTGGTGCTGGCCGTGGCCTCCTCCGTGGCCTCGGTGGTCCTTGGGCTCTGGCTCTCATGGGCATGGGACATCCCCTCGGGAGCCGCCATCGTCCTGTCGTCCGCCGTCCTCTTCTTCGCGGCGCTGGCGCTCGGGAGCAGGCAGAACACATGAGGCAGGCTCCCGAGGCACCGCGCGCCTCTCAGTAGTCCACCGGGCGGAGGTAGAACGCCCCGATGGCGCTGGACGACAGCACGGCCACCGTGGGGAGCTCCCTCTTCCAGTGCGTGGCCTGGAGGCGCCGCGACACCAGATCCACCGCCTCCCTGCGGAAGCCGAAGCGCGCCAGCTCGGGAGCGGAATAGCCGCGGAGCAGCCCGTGGAGGATGGGGTCGGCCTCGTGGTACGTGACGCCGAGCTCGTCCTCGTCGTTGACGCCCTTCACCAGGTCGGCGGACGCAGGCTTGTCCACGATCACCGCCGGGACACCCAGTTGGCGGGCCAGAGCCCACACCTGGGTCTTGAACAGGTCTCCGAGCGGATTGATGGGCGGTGAGTCGTCGGCGTGCCAGGTGAAGTACCCGAGGAGGCGCTCGCTCTTGTTGCCGGTACCCAGGGGGAGGGCGCGCAGCCGGGCGGACTGATCGAAGAGCACCACGGCCCGCAGACGTGCCATGAGGTTCCCTTTGCGCAGGGGGGAGATGTCTGGCTCGTAGCGTTCCACATCCCGGTCGATGGGCTCGCTGATCTCCACCGTGTGGGCATGGGCGCCGGTGGCGTCCAGAACCAGCTGGGCGTGCTCCAGGCTCTCGGGGCTGGACGTCCGGTACGGCAAGCGGAAGCCGTGGACGTTCCCGGGGCCGAGGGCTTTGCACGCAAGGTACAAGCTCACCGCCGAGTCCACGCCCCCGGACACGCCCAGCACCACCTTCTCGAACCCGCGTTGGCGGCGCACCTCGTCCTGGATGAACGACACCAGGTAGCGCTCAACCAGCTCCATATCGAGCACGAGGGATGCAGGGTCCAGGAGAGCCGGCCGGGTCTCCGACGGCCCGCCGCGGCCGGCCAGGTGGGGCGGCGTCTCCACCATGGCGTGCGCGTCCTCGCCCGCGTCCTCCTCCTCTCCCGCGGCCGCACTTCCCTGGGCGGCCTCCAGCGAGCTCTGGAGGTGAGGGAGCATCTGCTCCAGGTCGGCCAGGAGCGGTGTCTCCACCCGGGCACGGTCCAGGGCGCTGGAATCCAGCGCCGCCAACGTGACGCCCTCCTCCAGGAACGGGCCCTCGGCGATGAGGCGACCGTCCGGGCCCACCACGAACGAACCCCCGGGGAAGAGCTTCCCACCCTCCGACCCCACCAGCTGGCACACCACCACGAACACCCCGTGCTCCTGGGCGGCACTGGTGGCGAGGCGCTCCCACCGTTCAAGGTTTCCGGGACGCCCCTTCCCCTCGGACCCGAAGTCCCGGGCCGGGGATGCGCTCACCACGATGAGAAGCTCCGCCCCCCCCAGCGCAAGGACCAGGGGCGGGAGCGAGTGCCACATGTCCTCGCAAACGAGGAGACCCATCCGCCCGAAGCGGGTGTCGAAGGTGCGCACCTCCGTGCCCGGCTCCACGAAGCGGGCCTCGTCGAAGATCCCGTAGGTGGGCAGGAACATCTTGCGGTGGACATGGCGCACCTTCCACGCCCCCTGGTCGGGGCTCAGATACGCCGCACTGTTGTAGAGCCTCCTGCGCCAGCGCTCGTAGAAGCCCAGCGCCAGGTCGGGCGCGCCGGCGGGGGGCGCCCCCAGAAGCTCGACCAGGCGCTCCGCCGACAGCGCCGCCTCCGCCACACCCCCTTCCAGGAAGTACCCGGAGAGGCTCGCTTCGGGAAAGACGACCAGGTCGGCGTGGCTCGCCTGCTCCTCCACCACCCTGCGCACCGCGTCCAGGTTCGCCGCGACATCGGCCTTGCGCGGCTTGAACTGGACCAGCGCCACCCGCAGGGGGGGGCGGACCTCGGCTTGATTCATAGGACGTCCGGGGATAGGGGTTTCGGCCTTCGCGTCGTGCGCACCGGGGCGTGCTCAAAGGTACCCGTTCCGTGCCCGCCTTGCAGTCCGCTCGCCCGGGGGGGAACGAGGCCAGGGGTGGGGTGTTCAAGCTTCATCCGAGTCCCCTGCCGAGAGCCTGGCATGAGCCGAGTCCCGTCCACCGTCGTCCTCCTCCTCGCCCTGGCCGCCCCCGCGGCGGCGCAGGACACCCGCCCACACACCCAGACGCCTGCCCAGGAGCGCCCGGAGGCCGAGGTGTTCCTGAGCACCCTGGAGGCGCTGACCCGGATGAGCCTGAACGCCAGGTCCGATTCGGCGCTGTGGGAGGCGGGGATCCACGGGATGCTGGAGTCCCTCCAGGATCCCTACGCCGCCGTCTTCACGCCTGCCGAGTCGGAGGCGTGGGAAGAGGAGACCACCGGCAACTACTCGGGCATCGGGCTCCAGATCACGCTCCTGAACGAGGCGGTGACGGTGACGGCGGTGTTCCGCAACACGCCGGCAGCCGACGCTGGAGTGCAGGTGGGCGACGTCATCGTGGGCGTCAACGATCAGGACGCCACCGGCTGGGACATCAGCATGGCCGCCGACTCCATCCGCGGCCCCGTGGGGACCAAGGTGTGGGTCCGCCTGAAGCGCGATGGCTTCGCCGAGCCCATCCCGTTCGAGATCACCCGGGCCGAGGTGCACGTCCCCGCCGTGAACTCCGGTGTCATGGAGGGGAACATCGGCTACGTGCTCCTCGACCGGGTGGCCCGCAACGCCGCCCAGGAGATGGACTCGGTCCTCCGCGAGCTCAAGAACACCCGGGGCCTCATCATCGACCTGCGCCGGAACCCGGGAGGCTTCCTGGACGAGTCGCTCATGCTCGCCGACATCTTCCTGGCGCCCGGGTCCAAGCTGGCCAGCACCGCCCAGCGCGTGCCCGGCGGAGCTGCGGACCAGATGCAGGAGGAGACGTATCAGGACCGCTGGCCGGCGCGGGTCCCCGACCTCCCCGTCATCATCCTCGTGGACCAGTTCACCGCCTCGGGCGCGGAGATCTTCGCCGGCGCCTTGCAGGACTACGACCGGGCGCTGGTCATGGGAGAGCGGAGCTTCGGGAAGGGATTGGTGCAAACGGTGATCCGCCTCCCCCAGGGCCGCCGCCTCCGGTTCACCACCGGGGAGTGGCGGACTCCCCTCGGGCGCTCGCTCCAGCGTCCCAGAGACATGGAGATGCGCCCTCTGGAGGAGAAGCTCGACACCGTCCCCAAGATCACGACGCCGTCGGGCCGCACCCTCATCAACGCCGGTGGGGTCTTCCCCGACATCGCCATCGCGGAAGACACGCTCACGCTGGCCGAGCGCGAGCTCCTCCGCGTGGTGGGCGAGAAGCAGATCGCCCTCGGTGTCCGACTCGCCGAGTTCTCCTTCGACCTGGCCAAGGATCTCCGGGGGAAGGGGAGCGAGCCCGCCGTGGATTCGACCCGGTTCGACGCCTTCGTGGACGCGCTGGTAGCCTCCGGGATCCCCGCGGACGTGCTCAATGCCCCCGGCGTCCGGGACTATCTCCTATGGCGTACCCGCAGGACCGTGGCCAACCGCATGGACGCCATCGGGCGCGAGGCCGACTACCTCAAGGAGCGGGACCCGGTCCTCACCGAGGCCGTGCGCCTCCTGGGGTTGGTCACCTCCCAGGCCGAGCTCCTCCGCACCGCCGACGACAGGATGGCCAGAGGGAGCTGACTGAGGCGCCGCCGCCCGGACCCGGGACAGGATCATCCCCCCCGGGGGTGGTAGCGCCGATGCACCTCGCGGAGGTACTCTCTGTCGACATGGGTGTAGATCTGGGTGGTGGCGATGTCGGCGTGCCCAAGGAGCTCCTGCACCGCGGCCAGGTCCGCCCCACCCTCCAGGAGGTGTGTGGCGAACGTATGCCGGAGCGTGTGCGGGGACACCTTCCGCGTGATCCCCGCCCGGCGCGCCGAGTTCTTCACCAGCGTCCACACGGCCACCCGCGACAGGGGCGTACCGCGGGTGTTGAGGAAGACACGCCCCTTCCCCTTCCCCTGCGCCCGATCCAGGGTGGGTCGGACCTCGCGCAGGTACCGTCCCAGGGCACGCAGCGCCGGCTCGCCCACGGGCACGAGGCGCTCCTTCCCGCCTTTCCCGAACACCGTGAGGAAGCCCTCGTCTAGGTCCAGGCTGGAAAGCGGGAGCTCGGCGAGCTCCGACACCCGCATGCCCGTGGCGTAGAGGAGCTCCAGGATGGCCCGATCCCGCCAGTGCAGAGCGGCGCCGGGATCCGGTGCGTCGAGGAGGGCGGAGACCTCGTCGCGGGTCAGGAAGTCCGGGAGGCGCCGCCCGAGCTTGGGTGACTCGAGCCGCTCCGTCGGGTCCGCGGTCACCGACCCTTCGGCGAGGAGAAATGCGTAGTACGTGCGCACCGCCGACTGGGCCCGTCGGATGGAGGTGGGAGCCAACTGTGCCTCCTTCAGGCTGAACACCCATTCGCGGAGGTGGCCGGGCGTCACCGCATCCGGCGAGTCGACTCCATGGGCCTCCAGAAACCGGGCCCACCGGTCGAGATCGCGCTCGTACGCCGCCAACGTCCGGTCGGACAGACCACGCTCGAAGGTGAGATAGTCCTGGAACTGCTCGAAGCGGAAGGCGCGCTCGTCAACCATGACCCCTCGTCCTCCACCACCACCGGGCCACCCATGCCCCCACCCCCAGCGCCCCCAGGAACAGCCAGAGGTTCACGCGACCCAACGCCTCCTGCACGCGACCGAGGTTGTGCCCTGCCGCCGCCCCCGCCCACACCAGGGCCCCGTACCAGATGGCCGAGGCGGCGGCGAGGGGAAAGACCACCGAGCCGGGCCGCTGGTGGGTGACGCCGGCGAACACGGGAACCACCGCCCGCAGCCCCGGCAGGAAGCGGGTGAGGAAGACGGCGGCGGTCCCGAAGCGGTCGAAGAAGACCGCCAACCTCTCCATCTGGTGCGCGTTCAGGAGGCGCCGTCCCCAACCTTCCATGAAGAAGCCGCGCCCGTGCTTGCGGCCCACCTCGTACATGGCCAGCGCCGAGGCAACGTTGCACAGCCAGGTGGCGAGGAAGACCCAGATTGCCTTCAGGTCGCCCACCGCTGCAAGGAAGCCCCCGAGGACGACGAAGGTGTCCGCCGGCACGGCGGGCACCACGTTCTCCACCGCGGCCCCGGCACCCAGCGCCAGATAGACGAAGACGTCGGGGATCCCCTCGATCCAGGCCAGGAGCTCACGCCCCATCGTCGCCCGCCCCGCCTAGAGCGGCAGGCCTTCATCGGTGGCCCCCCAGGTGGCGTCGAACCCGCCCATGGAGTCGATGAGCGCCACGGCATGCACCCCCAGGCCCTCGCCCCGCCCGATCCATCCCATCCCCTCGTTGCTCTTCCCCTTCACCGAGACGGCGGAGGGGCCGACGCGGAGGATCTCACCCAGGCGCTGGCGCATGGCGTCCGCCCAGGGCCCGATCCTCGGGCTCTCGCAGACCACCGTTACGTCCACGTTCACCACCTGGTAGTTGCGAGCCTCCAGAACCTGGACGGCCTGGCGCAGGAGCTCCATGGAGTCGGCGTCCTTGAACGCGTCGTCGGAGGGCGGGAAGTGGCTACCCACGTTCCCCGCCGCGGCAGCCCCGAGGATGGCGTCGATGACGGCGTGGGCCACTGCGTCGCCGTCCGAGTGGCCGAGGAGGCCGGGGTGATCAGGGATCCGGACCCCGCCGAGCACCAACTCACGTCCCTCCGCGAAGCGGTGGGAGTCGTACCCTGTCCCTACTCGCATGCCTCCCCCTTCCCGGCGCCGCCTGGCGTCAGCCGGCCGGATTCACCTCTCAGCCCCACCTCCGGATGGCCATGCACACGTTGTGCCCGCCGAACCCGAAGGAGTTGGAAAGCGCCAGCTCCACCGGCCGCTCCACCATCCCTCCGTGCGCGTAATTCAGGTCGCACTCCGGGTCCCTCTCCTGGAAGTTGATGGTGGGTGGGATCTTCCCTTCCCGGGTCACCAGAATGCTGAGGATCGTCTCCAAGGCGCCGGACGCCCCCAGGAGGTGGCCGGTCATGGACTTGGTCGATCCCGTGACGATGTCGTAGGCCCGCGGGCCCAGCACCTGCTTCACCGCGTAGGTCTCGACGGCGTCGGCCATGGTGGAGGTACCGTGGGCATTGACGTAGTCCACGTCGTCGGCCGTCGCCTGCGCGTAGCGCAACGCCATGCGCATGGCGTTCTGGGCGCCGTACCCGTCCGGAGGGGGCGCCGTGATGTGGTAGGCGTCGCTGGACAGCCCGTACCCCGCGATCTCGGCGTAGATGGTGGCCCCGCGCGCCTGGGCATGCTCCAGGGCCTCCAGGACCACCGCCGCACCGCCTTCACCGATGACGAACCCGTCCCTGTGCTTGTCGAAGGGCCGGCTGGCGGTCTTGGGGTCGTCGTTCCGTGTGGACATGGCCTTCATGGCCGAGAACCCGGCGATGGTCATGGGCGTGATGGTCGCCTCCGCGCCCCCCGCGATCATCATGTCCGCGTCGCCGTACCGGATGTGGCGGGCGGCATCGCCGACGGCGTGCGCCGACGACGCGCACGCCGACACCGTTGCGTAGTTCGGTCCCTGGAGCCCCCACTGCATGGAGATGAGCCCCGCCGAGATGTTCGGGATGAACATGGGGATGAAGAACGGGCTCACCCGCTTCGGTCCATGCTCGATGAGCCTGCGGTGTTGCTCCTCGAGTGTGGAGATCCCGCCGATCCCGGTGGCGAAGATCACCCCGAAACGGTGCGGCTCCATCCCCTCGGGAACCCCGGAGAGCGCCGCCGACTTCATGGCCTGGGCCGACGCCGCCAGCGCGAACTGCGACACCCGGTCGTGGCGGCGCGCGTCCTTCTTTTCCATGTAGAGCGTCGGGTCGAAGCCCTTCACCTCGCAGGCGATGCGCGTGGCGAAGTCCTCCGTGGCCTCGAAGGCCCGGATCGTGTCGGCCCCGCTGGTGCCGGCGAGGACGGCGGCCCAGGTGGACTCGACGTCGTTGCCCACCGGCGACACGACCCCCAGCCCCGTGACCACCACCCTGCGACCGTCGCGGTTCTGCTCCTTTCCGGTCATCGTCGCACCCGGTCCCGGAGGCGCGGCTCGACCTCAGGCGCCTGCAGAATGCTTCTTCAGGTAGCCGATGGCGTCGCCCACGGTGCGCATCTGCTCGGCGTCCTCGTCGGGAATGTCGATGCCGAACTCCTCCTCGAACGCCATGACGAGCTCGACCGTGTCGAGGGAGTCGGCACCCAGGTCCTCAACGAACGACGCGTCGTCGGTCACCTTTTCAGGCTCGACGCCGAGTTCGTTGATGATGATCTCCTTGACCCGGGCCTCGGTGGGTTCACTCATCGTACCTCCTCGAGTGTGTGCTTGAAGTCGGAATCGGAAGAAAGGGAGACAAATACATACACAGCGGCGCGGTCACATGACCATGCCGCCGTCCACGGCCAAAACCTGGCCGGTAATGTAGCGCGCCCCGGGGCCCACGAGGAAGCGCGCCACCTCGGCCACATCCTCGGCCTCGCCGAGGGATCCCAGAGGGATGATCTGCTTGAGGGCGTCCACCTGGGCGTCGGACAGGGCGCCGGTCATGTCGGTGCGGATGAAACCGGGGGCGATGGCGTTGCACCGGATCCCCCGGGAAGCCAACTCCTTGGCCACGCTCTTGGTCAGCCCCAGGAGGCCGGCCTTGGAGGCCGCGTAGTTGGCCTGGCCGGCGTTCCCAATGAGCCCCACCACCGAGGAGATGTTGAGGATCACCCCCTCCCGGCGCTTCATCATCCCCCGGCTCACGGCACGAGTCAAGTTGAAGGCGCCCTTGAGGTTAGTGGCGATGACCTCATCGAATTCCTCGTCCTTCATGCGCACCAGGATGTTGTCCCGGGTGACGCCGGCGTTGTTCACGAGGATCCCGATGGGTCCGACCTCTGCCTCCACCTGCGTGACGGTGGCCTGGGCCTGCGCCGAGTCGCCGACGTCGCAGCCGTACCCCCGATGACCCTCCCCGGGGAGCCCGGCGGCGGCCTGGGCGGCACCCTCCGCGTTGCGGGCCACCGCCGCCACCCGGGCGCCGGCTCTGGCCAGGGCGCGGCTGATGGCGAGTCCGATTCCCCGACTCCCGCCCGTGACGAGGGCAACTTTCCCGGACAGCTCTTGGTCACTCATTCCGTCACTCCTGGAAGGCTTGGATGTCATCGGGCTCGCCCAGCGACATGCAGGGGAACCCCTTGGCGTTCCTTTTGTTCAGGCCGCAAAGCACCGACCCCGGCCCCAGCTCGAGGAATCGGTCGACGCCCGCGGCGACCATGGCCGACACGGACGCCGCCCAGCGGACCGGGGAGGTGAGCTGCGCCACCAGAAGCTCCCGTGCCCGGGCAGCCGAGGTGACGGGCGCTGCGGTCACATTGGAGAACACCGGGTACGCGGGATCCCGGAGATCCAGAGCGTCCAGCTTCTCCCTGAGCCCCCGCGCGGCAGGCTCCATGAGCGGGGAGTGGAATGCTCCGGAGACGTTGAGCGGCACGACACGCTTGGCGCCGGCCTCGGCGAAGAGGGCCATCCCCTGCTCCACCCCCGCGACGTCGCCACTCACCACGATCTGGCCGGTGGAATTGAAGTTGGCAGGAACGCACACCCCAGCGTCCACCCTGGCGCACGCCTCTTCCAGGGCTGCGTCTTCCAGGCCTAGGACGGCAGCCATGGCACCCTGTCGCGCCTGCCCGGCCTCCCACATGAGATCCCCGCATGAGATCCCCGCGGAGACGGACCGCCTCCAGCGCGTCGCGGAAGGAGAGGGTTCCCGCCGCCACGTGGGCGCTGAACTCCCCCAGGGAGTGACCCGCGGCCATGGCCACGGGCCCCAGCCTATCGGAGAGCACGGCCAGCACCGCCACCGAGTGCGCCAGGATGGC
Organism: uncultured Gemmatimonadaceae bacterium; assembly: GCA_964545395.1. Classification (GTDB taxonomy): domain Bacteria; phylum Gemmatimonadota; class Gemmatimonadetes; order Longimicrobiales; family Gaopeijiaceae; genus SZUA-318. Next base: position 9,364 of record CAZJFX010000018.1, on the reverse strand, counting down.
GGGCTGGGCGTTCCGGGTCGCCGTGAGCTCCGCTTCCGGCCCCTCCGCCATGAGGCGGGAGAGCGGGAAGCCCAGCACCTCGTCGGCCTCCGCCAAGACGGCGGTGGCGGTGGGGTGGGCCTTGGCCAGAGCCGAGCCCATGCCTACCACCTGGGATCCCTGACCGGGGAACAGGAGCGCCAGCGTCACGGGGTAGCTTCCGACCGGGGAGTGTCGTCTGCACTCAGAAGCGCCAGGTCATGGCGCCCCAGGTGAGCCCGGCGCCGAACGTGGCCGTGAGGACGTTGGCGCCCGTGCGGACGCGCCCCTGCTCCAGGGCCTCGTCCAGGGCCACAGGGATGGACGCGGAACTCATGTTCCCATAACGGTCCAGATTCACGAAGACCTTGTCCATGGGGATGCCGGCGTACTTGGCCGTCGCCTCGATGATCCGGATGTTGGCCTGGTGAGGGATGAACAGGTCCACGTCCTCCGCGGTGAGCCCGGCGTCGTGGAGGGCGATGTGGGTCGCCTCCGCCATGGAGCGCACGGCGCTCTTGAAGATCTCCCGCCCTTCCATGCGCAGAAGATGCCTCCCTTCGCGCAATACGGCCTCACTGATCGGCACCTCGGCGCCCCCGGCCGGACGGTAGAGCAAGTTGGCCAGGTTCCCGTCGGAACGGTGGTGGCTGCTGAGGATCCCCCGGCCGGAGCCGTTGGCCGGCTTCAGCAGCGCGGCACCGGCCCCGTCCCCGAAGAGCACGCAGGTCGAGCGGTCGGACCAGTCCACGATGCTGCTCATCTTCTCGGTGGCGATGACCAGCGCTACCTCGCCGCGGCGCGCCGCGAGGTACCCCTCGGCCACGGACAGGGCGTAGAGCCATCCGCTGCACGCGGCCATGACGTCGAACGCGAGGGCGTTGGTGCAGCCGAGCAGCGCCTGGGCATCGCACGCCGTGGAGGGAAGCCAGCGGTCCGGGGTGGCGGTGGCCACCACCAGGACGTCCACCTCTCCCGGATCCATGCCCGCCGCAGCCAGGGTCCGGCGCCCGGCCTCGGCGGCCATGAAGGCCGCGTTCACGCCGTCGGGAGCGATGCGGCGGGCCCCGATCCCGGTGCGGGTGCGGATCCACTCGTCGGACGTGTCCATGCGCTTCGCCAGGTCGTCGTTGGTGACGATCTGGTCAGGGAGGTAACGCCCCGTGGACACGATCTCCACCAGCGGGGAGGGGTGTCTCATGCGCGCTCCTGGTGGTTCACCCGGGGGGAGACCTCCCGGGCGATGTGGGTGACCATGCCCGACCGGACGGCCTGGGCGGCCACGGCCACGGCGTTTCGGATGGCCCTGGGAGACGACTCCCCGTGGCAGATGATGGAGACGCCGCCCACGCCGAGGAGGGGAGCGCCCCCGTACTCGGCGTAGTCGAGGATCCGGAAGACCTCTTCCAGGTTGAGCTGCTCGTGGCTGTGCTTGAGCTCCTTCTTCAGGAGCCCGATGGTGAACTCGGCCACGGACTCGTAGAACTTCAGGAGCACGTTGCCTACGAACCCGTCGCACACCACCACGTCGCATACGCCCTGAATGATGTCCCGCCCCTCCACGTTCCCGACGAAGTTGAGCCCGCCGGCCGACTTCAGGAGCCGGTGCGCTCCCAGGGTTAGCTCGTCACCCTTCTCCGGCTCCTCGCCGATGTTGAGGAGCGCGACCCGGGGGTTGGCGATCCCCATGAGGTCCTGGGCGTACACATGACCCAGGTGGGCGAACTGGAGCAGGTGCTGGGGCTTGCAGTCCACGTTCGCCCCGGCGTCCAGCAGAAGGCAGGGCCTCTCGGCCGTGGGCAGCAACGCACCGATGGCAGGGCGCGCGACGCCGGGAAGCGGCCGGAGCGTGAAAAGGGACGTGGCCATCACGGCGCCTGTGGACCCCGCGCTCACGAACGCGTCGGCCTCCCCGGCCTTCACGAGCTTCAGCCCCACCACGATGGACGAGTTGGGCTTACGGCGAATGACGGACGCAGGCGCGTCCGACGCCGTCACCCGGTCCCGGGCATGGCTGATGTGAAGGCGGCCTACGGGTGCCTCCGGATGGCGAGCGAGCGAAGCCTCGAGGGTAGCCTGGTCACCGACCAGCACCACCTCGATGGCCGGGTCGAGCTCGTGAAGGGCCTCGATCGCCCCCGCGACTTCCGCTGCGGGAGCGGCATCGGTGCCCATCGCGTCCAGGGCAATGCGCACTGGAGTCGCGGCTACTCGGCTTCGATCTCGAAGACCTGCTCGTCCCGGTAGTACCCACAGGACGGACAGATCCGATGAGGCACCCTCGGATCACCGCACTTGGGGCAGGTGCTCACCATCACCGGCTCGGCCTTGTAGTGGGTGCGCCGCTTCCGCTTGCGCTGCTTCGATGTCCGCTTCTTGGGAACAGCCATGGTTCACTCGTCTCTTTTTACCCGGAGGGCATCCCACCGGGGATCGGACTCGCTCCCGGCGCACGCGCACGTCTCGGTGTTCCGATTCGCGCCGCACCGGGGACACAACCCCCGGCAGTCCGGGTCACACACCACGTAGGGGTCGATGCAGAGGATCAGCTCCTCCCGCACCGGCACCCCCAGGTCCAACTCGGCGGCGTTCTCCTTGAAGAAGCGCACGTCGCCGTCATCCTCCGCCCCCGGAGTCGGCGATGGCGCGAACACCATCGTCAACTCCTGGGACAATCTCGTGCACACGGGCTCCAGGCAGCGCCGGCATTCCTGCCGGAGCGTGCCACTCACGGTCCCGCGTACCACGATCTCGCCGCTCCCCGCTTGCGATGCCCGCAGAAAGACTTCCAGGGGTCCTTCGAACGACGCTTCCAGTCCCTGGAGGAGGGGGTCGTCCGCCGGAACCCTGGCGTCCACCTGGACGGTGCCTTCCCGATCTAGGCGGGCAAGCTCAAGCGTGAGCATAGCAGAAAAAGTTAGCCATGCATCCGAGAGGTGTCCAGGCAGGAGGTCACCCTACCCGCCGGTGGAGATCCTGTCCGACGCAGAGAAGAAGAAGGCCGTCTCGAGGGCCGCGTTCTCGTCCGAGTCCGACCCGTGGACGGCATTGCGCCCTTTGGACTCGGCATACAGGCGCCGGACGGTGCCCTCTGCAGCCTGGGCCGGGTCCGTGGCGCCGATGGTCTCCCTCAGCTTGGTCACGGCGTCGGGCGCCTCCAGGATCATGGGGATGCAGGGCCCGGAGGTCATGAACTCCACCAGCTCCTGGTAGAACGGGCGCCCGTTGTGCACGGCGTAGAAGGCCCCGGCCTGCTCGGCGGTGAGGCGCGTCATGCGCAGGGCGCGGACGGTGAATCCCGCCCCTTCCAGGTGGGCGAGGATCTTCCCGGCCTTCCCGGCGGAAACGGCGTCGGGCTTGACGATGGCAAGAGTCTGGCTCATGGATCGGCTGTTCCTCCGGTCATTCGGGTTCTCTATACGCTGGGGCCTCATGGAGGGCCCGCAGGGTGGAATCGCGGGTGATGAATCCCACAAGCTCGCCGTCCCGCACGACCGGGAGTTGCTCCACGTCCCTGCTCACCATCATGCGCGCGGCTTCAGCCAGCGACTGTTCCTCAGACATGCAGAGCACGGTCCGCGTCATGAAGTCCCGGGCCGAGCCCGCAACGGCATCGGTCTTGCCTCGCCGCTGGCCGCCCGGTCCGCCGCGCTCCAGCAGGTACGCCAGAGCGTCTCCGGAGGTGAGGATCCCCAGGACTTCGTGGCGCTGCCCCACCACCGGGACCGCGTGGACCCCGCTGCGGACCACGAGATCCACCACCTCTTCGAGAGGAGTCTCGGGATGCACCCGGTACCGCACGGGCACCAGCGCATCCTCGACCCGCAGCTGGGAATGGAACTCCGCCTCCGCGAGTCCGGGTACGGCCAGGACGTCGCCGGGCGAGCGGGCCGCCAGGACCCGGGCGGTCCGATCCGGATCCCGGAGCGCCCTCCCGAGGATCGGGAGCAGGTCCTGGCGCAGCCCGGTAAGCCGACCCGGGACCAGCGCGAGGATCACCACCTTCGCGCTGGCAGGCTCCGGGAGACCCTCCGCGGAAACCCGGAGGCCTTCAGGAGCGATGCCCACGGTCCAGCACAGGCGCGCGAGACCCTCGTGGGACCCCAGGACCGCGACCACGTCGTCGCTCAGGCGGACGACCTCCCCCTGTGCGCCGAAAGCCAGGTCCCTGGCCAGCTTGGCGGCTGGAGCGCCCTCCATGGCCCCGGCGGCGGAGGCGCGAGCCAGGATCTCCTCGAGCGCGCCCGCAAGGTCATCGGCGGACACAGGCAAGGCAGCCCAGCCCCCCTCGAACAGTTCCGAGAGCCGCATGTCTCCACTCCCCCCGGAGCCGGAGTCTCCCTATCCCGTAGGACCGGCCCGCGTCAGGCCAGCGCCTGCTGGATGAGGCCGACGATGTCCGCAGGCCGCTGCGCCACGGCGATACCGTTGTCCTGGAATGCCTTGACCTTCTCTGCGGCGGTCCCCGCCGAGCCGCTGATGATGGCCCCCGCATGCCCCATGCGCCGCCCGGGAGGAGCGGTCTGGCCGGCGATGAACCCCACCACGGGCTTCTTCATGTGGCTGCTGACGAACGCGGCCGCCTCTTGCTCGTCGGTGCCCCCGATCTCACCGATCATGACCACCGCCGTGGTGTCCGGATCCTCCTCGAACGCCTTGAGGCAATCGATGAAGTCGGTGCCGATGAGGGGGTCGCCCCCGATCCCCACGCAGGTGGTCTGGCCCAGGCCCACGTGGGTGAGCTGGAAGACGGCCTCGTAGGTCAGGGTGCCCGAGCGGGACACCAGCCCGATGGGCCCCTCGGCGACGATCTGGGCGGGGAGGATCCCGACCTTCGACTTCCCGGGGGAAATGAGGCCAGGGCAGTTCGGGCCGATGACCCTCACGCCGTGGTCGCGGGCGAAAGCATGGGCCCGGGCCATGTCCAGCACCGGGATTCCCTCTGTGATGGCCACCACCAGCTTCACGCCCGAGTCCGCCGCCTCCAGCACGGCGTCGGCAGCGAACGCCGGAGGGACGTAGACCACCGAGGTGTTCGCCCCGGTCTTGGCCACGGCTTCGTCCATGGTGTTGAAGATGGGCACGGTCCTGCCATTCGGACCCTGGAAGGTCTGTCCCCCCTTCCCCGGCGTGACGCCGGCCACGACCTGGGTGCCGTACTCCATCATCTGGCCGGTGTGGAACGAGCCGTCCCGGCCCGTGATCCCCTGGACGACCAGCCGCGTGTCCTTGTCGATGAAGATCGCCATGGTCGCTTACGCCTTTGCCAATTGAACAGCCTTCTCCACGACCTCGTCCATGGACGTGTACGCGGAGAAGCCGGCCTTCTTCAGGATCTCGACGCCCAGCGCCTCGTTGGTGCCCGTGAGCCGGATGACGATGGGAAGCTTGATATCGATGCGCTGGGTGGCGGTGACGATCCCGTTCGCCACGTCGTCGCACCGGGTGATCCCCCCGAAGATGTTGAAGAGGATCGCCTTCACGTTCGGGTCGGTGGTGATGATCTCCAGCGCCGCAACGACCTTGTCGGGGTTGGACGACCCACCGATGTCCAGGAAATTGGCCGGCTCCCCTCCGTAGTACTTGACCAGGTCCATGGTGGCCATGGCCAGCCCGGCGCCGTTGACGCAGCACCCCACGTTCCCGTCGAGCTTGACGAACGAGAGCCCGGCCTCCCGGGCGCGGGTCTCCGCCCACGGCTCGGCGGAGGTGTCCCGCATGGCAGCCACATCCTTGCGCCGGTCGAGCTCGCTGTCGTCGATGCTCATCTTGGCGTCGATGGCCTTCACCTCACCCGCCGTGGTGGTGATGAGCGGGTTGATCTCCGCCATGGACGCGCCCGAATCCACGAACGCCCTGTACAGCTGCTGGATGATCTTGGCCGCCTGCTTGATGACGGCCGGATCGTCATAGAGCGCGTTGGCGAGCCAGAGTGCCTGGTGCGGAAGCAGGCCGTAGCGCGGGTCCACGGTGAGCTTGCGGATGGCCTCGGGGGTCTTGGCCGCCACCTCCTCGATGTCCACGCCGCCCTGCGAGGAGACCATGAACGTGGGCGCCTGGCTCCGGCGGTCCACCAGGATCCCCACGTAGGCCTCGGAAGCGATGTCCTCGGCCGTGGTGACGAGGACCTTCTGCACCTTCAGGCCCTTGATGTCCATCCCCAGGATCCGGGAGGCGTGCTCCCGCGCTTCGGCCGGCGTCTTGGCCAACTTCACCCCTCCGGCTTTCCCTCGCCCCCCGGAGTGGACCTGCGCCTTCACGACCGTCATGCCGCCGAGCTTCAGGGCTATGGCCTCCGCCTCGTCCGGGGTGGTCGCCACCTCTCCCGGCGGGACGGGGATCCCCGCCGCGCGGAAGCGCTCCTTGGCCTGGTATTCGTGGATGTCCATGCCTTCTTCGGGTCCCGTCTGGAGGCCGACACAGGAGGCCGGATCACGGCTGCGCCCGGCGGTGCCGGCAGGATGAGACGTGTGAAGCTACCGACGCCGCGGAAGGGGATCAACGTCCGGGAGGCCCGTCGCCTGGAGCGCTCTGTTCGAGGAGGGCGCGGAGTTCTCGCAGGGCCTCGCCGAACCCCCCCCAATCCCCTGCGCGAAGCCGCTCCTCGGCGCGATCCAGCAGATCCAGGGCCGCCCTGGACCAGCCCGCCGCCTTACCCGCACCCGTCTCCCCGGGAGCGGCGCCCGCCGGCGCGGCGTCCCAACCCGCGAGGACGGCGATGGCCCCGGAGAGACTCTCGGCCATGGCCACCCTCGTGCCGTCACTGACCACAAAGCGCCGCAGCTCAGGGATGGCGTCCGCCTGGGCGGCGAGAAACACCGGCTCCATGTACAGGAGCCTCCGCCCCACAGGCACGACGTGGAGGTGTCCCGTCCACACTTCGCTGCCGCCGCTCCTCCAAAGGGAGAATTGCTGGGAGATCTGGGGGTCCTGCTCCACCAGGGCCTCCACCTGCCTCGGTCCGGGGGCCTGATCCTCCACCGCGACGTCGAGGAGCACCAGCTCCGGCTCGCCCGCCTCGCCCGTGCGTCCCACCAGGAGGCCCGTGAGATTCTGCCGCCCCGCCGGCACGAACACGGTGGTCAGGCTGAATCGGGGGCGGTCCTCTCCGGGGAGCGTCCGGACCCCGTACTCGGGCCGGTACGGGACCGCCGTGGCCCCCTCCGCCAGCTCGTTGGGATGCGCCCAGACGTCTTGCTGCCCGTGAAACGCCTGGGCGGTCTCCTGGTGGTACTGGAGCAGAACCTGGGCCTGCAGCGCGAAGAGCTGCCGGGAATAGCGGAGGTGGCGCCGAACCCCGTCCGGCATCTCCGAGATGGGCTTGAAGAGCCCGGGAAAAGCCCGCTCGTAGACGTCGGCCAGCGGGTCGGGGATGGGCATACGGTAGAAGTCCACGCGCCCCGTGACCGCATCCACGGTGACTTTCACGCTGTTGCGCGTCCAGGTCACCGTGCGCAAGAGCTGCAGCTGGTGGGCGGAGGACAGCGGGAAGGCCCGGGTCCCCGTGAAGCCCTCCAGCACCCAGATCACCCTGCCGTCCGCCAGCACCGGAAAGGACGTCTCCGGGTAGCGGAGGAACGGCGCGATGGCCCGGGCGCGTTCCACGACCTGCCTCCGATAGACGAACCGGCTCTCGCGGCTCACCTCGCCGGAGAAGAGGAGGTTGGCGTCCCGGAAGCGCCATGCCAGCGCCGCGGTCCGAAACCTGGAGGAGAGCCGGATCCCTCCCGGATAGTCCAACCCAGGCCGGCCCGGCGTGCCGTCCGGTGCGAGGAACTGGTCCGCCCCGGGGTTCACCACCGCATGCAGCTGGGGTTGGGTGCCGTAGAAGACCTGGGGCCGCGTCAGGGCCAACTCGCCCTGGAGTGGGCCCTGCCCTGCAGCCACGGGAGGAATCCCCGAGAGGAGCATGGCGGGCCGCCCCTGGGGCGTGCGCTCCGCCGCCCGGCTGGCCACGGCGCCCACCCCCGCCACGTACCGCTCCCGGAGATGGAGGTTCTGCCAGTTGGGATCCTGGATCCCGGCTGGGTCTACCTCCCGCACCGAGAGCGCCACGACCTCGTCCCCCGCCGGCACCGGGTAGCGGTGGATGGTCACATCGGCGAAGTCGTAGTAGGGGAAGCGCGCCTCCACCTGTCGAAACGTGGTGAGCAGGGAGATGGAGTTCCACACGGGGAGCCCGGCGAAGTGGGCAGGCGCTTCCGCCCAGGGGACGGGCTCCGACCCCTCGTAGACGAATCGCTGGCGCTGGAGGGCGTCCAGGCCGAAGCCGGCGCGGGTGAAGGCTAGGTTCTCCTCGATGTAGGGCGTCTCCCGTTCCAGCTCGTTGGGCTCCACCTGGAAGCGCTGCACGAAGGCCGGGTAGATCTGCCCGATGACCAGCGCAGCGAGCACCGCGGTGAGCACCGACCCGATCAGGAGGGTCCCGCGGTTCTTCCAGGCCGCCCACGCGATGGTGACGCCTGCGGCGCTGCACAGCACGAAGAGCGTCTGCATCCCGGGGACCCGGGCCTGGGCGTCGGTGAAGCCGAAGATTCCCTGGATCCCGGAGGACCCGTCCATGAGGATGAGGAAGCGGGCCAGCCAGAACCGGGTGCCCAGCAGGACGAAGAAGAGCCCGAGCAGGACGCCCAGGTGCACCCTGGCGAGCTCCTGCGTCGTCAGCCGTCCCCGGTTCAGCCGGAGCGCGCCGGTGGCCGTGTAGCCAGCCGTGGCGAGGCTGAAAAGGAGGAAGAGCACCACCAGGCCGAAGGTGATGGCGCTCCCGAGCACGGGAACCCAGAAGACGTAGAACCCCACGTCACGGCCCAGGAAGGGCTCGATGAGGTTCCAAGGCTCGCCGTGGAGGAGCATGAGGGCCTGGAGGCCCATGGAGGCGGGGACGGCAGCGCCGAACCAGGCGGCGAGGAGCACCGCTATGCCCACCATGGTCCAGAGGACGTAGCTCGCCGGGAGCTGCTCGGAGATCTCCAGATTGCCGAACCGGCGTTTGATCTGGATCCCCCCCAGCGTTCGGGCCACGACCTTCAGGTTGCCGAACACGAGAGCGCCCACCGCCATGCCCGCGAGCACGCGTGCGCCCCACTCCCAGGCGACCCGCGTGTAGAACGTGCCGGAGTATCCGGCCTCGGCGTGCCAGAGGATCTCGGTGTAGAAGGTGACACCGATGCGCGCCAGGGCGACGAGGAGCCCGAGGGCCACCAACCCCGCCACGACGAGCCGACCGCCGCGGAGCGACCTGAGGAGCCGCCTCATGGCCTGCGAGCGGAAAAGCCCGACCCCGGGAACGCCACTAGGCTGAAGTTCCCACCGTATTTGGAGCCCTGATTCCAGTCAAGAGCCCTGG
>CAZJFX010000017.1:0-64357 GCA_964545395.1 uncultured Gemmatimonadaceae bacterium | reverse complement strand
TCTTCACAACGCGGTCATCTTACCGCGCTCGACATGGAAGGTGGACCAGTGAGCGTTCTGGAGCACCTCGTCATCGTCGGTCCCGGCAGAGCCGGGATGGCGCTGGGGTACGCTCTCCTACAGGCAGAGGCCGTGGACAGGCTCACGGTGTGCGGACGCAACCCCGAGCCTCCCGCCCATCCTCTCTTCACTCAGGGCCTGGCGGAGTACGTCTTCGGACTCCAGCGGCCCGGCCCGCGGACGGCCGCGGTGTTCCTGGCGGTCCCTGACGCTGTGGTCCCCGAGATGGCCCACGAGCTGGCCAGCCTGGGTGCGGCGACCCAGGGGTGTGCGGCCTTCCATCTCTCGGGCGCCCTCTCCACCGAGGTGTTGGCTCCGCTGCACACCCGGGGATACGCAGTGGGCTCGTTCCACCTCCTCCAGGCCATCGCCCACCCGGTCACCGGCGCCGAGCGGCTCCCTGGCTCCTGGGTCGCCGTGACCGGCGCCCCCGCCGCGGTGGGGTTGGCCCGCCGCCTGGCTGCGTACCTCGGGTGCCCGGTGCTCTCCATCCCCGAGGCGCGCAGGCCCCTCTACCACGCGGCGGCGGTCCTCGTGTCCAACTCGCTCCCGCCTCTGGTGAGCGCGGCCTGCCGGCTGCTCGAGGAGGCGGGCGTGGAGCACGACCAGACGCTCCCCGCCCTCCTTCCCCTGGTGAGAGGCACGGTGGAGAACCTGGCCGAGAGGGGGGTAGAAGGATCCATGACGGGCCCCATCTCCAGGGGGGACCTGGAGACGGTGGACCTCCACCTGCGGGCGCTGGACCGGGCGGATCGCAGACTCTACGCCGTGCTCGGCCTGGAGATGCTGCGGCTCGCTGCGGACGGCCTGCCTGAGGAAGCCCGCACGGAGCTCATGAAACGCCTCAACAACGAGATCATCCCATGATCATGCGCCTGTTCGTGAACATCGACCACGTGGCCACGGTGCGGCAGGCCCGGCACACCGACGAGCCCGATCCCGTGCGCGCCGCCGTGCTGGCGGAGATGGGTGGGGCCGACGGGATCACCATCCACCTGCGCGAGGACCGCCGGCACATCCAGGACCGGGACGTGCGCCTTCTTCTGGAGACAGCGAGGACCGGCGTGAACCTGGAGCTCGCAGCCGCATCGGAGGTGCTGCGCTTAGCCTGCGCATGGTGTCCACGGCAGGCCACCCTGGTCCCGGAGAACCGCCAGGAGGTCACCACGGAGGGCGGCCTCGACCTGTCCCCCGCCAAACGGGCCGGGCTGGCCCGCGCCGTGGAGGATTTGCGCGGGGCGGGTGTGCGGACCTCGCTCTTCATCGACCCGGACGAGGCGGCCATACGCGCCAGTGCCGACCTGGGTGTGGAGGCCATCGAGCTCCACACGGGTGAGTACGCCAACACCCGAGGCGCCGAGCGCTCGGAGCGGCTCGTGCGTCTCGCCCGGGGCGTGACGCTGGGCCGGGAGCTGGGCTTGGCCGTGCATGCGGGGCACGGGCTGACGTACGAGAACGTCACGCCGGTGGCGGCGATCGCGGACATCGAGGAGCTCAACATCGGCCACAGCATCGTGTCCCGCGCGATCTTCACCGGGCTCGAGGCGGCGGTTCGGGAGATGGCGGACATCGTCCGAAGGGCCCGGACGCCCCGGTGAGGCACGCAGGTAAAGCGCTCTTCGGCGTTGCGGTCACCGTTGTCCTGCTGTGGTGGGCACTCCGCGGCGTCTCCTTCGCCGAGGTGTGGGCCCAGATGCGCCAGGGAGATCCGCTGCTGCTCACGGCGGCGGTGGCGGTGGCCACCTTCGGGTTCGTCATCCGGGCGCTGCGCTGGAAGCTCCTTCTCGCCACCGTCCGGGCGGACACCTCCCTGCGCTCGCGCTTCGCGGCGGTGAGCATCGGGTTCATGGCCAACAACGTGCTCCCCGCGAGGGTGGGGGAGTTCGCCCGCGCGTACGCCTTCTCCCGCTTGGAGCCGGTCTCCGCCAGCGCGGCGTTCGGCTCCCTGGTCGTGGAGCGCTTTCTGGACGGCGTGGTTCTCCTCCTGCTCCTCGTCGTACCCACCCTGACCCCCGGCTTCCCCACCGGTGGCGCGCTGTCCCAGGGGCTGGGCGCGGTCATCCTGAGGGGCGGGATCGGGGCGGTGGTGGTGGTCACGGCCGGGCTGGTCGTGATGGCCGTCTGGCCCTCGGCGTTCATGCGTGGCGCGGAGCGGACGGCGTCGCATCTGCCCTCATCGCTGGCGCGCCCGGCGGTGGACGCGCTGAAGGCGCTCCTGGACTCCATCGCGGTGCTGCGCTCGCCCCGGCTCCTCACGCTGGGCCTGCTGTGGACCGCCGGCTTCTGGCTCTTCCACGGCCTGTCGTTCTGGCTGGGGATGATGGCCTTCGGCATCCACACGGGACTGGTGTCTGCCTGGTTCACCGAGGCGGTGGTTGGCTTCGGCGTGGCCATTCCCTCGGCGCCCGGCTTCGTCGGCACCTTCCACGCTTCGGCCAACTTCGCGCTGACCAACGTGTACGGCGTCGACGAGGCCCGCTCGTTGGCGTTCGCGTTCGGGTACCACTTCGGCGGCTGGATCCCCATTACTGTGATCGGTCTGGCCTACGCCTGGCGCCTGGGCCTCTCCCTGGGCGACGTGGGTGCGGCGGCGGAGCGGGTGGAGGAAGTCATCGAGGGCGAGCACCCGGGGCCGGCGAAGGAGCCGGGGGCGGACGAGCGTTGAGCACCCCCGCTGCGGTGCGAATCCTGGCACCGGCCAAGGTCAACCTCTGGCTGAGAGTGCTCCGGCGCCGCCCCGACGGCTTCCACGAGCTGGATACCCTTTTCCAGGCGGTGGATCTCTGCGACGAGGTGGAGGTGTCCCGTCGCCCCGGGAGCGGGGTCCGGCTCACGGTGGAGGGTGCGGACCTGGGTCCGGCCAGGGAGAACCTGGCGCAGCGCGCGGCCCTCGCGTTCGTCGATGCGGTGGGGCTGGCGGCGAGCTCCGAGAGGGTGGAGATCCGGCTGCGGAAGCGCATCCCGGCGGGTGCGGGACTCGGGGGAGGCTCCTCCGACGCCGCCGCCGTGCTCCGCTGCATGAGCGAACTCTGGGGCGCTCCGCTCTCGCCGTCCGTGTTGGCCGAGGTGGGGGCGTCCCTGGGGTCGGACATCGCCTTTTTTCTCGGTGAGGGGCCCCTGGCCCGGGGAACGGGTCGGGGGGAGATCCTGGAGGCGCTCCAGCCGCTCCCCGAGGGCAACCTGGTCCTCGTGCTTCCCCCGGTCCATGTGGCCACGGGTCCGGCCTACGGTGCCCTCGCCCGTCACCGGGCGAGGCACGGCGCCGACGGTCGGGAGCCGCCCGCCGGTGTGCTCACCTGGCATGATCTGGCGGAGATCGCGGTGAACGACTTCGAGCTCGTGGTGCCGCGATCGAATCCGCCCGTTGCAGCATCCCTGGAGGCGCTGCGCCGGGCCGGCGCGCGCCCCGCGCTCCTCTCGGGAAGCGGAGGCGCCTGCTTCGGGGCGTTCCCCGACGAGGGTCGGGCCCGCGCGGTCGCCACGGAGCTTTCCGGTCGCCTGGGGTGGAGCGCGGTCCCGGTGCGGACGCTCACGGCGTTCCCGGTGCCGCAACCGCTCTGAGGCCCGCACGCGCGGCCGGAGGGTGCCTCCCGGCCTCACCCGTCTTGGGGGGCGGGGGTTGAGGCTCCACGCCGCCGCCGGTAGGATGGTCTTGGCGTCACGGCGGCTGCTGGCCCGTCGTCTAAGGGCAGGACACCGGTCTTTGGAACCGGCGGTGGTGGTTCGAATCCACCCGGGCCAATGCTCTCACCCCTGCGGGCTCACGGCCGTCCGGCAGGGTTTCCATCGCCCAGGAGCCTACGCTGTCGGCGGGTCCGCGCGGCGCGCGTTCAGGCACGTTGACGGCTCTCGGCGGCGTTTCTAGGTTTCCGGGCTATCACCACACCGCGCATTCCTCAGGCGAGGCGGCACTCCGGATCCATGGACGATACCTTCAGGCGGGGACCCCTCCTCCTCCTCAGCGGCCGGGCCAACCGTCCGCTCGCCCATGAGATCGGGGAGCGCATCGGCAAGTCGCCTGACGGCGTCACCCTGCGGAACTTCGCGGACGGGGAGATCTTCGTCCGCATCGACCGGAACGCCCGGGGGCGGGACGTGTTCATCGTCCAGTCCACTACGGCACCGGCGGACAACATGATGGAGCTGCTCCTCCTCATCGACGCCGCCAAGAGGGCGTCGGCGGCGCGGGTGACGGCGGTGGTGCCTTACTTCGGCTACGGCAGACAGGACCGCAAGGACCAGCCCAGGGTGGCCATCGGAGCCAAGCTCGCCGCCAACCTGATCACGGCGGCGGGGGCGGACCGGGTCGTCTCCATCGACTTCCATCAGCACCAGATCCAGGGCTTCTTCGACATTCCCGTGGATCACCTTTATGCAGCCCCGGTGCTCACGAAGTACTTCCGGGACCTGGAGCTCCCCGACCTGGTGGTGGTGGCCCCGGACGTGGGCTCGGCCAAGATGGCCAGGGGGTTCGCCAAGCGGCTCAGCGCCAGCCTCGCCATCATCGACAAGCGGCGTCCTGCGGCCAACGTGGCCGAGGTGCTGAATGTGGTCGGGGATGTGGACGGCAAGACCTGCCTCCTCGCCGACGACATGGTGGACACGGGGGGCACGCTGGCCAACGCAGTGTTCGCGCTGAAGGACCGGGGCGCCCGGGCCGTGTACGCCTGTGCGACCCATGCCCTTCTCTCCGGGAAGGCCAGCGAGCGCCTCATCGAGGCTCCCGTGGAGGAGCTGGTGGTGACCAACACGATCCACGTACCCGAGGACCGGATCTTCTCCAAGCTCCGCATCCTGTCGGTGGCCGACCTTCTGGCGAAGGCCATCGACCACATCCACTCGAACGAGTCCGTGAGCCAGCTCTTCGAGATTCCGCCGGAGAACTGACCAGGACAGACAGGCCCGCTGGCGGCCTTTATCGGTCCCGCGGGGACCCCACACGCAGGATTTGACGAATGACGATCACGAAGAGCTTGAATGCCATGAAGCGCGAAGGGAGCGGCAAGGGCGTGGCCCGGAAGCTCCGCCAGGCTGGACGGGTTCCCGCGGTGCTGTACGGGAAGGACATGGAGGCGGTGCCGCTCTCCATCGACGCCGTGGAGGCGGGGCGCCTCTTCGCCGCCATCTCGGTGGAGAACACGATCATCGAGCTCCAGGTCGAGGGGGAGAAGTCGTCCCATCAGACCCTGGTACGCGAGATCCAAGCCCACCCCTTCAAGAAGGAGCTGGTGCACGTGGACTTCTACCGACTCCAGAAGGGCGTGGCGGTGGACGTCGACGTGCCGGTGGAGCTCGAGGGCACGCCCGTGGGCGTGAAGAGCTTCGGCGGGATCCTGGAGCAACTGGTGCACGAGGTCCCGGTGCGCTGCCTGCCGCACCACATTCCCGAGTCCATCAGGGTGGACGTGACCGCCCTGCAGCTGGATCAGTCCGTGAAGGTGGGCGACCTGCCGCTCACCGAGGGCGTGGAGGTCATGCTGGACCCGGCTCGCCTGGTCTGCATCGTGGCTACGCCGCGCGGCATGGTGGAGGAAGTGGCGGAGGAGGAGGTTGCCGCCGCCGCCGAGGCCCCCGAGCCCGAGGTGATCACGCAGAAGAAGGAAGAAGAGGACTGACCCGGGACCCGACGGAGGCCTGATGAAGGTCATCGTCGGCCTGGGGAACCCGGGACCCGAGTACGACGCCACCCGGCACAATGTCGGGTGGTGGGTCCTGGACCGGCTGGCACACGACTGGACGCTTGGGCCCTTCCGGAGGGACGGGAGGGCTCTTTGCGTCGAGGGCGTGGTGGCGGGCGTCAAGGCCAAGCTCCTGAAGCCCCTGACCTACGTGAACAGGAGCGGCCAGGCTCTCCGGTTCCTCCGCGAGGACGAGGCCTTCGACGCCGGCCGGGACCTCCTCGTGGTGGTGGACGACGCGGCGTTGGACGTGGGCCGCGTGCGCTTCCGCCCCCGGGGGAGCCCGGGCGGGCACAATGGGCTCAAGTCCATCTCCGGGGCGCTGGGCTCTGACGAGTATTCCCGCCTCCGGCTGGGCGTGGGAACGAAGCCCGAGGGCATGGGCCTGGCGGATTGGGTGCTCTCGCCTATGCCCGAGGAGGACGAGGACGTGGTAGTGGGCCTCCTGCCCGGGCTCACCGAGGCCGTGGAGGTGTGGCTCACCGAGGGGACGGAGGCGGCGATGAACCGGTTCAACCGCTGATGAAAAAATCGGCGACGTTCGAGAACGCGCTGGCGTTCGCCCAGGAGCTCATCCGCATCCCCGGCCTCCCGGGAGACGAGGAGGCCGTGGCGCGGCGGGTCAGGGACGAGATGGAGGCCCTCGGGCTGGCTGACGTGCGGGTGGACGCGGCGGGCAACGTGTTGGGCGTAGCTCGAGGGCGGGGCGAAGCTCCGCCGGTCATGCTCAACTGTCACCTGGACGTGGTCGCGGAAGGGGACCACGAAGAGTGGGAAGTTCCCCCCTTCTCCGGGGAAGTGCGGGACGGGATGCTGCACGGCCGCGGCAGCATGGACATCAAGGGACCGTTGGCGCTCCAGACCTACGCGGCGGCTGCGCTGGACGGCTGCGCCCTGGGCGACGTGATCGTCGCCCACACGGTCCTGGAGGAGCGGGGTGGCCTGGGCATGAAGCTCCTCCTCGAATCGCGCTCGGTGCAGCCGGGGGCGGTGATCGTCGGCGAGGCCACCCACGGAGACGTGTGCATCGGGCATCGCGGGCGCGCTGAGCTGGAGGTCGTGCTCACTGGGCTGGCGGGGCACGCCAGCGCGCCGGAACGGGCCCGCAACGTGCTGGATCTCCTCGGCGACGTTCTCGCCGCCTCGCGGGACCTGGCGCTCCGACAGCCGGCGGACCCGACGCTGGGCGTCGCGTCCGTCACCGCCACCATGGTGGATGTCTCTCCCGAGAGCCGGAACGTGATTCCCGACAGGACGGTAGTCACCCTGGACTGGAGGATTCTCCCGGGCATGCGCGAGGAGGATCTCCTCCGGGAGCTCCGCGCAGTTCTGGATGACCGTATCCCGCGGGTGCCCGACGACTTCGGGGTCGAGCCGCGCATCGCCATGCTCCGCCAGCGGACCTGGACCGGTGTGGAGGAGGAGTGGAGCCTGCTCACGCCTGGCTTCCTGATGTCTCCCGACGATCCGATGGTCAGGGCCGCCGCGGGCGCCGTGGGGCAGCGGGGCGACCCGGCCGCGGCCGCCGCGGTGAGGCCTTGGACCTTCGCCACCGACGGTGGGTGGTCCATGGGGGCCTTCGGAATCCCCACGGTGGGGTTCGCTCCCGGGGAGGAGCGCTACGCCCACACCAACCGCGAGCGGTTGGATGTGGACGAGGCCCGGTGGGCTTTCGGGCGTTACCCGGACCTGGTCACGGCTCTGCAGCGTGCGCTGGCGGAGTGAGGCACCCCGGTGGCGCCGCTCGGGACGGCTTCCAAGTCCCTCCGGGCAGCGTTAGTATTCAAGGTTTAAAAACATCCCGCTCCTCACCGGGGCCCCGCCGCAGACGGGCTCCTGGCGGAGGGGCCCGTACCAACCCAACGGACCGAGGGAACGTAAGATGCGGCTCTACGAGGTCGTCTACATCCTCGACCCGGCGCTCGACGAGGGCGCCGTCACGGCCAAGCTGGAGAAATTCCACGCCCTGGCCGTCGCCAGCGGCGGCGAGGTCACTGCCGTGGATCACTGGGGAAACCGGCAGCTCGCCTACCCCATCCGGCGCCACCAGTCCGGCTACTACGTCGTCGCCCAGTTCTCGGCGGTGGCCGACGCGATTCCCGAGTTCGAGCGCCTCCTCCGCCTGGACGAAGAGGTGCTCCGGTACCTCCTCGTGCTGAACGAGGGCGAACCCACCTCCGGCATGTCCATCCTCGCCGAGGTCACGCGTCCGGTCGTGGACAAGGACGACGACGACGAGGAGGAGGACGAGGACGACGACGACGACGCGCCGCCCCAGTTTCAGGGTGGACGCGGACGGCGCCGGCGTATGGAAGGGCCGCCCATCGAGCTTCTGAACTACAAGGACGTGAGCACCCTTTCCCGCTTCCTCGCCGAGTCCGGGAAGATCCTCCCCAAGAGGACCACCAAGGTGACTGCGGCGTTCCAGCGCCAACTGGGTACGGCGGTGAAGCGGGCCAGGTACCTGGCTCTCATCCCGTACACCCGCCGCTACGAGGCATAGGCTCCTCGTGACGGACGTCACCCCCGTGGCCGTTCCGCCTGCCGCTCCCGTGGCCCGAGGCTGGCCCAGGGCCGTCGGCCTACTGGGAATCGCCATGGCCACGGCGGTGGTGCAGCCTTCGGTTCTGGTGGCGGCCCCCTTTCTCATCCTGGGCTTCGTCCTGGGCATGAGACCCGTCTCCGTGTTCCTCGTGTGCCTGGTCGGCGTGGTGGTGGTGACGTACGGGGTGCCTCCCCGCGACGTGCTCTGGTACATGGAGCGGGGGTGGGCAGTGCTGGTGGGTGGGGGGTTTGCCGCGCTCACGCTGCGCAGGCCGGGGGCGCACTTCTCCGGCCGGGCTTTGGCCGCCGTGGCCGGCGCGGCGGTGGTGGCGGCAGCGGTCCTTGCCGTCCGGAGCGGCTCCTGGGGTGTGGTGGAATGGGCCGTGGAGCAGCGCATCTCCCAGGGGCTGGGCACGGCCCTGGAGGCCCTGCGCACGGTGCGCGGAGGCGAGGCGCTGCCGCCGGCGCTGGTCGCGGCGGTGGATCAGACGATCCGCACCCAGGCGAAGGTCTTCCCGGCGCTGCTGGGGATTTCCTCGATGGCGGCGCTGGGGGTGGCCTGGTGGGTGTACGTGCGGCTCTCCTCCGGGAGTGATCAGGGGGTGGGACCGCTTCGCGATTTCCGGTTCAACGACCATCTGGTGTGGGTGTTCATCGCGGGCGTCGTTCTCCTGCTCACACCGTGGGAGGACCTCCTGGCCCGGGTCGGAGCCAACACGGTGGTATTCATGGGCGCGCTCTACGCGTTGCGTGGGGCCTCGGTGATCCTGTTTCTGAGCGGTGGTCTGTCGCTCTTCGGCTACGTCATGCTGATCTTCGGGTTGGTCTTCCTCCCGCCGTTGGTGCTTACGGGCGCCATGGTCATCGGGATCGGGGACACCTGGCTCGACGTCCGCCGGAGACTCGGGTCCACGTCTGTCTGACGATACGTCGGAGGAACGATGAAGCTGATTCTGAAGAAGGCGGTCCCGAATCTGGGCGAGGCCGGCGAGGTGGTGTCGGTGAAGCCCGGATATGGCCGCAATTACCTGCTTCCCCAGGGGTTCGCCTACGAGGCCAGCGAGGCCAACGTCCGCCGGCTCGAGGAAGAGCGGAAGCGCGCCGAGGAGAGGTCGCGACGCGACTACCTGGAGGCGCGGAGGCGAGCCGCGCAGTTCGCGGGGCTCTCCCTGACCTTCAAGGCGCGGGCGGGAGAGGACGGTAAGCTGTTCGGCTCGGTGACCAACGCCGACGTGGCCGACCGGGCCAACGGGACCGGTCGCCTGGACTTCGAACTCGACAAGCGGGCCGTGGTCATGGAGGAGCCCCTGAAGGCGCTGGGCTCCTACGAGGTCAAGGTCCACCTCCATGCCGAGGTGGACGCCCAGATCCAGGTCTACGTCGAGCGCGACCAGGCTTGAGGCGGGAGGCAGGGTGTCCAAGCGGAAGGTGACGCAGGTGGAGATGCCGCCGGTGGTGCAGCGTGCGGCGGAGCTCGCCCGGGAGCTGAAGGCGAGGGACGTGGTGGGCCTGGATCTCCGGGGGATCTCCTCGGCCACCGACTTCTTCCTCCTGGCTTCGGGCCGGTCGGACGTGCAGGTGCGGGCCATCGCCGAGCACGTCGTGGACGAGCTGAAGAAAGAAGGGCTCCGGCCGACGCACGTGGAGGGGCTGCAAGGGGGGCGGTGGGTCCTTGTGGACTACATCGACTTCGTGGTCCACGTGTTCCACCCCCAGGCGAGGAACTTCTACCAGCTGGAGAGCCTTTGGGGCGACGCGCCCCGGTGGGCCGTGGCGGACGTCGAGTAAAGGGCTAGCCGGACGCGGGGAGGTCGGGAAAACCCGCGTCCGGTGGCGCCTTCGGGCCTTCTGCAAGGTTTGCCGTGCTGCGGAGGTGAGTCTAACTTGATCGCGGTTCCGAGCCTTTGTTCGGACGTGACTCCCTTCCGGCTCGCCGAGGCGCCTGAGGGGCGCCCGCGGCGGGTCGCCGCGCATTCAACTCCAGGGTATCCATGACCTTCCACGTTCCGGCCTGGATCCGATCCGATCCGGGCGCGCCCCCGCGGCTTCCCGCGCCCGCTGGGGGTCCCGGCCAGGTGGTGGCGCTGGTGGCCACTGAGGGGGCGGTGTCCGGTGGGTGGGCGGCAGAGGTGGCGCTGGAGCTGGCCGACGGCTGGAGCGCGGCCGGTGCGCGCCTGGTTCTGGCCGACGGCGGGCTCGAGGCGCCCTCCCTCCACCTCGGCCTCGGCGAGGTGGTGGGGGAGGGACTGGTTGATGCGCTCCGCTGGGGCACGTCGGTGCGCCGCGTGGCGCGCCGCCCCGAAGGACGCAGCTTCTTCGCCATCACCGCCGGAACTCCCGTGGCCGACGGTCCCGCCGTGCTCAAGGATCCCAACTGGCCTGCCCTTTGCGTGGGCTTCCGCGAGGCGGGGGTGACCCTGGCGGTCCTGGTGCCGGCACGCGACCCGTGCCTCGGAGCCGTCCTGGGACAGTCTGCTGCAGCCGTCGTCCTGGCAGCGCCCGGCGAGAGTATTCCCCTCTCCGTGCGTGCGGGAAAGGTTCCCGTCGTGGCGGTGGTCGGACGCGAGGCGGTTCCCGCTCCCGCTCCTGCGCCCCGGGAGCCTGCCCCCCTGCTCCAGGAGCCTGAGCCGACCCCCGAGGCTCTTCCACTTCCCGAGGGCCAGGAGCCCGATCCCTCTCCGCACCTCGAGGTCTCTTCCCAGCCCGCCGCGGTGCCGGAGAGCCCGAGCCCCGAGCCCGACTCGGGAACGGAGGACCTGGCCGCCGGCCTCTCCGACTTCGTGCTGACCCGGGACATGCGTGCGTGGGAGCAGCATGCGCCGGAGCCCGTTCAGGCGGCGCCGCCTCCGCCTCCGGAACCGACCCCACCCCTGGCGCAGCCCGAGCCCGAGCCCCTGGTGCAGCCCGAGCCCGAGCCCCTGGCGCAGCCCGAGCCCGAGCCCCTGGCGCAGCCCGAGCCCGAGCCCCTGGTGCAGCCCGAGCCCGAGCCTGCGCCCGAGCCTGAACTGTACGGTGATCCCGTGCCCACCTTCGAGGAGATCGTGGAGGAGTCGGAAGCCGACGAGACCCCCCCATGGTGGGCTACCCGGCGCAACCTCCTCGGTCTCGTCGTCCTGGTCGTCGCCGCGGCTGCGGCGGTCGCTGCTGCCCTCCTGGGCTACCTGAAGATCCCCGGCTTGTCTGTGGGGGGGGAGACGCCCGTGTATCCCGCCGCCGCGGCCACGCCGCAGGCGGGCACGGCGGCAGGCCAGCCGGCGACGGAGACCTCCGAGGCTGCGCCCTTCTCTGTCGGGGTCGCCGCCTTCCAGGACGAAGCGGCGGCCCGCGCCATGACGCAGGAGCTCTCGGGGAAGGTGCCCGGCGTGCTCTTCATCACCGTGCCCGTGGACGTGGCCGGGCAGATCCTGCACCGCGTGGTCGCGGGACCCGCGGCCGACTCGGCGTCTGCGCTGGCTCTGGGAGCCCGGGTGGCGGAGGCCGTGGGGCTCGCCCCGGACGCATGGATGGCCAGGTGGACGCCGCGTGCCTTCCAGCTCGGCGAGATGCCGGACGAGGAAGCTGCGCTGCGCCGGTCAGAAGTCCTCCAGGGTCTGGGGGTTCCCTCCTACGTCCTGGCCGTGACCCACTCCGACGGCTCCGTCCGCTTCCGGGTCTACGCCGGCGCCTACGCCGACGAGGCCGAAGCCACCTACCTCTCGGGCCTCCTGCAAGAGCGCGGCCTGAGCAGCGCCACTTTCTCCGAACGAACCGGTCGCCTGCCTGAATGAAGCTCCGCGCCCTTCGCGTACACGGTTTCAAGTCCTTCGCCGACTCCACCAAGATTGACTTCCACGACGGCATCACGGCCATCGTGGGCCCCAACGGGTGCGGCAAGTCCAACATCAGCGACGCCATTCGCTGGGTCCTGGGCGAGCAGCGCCCCACGGCCATCCGGGGCGCGAAGATGGAGGAGGCCATCTTCCAGGGCACGGTGAGCCGCCGACCGGTGAACCGTGGATCCGTGTCCCTCTTGGTGAGTAACGAGGACGGCGCGCTTCCCGTTCCCTTCGAGGAGGTGGAGATCGGGCGGCAGATGTTCCGGGACGGGGGGTCCGAGTACACCCTCAACCGCAGCCCGGTGAGGCTCCGGGACGTGGTGGACCTGACCCGGGACACGGGGCTAGGGGCGAACGCGTATGCCATGATCGAGAACCGCATGATCGACGCCATCCTCTCGGACCGGGCGGACGAGCGCCGATCCCTCTTCGAGGAGGCCGCGGGGATTGGGAAGTACAAGGACCGGCGCAAGGCGGCGGTCCGCCGCCTTGAGCGCGCCGAGGTGGACCTCCAGCGTCTGGAGGACGTCATTGGCGAGGTCCAGACGAAGGTGCGCTCCCTTGCCCGGCAGAAGGGGAAGGCCGAGCGCTACCTGGAGTTCCGGAAGCGGCGCCTGGACGTGGAGGTCACGGTGGTGCGCCACCAGCTGGACACGCTGGGCGAGCACCTCCAGGAGGTGGTGGAGGAGCTGGAGCAGGACGTGCACAGCGGTGAGGGGAAGGTTGCCGAGCTCCGCGCCGCCGAGGCGGATTACGAGGCGCTTCGTCTCCGAGAGGTGGACGCGGAGAAGGAGCGCATCGAGGCCGCAGGCAAGCTGGACGAGGTGCGGGAGCAGATCGGGCAGTGGGAGCGCGACCTGGCCGTGGCCGACGAGCGCACGTCCAACGCCCACCGCCGCCTGGCCCAGATCGAGGAGGAGCGGAGCGGCGCCCGCGCTCTGGCCGAGCGCATGGATCTGGACGCACGGGAGCTCCAGGCGGACCGGGACCGGATTCAGGAGGAGTTGCGTGCCCTCCGGGGGATCGCCGACGCACGGCGGGCGGAGCTGCAGGAGGTTCGGGACCGCCTCGGGCACGCCCGGGAGCGCCTCGAAGGGGTGGAGTCGCGAGAGCGGGATCTAGCCCGTCGGGGAGCCCAGTTGGAGGGTGACGCCGAGGCGTCCGAGGCCCAGGCCGCTGAGCTGGAGCGCCGCCTGGAGCGCCTCGGAACGGAGTTGGAGGAGGCGGCCGACGCGCTCACCGACCTCCAGTCGCAGGGCGATCTCTTCTCCGGGAGGGTGGAGGACCTGGCGCGCGCCGTCGGAGAGGCCCGTGCCTCGGTGGAGGCGGCGTCCTCGGTGGTGGCCCAGGCACGCCGGGAGTTGGACCAGGCCCGCAGCGCCGAACTCCTGGCTACGGACCGGGCTTCCTCCCTGGGCGCCCGCAAGGCCGCCCTGGAGCAACTCGAACGCGACCGGGAGGGCGTGGAGCCGGTGGTGAAGGCGGCGCTGGCCCTGGGCGACTCCGGGGTCCTGGGGACGCTCTCCGACTTCGTCACCACCGAGGCCTCTCTCGCCCGGGCGGTCGAGTCCTATCTGGGAACCATGGCTCGAGCCCTGGTGGTGCGTGACGGAGCGACCGTGGAGCGCATCCACCGCTGGTTCGACGATGCATGGAAGGGGGGGGGTGGGCTCATTCTTCTTCCCCTGGACCGCGTGCCGGCCGCGGCCGCCCAGGCCGGCGGATCGCTTCTGGCCCGCGTGCACGCTACCGGTGAGGGCGCCGCGTGGGTGCGTGCACTCCTGGACGGAGTGGACGTGGTGGAGCAGGGTTCGGTCCACGCCGGGAGCGGCGACCGCGTCGCCGCCTCAGGGGCCGTTGTGGAGCGGAGGGGGGTGGTACGCCTGGGCAACCCGGCGGGGGCCACCGGCCTCCTGGAACGCAAGGAGCAGCTTCGCTCGACTCTGGATGAGTACCGAGAAGCCTCGGCGGTCGCCGAGGGGGCGCGGGAAGCGAGGGAGGGTGCCGAGGCGACGCTCAGGGCGGCGGACGGAGCACTGGAGGGAGCCCGTGCGGCGTTGCGCACCCGTGAGGACGAGCACAGGCTTGCCGCGTCGGAGCTCCAGGATCAATCCGACCGCAAGACCCGCATGGACCGGCATCGGGACGAGCTCGCCCGGCAGGTGGAGGGGACCCGCGCTGCCCGATCCCGCGCAGTGGACCGGGCGCGTGAGGCCCGGGAGGATCGTCAGCTCCTCCTCGTAGAGGAGCAGGGGATCCAGGCCGAGCGTGTGTCCGCGCGCGAGTCCATGGCGGCCATCACGGAGGAGTGGGAGGCGGCCAGGGCCGAGGAGGCGCGCCTGGCCGTGGAGCTGGCTCGCCTGGAGGGGGACGTCACGCGCCTGAGCGAGCGGCTGGAGGGCGTCGTCGCCGCCCGGGGACAGGCGCACGCCCGCGTGGCGGCACTGGACGCCGAGGAAGAGCAGCTCCGCGCCGAACTCGACGAGGCCCGCCGGATCCGCTCCGACGGCGAGGCGGCCACCGAGCGCCTCTTCGCCGACCGGACGGCGGCGGAAGCAGAGGTGCGCACCAAGGACGAAGCGCTCCAGGGAGTCGCGGAGGCGCTGGCCAGGGCCGAGAAGCGGGTCCGGGAAGCCCGCACGGCGGAGCGGGAGGCCGCCGACCACCGGCACGCCCTCGAGCTGGAACGCCAGGAGCTGGGCGGGCGCATCGAGCGCATCCGGGAGCGCCTGGAAGGCGAATGGGGCCGCTCCCTGGAGAGCTTGCTGGAGCAGGCAGAGAGCGCGGAGGGCGATCCCGAGGTGCTACAGGACGAGCTCAAGGATCTCGTGGTCGCCCTCGAGCGGCTCGGCCCGGTGAACATGCTCGCCGTAGAGGAGCACGAGGAGGAGAGCAAGCGCCTCGACTTTCTCACCGGGCAGCGCGACGACCTGGTCACGGCGCGCAACGATCTGCGCAACGCCATCCGCGAGATCAACAAAACCGCCACGGACCTCTTCCAGGCCACCTTTTCCTCCATCCGGGAGCACTTCCGCTCCACCTTCCTCCGGCTGTTCGAAGGAGGGGAGGCGGACCTCTGGCTCCAGGACCCGGACGATCCCCTCGAGTCGCCGGTGGAGATCCACGCGTCGCCGCGGGGAAAGAAGACACAGCGCATCGACCTCCTCTCCGGCGGAGAGCGGGCCCTCACGGCCCTTTCCCTCCTCTTCGGCATCTACCTGGTCAAGCCGAGCCCGTTCTGCGTGTTCGACGAGGTGGATGCCCCGTTGGACGAAAACAACATCGGGCGCTTCATCAAGCTCCTTCAGGACTTCAAGGCCCAGACCCAGTTCGTGGTCATCACCCACAATCCCCGCACCATCGAGGCCGCCGACTGGATCTACGGCGTGACCATGGAAGAGCCCGGGGTGAGCACCATCGTGGGGGTGCGGCTGGAGGAGGCGTTGCAGGCCGCGGGCACGGAGTAGCGACCATCCCCGACGCGCCCGGCAGCGGGGTGCTTGTGGACCCGTTCCTGCGCATGCCTTAACCTTTCATTCTCGCGACGCTCACCGCTCCGTCGGAACGGGAGCGTCCGCAACCCGTGAAGGAGCGCACGGTCTCCATGTTGGTGGTGATGAGGCACAACGCCCGGCCCGAGGACATCCAGGCCGTGGTAGCGACCATCAAGGACATGGGGTACGACGCCCGCCCCATCCCCGGCGGACACCGGACGGCGGTGGGGATCATAGGCAACGACGGGCGGGTGGACTCGGCCCGCCTGGAGGGCCTGGAGGGCGTGCTCGAGGTGATCCCCGTCACCCAGCCGTACAAGCAGGTGTCGCGGGAGTGGAGGGAGGCCGAAACGCTCGTGCGGTTCCCCAACGGGACCTGCATCGGTGGGAACGAGGTGGTGGTGATGGCCGGTCCCTGTTCCGTGGAAAGCGAAGGCCAGATCCTCGACATCGCCCACCAGCTCCGCTCCCTGGGTGTGGCGGTCCTCAGGGGTGGGGCGTTCAAGCCGCGCACGTCGCCCTACGCCTTCCAGGGCCTGGGCATGAAGGGTCTGGAGCTGCTGGCCAGGGCGCGGGAGGCCACGGGGATGATGATCGTCACCGAGGCCCTGGACGCCGAGGGCGCCAGCGCCGTCGCCGAATACGCCGACATGATCCAGATCGGCACCCGGAACATGCAGAACTACGCCCTGCTGCGGCGGGCGGGCCGCCTCGGCAAGCCGGTGCTCCTGAAGCGGGGGATGTCGGCGACCATCGACGAGCTCCTTCTGGCGGCGGAGTACATCCTCGCCGAGGGGAACGACGACGTGGTTCTGTGCGAGCGTGGCGTGCGCAGCTTCGACACCCACACGCGGAACCTCCTGGATCTATCGGCCATCCCGGTGGTGAAGGGGCTCTCCCACCTTCCCATCGTGGCCGACCCGAGCCACGGCACCGGGATCCGCTCCATGGTGACCCCCATGGCCCGCGCGGCCGTGGCCGCCGGTGCCGACGGGATCCTCGTGGAGGTGCATCCGGATCCGCCCAGGGCGCTCTCCGATGGAGCCCAGTCGCTCTATCCGGCCCAGTTCGCGGAGCTCATGCAGCAGATCCGGGTCATCGCAAACTCCATCGGCAGGAAGCTGAACGAGCCGCTGGGCTCTTCCACCCGGGGCTGAGGACGGGAGCAAGGCGGCGGACCCAGGGTGTGCCCGGCCGGACGTCCCAAAGTGCCATTCCGCGTTCCCGGGCCCGGCGCCAGACTCGCTCATGAGCGATGTCGAGAACCCCGGACACGCCCTGGGCCGATGGGGCGAGGGCCGCGCCGCCAGGTTTCTGGAGCGGAGGGGGTGGACGATCCTGGCCCGGAACTACCGCTTCGGCCGCAGGGAGGTGGACCTGGTGGCGCTGCGCGACGGCCTTTTGGCCTTCGTGGAGGTGAAGACCCGGGCCGGGACCGGATTCGGCTCGCCACAGGACTCCATCACCCTGCTCAAGCGCCGTGAGATCGAGGCGGTGGCGGCCCAGTTCGTGGACCGGCACGGGCTCCACGGCCTCACCGTCCGGTTCGACGCCATGGCCATCCTGGTCCGGAGGCGGGCGGGTGGATCCGACGTGGTCATGGAGCACCTGGAGGATGCTTGGCGCCCGGGGTGGCCTTGAGGAGTGGGTGCGGCGCGGGACGGGCTCAGCGGGGCCGCAGGCGGCGTTGACCCGGGTGGGGGGGGCCGGTAGCTTGCTTTGTGCCCCAGGTCCGCAGGACGAAAGCCCACGAATCCCGTCAGGACCCCGCAGGTAGCAGCGGTAAGTGCGGTGATCGTTGCTGCGGGTAGCCTGGGGCATTTTTTTCGTCCCTCGCTTCGACGATCCCCCGACCCACCGCCAGCCTTCCTCGCCTTGTCCCACACGGCCCTAGCCCGAAAGTACCGCCCCAGGAGCTTCGCCGACGTGGCGGTCCAGGAGCACGTCTCCGAGACGCTCCGCCGCGCGGTGGTGAGCGGGCGCGTGGGGCATGCGTATCTGTTCTGCGGCCCGCGTGGGGTGGGGAAGACAACCTTGGCGCGCGTCCTCGCCATGGCGCTCAACTGCCCGAACCGCACCCCCGAAGGGGAACCGTGCGGCCAGTGCGAGAGCTGCCAGCGCATCTGGGGCGGACACACGGCGCTGGACGTGGTGGAGATCGACGCCGCGTCGAACCGAGGTGTGGACGACGCCCGGGATCTCCGTGAGCGGGCCATGTACGCGCCCTCCGAGGAGGACAGATACAAGATCTACATCGTGGACGAGGCCCACATGCTCACGCGGGAGGCGTGGAACGCCCTCCTCAAGATCCTGGAGGAGCCGCCTCCCCGCGTGATCTTCGTCTTCGCCACGACGGAGCCCCAGAAGATCCAGCAGTCAGCGTCGCCCATCCTGTCCCGGTGCCAGCGCTTCGACTTCCGGCGCATTGGCGTCTCCGACGTGGTGGACCGGCTCCGCTCCGTGCTCTCCCAGGAAGGTCTGAACGCTCCCGAGGACGCGCTCCGCATCATCGGGCGCAAGGCGGACGGGGGGATGAGGGACGCCCTCTCCCTGCTGGACCAGGTCCTCTCCCTCACCGGGGGCGAGGTGGACGCGGATGCGGTGCGCCGGGTCCTGGGGCTGGTGGAGGAGGAGCGGTACCTGGAGCTTCTCGACATCCTCGCCGACGGCCGCCACGGCCAAGTGTTTACCGTCGTGGAGCAGCTCCTGGACGAGGGTTACGACCTGGTCGAGTTCTACCACGGCCTCATGGACGCCCTGCGCACCGTCCTGCGGCTCAGGCTCTCCCCCGAGGCTCCCTTGGATCTGCGCGACGACCTGCGCGCTTCGTTCGCGGCGCGTGCGGAGCGCTTCGCGCCCGGGGACCTGGTACGCATGCTCTCCGCCGCCGCCGACATGGAGACGAACGGGAGCCTGCGCCGGAGCGCGAACCCGCGGGTGCTGGTGGAGATGCTCCTCCTCCGCCTCAGCTACCTGGACCGGACCGTGGACCTGGAGGAACTCCTCCGCGCGATGGGAGGTGCCCCGGCTCCGAGGGGCGGAGCCGCGACGCCACCTTCCGAGCCGCCACAGGCAGCCTCGAGGAAGCCCCACCGCCACGCCGCGTCCACGACCACGGCGGGGCCCGCGGCGACCCCGGCTGCTGATGGGGCGCCAGCGGCGGACGCCCAGGCCTCCCCCACGCTGGAGGCGGCCTGGACCGCTTGGCTCGACGCGGGAAAGGGGGTGCCCCGGGGCCTCCTGGCCTTCCTCCGATCGGCGAGGGTGAGGGAGGATGCCGAGGGCGTGGAGATCGTGCCGCTCCCCGGCCCTGCCGCCGAGCGCCTCGCCGAGCCCTCGGTCCTGGAGCAGATCCGTTCCGCGCTCTCGGCTCGGCTCGGCCGACCGGCGCAGGTGCGCGTTTCCGCGCCACAGGGAGAGATGCAGCCGCCTCCCAGGATCGGCCGGGAGGAAGTCCGCGCCCACACCCTCAAGTCGCTGTACCGCAAGGAACCGCGCCTGGAGAAGGCGGTACAAGAACTGGACCTCGAGCTCATGGAGTGAACCCACCCCGGCCATGAATCCCAACCTCCAGCAGATCATGCAGCTCGGACAGCAGCTGCAGGCAAGGATGTCCAAGCTCCAGGAATCCCTGGACGCGCAGAAGATCACCGCGTCGTCGGGGGGCGGGATGGTCACGGTCACCGTGGACGGGAAGGGCCAGGTGAAGCAGGTGAAGATCGACCCGACCTGTGTGGATGCCCGCGACGTGGAGATGCTCGAGGACCTGGTGCTGGCGGCCGTGTCCGAGGCGCAGGCCAAGGCGCAGAAGAGCTACGAGGAGGAGATGCGCAAGGCTACAGGCGGCCTCCCCATGAACCTCCCGGGTCTCCCGGGCCTCTTCTGAGCCGCGGGGAGGCCGCCCGCCCGTGTCTGTGATCGATCAGGTCACGGGGGAGTTCTCGCGCCTCCCGGGGATCGGGCCGAAGACGGCGATGCGTCTCGTGCACCACTTGATGAAGGGGAGCAAGGACGACACGCTCCGCCTGTCCCGCGCCCTCGTGGAGCTGGCCGAGCGGATCCGTCCGTGCTCGCGGTGCGGCAACTTCTCCGAGAACGAACTGTGCGACATCTGTTCGGACCCCCGCAGGGACCCCTCTGTCCTGTGCGTGGTGGAGGAAGCGTTCGAGGTGGGGGCCATCGAGAGGACCGGGCAGTTCCGTGGCTTCTACCATGTGCTGGGAGGGCGCCTCTCGCCCCTGGACGGGATCGGTCCCGAGGAGCTCCGCATCGGGGCGCTCCTGGAGAGGGTCCGCTCGTCGCGCCCGGCGCTGCGGGAGGTGATCGTCGCTACCAACGCCAGCGTCGAGGGCGAGGCCACGGCGGTGTACCTCGACCAGCTCATCCGGCCGTTGGGCCCGAGGGTCACTCGCCTGGCGCGGGGGATCCCCGTGGGGAGCGACCTGGAATACGTCGACGGGACCACGATCGCCGAGGCCCTGGCGGGCCGCCGGGAGATGTGACCTCACCATGAACAGGAAGCTCGAGGCAGCGGGTGTCACCATCCTCGCGGCGGCGGTCGCCGGCGGTGTCATCGCCCTCATCGTCCGCGATCAGATCGCCCGTCACCGGCGCGACCTGTTCAGCCCCCGCTCCCTGCGCCGGCTGGCGGCCCTGGGGCACATGAAGCGCGAGGCGGCTTCGGTGGACAACATCCGGGTCCTGAGGGACTTCATCGCGTGGGAGCCGCGTCCCATGCTCCGGCAGCGGGCCCGCGCCATCCTGGGGCGGATGGAGAACGAGATCGGGGTGCTCGGGCTGGGTCCGGGCCGGGAGCCGGCGTGAAGGCGCCCCACCTTGCCCCGGGAGGCCGCCGAGCCGACTTTACGACTCCGCGCCGAGGTGGGCGTGGTCTGTTGGCCCGAGGGTAGGGAAACATATGTTGTCGGGCCAGGCCCCGACGCACGAGGAAGCCTTGCTGAACCCCGGACATCCCGCCGCCAGGAGGAGGTAGCGTCGACCCATGTCGATGATCAACTACGCCTCCCGGGAGATCAACTGCAAGATCGTCTACTACGGGACCGGTCTCGGGGGCAAGACCACAAACCTCGAGTACATCTACTCCCGGGTGAACCCCGACACCAAGGGGAAGATGATCTCGCTGGCGACGGAGACGGAGCGTACGCTCTTCTTCGACTTCCTGCCCATCGAGCTCGGCGAGATCCGCGGCTTCAAGACGCGCTTCCACCTGTACACGGTTCCCGGACAGGTCTATTACAACGCCAGCCGCCGGCTCATCCTCAAAGGTGTGGATGGCCTCGTGTTCGTCGCCGATTCCCAGGCGACACGGGCGGAGGCGAACATCGAGTCCATGCACAACCTGTACGACAACCTCGAGACGTACGGGTACGATCTGCAGACCATCCCCTTCGCCATCCAGTACAACAAGCGGGACATGCCCAACGTCCTCTCCATGGAGGACTTGCGGGCGCAGATCAACCCCATGGGTGTGCCGGATTTCGAGGGGGTGGCCATCGAGGGGAAGGGTGTGTTCGAGACCCTCTCCTGCGTGAGCAAGCTAGTCGTCAAGTCCCTCTCCTAGGGTCGGCGCCGTGTCCGGCAGCCGCCTCACCCTTCCGAACGTCATCACGGTTGCCCGGATCGCCGTGTGTCCGCTCATTTTCGTGCTGGCCCTGGCACCGGGCGCCGGGGAGCGCCTGTGGGCGTTCGTGCTCTTCCTGGTCGCGGGCGTGTCGGACGTGTGGGACGGGTGGCTGGCGCGGAAATACGGATGGATCACGGATCTGGGCAAGCTTCTGGATCCCATTGCGGACAAGCTACTCCTGGCCGCCACGTTCATCCCGTTCTACCTGATCTCGCATCGGGGCCCCGAGTGGCACCTGCCCTGGTGGGGCCCGTTCCCACTATGGGTGATCCTTGTGGTCTTCGGGCGCGAATTCCTCATCACGGTCTTTCGCAGCTACGCGGTCGCCAGGGGCGTGGTCATTCCCGCGGGTGCGTCGGGGAAGCGCAAGGCCGTGTACCAGTCGCTCTTCATCGGCGGGGTGCTCTTCTGGTACCCGCTCGTCATGTTCGTGGACGCGCGGGGCTGGTCCGCGACGGCGGCCTGGCAGGTGTGGGCGGCCTTCCACGGCATGTGGATCGGGGTGACCCTCGCCGCCGCGGTTCTGCTCACTGTCTACTCGATGCTGGACTATCTGTGGCGATATCGTTCGGTGGTAGGTGTCCGGGGGTGACGCGGGGCGCATGAGCAGCGTGGGCCGGTCCCCCCGAGCGGCGCTTGTGACCGTGGGTGACGAGTTGCTCCTGGGCCAGACGGTGGATACCAACGCGGCGTGGCTGGGAAGAGAGCTGGGCACGCTTGGGATTCCGGTGGTGCGCAGGCACACCGTCGGCGACATCTCCAGCGAGATCCAGGCTGCGGTGGCCGACGCCCTCACGGTGGCGGACCTGGTGGTGGTCACGGGCGGGCTCGGTCCCACTCCTGACGACCTCACCCGCGACGCGGTGGCCGAGCTCTTCGGCCTTCCGCTCCTTGACGACGCTGAGGTCCTGGAGTCACTCCGGGCCCGCGTCCGCGAGCGGGGAGCGGCGGAACTCCCCGAGCCCAACCGCCGGGTCGCCCAGGTGCCCGCGGGCGCGCTCAAGCTCACGAACCCCTTCGGCACGGCCCCGGGCCTGGCCATGGAGCGGGACGGGGCGCTGGTCGTGCTCCTCCCTGGGGTGCCGAGAGAACTCAAGGGAATCTACGCCGGGGATCTCCGGCGGCTGGCCTTGGAGCGGTTCTCGGGTCGCCTGAGCCCTGTGCACGTGAGGGTGGTACGCACGACCGGCATCCCCGAGTCCGTCCTGGCCCAGCGGGTCGCCGAGCGTCTTCCCGAAGGGACGGGCCCGGTGCGCCTGGCCTTCCTTCCCGACCTCCGGGGCGTGGACCTCCGCTTCCAGGCCACCGACATGACCGCCGCTGATGCCGAGGGGCTCTTCGACGCTCTGGTGGGCACCCTGGAGGACGTCCTGGCCCCATGGCGTTTCGACGCGCCGTCGGGAGACCTGGCCGAGGCCGTCTCCCTCGCGCTGCGGAGCCGGGGGATGCGCCTGGCCGTGGCCGAGAGCTGCACCGGGGGCCTCATCACCAAACGCCTCACCGATCTGCCGGGCGCCTCGGATATCCTCGCCGGTGGAGTGGTAGCGTACGCCAACAAGGTGAAGATGGGCGTGCTGGGCGTAGGGGAGGAGGAGCTGGGCAGGCACGGGGCCGTTTCCAAAGCCGTGGCCGCCGCCATGGCCCGGGAGGTCGCGCGGGTCCTGGGGGCCGACGCGGGGATCGGAGTGACCGGGGTAGCTGGTCCGGAGGGCGGTACCCCGGAAAAGCCGGTGGGCACGGTCTGGTATGCCGTCGCCGCCGACGGGCGGGTAGAGACCCGGTGCGAGCGCTTTCCGGGGGACCGGGAGGCGGTGCGCGAACGGGCGGCCCAGGCCGCCCTCTTCCTTCTCTTGCGTGCCCTGGAGGCGAGGGGGGAGGGGGGCGCCGGGGTGCGGGGCTGAACCAACCACACCGGCGGTGGTATCTTCAACGCCCCGGACGGCGCGAAGGCCCCGGGCTCAACGTGACATCTCCCGGAAAACAAAACCATGAAGGATTCCGTATCGGAGACGGACGCGATGGAACCCCTCGAGGATGTCCGTTCCGGAGAGGCTGGAGAACCCGTGAAGGACCCAGTGGACGCTCCCGCGGTCGATGCCGTCCCGGACGCCGTGGAGGCGTCCCCTGAGGCTGCCGACGAGGTGATCCCCGAGCGAGGGGAGGAGGCTGTGGCGGAGGTCGCCGAGCCCTCCCAGGGGGAGCCCGCTCCCTCCGGGGACGGAGCCCCCGGGTCGGATGCCTCGGCCCTCGAACCCGACGCTGCGCTCACCCATCTCCGGGAGGAGCTGGCGAGCCTCAACGACCGACATCTTCGCCTCGCCGCCGAGTTCACGAACTACCGGCGGCGCGTGGAGCAGGAGCGTGCGGCCCTCTGGGGCCGCGCACAGGGAGATCTCGTGGAGAAGCTCCTCGGCGTCCTGGACGACCTCCAGCGGGTGGCCGGGCTCGACCTGTCCAATGCCACCGTGGAGGCCATCCTGGAGGGGATCGACCTGGTCGACCGGAAGTTCGAGCGCATCCTCGCCGACGCGGGAGTGGAAGTTGTGGATCCTGCCGGCGAGCGATTCGACCCCCAGACCATGGAGGCCATGATGCGCGTGCCCACCGAGTCCGAGGAGGAGGAGGACCGCGTGGCCATGGTCTTCGAGAAGGGGTACATCTTGCACGGACAGCTGCTCCGCCCGGCACGGGTCAGCGTCCTGAAGCTCGGCTGAGGGGAGCGAGAGGACGACCATGGCGGCTGCGAAGAAGGACTTCTACGAGGTCCTGGGGGTTTCCGAGAAGGCCACGCCCGAGGAGATCAAGAAGACCTACCGCAAGCTCGCCAAGCAGTACCATCCCGACGCCAACCCCGACAACCCCCAGGCGTCGGAGCGTTTCAAGGAGATCGGCGAGGCGTACTCCGTTCTGTCCGACGCGGACAAACGCAAGCAGTACGACCAGATGCGCCGCCTGGGCGCCTTCGGGGGGCTGGGGCGCAGTGGCCCGACGTACCGCCCCGGCGGCACCGCCGGGACGGGGACTGGCCCGGGTGATCCGGGGTTCTCCTTCGACGACCTGCAGGGCGGGTTCGGCAACATCTCCGACCTCTTCAGCTCCCTCTTCGACCTGGGCAAGAGGACGGGCCCCAGGGCGCGCAAGCGCGGGCCCCAGAAGGGGCAGAATGTGGAGTACATGGTGGAGGTCCCCTTCCTGTCCGCCGCACTCGGGGGGAAGGTGTCGGTGGAATTGGCCATCACCGAGGACTGCGCCACCTGCGGGGGGACCGGGGCGAAGCCCGGCACCCCGGTGCGGGTCTGCGCAGAATGCGGAGGCACGGGGCACGTCTCCTTCGGCCAGGGGGGGTTCGCGGTGAAGCGTCCGTGTCCCGCATGCTTCGGGAAGGGGAGGATCCCCGAGGTGCCATGCCCCTCCTGCGAAGGGCGGGGCACCGTCCACCAGCGCCGCAAGATCCAGATCAATGTGCCCGCGGGCACGGAAACCGGCTCCAAGGTCCGCCTGTCTGGGCAGGGCGAGCGGGGCAAGGAGGGAGGGCCTGCTGGCGATCTGGTGATCACATTCAAGGTCCAGCCCCACCGCTTCTTCCGCCGCGAGGGCCTGGACGTCTACGTCACCATTCCCATCAACATCGTGCAGGCGACGCTGGGCTCGAAGATCAAGGTTGCTACCATCCACGGCAGCAAGGTGGTGCTGAAGATCCCCCGGGGGACGCAGACCGGGACGCGGTTCCGCATCAGGGGGCAGGGGGTCGAGAAGGGAGACCGGGCCGGGGACCAGTATGTGGATGTGAAGGTGGAGGTTCCGGCCAAGCTCTCGGAAGAAGAGCAGCGCGCCCTGGAGGAGTTTGCCCAGCTCTCGGGGCTGAAGCACTAGACGGTCCCGGGGGTCTGCCCCCGGCGGGCTTTGGGGACCCGGTCGCGTCTAGGCCGCGGCCGACTCCGCACGCACGATCCGGCCGCCTCCCAGGAGCCGCTCCCCGTCGTAGAACACCGCCGACTGGCCCGGCGTCACCGCGGCCGCGTCCTCCAGGAGCTCCAGCGTCACACGGTCCCCGGCCTCGAGCACCAGGGCGGGCACGTCCGCGGCGCGGTAACGGAGCTGGACCCGGAGGTGTGTCCCGGCCTCCGGCACCTCGATGAGCCAGTTCAACTCGCCCACCTCCACATGGTGCGCCACGAGCTCCTCCCGGGTCCCCACCACCACCTCCCGCGTGTCCGGGCGGATCTCGAGGACGAACATGGGCTCGCCGAATCCGCCCCCGAGCCCCTTCCGCTGGCCCACGGTGAAGCCTGCGAACCCGTCGTGCTCTCCGAGGACGTTTCCCCTCCGGTCCACCAGCCTTCCCGGCTGGAAGGCGGCGTGGAACGGTCCGAGCTTCCGGCGCAGCAGGTCCCGGTAGTCCCCGGTGGGGACGAAGCAGATCTCCTGGGACTCGGGCTTGTCGGCGGTGGACAGGCCGAGGGAGCGGGCGCGCTCCCGGACCTGGGCCTTGGTGAGGTCGCCCAGCGGGAAGCGCACGCGCGGGAGGATGGCGCGGGGGAGTTCCCAGAGGAAGTAGCTCTGGTCTTTGGCGCGGTCCGCGCCGCGGCGGAGGCGCGGACCTCCCGGGCCCTCTTCCCAGCGCACGTAGTGCCCCGAGGCGATGGCCTCGCACTCCAGAGCTCTTCCGCGTGCCAGCAGGTCGCGGAACTTGGTGTTGCCGTTGCAGCGCACGCAGGGGTTGGGGGTCCGTCCCCGGGCGTACTCGGAAACGAAGTCGTCCACGACGTCCCGGCTGAAGTCCTCCTCCACGTCGAAGACGTAGTGCGGGATGTCCAGGGCCATGGTCACCCGGCGCGCGTCGGCGATGCCGTCGAGTCCGCAGCACGTCTTGGCGTGCCCGGGCGTGCCGGAGTAGCAGAAGGTCTTCATGGTGACGCCGACGACTTCGTGTCCCGCCTCTTTGAGGAGGGCGGCGGCCACGGAGGAGTCCACCCCCCCGGACATGGCCACGAGCACACGGCTCACGCTCCGCCCTCCTGGGCCTGGAGCCGCTCCACCACCGAGGCGGTGACCCGGGCCGCCCGGACCACGTCCCCCGCCGTGGTGGACGCTCCCAGGGAGAAGCGGACGGTTGCGTGGGGGTCGTCCGCCCCGTACAGGGCTGCGAGAACGTGGCTCCCCGAGGAGGCCCCGGTGTGGCAGGCCGCGCCCCCGGACACGGCTAGGCCCTCCAGGTCCAGGGCCACGAGGAGGGACGTGCCGTCCAAGCCGGGGAGGGAGACGCTGGCGATGTGAGGTGCGCGGGGTGCCCGGCCGCTGTTCACCCTCATCCCGGGGATGCGGGCCGCCAGCTCACCCTCCAGCTGCGCCCGAAGCGCCCCGAGGCGGGCCGCCTCCGCCTCGCGCTCCGCCACCGCGAGGCGGAGCGCAGCAGCCAACCCTACCGCCCCGGCCACGTCCTCGGTGCCCGGGCGGAGCAAGCGCTCCTGGCCGCCTCCGTGGAGGAGGGGGGAGAGGTATGTCCCCTCGCGGCAGAAGAGGAGCCCCGTCCCCTTGGGTCCCTGGAGCTTGTGCCCGGTGGCGGTGAGGAGGTCCACGGGGACCACGTCCACCCGCACCGGCACCTTCCCCACAGCCTGCACCGCGTCGGTGTGGAAGGTGGCTCCGGCGGCCCGGCACCGGGCCGCCACCTCCTCCACCGGGAGGATCATCCCCGTCTCGTTGTTCACCCACATGAGCGAGACGACGGTGGGGGGCTCGGCCAGGGCCCGGTCGAGGCGATCCAGATCCAGGGAGCCGTCCTCCGCCACCGGGACGGTTTCCAGCCTGCCGGCGCCCCGGGCGGTGGCCTGGGAGGCGGCGCCCAGGACCGCGGCGTGCTCCACGGTCGAGACGGCCACGGTGGGGATGTGCCCGTCGGCCCGGAGGCGCGCCGCACGCCCCTGGATGGCCAGGTTGTCGGACTCGGTCCCGCCCCGGACGAAGTGGATCTCGGAGAAGTGCGCTCCCAGTGCGGTGGCACACGTCGCCCGGGCCTCGGCGAGCGCCGCCGCGGCCTCCCGTCCCCACCGGTGCAGGGAGGATGGGTTTCCGAACGTGTCGCCGAGGTATGGCTCTATGGCCACACGGACCTCTGCTCTCAGGGGCGTGGTCGCGGCGTGGTCGAGGTAGATGGGGTCCATGCTTGGAGCCGTCGGTCTTCCGGTGTCGGAGCGAGGGAGTATCTTAGCGCGCCCTCCGGCACCCCCTGTTACCTCCTACCGCCTCCCGGGGTCCCGCCATGAGCCCAGCCTCGCCCGCGTTTCCCGAGGGGCGACCCCGCCGTTTCCGCGCCACGGTGCATGGTACTGTCTTCGGGGGGAGGGAGCAGCTCCTCGCTCGCATCGTGGCAGGCGACCGGCTCCGCCTCGTGGCGGACCTCCCAGGGCACGGCTCGCCGGGGGTGTGGGTGCACCTGGCGTCGGGGGACCCCGTCGGCCGCCTCCCGCCCGAGATTGCCCACTGGCTCTGGCCCTGGCTCGCGGCCGGGGGCCACGCCGAGGCGACGGCGGTGCATGTGGGGGGCGAGGACGAGCCCTCTTGGCGAAGGGTGGTGCTGGAGGTGCTCTGTCAACACTAGAAGCTGGATACCCTAAATCCTCCCAGGGTATCTACTTCCATGGTCTCGTCCACCCGGAACGGCTCCCCGTAGGCCACCCTGATGCGGGATCCATAGGCGGCGCAATGCGCCCGGATCTGCTCCGTCAGGGGACGGTCTCCGCCAGGGAGCACTTCCCCCGCCTGTGTCTTCCCGTCGAACTGGGAGGCGTATGCCTCCACGGCGCGGAGCTTGGCGTCCATGTGCGCCGTGATGTCGACGACGAAGGAAGGCGGATCCGCGTCCTCCCGAAAAGCCGTGGCGTACACGAGCTTCAGGGGGCGGAAGGGTTCCCCGGGGGCGTTGAGCTTGCGCAGGGCGGAGAGGAAGCAGGCGTCGCGGACCAGCTCGGAGGCGATGCGGTGGTCCCGGTGACGCCCTACCTTCCAATGCGTCACCACCACTCGGGGCCGAAGCTCCCGGAGGAGGGCCACCAGCGCCGCCCTGGTGCGCTCGTCGTTCTCCAGGCGGGAGTCGGGGAGAGCGGCGCAACGGCGCACGGCGAGCCCCAGGATCCGGGCGGCGGCCTCCGCCTCTCGGGCGCGGAGCTCGGGAGTTCCCTGGCTACCCATCTCGCCCGCCGTGAGGTCGAGGATGCCCACGCGCTGCCCCGCGGCGGCGCTCTTCGCCAGCGCCCCGCCGCACAGGAGCTCGGCGTCGTCTGGGTGGGCCATGATGGCCAGGACGTCCAGGGGCGCGCTCATTCGTAGCGGAGCGCCACCACCGGGTCCATGCGCGCGGCCCGGTGGGCGGGGAAGAGTCCGAAGAGCATGCCGGTCAGGATGGCCATGCCGAGGGCGGCGCCCACGGCCCAGATGGGGATGCGGGCGGGGAGCGGCGTCCAGGCGGCGACGGCCTCGGCGAGCCCCCACCCGGCCAGCATGCCGCCGACGGCGCCCAGGGCGGTGAGCACGGACGCCTCCACGAGGAACTGCCAGAGGATCTCGCGGCGGGTGGCTCCCACCGCCTTGCGGATCCCGATCTCCCGGGTGCGCTCGGTGACGCTGATGAGCATGATACCGATGACCCCCACGCCCCCCACCAGGAGGCCTGCGGAGGAGAGGGCGAGCATGACGAGGAAGAACACGGCGGTGAGGCTGTTGAAGAGGTCCACGATCTGGGCGGACGACAGGAGGGCGAAGTTGTTCTCGTCCCGGGGCCCGAGGCCGCGCATGGCCCGCAGCGCCGCGATGACCTCGTCCTGGGCCTGGGACATGGACACCGAGTCCTTGGGTACGACCAGGATCTGGGCCTGCCATGCGTTCTGGCGGAGGCGCCGCTCGGCGGCGGTGTGGGGGAAGATAGCGAAATGCTTCATCGCGCTGGAGAAGATGTTGGGCTCCTGCTGGTAGACGCCTACCACGGTGAATGCCTCCTGCGTGCCGCGGAACACGTTGCCCACGCGCACGCGCCTTCCGATGGGGTCTCTCTGGCCGAAGAGCTCCAGAGCGAGATCCGCCGAGATGACCACGAGGGCCCGGTTCTGGCGCACCTCTCCCGGCGTGAAATCCCGCCCGGCGATGAAGTCGCCCTGGCTGTAGCGAGGCCATCCCGCCGAGTACCCCTGGGCGTTCACGTTCCCGACCCGCTGGCCTTCGAAGTCGAAGGACACGGAGAAGCCGAAACTGTAGAGTGCCTCGTCGATTCCCGGGAGGGCCGCCAGGCGCTCCGCCTCCTCCGGCTCGATCTCGGGCTTGTCCCACCAAGGCGGACGGTTGTTCCCCTCGTCGCCGCTCC
Source organism: uncultured Gemmatimonadaceae bacterium (assembly GCA_964545395.1). Classification (GTDB taxonomy): domain Bacteria; phylum Gemmatimonadota; class Gemmatimonadetes; order Longimicrobiales; family Gaopeijiaceae; genus SZUA-318. The sequence continues at coordinate 34,766 of CAZJFX010000017.1, read as the reverse complement.
GTACCTGGGTGAAGTCGAATCGCGTCACGACGAAATTGTTGGGCCCCGCCGATTCGAAGGCGGACATGATGCTGGTGCGGATCCCGGTGATGAGGGCCGCCATGGCCACCACCACGGACACGCCCACCGCCACGCCAAGGATGGTCAACGAGGAGCGCAGCTTATTGATCCGGAGCGCCTCCCACGCGATGACCAGCCCTTCGTGGAGGGCGGTGAGGCCGGAGGCCCTGCGGTGCTCGAGATCACTCATAGCGGAGCGCGTCCACAGGGTCGAGCTTGGAGGCCTGGGACGCAGGGTAGACGCCGGAGATGACCCCCACCACGAGCCCGAGCGTGACGCCCAGCGCGACCCACTTGACGCTCACCGCTGCGGGGAGGGGGGACACGGCGGCGATGAGCGTGGCCGCCCCGATCCCAGCCGCCACGCCGATGATGGCACCCACGGTGGACAGCGTCGCCGACTCGATGAGCACCTGGGTGAGGATGTCGCGCCGGCGCGCGCCGATGGCCTTGCGCACGCCGATTTCCCGGGTGCGTTCCATCACGGAGACGAGCATGATGTTCATGATCACGATTCCCCCCACCACCAGCGAGATGGCGACCAGGCCGGGGAGCGCGATGAAGAGGATGCGGGAGATGTTGTCCCAGAAGCTGATGGCCTCGTCGGCGGTCTCCAGGGAGAAGTCGTTCGCGTCGGCGGGACGGAGACCCCGGCGCGCGCGCATGATGCCCTCCACCTCCTGCTGGGCTTCCCGCAGGCGGGCGGGATCCAGAGCCTGGATGATGACCCCGTCCACGATGCCGTGGGGGTTGGTCACCGCCTGGATGGGCGAGCGCGCCGGCGCGATCACCAGGTTGTCCAAGGACTGGCCGAAAAGGGAGCCGCGCTCCTCGAGCACGCCGATGATGCGGTAGGGGAAGCCGCGGATTCGGATGCTGCGCCCCAGGGGGTCCATGGACTCGAAGATGACCTCGGCGGTCTTCGAGCCGATGACCACCACCGGCGCGCCCATGTCCGCTTCCTGGGGCGTGAACGCCCGCCCCCGCGCGATCTCCAGGTTCCGGATCTCGAAGATCTCCGGGGAGGCACCGGAGATCTGCATCCCGGTGGCGCTCCGCCCATTGTCACCCACCCCTTCGCCCCCGGTGTCCGACTCCACGGCGATGCGGGCGGGGACGGTGAGGCGAGCCCGGATCACGTCGGCGTCTTCGTAGGTGATGCGCGGTCGGCGCTGCTGCGCCCGCCACTCCTCCTCGGAGGTGTTGATCTGCACGGCGGGGTTGCGCTGCAGCGTCACGGTGTTCACGCCGAAGATCTGGGCGGTGAAGTCCTCGCGGACGTAGCGGTCCAGCCCCTCCACCACCGTCACCACGACGATGAGGAAGAGGACGCCCAGGATCACGCCCAGGAGGCTGAAGAAGCTCTTCAGCTTCTGGCTGCGGATCTGGTGCATCGCCAGGACGATGCCCTCCCAGACTTGCACGCGACGCCTCCCGGTGCACCCTAGCGGGAGCTGGCGCTGTCGGGGGCTTCCAGCTTCTTCACCGCGTCACCGTCCTTGAGCTGCCGAATGCTCTGGTACGGTCCTGCGACCACGGTGTCGCCCACGTTCAGGCCGGTCAGCACCTCGAAGTACTCCTGGCCCGCGATCCCCACCGTCACCGGCGTGAAGGTGACCTTCCGGTCACGCACCAGGAAGACACCCTCCTGGTCCTTCTTGTCCCCGCTCCTCGCGGGTGCGGCTGCGGCGGGCTCGCCGTCGGGGGCCGCCGGGTCCGCTTCGGGCTCCCTCACCGTGAGGGCGATGATGGGGACGGAGAGCGCGTCGCTTCGCACGTCGGTGACGATGTCGGCGGTGGCCGACAGGTCGGTGCGGAGCTCGGCGTCGGTGGGGTCCAGCGTGATCACCACCTCGAAGTCGATGGCCGCCTGCTGCCCCGTCGCCTGTTGGGAGGGGGGGCGGATGGCCGAATTCCCGATCTCGGTGACGCGCCCGGTGAAGGTGCGTTCGGGGAACGCATCGATGTGCACCGTCGCCGAGTCGCCCAGCGCCACCTGGGGCACATCCGTCTCGTCGACCTGGGCCACCGCCTCGATCACCGAGAGGTCCGAAATGGTGAGGATGAGGCTCCCGGCATTGTTCATGGTCCCGATGATGACCGTCTCGCCCGCCTCCACGTTCAGGCGGGTCACCTTACCAGTGATGGGCGCGCGGATGATGGTCTTGGAAAGGCGGTCCTGCGCCTCCTCGAGGGAGGCCTGGGCCTGTTTCACGCCGAACTCGGCGGAGCGGAGCTGGGCCTCGGCCACCTCGAGGGCGGTCTGGGCATCGTCCACCTGCTGGGTGCTCACCAGGAGCGAGTCCCGAGCCTGGAGCGCGAGGATCCTGTCCAGGTCCCGTCGCGTCTGGAGGAGGTTGGCCTGCGTCTGGGCCTGCGACGCCTTCGCCTGGGACAGCACGGCTTCGGCCCTCGCGACACCGGCTTGGTACTGGGCAGGATCGAGGCGGAGGAGGACGTCGCCCTGCTCCACGTCGTCCCCCTCGTCGACGAGGAGTTGGGACACCTTGGCGGAGATGTCCGAGCTGAGCTCCACGAGCCGGCGCGCCCGGATGTTCCCGCTGGCGGTGACGATCTGGACCAGGTCGCGGCGCGCCACCTCCTCCATGCGTACCTCCAGGCCCCGGTTCCTCCCCTTCAGGATGCTGAGCGCGGCCGCGGAGCCGAACACCACGACCACCGCGATGCCGATGACGACTTTGGTACGGGTCTGCATGGCTCTCGGGTCCCTACCGGAGTGAGGTGCCTACGAGGGACTCGAGCCTCGTGACGGCATCATGGTATGCGAAGACGGCGGAGGTGCGGTCGCGCTCGGCCTGGGCCATCACCGTCTGGGCAGCGACGAGCTCGACGAAGGTGATGGCGCCCAGCTGATAGCGCTCACGGGCCAGACGGAGCTGCTGCTCCGCCAGGGAGCCGTTGCGCTCCTCCAGGAGCGCGCTCTCGTAGGCGGTCCGCACCGTGCTCAGGGCCACCGAGAGGTCGGCCCGCAGGGCGAGCTCCTGCTCCCTGACCTGCTGGTCCAGGTCTTCCCGCTGCAGCTTGGCCGCCTCCAGGTTCCGCTGGCGGCTGAAACCCTGAAAGATGGGGATGCTAAGGCCGAGGCGCACGCTGAACGGCGACTTCTGGAAGTTGAACGGGAACTGGTCGTTCGCGTCCACGATGGCCTGGCGGTTGGCGTCGGTGAACGCGTACTGGGTGCAGTCCCTCGGCGCGATGGGGCGGGCGAGGCGGCTGTACAGGTCGTTGGTGGCGTTGCACGAGGCCACCTGGCTCGCCACGGACGCTTGCGCTTGCAGGATCTGGAGGTCGGTGCTGCTCGCCTGGCGGGTGAACCCGCTCCACCCCGTGGACACGGAGAGCGTGGGCAGGTAGGGGGACCGGGCCGCCGTCACGCCGATGTCCGCGGCCCGCTTGGAGCGCCGGGTGGCGTCGAGGGACGGGTTGCGCGCCAGCGCGGTGCTCTCCAGCTCCTCCAGCGTCCACGTGGGCTCGGCGAGGGGGAAGGCGGTGCCCAGCTCTGTCTCCTGGTCCACGGGAACGCCCAACTGCTGCAGGAGGCGCATGCGCCCGGTGGCGAGGGCGTTGCGCGCCTGCAGGACGCCCACTTCGGCCCGGCCGACCTGCACCTCGGCCTGCCCCACGTCGATGGGGGTCGCCGATCCCACCTCGAGACGCCCCTGCGCCAGGCGCAGGTTCAGCTGGCCGTTCTCGAGCTGCTTGAGCGCCAGGCGGAGCGCCTCCTGTTGACGGAGGACGTCCAGATAGGCGCCGGTGACCTGGAAGACGAGAGCGGCGTCGGCGGCCCGGACCCTCGCGGTGGTGGCGCCCCTCACGGCCTTGGCCTGGGAGGGTCCGAGGACCGTGGCGAGGTTCAGGCTCATCGCGAGGTTGATGCCGTAGCTCGACAGGTAGTAGGAAGGGAGATCCCCGAACCCCAGGTCCCCCAGCGTCAGAGTGCCGAACTGCTGCTCGCCCGCGCCCTGCCACGTGACCCCGGAGTTGGCCGAGGCCGAGGGGAGGAGCTGTCCGTAGGCCTGGCGCACGTCCCAGTCCGCCTGGACCTGGTCGTTCTGCGTCTGGAGATAGGCGGGGTTGTTGGACCGAGCGATCTCGATGGCTCGCTCCAACGTGAGCGACGCGGGGACCGTCTGTGCGGCCACGGGCATGACAGCCAGGAGCCCCACCAGGGCCCCCAGACCTGCGCGGATCCTCATCCTCACGACCTCTCTGGGCATGGTTGCGTGGCGACGGACGCGCCGTGATCCGTACGCCTTACGAGCCTCTCCGGTTTCGCCGGCCTTCCCGTTGTACGGGGGACTCCCGAGAGCCCTTCAATGCTGGAGGACTCCCGGGATAGCTGTGGAAAGATAGGGCGGTGCGGGCTGCCTTGAAGGGTGGGGGATCACCCCACCAGATCCTGGCGCTCGGCGATGTAGCCCTGGGCGGGGATCTCCACCCGGAGCACCCTGCCCTGGGCGTCGAACCACACCAGGCGCACGTCCTCCCCGGCGGAGAGCGTGAGCTTGCGGGCGCGCACCCGGCGGGAACCGAGCTGCACTTCCTCCTCCGTGGAGGGTGCGGCCAGGAACTGCAGTTGGCGGCGCGTGAGCGGCTCGATGACCGGGGTGGTGGAGCCTTCGCGTACGCCCCGGAGGAAATAGTACTGGTGGGCGATGCCCTCCTCCACGATCCGCGTTCCCGCGCGGGCGAGGAACTCCCGTTCCTCCTCGCCCGTGTCGGTACGGATCCGGGCCACGTACCGCCGTCCCGCCACGCGCACGCTCAACTCCGCCGTCTCCGATCCCGAAACCTTCAACTGGTAGTTCACGGAAGCGTCGTCCAGGGGAGTGACCTCGAGGAGGGGGCGCAGCTCCATGGGGCCCGCCCCCCGGTCCAGGTGCACGACGGCGTTGGCGATGACGATGGCGTCGTCGCCCACTCCTGCGCGGCGGATGGCGAACTGTTCCGTGCCCGCCTGGGCGCCGCCGAGGCTCACCGCGAAGGTGCCCTCGTCCAGGACGACGCTCTGGGCTACGCCGCGGCCGGGCTGGGCCAGGGCGGAGACGGCAACGGCGAGGGCGATAAGTGGACGGGGGCCCATGGGGACTCCTTGTGGAGAACGGTCCGGCCGATGCGCTCGACCGGCTACCGGAATCCTACCCGCGCACGCGGCGCTGGTTCATGCTCACTTCGGGTTGAGCATGGCCGTCAAGGTGGACACCCAGCGGAGGAACACTGCCTTTCCCTTGGCGGCGGTCGCCAGCGTGGGCTGCCCCACCACGCCGCGTGACTCCTTCGGGGGTGTGGGCACCCGGCCTCGGATGTATCTTCGCAGCACCCGGTCGCCCGGCTCGAAATCGGCCATTTCGGCGGTACGCACGAGATGTGGGGCCAGGTGGAGGAGGAGGGAGGTCTCCAGCTCCCCGCCGTGCTCGCTGGCTGGGTCGACCTCCAGGAGGTCCGTGACGTCGATCTGGTGGAGGTCGAACACCTTGGTGGTCGAGTGTGCCGTGAGGGAGAGGAGCAGCGCCTCCACGTGAGGCTCGTACCGGTGGGCCGTGATGATCACGAATTCCCGGACCCCGTGGTCCTCCCAGCGGTCCAGGAGCTCGTTCAAGACCCGGTGGAACGTCTTCCTCCGGAGGCCTGCCGAGCCCGCCCAGGGACCTCCGCCCACGGTCACGCCGTAGGAGAAAGGGGGCGCCCGGAGGATTCCGGTGCGCTCCGACACCTCCACCGCCACGCGCGCGGCCACGAGCGTGTTGGCGCCGAGGGGGAGGTGGGGCCCGTGCTGTTCCAGGGCACCCACCGGCAGCAGGAGCCGTGGATCGCGGGCGAGGGCCCGACCGATCTCCGGCCAGGTCAGCTCATCCAGGGCATATGACGTCACCTTTGAACTCCTTCTGGTTGCCGCGGGCGGTCCTCATCGCGGCCCGCCGCCTCGGGCTGTGGCTCGCCGTTGCGGCGCTGGGGGGGTGGGCGGCCCATCCCTCCGTATGGTTGCTGACGCTCGCGGCGGCGGCGGTCCTGGCCGGAGTCATCGCCCAGCCTCGGACATCGCGCCGGCGCGCGCTGGCGTTTCTCATCCTCCTGGCGGGGATCCTGGCGGGTTTTGCCGCGCACCGCCAGGCCGCGGAGGTGACGGCGGACTTCGGAGCGTACTGGGCACGGCAGGAGGCTGCGGTGGGGGCCAGGCTGGAGGAGGCCCTGGAAGGGCGCCTGAGGGCCGCGGAGGGTGCCGCAGGCGATCTGGCGGCGCTCGCCGCGGACAGCGTCCCCAGGTCGGGGGCGCCCCTCTCCCGCCTGCGGGACCGGTATGGCGTTACGGCGCTGGCTCTCTACGGTCCCGAGGGCGAGTTGTTGGCGTGGGACGGGGTCCATCGGGGCCAGGTCCCTGAGGAGGTGCAGCGGGGGCTCCGGCGCTATGCCTATGGCGATACGCCTCTCTTCGGTCACCTGTACGTCACGGCGCCCACGGGATCCGGCGCCACCGCGGTGGCCGCCGTGCTCCTCCGCGCGGACCTCCCCGGCTCCCTGGCCACCGAGGCCGGAGACTTCGCGTCGGATTTCCGCCGCGCCCAGGGCGAGCCCATCCGGTTGGTGCAGGGCGCCGAGGGTGCAGACGAGGGAGGGTGGGACTGGACCCTGGGGGACCGGACGCTTTTCACGGTGGTCCTCGATCCCCCCACCCCCGGGGAGCGGGTCGCTTCGGTCCTCAGTGATTGGCGCGTTCTCGTGGGAGCGCTGGCCTTGGCCGCCTGGCTTCTCTTTGCCGTGGGCGTGGCGCCGGTTGGACCGGTCCCCTGGGAAGGCCTGGCCACCCTCCTCCTCCTGGCGGCGGTCCTCCCCTTCCAGGAGCTCGGCGGGGTGGGGGGGCTCTTCGACGCCTCGGCTCTGGGGGTGGCCGGGCGCCTGGACATCTCCCTGGGGAGGGCGGCCGCGGTGGCCGCGGCGCTGGCGGTGATGGTGGCGGTCCTGCCACCGGCCCGGGCCCGGATGCACGCCCTCCTGGCGGGAGCGGCAGCCGGGGTGGCCTTCCCGGTGGTGCTCGCCTGGCTCGGTGCCGGCGTCCCGCCCGAAGCTCTGGCGGAGGGGCGGGTGGCGTGGATCGTGTTCCAGGGGACCGCGACCGTACTCCTGACCCTCGTGGCCGGCGCCCTTCTCGGTGTGGCGCGCTCCTGGGGTGGCCGCAGGCGCGAGATGGCGTCCCTGGCCGTTCTCACGGCCGCGTGCCTGGCCGCAGGGGCGGCGGCCTGGGTCTGGATGGTGGGGGGGGCGCCTGGGTGGTGGACGTCGTTGTGGGCCATCCCTGTGGCTCTGGCGGCGGCGTCGGGCGCGCAGAGGGGTGCCAGGGGGCGGCTGGCGGCCTGGGCCATGGCAGCGTTCCTGGCGGCTACGGCAGCGGTTCCTTCGGCCTGGGACCAGCGTGTGGAGGCGCGCCGGGAGATCGCCGTTGCGCACCTGGAGCGCCTGGCAACGCCCGAGGATCCCCAGCTCCAGGCAGCGTTGCGGCACCTCGGGGAGGCGGCCACGGTGCTCTCCGAGGGGGGCGAAGAGGGCGTGGATCTGCTCTACGGGGCGTGGCGCAGGAGCGGGCTGGCGGAGCTCGGGGCTCCGGCGTGGCTGACGCTCTGGTCGGCGGCGGGGATTCCCCAGGAGGAGCTGAGGGTCGGCGTGGCGGAGCGCCCTCTGGTGGGGTACGAGGTGCAGGAGCGGGCCAGCCCCGCCGGGGAGGTGACGCTCCTGCGCTACGACCGCGACGACGCACGCTACGTGCTGCGGGTGGCGCTGGGGTCGGGGGAGATCCTCACCGCCGTGGCCCCGCCCTTCTCCGACCCTGCTGCACGCTCGGGTCTCAGCCCACTTCTCGGGGGCGGGACGCAGGACCGGCAATCTTCCCTGACGCTCGTGCCCCGGGCTCCCTGGGAGGGCGCCCGAGAAGGGCTCCGGTGGTCCCGGGGAGGGGATGGCTGGAGGGCGCAGTGTCCCCTCACGTACTCCAACGCGCTCTACGAGGCCCTCTACTCCGTGCCTCTTCCCGGCGTGCTGTCGGGGGCGGCCCGGGCCACGCTTCTCCTTGTCGCCGACTTCCTCGCGCTCCTCCTCCTGCGCTGGCTCGGCCTGGCGCTCTTGGCGGGCGGTCCACGCCAGGGGCCTCGTTGGAGCGCCCTCACCCGGTCCTTCCGGGCCCGGGTGACGCTGGCGCTCTTCGGGTTCTTCGTCCTGGCCATCGCCCTCTTCGGCACGCTGGCATACCGAACCATCGCGGACACGTCGGGGCGCGCCGCCCGGGTCCTGGCCGAGCGGGTGGCCGAGGACGCGCAGGGGTGGTACGGCGAGGTGAGCGGTCGCATGCAGGCGCTCTCCCGGCGCGTGGGCGTAGAGCTTCTCGAGTACCGGGGTGGAGAGCTTCGCGACGGATCCATGGAGGAGTTGGTAGCGCTCGGCCTCTACGAGGCCTGGCTTCCCATGCCCGTTCATCAGGTGCTGGAGGGGGGCGAGGACGTGCGCGCCACCTCGGAAGGGGGGTTGGGGACATGGGCCTACGTGTCTGCGTACCGGCGCATGCCGGACGGCGACGTGCTGACCGCGCAGGTCCCGCGGCAGGCCGGGGCCACCGCCATCCGCTCCGCCGACGTCCTCGAGCTTCTCGCCTTCGCCGTGCTCGTGGGCGCCGGGCTCTCCCTGGGCCTCGCTTTCCTGGTGGGGCAGGCGCTCACACGCCCCATCGAGGCGTTGCAGGTCGCGTCGGAGCGGGTGGGCGAGGGGAACCTGGCGCTGCGGCTCCCCGAGGACCGGGGCGACGAGTTCGGATCGGTATTCCGGGCCTTCAACCGCATGGTGGGTCGGGTGCGGCGGGCCCGGCGCCAGCTGGTGCGCACGAGCCGGCGCACCCAGGCGATCATGGACGAGGCGGCGGTGGGGATGGTGGCCCTCGATCCCTCCGGGCGCGTCACCCTGGTGAATCCCCGGGCCGTGGCTCTCCTGGACCAACGCGTGAAGGTGGGGGAGCCGCTCCCCAGGGACGGGGGGATCGGGGAGGACCTGGTGTCCTGGCTTGCGGGCTCCCTGACGGCGGGGCGGCAGGAGGCGGGAGTTGAGCTCCAGCACGGGCCCCGGAGGATCCGCGTGCGTGCGCGCCGTTTGGGGGGATCGGGAACCCGGGGCGGGACCGTGGTGGCGCTGGAGGATGTCACCGACGAGCTACGCACGGAGCGGGTGCTGGCCTGGGGCGAGATGGCCCGCCAGGTGGCCCACGAGGTGAAGAACCCTCTCACGCCCATGAAGCTGTCGGTGCAGCACCTCCGGCGCGCGTGGCAGGACCGGCACCCGGACTTCGAGGCCATCCTCCTCCGCAACGCCGGCGCCATAGAGGAGGAGATCGACCGCCTTGCCGCCATCGCCAAGAGCTTCTCCCGATTCGGCGCTCCCTCCCAAGGTCCGGATCGTCTCCTCGAGGCGGTGGACGTGGGGCAGGTGGTGGCCGACGTGCTGGCGCTCTACCGGGGATCGGAAGGCCCCATTTCCTTCTCCGCGACCGTACCGGAGGGGCTCCCGGCCGTCTGCGCCCGTGTCACCGAGATGAAGGAGGTGCTCGTGAACCTCCTGGAGAACGCGCGGGTGGCGTCTCCCCTGGGCGGGGCGGTGCGCGTGGAGGCGGAGCTGGAGGCGCCGGGGATCGTACTGGTGCATGTGGTGGACTCGGGGAAGGGGATCCCCGAGTCCCTGCGCTCCAGGGTCTTCGAGCCCCAGTTCAGCACCCGCTCCACGGGCGCCGGGTTGGGCCTGGCCATAGTCCGGAGGCTGGTGGAGTCCTGGGGCGGCACGGTGGGCCTGGAGAGCGGCGAAGGTACGGGCACCCGAATCGCCTTGCGCATCCTGGCCTGGACCGGTGACCCGGAGGCGAGGGGCTAGATTCGACTCCCGGGATGGATCATCTTAGAGCGCGTCCGAGGCCCAAAACCTCATCCCCCGTGGAGATGACGAGCATCACGGCCGATCTTGCTCTGCCGCCCTCGCCTCCGACGGTCCCTCCCGTCGAATCCTCGACCCATCGCATCAAGCCCGTGGAGTTGGCCGCATGGGTGGAGATGCGGCTCCCGCGCATCACCCAGAAGTGGCTCAGGGAGGTCCAGAACCGGTACGCCCCGGGGACCCGGGGCCTCAACGGGGTTCTCGAGGAGTTCCTGGGTCTCCTGGCCAGCTTCCTGCCCGGGATGCTCGGGCCCTACCGGGAGCAGGTGGAGCCGCTCTGGACTCGCACCTCGGAGCTCTTCGGTGCCGTGGCGGCGAAGCGAGGGCTGGCTGCGGGGGAGGTCATCGAGGAGGTCCAGATCCTGCGGGAGGTAGTGATCCGCCTCCTCTACCAGGATCCACCCCTGGCCGGGCGAGCCCCGGTCTCGCTGCGCGAGATCCTACGCCTGAACCGCACCATCGACATGGGCGTCACCCACGCCAGCGTCGGGCACACCGACGCGCTCTTCTTCTCCCTTTTCGAGGGATCGGGGGTTCCCGAAGCGCCGCCGGCGGCCGATCTCGTGGAGGAGCTCCGCAAGGAGTTGGACGGGGTCCGCCAGGAGCTCTGCCAGATCCTCGGCGACCTGCCCGGGACCTCCTGGGCGGCCGAAGGGGACAGGGAGCCATGACCCCGGGCACCCGGCGCGCCGGGGACATGCCCCCCGAGGAGTTTCGCCGCCTGGCCCACGAAGCGGCCGACTGGATGGCGGATTACCTGGGCGGTGTAGGCTCCCTTCCAGTGCTGGCGCAGGTGCAGCCGGGGGACGTGAAGCGCAGGCTCCCGGCGGGGCCACCCGAGCGCGGGGAGGATCCGGAGCTCATCCTGGCCGACTTCCGCGACATCGTCATCCCCGGGATCACGCACTGGAACCACCCGGCCTTCTTCGGCTACTTCTCCATCTCGGGCTCCGGTCCCGGGATCCTGGGGGAGATGCTGGCCGCCGCCCTCAACGTCAACGCAATGGTGTGGCGGAGCTCACCGGCGGCCACCGAGCTGGAGGAGGTGGCGACGGACTGGCTCCGCCAGCTGGTGGGGCTACCCGCCGGGTTCGAGGGAATCATCAACGACACGGCGTCCAGCTCCGTGCTCTACGCTCTGGCGGCGGCGCGGGAGGTGGCGTACCCGGAGGTGCACCGCAACGGCCTCTTCGGGCTCCCTCGGGGGCGCGTGTATGCTTCGGAGCATGCCCACTCCTCCATCGAGAAGGGCGCGCTCACCCTGGGCTTCGGGCAGGAAGGGTTCCGCACGATCCCGACCGACGACGCCTTCCGGATGAGGCCGGACGCGCTCCGCGCCGCGCTCGAGGAGGACAGGGCGGCGGGGATCAGGCCCGTGGCCGTGGTGGCGACGACGGGCACCACGTCCACCACGTCGGTGGACCCCGTGGACGCCATCGGTCCCATCACCCGGGAGTTCGGGGCCTGGCTCCACGTGGACGCGGCGTACGGCGGGCCCACGGCCATCGTCCCCGAGCTGCGGCCTCTGCTTGCGGGCTGGGAAGAGGCCGACTCGGTGGTCGTGAACCCCCACAAGTGGCTGTTCACGCCCGTGGATTGCTCGGTGCTGTACTGCCGCAGGCCGCAGGATCTGGTGCGGGCCTTCTCCATCGTGCCCGAGTACCTCCGCTCCGCCGACACCGGGAAGGCGCGAGACCTCATGGACTACGGAGTCGCGCTGGGGCGGCGGTTCCGCTCCCTCAAGCTCTGGTTCGTGCTGCGCTACTTCGGTCGCGACGGGATCGTGGCCAACCTTCGTGAGCACGTCCGGCTGGCGCGGGCCTTCGCCGGATGGGTGGAGGCCACGGAGGGATGGGAGCTCGCGGCTCCGGTGCCCTACGCTGTTGTGTGCTTCCGCTTTGCCCCGGCCGGGATCGGCACGGAGCAGGCGGACGCCCTCAACCAGCGCATCCTCGACCGGGTGAACGCCGGGGGCGAGGCCTTCCTCACCCACACGCGCCTCCGGGGGCGCGTGGTGCTGCGCCTCGCCGTCGGGAACGTGAAGACGACCGAGGCTCACGTGGCGCGGGCGTGGGAGCTTCTGCGGGAGGCGGGCCGGGCGGAGCTCTAGCAGGTCGAGCACGCCGGCCCAAGGGAGCATTCGCGGGCACCGGGCGAGGGGCTAGCGTCTTTCCATGCTGGCCCATGTCACCACGGGCGCCGTCCGCGGCGTCGACTCGTATCTGGTCCGGGTGGAGGTCAACCTGGCGCCGGGGCTCCCTTCGTTCACCGTGGTGGGGCTGGCGGAGAGCGCGGTCCGCGAGGGACGCGAACGGGTGAGCACCGCGCTGCGCAACGCCGGCTTCCCGCTTCCGCCCAGGCGGATCACGGTCAACCTGGCGCCTGCCGACGTGCGCAAGGAGGGGAGTGCCTTCGACCTCCCGCTGGCCGTGGGCCTCCTGGCTGCCTCGGGGCACGTGGACGCGGGAAGGCTGGAGGGCACAGCCTTCGTCGGCGAGTTGGGGCTGGACGGGGCACTCCGTCCGGTGCGGGGCGTGCTCCCGCTGACGGCCGAGTGCGCCCGCGCCGGTGTCCGCTCCGTGGTTGTGCCCCGGGAGAATGCAGCCGAGGCCGCGGTGGTGGAGGGGATGCTGGTGCACGGGGCAGGCACCCTGGCCGAAGTGGTGGCCCACCTGGCTGGAGACACCCTGCTTCCTCCGTGGAAGGTGGACGCGGCGTCCCAGCTCGGCTTGGCGCCCGCCTCGGGACCGGATCTCCTGGACGTCCGAGGGCAGGAAGGCGCGAAGCGGGCCCTGGAGGTGGCTGCGGCGGGAGGGCACAACCTCCTCCTGCTGGGCCCCCCCGGCTCGGGAAAGACCATGTTGGCTCGCCGCCTCCCGGGGATTTTGCCACCGCTCACCCTGCCCGAGGCCCTGGAGGTGACACGGGTGCACTCGGTGGCGGGCCTCCTCCCGGCGGGAGCGGCTCTGGTGGCCCAGAGGCCCTTCCGGGCGCCCCACCACACGGTGAGCGACGCGGGGCTCGTGGGTGGGGGGCTTCCCCTCCGCCCCGGCGAGGCATCTCTGGCGCACCATGGCGTCCTCTTCCTCGACGAACTCCCGGAGTACCGCCGGAACGTCCTGGAGGCGCTGCGCCAGCCTCTCGAGGACGGGGAAATCCGCCTCTCCAGGGTCCGGGGGGCGGAGCGATTCCCCGCCCGCTTCCTCCTCGTGGGTGCAATGAACCCGTGCTCCCGCGTTGCCTTTTTGCCACTGTTTGGGGAGAGGAGGGGTCGGGGTTGGGGTCGGGAGGAAGGTAGGAAAGCTCAATGGTTACCTCGTCGGTGCCGATCACAATCTCCTGGACGAGGTTCTCAACGATCTGATGCTTCTCCTCAAGGGAGAGGTCTCCCCATCGGGAGTAGAGGCTCTGGGCTTCGGTCAGGATCTCGTCGGAGGAGAGGTATTGGATGCGGAGGAAGTCCACCTCGCCCTGGAGACGAGGGATCTCTTCGTCCAATTGGCGGACTCGCTCGTCGAGGGGCCGGTAGAGGTCGCCGAAGGCTTCAGGGGTGAGTCGGTCGTCTACGTAGGCTCGGTAGATCTTCTCCCGCTGGGCCTCGACGGACTTCTTCTCGCGCTCCAGCCCCTGGAGGAGTTCTTCCTTCTCCCGAATCATGCCATCGGCCTGGTCCAGGTAGGCGGCCATCTGCTCCGGAGAGAGGAAGAAATCCTTGAGTTGCTCTTCGAAGACGGCCTCCAGATCAACGGTAGAGATCTTGTTGCGGCAGCCAGAGCACACGTACTTGGGCGTGTTTGAGGGTACGTACATCTTCCGCCCGCAGTGGCAGCGGGTGACCCCGGCGAAGAGGTGCCTGGGCTTTTTGGCCATCTTCTTTCGAGACTTACGCTGGTCTCGGAGAATGGCGTTGACCTGCTCCCAGAGTTCCTCAGAGACGATGGGCTCCACCTGAATCCACACCCAGTCGCTCTCGGGCTTCCGCCTCCAGGCCTTCCCCTCACCGAGGCTCTTGGTGTAGTTGGCGCGACGCCACCCCTTCGCGGTGGGGTCTCGAAGCAGGCGGTCTACGGTAGTATCGGAAAAGCGGGCTCCGTTCCGTGTGCGATGCCCACGGTCGTTGAGGAGCCGGGCCACGGTCTTCTTCCGCCGCTGCTCTAAGAAGAGCTCGTACATGAGCCGGCTGATCGGCGCCTCGGAAGGATCGGGCACGAGCCGCCCATCCTCCCAGCGGTACCCGAAGGGGGCAGCGCCCCCAAGGGACTTGCCCATCTTCGCCCGGACCACAACGGACGCGGCTACCCGGTCTGCGATCTCCTCCCGTTCCCACTGGGCCATGGCCGCAATCATCGTGTAGAAGAGACGCCCGGCCGGGGAGCTGGTGTCGATGGCTTCTTGGAGTGAGATCAGGTCGGCGTCGTGCTCCCGGAAGTAGTCGGCGAAGTCGAGAAGTTCGCGGGTGTTTCGTGCGAGACGGGCGAGCTTGGAGAAGATGAGGCCGCTGATCTGCCCAGCGCGGACCTGCTGCATCATCCGCTTGGCTTCCGGGTGTGCCATCACGGACTTCCCCGACACGGCCTCGAGGTGGTAGACCTCGCGCACCTTCCAGCCCTTGGCCTCGGCGTACATTCGGGCGCGGCGTTCGTGGTGCTCTGGGCTGTCGCCGTGGGCTTGGTCTTCCGTGGACACTCGGATCCAGATACCGACGGACTTGGGCGCCTCCCTCTGTGTCATAAGGCCTTCAATCCACGCACGGGGGGTGTGGTATGGGTTCGGGTAATATTCGGCTGTCGTGCCTCGTGGTCAAGTAGGGAAAGAAAGAAGCCCACGCAGGGATGCGTGGGCCAGTTAGGGGAGGAGATCCAGGCGCCGGAGGTCCGCTTCGCTCCAGCAGGCTTGGGTCTCGATCATGCTCCTCAAGGTTCCGATCCGGAACGTGTCGGAGGCGTGATGGGCGGAGACGGTGACTCGACGACCATCGGCGTGCTTGAAGTGGCGATGGCTGCCCTTCTGGCGTACAAGTTCAAACCCGTCGGCTTTGAGTGCGAGGATGAGCTTCCGGGCCGTAACTGAGCGGACCTTCGAGTAGTCCATCAGGCCACATTCACGGCGACGGCTGGCTCGCCAGAAACGACGGCGCTCTCCGGTAGCGCTTCGCCGTCCTCGATCATGTCCTCAATCACCATCTGGGCAACCTCCTGGATGTTGTGGAGGGCCTCTTCGCGGGTCTTCCCCCAGGTCGCCGCACCACGAGCCTCAAGCTCGGGAACGTAGGCCCGCCAGGTGTCTTCGTCCGGCTCCAAGACCACGCGCAACACGTACGACGTCATGTCGGCTCCTCCTTGGGCTGATGCGTTGCTAAGTGTGTGATTCATATGACGGGGAGGGGCACGGTTGCGTGCTCCTTCTAACTTCATGCTACCACACTGGTGGGGTCCGTCAACAACGCCCGCAGGCACGTGCTCCACGTGGGTGTTGGCGTCCAGGCCTTGGGGGGCGGCGAACCGGATGGGCGAGGAATCTCACTCGGCTACCGTTTGGCCTCCGGAGATGAAGAGCCCCCCGAGACGCTCGTTGGAAACGCCACGCCTGGGCAAGTCTAGGAGTGGCTGTGGCGTCGACCGGAAGTTGTCCCGGCCGCAGTTGGAGGTGATGGCTCGGGGGCACTTAGCCTCCCTTCCTCATTTCGGCAACCGGCGTGAGGTCGTCGAGGTGGGCGTTGAGCATCCAGAGCTGGTCGTGGCCGATGATGCGGCGGTAGCTCTTCTCGGTTCCGACGAAGAAGGCTGCGGCCCACCGCAGCGCCATGGCTCCGTTCTTCCAGTCCTCCAGTTCGTCACCCGGCGCGTCTTCCCTCTCACCCCCGAGTGTGTGCTATTGATCACGTTCATTGTGCCCAGACACTTCCTAAGCCGTGGCGGCAGGCCGAGCCGGTTGATCGTGAAGAGCTCCGAAAGGCCCTCGCGCAGGCTGGCCACGGCCGACGGGCGTTCACGCCCCAGCCACAGGGCGAGCTGCTCGAGCTCCTGCTCGCCCTCCTTCGCTTCCAGCTTCACGGCTGCCCGGAACGCCGACTTCACCTGCGGGTGCTGATCCTTCGGCAGGTGACCCACGACGTTGCGCAGCTTGTGGTCGGCACCGCTGGACGGGTTGGACCGAGCCGAACACCTGGTCGAGCGCGTTCCACAGCGCCTTCGAGCCGTCGATCACCAACAGGCGTCGGCGCGCCGTCGCCTGTCCCCGGGCCACTAGGTCCGCCAGCAGGGTGCCCAGCTTCCCACGAACCCGACGGCAGCGCTGCGAACCCTCATCGCCGCTCTTTGTCCGACCCGGTCTTCGCCCTACGTCTTCCCGAGGGCGTGGGCAACGCAGGCCGTGAGCTGCTCCGCAGCGAACGGCTTGGAGAGGGTGTGGACCGCCCCCAGCACCTGCGACGCAGCGAGGAGAGTGTCTTTGGGAAGCATGCCGCCGCCGGACATGGCGATGATGGGGGTCTCCGGGAAGGTCGCTCGGAGGCGCATGATGAACTCGATTCCGTCCATGTCCGGCATCAGAATGTCTGTGACGACCAGGTCGGTCGGGTCGCCCGCAAAATGGCGAAGCGCCTCGCTTCCGTTCGCTGCGGTGCGGACGTCGTACCCGGCTCGCTCCAGCGCCCTTCGGGCGCTGGCCAGCAGGTCAGGGTCGTCGTCAATAACGAGGATGGTTGCCATGGTCCCGCACTCCCGGAAGGATGCCGTACAGCCGCCGTGCCCCGCTACTCCATCGGGAGCGTGAACCAGAACGTGCTCCCCCTGCCGACCTCGCTTTCGACCCCGATACGCCCCCCGTGGGCTTCGACCGCGAGCTTGCAGAACGTCAGCCCCAGGCCGGTTCCCAGGCGAGCCCTTCTGTCCTCCACTTGGACGAACTTGTCGAAGATCTTGTCGCAGTACTCCGGCGGGATGCCCGGGCCGGCGTCGGTCACCGCCACGCGGGCGGCTGCCGCGTTGCGGGAGATGGCGAAGACGATGGTTCCGTCTGCCGGCGTGACCCTGATCGCATTCCCAGCGAGGTTCTCGATGACCCGCTGGAGGATGTCCCGATCCGCGCTGACGGCGACCGCCTCTTCCGGAGAGGAAACCGAGAGGGTGCGCCCGGTAGCCAGTAGCCGGAGAGTATCGACGCTGGTCCGTACAACCGTCGCCAGGTCGCACCTGGTCCGCCGCAGCGGCATCGCGCCGGTCTCCAGGCGGGATATATCCAGAAGGCTGGCGATCATAGATGCCATCGTCTGCGCCGCCCTTTCCGCGGTTCGCACATCCTCCAGGTCCTCCCCGCCGAGCGGCTGTCCTTCGGTGAGCGTGAGGAGCTGAAGGGAGGTGAGAATGGCGGTCAGGGGCGAGCGCAGATCATGCACGACCATGTGCGTCAGGCTGTCCCGGTGCCGCTCGAGCTCGCGCACCTGCTGGAGGGCTAGCTGCAGGCCGTCGTGGAGGCGCTTCACGTGAATGGCGTTGCGCACGCGGAGCATGAGGTCCTGGATGTCCACGGGCTTGCCCAGGTAATCGTTGGCGCCCGCTTCGATCCCCGCCAGACGGTCGCCGCGGTCCACGTGCGCCGTGACCATGATCACGGGGAGCGCGGCCGTGTCCGGGTTGCCCTTCAGCCGCCGACACACCTCGAGCCCGTCCATTGCGGGCATCGCGACGTCGAGCAACACCACGTCCGGCGGTGACGCCGCGATGTGCTTGAGGGCCTCGAGCCCACCCGCCGCCTCCTCCACCTCCAGTCTGAGGTTCTCAAGGGCGTTTCGGAGCAACTCCCTGTTCAGGGGCTCGTCGTCCACGACGAGGACGCGGCCACACTCCGGGGGAAGTGGGGTGGCATGGTAGGTCATGCGCCGTGCCGCTCCTGCTGCCTGCCCGGGAGGAAGCCAGCGATGTAGTTGGCGAGCGTGCGGGTGTCCAGTGGCTTGGTGAGGTACCCGACGCACCCGGCGGCCCGGGCCTTCTCCTCGTCGCTGGGGAGCGCATGCGCGGTCAGCGCGACCACCGGGATCCGCGCGGTGATCGGGTGGCCCTTGAGCTGCCGCGTGGCCTCGATGCCGTCCATGCCCGGGAGGCCGATGTCCATGAGGATCAGGTCCGGTTGTTGCAGGCGGGCCAGGTTTATGCCTTTCTCCGCCGTGATGGCGGACAGCACCGTGTAGCCGGCCCTCTTGAGGAGATCGGTGGTGAGCTCAAGGTTCAGGGGCGCATCCTCGACGATCAGGACACGGAATGGACGGCTGTTGAGAGTCATGCGTCTTTCTCCTCCAGAGCCTGCGGGCCGTGCAGGCGCAGCCGCGCGAGATCGGCCAAAAGGCGGTCCCTGGCCGGCTTCAGGGAGATGCCCCGGACCTTCGTGCCCAGTTGCATGACTTGCTGCGCCGAGAGGCTCATGGCGGTGTAGACCAGGATGGGGATCGCTTCCGTCCGCGGGTCGGCGTGGAGCCGCTCCGCCACCTCGAAACCGTCCATGCCGGGCATGAGGATGTCCAGCACAATGACGTCCGGCTGCTGCGAAAGAGCTTTCTCGATCCCTTCGGCGCCGCTCTCCGCCGTCATGACCTGAACGCCCTCCGCGCGCAGAGCTTGGGTTAGCGCCGCGACCGAGGGTGGGTCGTCGTCCACGACGAGAACCGACATCACGGGGCGCCCGTTCTGCCGGGCGAGACGCCTGAGGACGGAGAGGAGCTGCTCGCGGCGGACGGGCTTCTGCAGAAACTCGACCGCTCCGAGGCTGGCGCCCAGTTCCTTGTCGTCGGTGATGGTCACGACCACAACCGGAATGTCCTGGGTCTCCGGCGCTTCCTTCAGGCCGCGTAGCACCTCCCACCCCGAGCGGTCCGGCAGCAGGATGTCGAGGGTGATGCCGAAAGGCGACAGGCCCCGCGCCATCTCCAACGCCTGCTTCGCTGTCCGGGCACGAGCGACCGAGTACCCCCCCGAATGGAGGTACTCGGTGAGGAGCTCGAGCGTGGCCGGATCGTCGTCCACCACGAGGACGAGCGGCCTGTTCGCGGCCACCTCGTCGATCTCTACGGCAGCGGTTGGCGCCGCTGCCGGCGCGGGAGCGAGTGGCATCTCGAACGTGAAGGTGCTGCCCCGGCCCTCCACGCCCTCGCTCTCCAGCCAGATCCGGCCACCGTGAAGCTCCACGATCCGTTTGGTGAGTGTGAGCCCCAGTCCCGTGCCGGGGTGCTGGCGGGCGTGCGTCGAGTCCACCTGCTCGAATTCCCTCCAGACGCGCGCGTGGTCCTCGGGTTTGATGCCGATCCCCGTGTCCGACACGGACATGCGGAGCGCCTGCCCGGGGCCCTGCTCTCCCGTCACCCGCGCTCCCACGGTCACCTTCCCACCGGCGGGCGTGAACTTCACGGCATTGCTGACGAGGTTGTAGAGGACCTGCTTGAACTTTGTGGAGTCGGCGCGCAGTAGAGGAAGGTCGGACGGGACGTCGCTGGACAGCGTCACGCCGCGCTTCGTCGCCAGCGCCCTCACGATGTCGAGGGCGCCCGTGATAGTCCGGGTCGCGTCGAACGTCTCCGATTGAAGACGAAAGCGCCCGGACTCGATCTTGGCCAGGTCGAGGATGTCGTTGATGAGGTCGAGGAGGTGCCGGCCGCTGGCGAGGACGTTCGACACGTACCTGGCCTGCGACGGGTTCAGCTCACCAACGGTCTGGTCCTCCAGCATCTCGGAGAAGCCGATGATCGAGTTGAGCGGCGTGCGCAGCTCGTGGCTCATGTTGGTCACGAACTGGCTCTTCGCCCGGTTGGCCGACTCGGCCGCGGCGGTAGCGGAGCGTAGCGCGGCTTCGGCCCGGTGGCGCTCAGAGATGTCGCGCACGGCCACGACGAACCGCGGCAGGAAGCCGTCACCCGGGACGTACCGGAAGGCGACCTCAACGGGGACGTCCAGGCCGTCCTTTCGCCGGGTGACGCCCTCGGCGGTCGGCGACCCACCGGCCGCCGAGACCGCCAGAAGGGCGCGGAGTTGCTGCTCGGGAAGCTGCGAGAGCTCTAGCGGTGTCATGGCCAGCAGCTCTTCACGCACGTAACCGGTATGTCGGACCGCCCCCTCGTTGACGTGGGTGATGCGGAGGTGCTCGGGCTCGACAACGAACACGGCGTCCGGCGTGGCGTCGAGATACCGGAGCGTGGTCCGGAGCTCCGCCTCGGCCCAGGCCGCCCGGCGACGCTCTCTCACCGCCGCCCAGCTTAGGAGCGCCAACAGGGTCAAGCCGATCAGCGTGCTGCCGGCGCCGAGCCCGAGCAAGCGGCGCAGGCTCTGGTACAGCTCGCCCTCGGTGGCCCCGACGCCCTGCCGCTGCGTCAGGATGATGTTCCGGAGGCGCGAACGGATGGAGTCCGTGAGTTCCACGGCGCCCGAAGTGTCAAGGAATGCCACGCCGGCGTCCGGCTGGAATCGGCCCAGCTCGACCACCCGCGCGGCGATGTCCACCCGCCGGTCGAGGAGCGCCTTGACGTCTTCAACGTCTCGCGAGATCGGTGCATCCACGGGGAAGCTCCCGCGGAGTCTCGCAACGGCCGTCGGAAGTGAATCGCGCGCTTGGCTCATGCGCTCGAGTTGTCCGCCCTCACCGAGGATCAGGAAACCCCTGACGCCCGCCTCAATCTCCGCGAGCAAGCTCTCGATCCGCGTCAGGTCGTCGAGAGCGCGAAACCTGCGGATCACTTCTTTGGCGACGCTGCCCGATCGTAGGGCGATCCGGATCGAGGAGACGCTGCCGGCCGCGATGAGGGCGAAACCGAAAATTAACCCTACGAGGAGCCAGCGCGAGGTTGGTCTGCGGTGGGAGTCTTGAGACACACATCCCCCTATATAGCTGCGGCTCCCCGGCTGATGGCCCGGGCCGGAGCACGTCCCTGCCGCCTCCCGCCGCACCCTGGGAGGTTGAGGGTATCTATGAAACATATAAACATACGACGCACCCGGCCCGATCGTATTATCAATTTGGTACGTGCGACCAACTGGGCGCGGCGGCTGGGAAGATCGGGAACGCTCGCCTCTCGCGCGGCGAGACTCCTTGCGCGTAACCCCCGGGTCACCACTTCTTTAAGTGCTGGCTTTTGCCCCCGTGCCATGCTGACCCGATCCCCCACGCAACCCCGGAGCGCCCACCCAGCGCGAGTGACGCCCATCCGAGCGTTCGTGCTTTCCGTGGTGGCGCTCGCCGTGCCGGTCGCTGCCACCGTGTACGCGCCGGCGTGGGTGGAGGCGGACGGCGCGCTCCTCGTATGGCTCCCGCCGCTCCTTCCGGCCTTCCTGCTGGCCTACTACCGGGGGTGGCACGGGGCCTCGCTGGCCCTGGCCTGGGGGATGGTGACCCTGGCCCTGAGCCAGGCGGAGACCCTCCTCCTGGGTGTGGGTCCGCCTCCGTGGCCCTATCTGTTCGGCGTCGTCACTTTGCTCGTGGTGGTGGCCGCCGGGGCCGGATGGGTCGCGGAGCTCCTCCACCGCGAGCGGGCAGCCGCCGAGAGGGCTGCCCTCACTGATCCCCTCACTGGCCTGCCGAACCGCAGGCATGCCCTGGTGTTTCTGGAGGCGGCCTGGTCCGCGGCCAGCCGCGGCCGACGCCTGGCCGTGGTCCTCTTCGACCTAGATTACTTCAAGACCGTCAACGACCGTCACGGCCATGCCGAGGGTGACCGGGTGTTGGAGGCGCTGGGCGGCGTGCTCCGGCGGCGTACCCGAGGGATGGATCTCTCCGCGCGCTATGGAGGAGAGGAGTTCATCTCGGTCCTGGGGGACTGCGGGCCGTCCCAAGCCGTCCAGTTCGCGGAGGACGTGAGGGCCGCCCTGGCCGCCCTGGACTTCAGGTGGGGCCGGGTGACCCTGAGCGCCGGGGTCAGTGCCGCCGAGGAGGCCATGGGCTCCCCCGACGTGCTCCTCGCCTCGGCGGACCGTGCCCTGTACGCCGCGAAGGAGGGCGGCCGGAACCGGGTGGTGCGCGCGGATGCCATCCCTCCGGACGCCGCCGGGCCATCGGTCGGTTCCACCCTGCCGCTGCCGGCTCCCACATCGCTCTCCGAGGCCAGCGTCCTCGTCGTGGATGACGACGCGCTGGCACTGAGGGCCACCGAGCGGCTGCTAGGGCGGCTGGGCTGCACGGTGCGTGCGGCCGGCTCCGCCCGGCAGGCGCTCGACATCCTCGCCGGCCCGGACCCGGTGGTGGATGTCCTCGTGACGGACGTCGTCATGCCCGACATGAGCGGCTTCACGCTGGTCGACCAGGCGAGCAGGGTACGGCCCGGCATCCCGGTCCTCTACATCTCGGGGTACCCGAGGGAAGAAGTGTATTGGGGTGGGACGCCCGGGGTTCGCAGTGCCTTCCTCGCCAAGCCTCTCGATCCGGATGGCCTCCGATCCGCCCTGACGGCACTTCTTGGGCTCACGGGGGCCGACATCTCCACGGCGCGCCAGGGAACCGGGCTCGCCGGGGCGGAACCGGACGGTGCGGTCCACGCCACGTCGCCGGAGGAGGAGGCGGTGGGTGAGCAGACGCCGCAGCGCCGTGAGGGCCGAATCCTGATCGTGGACGACGATCCGGTGCTGGTGCGCGTGCTGCAAAGGCTGTTCATGCGTGCGGGCTATCGGGAGCCCCTGGGTCTGACCGATCCCCGCCGCGTCGTGGACACGCTCCGGGACAAGGACGTGGACCTGTTGATCCTGGACCTGTTCATGCCGGGGATGGACGGGTTCGAGGTCATGGCTGCGGTCTCCTCCGTCCTCGGAGAGAAGGAGTACTTCCCCATCGTCGTCCTCACAGGGTCGGACCAGCCGGCCGTCCGCCGCCGCGCTCTGGAGGCGGGGGCCATGGACTTCCTCAGCAAGCCTTTCGACCCAACGGAGGCGGAGGCGCGCGTGCGCAACCTGCTCCACGCGCGTGCGCTCACCCAGCGCGTGTCCCGTCAGCGCGACTCCCTGGAGGAAGAGGTCGCCCAACGGACCGCCGAGCTCGCCGACAGCCGAGCGGAGATCCTCTACCGCCTCGCCCTCGCGGCCGAGTACCGCGATGACATGACCGGGCGGCACGCCGAGCGCGTGGGTCTGCTTTCCTCCGCGATTGCCCAGGAGCTCGATCAGTCGCCCCGAGACGTGGACCTCCTGTGGCGGACGGCGCCCCTCCACGACGTGGGCAAGATCGGCATTCCCGACGCGATTCTGCTCAAGGCAGGGAGGCTGACCGCGGCCGAGTTCGAAGTGATGAAGACCCATACCACGATCGGTGCCCAGATCCTGGGGAAGAGTCGGCACCGCCTTCTGGAGGTGGCCAGGGCCATCGCGCTCCACCACCATGAGCGGTGGGACGGAGCGGGGTATCCGGAGGGCCGGAGAGGTGCCGAGACGCCCCTCGAAGCCCGCATCGTCGCTGTAGCGGACTCGTTCGATACCATGACCCACGCGAGGCCGTACAAAGCGGCCCGCCCCGTGGCGGCGGCGCTCGCGGAGATCACGCGTTGCGGGGGTAGCCACTACGACCCGCACGTGGTGGACGCCCTGTTGGCCATCACGGAGCGCATTGGGGCCGCCAACCTCCACCACCTGGCGGCGCCCCTCGACCCGCTCCGTGACACGTTGCCGGCCAGGGACCCGCCGAGAAGCGCATGAGGCGCTTGCCGGTGCCCCCCCCCGTCTGTTCTCTTCATCTCCATGGGGGAGAGCATCAGAGGGCAGTATCCCGGAGGCACCACGCGGGCTGGAGCGGGCACGCCATCCCGCCGGGTTCCCCGCCTGCCGCGCGTCCGCGACATCGAAGATGCGTTGGCGCGGGGCAGGCGGCGCCTCACGCGGGCACAGTGGAGGCGGCGGGTGATCATGGGCCTCGTTGCGGTCCTGATCCTGGCGTTCATGACCGGCGCCGCCATCGGAGTGGTTACGCGGGCGTCGGTGGAGGATCTCACGGCTGCGCCGCAGCCGCCCGGAGCGCGCGACTCCGAGGTCTCCCGCGAAGTGAATCGGACGCTCCTAGAGCTCTGGAAGATGGAGAACGTCCAGGCAGCCCGGGGTCAAGGGCGCATCCGGTGAGCGTGATCCGGGCCTGCGCATGAGCCGGCTGGGGTGGAAGGACCTCGTGGCCGGATCACCTCGCTCCGCGAAGATCCTGGTCGTGGATGACGAGCCGGATGCGCGGCGCTCCCTTCAGCGCTTGGTCACCTCCCTCGGGTATTCGGCAAGGGTCGCGGCTTCGGCCGAGGAAGCGGACCAATGGCTCGCCAACGAGCGGTTCGACGTGTGCCTGCTCGACATCGAGTTGCCGCGCATGAGCGGGTTGGAGTTCCTGACCTGGGCATTGGGCCGGGATCCCGAGATGTGCGTGATCATGCTGACGGGCCTGGACGTTCCGGAGATCGCCATCCAGTGCCTGGATCAGGGTGCCCGCACCTACCTGGTGAAGCCGGTGGATGCGGCGTTCCTTCGCCTCGCCCTACGGGACGCCGTCGTGGTACGGCGCATGCTGGTGGAGCGCAACAACCTCTCGAATCGGTGATTGATAGGAGAGAGCATGGCCCGAGTCCTGGTGGTGGACGACGATCCGGATACCCTGCGCACGTTGCGGCGCGCGCTTCAGCGCTTCGGGCACGAGGTCGGTGAGGCCGCGGAGGGCCGGGCCGCGCTCGCCACCCTCGATCGGGAGGAATGGAGCCTGGTCATCACCGACGTCAACATGCCCGGGATGGACGGGATCGAGCTGATCCAGGCCATGATGGAACGCAGGCCCGAAGTCCCGGTGATCGCCATCTCCGGAGGAGGGTGGCTACCGAAGGAGCACCTACTTGCCGACGCTGGACTCATGGGAGCCGTGACGACGCTGGTCAAGCCAGTGGATCTCGCGGACCTCAGGCGTGCGGTGGACTCGGCCTTGTCCCCGGGCGCGGCCGGCTGAGAGAGAGCCAACGGAACTTGACGATAACGCCGGCGGCCTGACTCATCTCCACGCCGGCGCGGGCGTGCCGCCGCTGTTGTGACACGCCGCGCACTCCCCCCGTTGGCAGGCACCCTGAACTCGTGAGTCTTGTGGCAGTGGACGCAGTCGGAGAGCGCTTCGGGATGGACGGTCTGGTGGAAGATCGAGAGGGGCGAGGCCCCCCGCATGGCAGCTGGTGTCGCTGCAGGAGCGCGTGACGTTCGCCGGGACGCCGGGTGTCCGAGGGTGTGCGGAAAACTGCGCCACAGCAGCAGGTCCCACACATCCAGCCGCCGCTCTATCAGGTCGGCCAGCACCCGCTCGGAGGCCTTGATGGTCTCCCGGCTCACGACCTCGATCACCTCGTCGATGGCCAGTTCCGCACGTCCGACCAGCTCGACCATCGGCAGAAGGGACTGCCCCTCGTGCCTCATGAACTCCCCGATCGCCCGCTGGTCCGTCCGGTCTGTTACCTCGTACGTTTCCTTCATGGTAGTGGCTCCGTTGTTGGGGGTTGAGCTGCCCGATCCTACCTGGATCGGGCCCCCCGGAGCCACCACTTTCTTTCCCTCTCAGGGACCTTCAACTGCGCGCGGGACGGTTTCCTCGACCGTCCGAGCCGGAAGCTGCCTTGCGAGCCACAGTGCTCCAGCAGCCGCCACGACAAACGATAGCCACCAGAGGAAGTACCCGGCCCGTAGGTCTGACGCGTCTACACTCCCCTCAAGCCCGAGCACCCAGTGGGCGTTGATGAGGCCAGCCACGAGGCATGCCCACCCCGCCTGAGTTACCTCAGCTCTCTTACCAGACCACACCGCGAGGGCCAGGACCAGCGCGAGCACATTGGTGAAGGCGCTGGCAATATAGAGCGCGCTCAAGAACCGACTAGCTTCGAAGCTGATACCCTCATCGGGCCAGATGGGGATCAACGCCGCGCGCACGGCCTCAGCGCCCGGTATGGCATCGGGCAGGTGACCTAGCGCGGCGTGGACCGGTACGAACCAGGCGATCACGTACATGAGCCCGGCTCCGAGAACGAGGTAAAGGGGTTTCATTAGGTTCTCCCTTGAACCAGTCCGAATTGTGTTGACCACCTTGCTGGCATGATCCCCGGGCGTCGGGCTCCGTAGCAGTGAGCCTATGGAGGAGGAGGGGCCGCGACGGGGATCACGCGTCTTTTCCCCGGAGCCTCCTTGTGGCCCCCAGGATCACTTTTGCGATGGCCTGGGTGCGAGTGCTCTTTTCGCCACCTTCCAGAGGTTGGAAGCGCGTTCTCACCTTCCAGCCTCGGATGGTCTCCTCCCCGCCGGCACCGTGGGCTTCCAGCGCCTCCAAGAACGCGAACAGCTCTTCCGGCGTCAGAAACTCGAGCCGCGAGAGGCTCTCCTTCTCGACAGCGGCCTCAACCGCCTCCTGAGCCCGCCCCAGCACCTTCCTCTCCGGCGATACCACCACGACGGCGTCGAACCCCGCTGCCAAGCACTTCTGGACATTCCCGACCTCTTGGTCGGGAGTGCTCGTCACGGAGACCTCACAGGCCACTCGCTGCTCCGCCCGCTCAAGCGCCACATCTACCCGGCCGAGACCGTCGAGGATCGGCTGCTCCACCGTGACGTGCCATCCTCGGCTTCCAGCCCAGCGTTTGATGAGCTCTTGGAGGTAGCGGTGTTGGGCTCCACCCCGACCGAGTGGCGGGGGCTCGACAGGTCCTGTGGGGGCTAGAATCGCAGAGGGAACCCGACGCCCCCCCGGGGCCTTCTCAGGGACCTCCGGCGACGCAGGTGGCAAGTCTGGGGCCGTGTGAGGTACAGGAGCGGGGGCGCGACCCTGCCGGAGAGCCTCTTCTACTACGTCGCGGGGCGTCCCATACCTGGCGCGGGACAGCCTGACAATCTTCTCAACCCGGTCCACCCCCGCCGCCGGC
Organism: uncultured Gemmatimonadaceae bacterium; assembly: GCA_964545395.1. Classification (GTDB taxonomy): domain Bacteria; phylum Gemmatimonadota; class Gemmatimonadetes; order Longimicrobiales; family Gaopeijiaceae; genus SZUA-318. The sequence continues at coordinate 7,852 of CAZJFX010000017.1, read as the reverse complement.
TCGAGCTCGAGGAGCGGAAGCGTCCTGAGGTTGAAGTCCCAGTCGGATCGCTCCACCCGGCAGATCGCCTCGCCCCGGCCCAGGCCGGAGAGATCCTTGGCCTCGAAGGAGGCGAAGCCCTCGGCGAGCTTGCGGGCGTCGGCGTCGCCAACCCGGAAGCAGATCCGCGTGGCAGGATTGCTGAGCACGGCGCTCGCCAGGCCGGGGCCGGCCTGCTCGAGTTGGGCCAGGTCCTGGTGAGCCAGGGTCAGGCCGAGGCCGTACTTGCGCGCGCCGCCCAGGATCTGGGCCATGGAGGGCGTGGCGAAGTGCTGGAACTCGTCCACGTATAGAAAGAACGGCCGTCGCTCGGCCTCGGGACGCGACTGCCGGGCGGCGGCGAGCTGTTGGAACTTGGCGGAGAGAAGTGAACCCAGGAGATGCGCGTTTTCCTCACCGATGGCTCCTTGAGAAAGCCGCGCCAGGAAGATCTGGCCCCGGTCCATCATCTCGGCGAAATCCAGGCGGCTCTCGCGCTGCGAGACCATGCGGCGGAGAGGTTTGGGTGCCAGGAAGCTGTCCAGGCGGGTGAGCAGGGGCGCCTGGGGCCGGCCCGAGAGGAGCGGAAACTCCCGCTCCCAGAAGTACACCACCTCCTCGTCCCGGACCGTCTGGAGAAAGGCCGCCCGGAAGCCCGGTTCTACCAAGAACCGTCGGAGATCGGCCAGGGTCCCGCCCTCGTCCGACTCCAGAAACGCCAGGACGGCGTTCCTGAGCACGGAGGTCATCTGGTCGCCCCAACTGGTGGCCAGGCGCCGGAACGCAGCCACTAGGTCGGACGCGAGGAGGTTTCGCTCCACCTCCGAGTGCGCCGAGAGGATGTTGAACGCAACCGGAAAGTCTCCGTCAGCGGGATCGAGCAGGACGACTTCGTCGTGCCGTTCCTCGGGGATCCGCTCCAGGATCCGGTCGATGAGGTCACCGTGCGGTTCCAAGACCCCGACGCCCTCTCCGTTTTCGATGTCCTGTATGATCAGGCTCAGCAGGAGGTGTGACTTCCCCGTACCTGTGGCGCCCAGGATGTGCATGTGACGCAGGCGGTGGCCGGCGGGCAGGTGTACCGTGGCGGTCCGCCCGCGGTGGTCGTTCTCACCCAGCACGAGCCCCGGACCGAGTGTGACGGCCGGAGCCTCCCTCGTGGTACGTCGCTCTCTGCGAAGCCTCTCGGAGCGCACGGCCGGTGAGGGCAGGTGCACCAGGGCCACCAGCTCGCCCAGGTTGAGGAGCATGCCGCTCCGGTGCGTCCGGCGCTCCAGCAGGTCGACTTCGTGCTCGTCGTGCGGGTAGTCGGCGTTGGAAAGCGGGATAAACTCGTTGGAGCCGGTACGGGCCAACGGGCCCAGGGCTCCCCCGACGGCCCGCACGATGTCCCATGTTCGCTCCTCGTCCTCAGCGCGGGCGGCGACCCGCACCACGGTGGCGAAGAGCGGCTCGGAGGCCTTGGCACGAGCGAGCGATCTCGGCTCCGAGCCCTCTAAGAGTTCGGCAGCTCGGAGCATGCTCCCCGACCATGGGTGGCGGGCACGCCGGAAAAGCACTTGGAGTACAGCGACCTCTTGTTCCTGAAGGTCCTCCATGGCGCCGACGATGCCCACGAGTGGATCGGCCTGGAAGCTCGACGGAGCGCCAAAGGGGAACAGGAACTCGTTTGAGAGCCCGAAATCGACCAGGAGGGACGTGCCCATCTCGGCCTCTCCCCAAGCGTGGCGAAGGGCCTCGGGGCTCTCCTGGAGGGCGATCTCGGGGAAGTGAGCCAGGAGTTGGCGCTCCACCACGCGGGCGTCCTCACGTCGTGTTACCCACTGGGCCGTAACCGTTTTTCTGGTGCCGATGAGCTCGAAGCTGACGACATCGAGGTGGGCAGGGAGGCTCGCCAGGACCTGACCCGCCACGTCCTGTGAGACCTTCAGATCCGGGGGTAGCGAGACGGAGAACTCCGTGAGATCTGAGTCGGCCTCATCCAGCTCGGGCCAGGGTTCCTCCGCCTCGGTCGCATGGTCGACGGCGATGGCATTTGGAGGGGACTCCCCGAGGGTTCTCGTGAGTGACGCGACGAGCTTGCTGAGGAACGTGGGCTTGTGCGCGTCGTCCTCGGGAGCCGGGCCAGGCAAGGACCCCATGGGGAAGGGCCGAAATGGGGGCTCAAGCTCTACGGCGTGGGGCCATACCCACCATCCACGTCCTCGGTGTTCCCAGGTATAGAAATCGACGAGTTGACGCTCCGCCGGTGAGAGCGGGGCCACCGACGCCGTGGTCGTGTCGCCCACCTAACGGTTACTTCCCGAGGAACTCTCGGAGGATCGGCTTTCGCTCGAATTCCGACATCAACGGGAGCCCGCTGCTCCGTGTCAGGTCATCCACCACCTCGTTGACGGCGGCCTGGACGGAACTCTGGAACATGAGGGTGGTGTCGATGCGGTAGTACGTTTCGGGGCTAAACCAGCGCTGATAAAGGCCCCCCAAGAGCGGCATCGCCACCAGGGCATCGTCCCAGCCCGCGTTCTGCGAAGCCACGTAGTGAGCGAAGAGCCAGAGGACCAGGGGTGCCAGAAAAGGCAGCAACACCACTGCCAGCAGGATTCCAACAACCTTCGCCAGCACCGAGGCGAGTATGATGATCCCGACGATGAGTGCGGCAAGGGCCACGGGCCCGTAGGGAGACTGAAGCCGTCCCAACCACCAAGAGACGAAGAAGCCGTTGCCGTACGGAGCCCCGCAGATGTCGAAGACGAGCCGACCTCGCTCGACGCGGAGGTACTCCCGCTTGGCCGAGAGAACCCCACCCTCGTGCCAGTCAACCCGAGAGCGCGAGGTATCCGGGAGTTGACGCCTCTCGACGGCTTGCTCGACGGAGTCGTAAAACCCGAGTGGGGAGGCGCTGAGGCCTTCGAAGAGCCTGTACCAGTGGGAAAGAACGGTGGGCGCAGGGCCGCCAGGCATGATCGTCTTCTCTCCAGATGGAATGTTGCCTGGGGGGCCCTAACTCAACACCCAAACAAGGTACGCTGGCTCGGGGCCTAGGCGCTAGGAAATTGGCGCTGGAGGCGGTCGCGTCACCGCGGACCGACTGGACGACCTTGCACAGTTTCCGAGCGTCATGGAATCACCGGTGGTGCGGCGATCGAGGTCGCTCGGTGGGAGCGCCACTGCTCCGCGGGTGGGGAGGTCAATCCATGAGCTCGTCGATCGAGCCGAGCGTGGTTGCTGAGAACGGCTGGGAGGTTTCGCCGTCGATTTGGAGTTTCAAATAGATGGAGTACCGGGGAAGGCTGGTGAGATCGATGGCCGAGAACTTCGGGGCGAACTCGCGGCCGAGATACTCCGCGTCGGCGGCCCCGACCAGAAACGACACCAGCGTCCCGACGTTCCCGAATACCGCGTCTCGAATCTCCGGCTCTAGCTGGCTTAAGTACTGGTTCGCCAGAATCATCCCCACGCGGTACTTACGGAGCTCTGAGAGCATGTTCGCCAGCGTGAGGGTTGTGAAGGTCTGGAACTCGTCCAGGTAGATCATGAAAGGCACGCGGTCAGTCGCAGGCTGGTTGCTGCGGGAAAGCCCTGCTAGAGCGAGGTGAGACAGAAGCAGGGAGCCGATGATCGTCGCCGGCCCTTCCCCGATGCGGCCCTTGTCCAGGTTCACGAGAAGGATCCCGGCGCGGTCCATCAGGCTGCGCAGGCGGACGGTGTGCCCCGGTTCAACGAAGATCCGGCGCAGGAGCGGATTGGTGAGTAGCGCCCCGATCTTGTTCTGGAGCGGCGCGATCACGACCGACCGAAATCCCGGCGAGTACTTATCGAATTCGTCTCGCCAGAAGTCGCGCACTATATCGTTTTCGAGTCCATCAACCAGCGAGTTGCGGTAGGTGCGATCCGTGAGCAGCGTCGGGATGTCCCCAAGGGTGCTCCCAGGCGTCTCAAGGAGGGTGAACACCACATTGCGGAGGAGGTGCTCGAGCCGGGGTCCCCAATCATCGGGCCAGATCTTTCGGAAGGTGTCGACCAACCCTGCGGCGGCAAGTGCCCGGCTCTCCCGGGAGACCCCGGCGAAGGGGTTGAAGTGCCAGTCGAGGGCGGGATCGGGAACATTCAGATAGGTGAGGTCTGGTAAGCGTCCTTCGGGCACCAGACTTCGGACATCGGAGACGAGATCTCCGTGGGGGTCGAAGAGGGCCATGCCGTTTCCGGCCGTGAGATCCTGGGCGGCCATGGTTCGGAGTACCGTGGATTTCCCCGTTCCAGTCTTCCCAATGGCGTAGAAATGCGAGAGCCGGTCGGACTGCCGGATGCCGAAAGGGGTGTTGGAAAGCCGGTGGTTGGTGCGAGCGAAGTATGTGATTCGGTTGTTCGGGTGTGAGGCCACGGACTCATCTTGCCCGGTGGCACCCGGCCTTCCAAGGAGGTGGTTTCAGCTTCCGACGTCAGATCAGCGCGGCGTGGCTGGTCGTCGTGCCCAACCCGAGGGATGTGGCAGAGGTTGGGGTTCTCGAAGGGCTTACGGTCTGAAGATCTCCATCTCCATCAAGGAATGCTGATCGTGCGAATCGTGGAGACCACTCCGGTCTGTGTGTTGACCTCTGCGAGGCCCCCCACCGTCAAGCCCAAGAGGCGACCGCCCCGGAACATCAGGTTGTCCACGATCGGTAAGCGATAGGGCTGCCCGTCCACAACCGAGGTCCACGCACCCCCTGCGGGATTGAGAGTCACAAGCACCTGTCCGGGAGTCGATGCGAACGCCTCTCGCATGGTCGCGTAGATGGTCCCGCTCGCTGAGGTGGCGATGGCCTCGGGGTAGGTCTGGAGATAGCTGCGGACGAGTGTCACCTGGCGCGTGGAGGGCGTCACGCGGTACAGGAGTCGCGTTCCGACTGTGTGGCGAACCACCACCAGGAGCTGGCCTGAGGAGTCGCACGCCATCCCGGTCACGGTCGTAGACGTACCAAATGGGTCTCTAACCACCTCGGTGCCCACTGCAGTGGTTGGAGCCACCTTCCAGATGTCTGCGGGGTTCTGCCCCTGATTGGTGGTGTATGACGCGGCGTAGACATCTCCGTTGGGGCACTCGGTGACGGCGCTCAGCTGAGGGAAGCTTGCCCTGAGGACCGGAGGATTGAGATCAGAGGTCGTCATGGATACGTGGACAATACCTATTCGGTGGTCTTTACCCGTCGAGGCGGTATCGGCGATACCAAGCGTCGAAAGAGGGAGCGTCTCCCCGTACTGCGTTACAGACTCCGACCCGAGAACTAGGAGCGACCCGGCTGAGCGGGGCGGGGCGGTAACCGAGAGCGCCTGAGAGCCGCTTCGTCCTGAGGCCGCGTCCTTGGCGGTGATAGTCGGGCTACCGACCGACACGGCAGATGCCAGCCCGGACGCGGAAACCCGGGCGAGCAGCGTGGCGTTTGTTGACCAGGTGAACGTGAGGCCGGGGACGGTTCGACCTTTGGCATCCTTGCCGACTGCCGCGAGCTGCAGGGTACTTCCCGCCGTCACGCTCGGGGATGAAGGCGAGATCTCGATGGACACAACGGGCCCGATTGGCTCTGGGCCGGTTACGTCTGGAGGGTTGTCTCCACCTGAGCACCCCAAGAAGATGAACAGTCCGAGACCGACCACCCCTGACCGCGGTTTCATCGGCTGGGGATCGTGAAGGTGATCCCCAAACTGCCGGCGTCCACTCCTGGACCCACCGAAACCCCGAGTCTCTGCCGGAGGCTAGCATTGTGGTCCTTGGCGGTCTGGTATGCGGAGACTATCCCCCAGATGCGCCCGCCGAGGTAGCCGAGCGCGCCGAGACTCGCCATCCCGGTGTCCAGCTCCGCGCTGCCCGCGATCAGTAGAACGAAGCCTGCGGCGCTGATGCCCGCCGGCAGGAGTCCTCGCCGGGCATCGCCGGCATAGGCATGCCCCAAGACAGGCACCAATGCCTCGATGACAGCGGCCTCTGCCTCGCCCTTCTTCTCGGCGCTGTAGGCAAGCTGGACGCCCGAGGTGGGAGCCTCTTGACCCTTAATACCGGGCGCGGAGTAGAGGAGGCACGCCAATAGGAGCACTACTCGGAACCACATCCTGCGAAGCATGGTGACAACTCCTTGATGGAGGATTGAGGGACCGAACCGGGTTCTTCCGACAGAAGACATATATAGACGGTACACGTAAACACTGTAGACGAATGCGCAACATGCGGGGAGGCTTCCCGCATGTCAAGCAAGAAGAAGGACCACGGGCGGGAGCGCTGGCTCCGGGCCATCGGCCAGGCGATACGCGCCCGGCGAGAGGCCCTGGGAGTCTCCCAGGAGGCGTTGGGGTACCGAGCCGGATTCCACCGTACCTACGTGAGCGACCTCGAGCGGGGCAGGCGGAATCCGACGGCTACGACGTTGTTGGCGCTGGCTGCTACGTTGGGCGCCAGGGCGAGCGAGATTCTCGAAGAGGCAGAAGGGTTACTCAGTCCCTGAACCTGATCGGATTAGGCGCACCGGCTCGCGAGGAGGTGGTGTCCGTGCTGCTCCGGGCGCTCGAGGGTCTCCGCTCGGGGCAAAGGCTGTAGGGGTCCCTGGGCACAGGAAGAAAAAGGACCCAGCCGCTTGGCTGGGTCCTGTGGATCAATACTCTTCCGGCAGCAGGATCGTCGTAGCTGACCGATCCCACTCCGTGATGATCCAGAATTTCACGCTGTTGCTCGCGTTGTACGCCGAGAGAATTCGAGCGCCGTAGACGAGAGCGCGGTCGTTTGCCCTCAGATCCTCCTCCGTGAGATCACCCCAATCTCCCCGCGCATGGCGCGCGAGAGCGACGGCGACCTCTTCCGGGGGTAGGCTCTTCAGAGCACCCGGCGTGATTAGGGTTCTGCCGAGTCTGAGGCGGAGCATCATTCATGCCTCTGCCGTGAGGGAGTACCACCTGTCTCCACTGACGATCAGGAAGTCGAGAACTTCGATTCCCATCAGCTTGCCCGCTTCCCGGAGCTGTCCGTAGACGGTTCGGTCCTCGGGGGAAGGAGTCAGGTTTCCTGAGGGGTGATTGTGCCCGATGACGATGCAGGCGGAGTTCGCCAAAACTGCGGACTTGAACACCTCGCGAGGGTGTACCAGGGAACTCGACAGGCATCCGATGGACACCGTTTCAATGGCCGCGGGATCGTGCTGAGTGGTCAGGTGAACCACGACGAAATGCTCGCGGTCCTTCTGACCGATGAATGAGGCGATGAGCCGCGCCGCCGCCTCCGGTCCCGTGACTCGGGGCATCGACTCCGCGACTGCGGGCGGCAGCTCAGTTGAGAGGAGGAGTACTCGCCTCGGTCCTTCCTTGGGTCTTTCGCCGATCAGTGGTTTCTTCTTCCGGCTTGCCATCGTGACTCCTTTCGGGGTTAACAATCCCGTGGAAAACGAAACGCCGTCCATGGATCTCAGAGAGAGCGGGCCCATGTGCGGCGTTCGAGTGGGGAAAGAACGGAATCGTCCACGGGAATCCGTGAACGCCCGGGAGTCATGGTATCAGAGGGGCGGGGGCATCAAAGGGGGGATCCTCTGCCGGAGGCGGCAGGGAAGAAGGTGTTCGAGGGAGAGGTCAAGCACGGTAGGCTGGGTTCATGAACACAAGGAGGAATCGCTAACAAGCCGTCGGTTCCGATCACAGATGGATAGAGGAAGGGAGGGGTCATCCGTGCCGGAGGCACGGGGTCTCCGCTGGTCGAGATGGAGGTCATTCCCCTCGTTCGGCCGGCTCGATCTTGCTTGCCTGTGTCCAGCGCGAGGCTCTGCAGCCATTTCGGAACCTGAAGAGTCGCGGGGGCGATAGGGGACGGTAGGACGGG
>CAZJFX010000016.1:5587-65063 GCA_964545395.1 uncultured Gemmatimonadaceae bacterium | reverse complement strand
CCAGTACCACTGGAGCGGCTCGTCGGCGCCGAGGCGCCAGCCGTTGTTCCACGCCTCGTGGAGCATGGCCACGACCTCGTCCTGGCGACCGAGCAGCGCCAGGAGTTGAGCGCCATAGTAGCGCGGCTCACCGGTCCGACCCCAATTCGAGCCGGCGAACGCGGTCAGGGGCAGGGTGCGTGCCGAGTCCACGAGAGCCACTACGCCCGTGGTGTCACCCATCAGGATGCGGAAGCGCGCTCCGAGGATTCGGGAGCCGAGCCCTTGTGCGCCTTGGCGCATCGACTGTTCGTCGTAGGATTGCCACAGCGCCTCGTAGTCACCCAGGACCACCAGGCTGTTCCGGAGGACGTTGCGGGCGCCCGGCACGTCTCGCGCGGATTGGGGCCATCGCTCGAAGCCCTCCACCGCCCTCTGGCGAACGCCCGCGCAGGCTCCGCGAAGCCGTGTCGGGACAACTCCAACGCGGCGCTGCTCGAGAGCCGCTCAGGAGCCCCCTGCTGCTCCAGCCGGTAGCTCTCGTTGACGACGCGCTCGATCTCGTCCACCCGTCCGAGGGCGGCGGGCGCGATGACCTCTCTGGTCCAATGCCCAAGCGCTCCGTGAACGGCAGCACCACCACCGGCTCCCGCACCTTCGGGTCCGGCGCGGGACCGCCGCGACCGAGAAGCGCCCAGGCGCCCAGCGCGGCCAGCGCCACGACAGCGACCCCTGCCACCGCGAGGCCCACCTTCCTCCGGCTCCCCCGAACCCTCACCGGCTGCGTCTCCGCAGGCGTCAGACCCCCGCTGGGCGTCGCCAATCCCTCCAGCACCCCCAGCAGCTCCTCCGCCCGCTGCGGCCGGTCCGCCGGCTTCTTCTCCAGGCACCGCATGACCATCGCCGCCAGCGCCGGCGGGATCGTCCCCCGCCGCTCCGTCACCGCCACCGGAGCCTCCGTCAGGTGCGCCGCCATCATGGCCTGCGCCGTGGTGCGCACGAACGGCGGCTCCCCGGTGAGCATCTCGTACGCCACCACCCCCAGCGCGTAGATGTCCGCCCGGTGGTCCGTGAGCGGATCGGCCGCCGCCTGCTCCGGCGCCATGTACGTCGGCGTCCCGAGCGCCACCCCCTTCGTCGTCAGGTGCTGCCGGCCCGTGGCCTCGCTCACCGCCTTGGCCACCCCGAAGTCCGCCACCAGCGCGTGGCGCCCCGTGAGCATGATGTTCTCGGGCTTCAGGTCACGGTGCACCACGCCCTTGGCGTGGGCCGCCGCCATGGCGTCGGCCACGTCCCGCAGGATCCGCACCGCCTCCCCCACCGGCAGCTCCCGCTCCCTGAGGAGCCTCTGACGCACGGTCTGCCCCTCCACGTACGGCATCACGTAGTAGAGGAACCCGTCGGCCTCCCCGGAGTCGTGGAGCGGGAGGATGTGGGGGTGCTGCAGGTTGGCGGCGATGTCCACCTCGCGCAGGAACCGCTCTGGGCCGACGCTGGCTGCCAGCTCGGGCCGCAGCACCTTCACGGCGACCTGGCGGTGGTGCTTGAGGTCCTGGGCCAGCCAGACGGTGGCCATGCCTCCGGAGCCCAGCTCACGCTCGAAAGCCTAGCAATCTCTCAGCGCGTCCTTCAGGCGATCGAGGGGCTCGATCATGGACGGGCGCTCCAGGACGGGAAGCGCGCGCATCGGGCCATGGAGGCGCCCCGCGCCCGATCCGAAGATGGAGGCGGCGCCCAGGACCCGTGTTCCCGCCCGACGAAGTGGGTGGCCAAATCGGAGGCGCTTGTGTAGTATCATGTGTGGAGGCTTACACATGGCAACGAACCTGGATCTGGATCCGGAGCTCCTGGACCGGGCACTGGCGGTGAGTGGCGAGAACACCAAGAAGGCCGCCGTCACCCGGGCACTCGAAGAGTTCATCTCCCGCCGTGAACAGCGGGAGGTCCTCGACCTCTTCCGCAGCCTGCAGTGGGACCCGGCCTACGACTACAAGGCGGAGCGCTCCCGGGCGTGAGCCTCCTGGTGGACACCTGCGTGTGGTCCATGGCTCTTCGCCGGGACGCTCCCCCCGACCTCCCCGAGGTCCGAGCCCTCGGAGATGCCCTGGCGTCCGGTGAGTTGGTCGTCACCACCGGACCGATCCTGCAGGAGATTTTGCAGGGCTTCTCGGGTCCCCGGGCGCGCGAAGCGATCCTGGGCCGCTTCCGTGCGCTCCCCTTCCTGACACCGGACCGCAGCGATCACATCGACGCGGCGGCTCTCCGGAATCGGTGCAGGCGGAATGGAATCCAGATCGGCACGATCGACGCGCTCCTCGCGGCGCTATGTGTGCGCCACGGCCTGAGCATCCTCACCACGGACGCGGACTTCCGGCGCATCGCCGAGGTCAGCCCGCTTTCGGTCTGGAGTCGCAGCTAGGCCCTCACGAGGCTGGCGCGCCCCCGGTCCTGGCGCCTACCGGATCCGCGCCCGGAACGTGTTGGAGAAGAAGATGAGCGCCTCCTTCAGCCCCCGGTCCCACACCTCCCAGGTGTGGGCGCCGTCGGTGATGCGCAGCTCCGCGGGCAGGTCCTCGGCCCGGAGCGCGTTGTACAGGTCCACCGCGCCCTGGACGATGCGGGCGTCGTCGTCGTCCCCCGTGCTGATGTACACCTGGAGGCGCGCCTCCTCGACCCTCTGCTTCAGCGACGGGATCCAGGTGAAGGGGCTCTCCGCCTGCCAGCGCTTGGCGTCGAAGGGGATCCCCCAGGGCGTGGGGGGCTTGGGCGCCTCGGTCTGCGCCGGGGGGGTCTTCGAGAGTCCCCCGGAGAGCGACGCCACCGCGCCGAACAGCTCGGGGTGCTTGAACGCGGTGTGGATGGCGCCGTACCCGCCCATGGAGAGGCCGCCGATCATGCGCGCGCGTCGCCATAGCGCGCCCAGTTGGTGTGCTCGCCACCCATCCCGTGGAGCAGGTAGAAGACCGGGTACGCCCGCTCCGACCTGTCGTGGTCCGGGGGGAGGCAGATGGTGTACGCCCACTCCCGGTTCAGGGCCTTGCTGAAGAGGGTCCGCCCCTCTAGGACGCGGCCGCCCTGTTGCGCCTGGGCCGCAGGTGCGGCGACCAGGAGCGCGGCAGCCAGGGGGAGGAGGCACTGCTCGCTGGGCTCGGTCAGGGCAGGATGGCCGTGCGGACCAGCTCGAAGAACTTGTTTCTGGGATTCCGGCCCCGGGGCGTCTGCGTCAGGACGAGCACGACGAGGTCCTGGTTCGGGTCCACCCACGCTGCGGTCCCGTCCGAGCCCGTGTGGGAGAACGTCCCGTCCCTTGCCACCACCCACCCCATCCCGTACCCCACGTGTGTGCCCCGCTCGGGGTCGAACTCGCCGCCGGCGAAGTACGAGTCGGAGGTCATGCGCTCCACCGTGCGCTCCTCCAGGATGCGCGTGCCGCCGTAGATGCCGCCGTTCAGGAACATCTGACAGAAGACCGCATAGTCCATGGCCGTGGAGATCATCCCCCCGGAGGCCCGCACGAAGGGGACCTGGGGCGGGTCGCCGGGCTGCCACGCCGGGATCCACTCGCCGCTCAGGCTGTCTCGCTGGTAGTGGACCGCGCCCATGCGGGAGAGCTTCCCCTCCAGCTTTTCGGCGACCTCGTGGTTGTAGGAGTCGTGCATCCCCAGGGGCGTGTAGATGCGCTGGTCCAGGAACGACTCCAGCGACTGCCCGGAGGCGATCTCGACCAGCGCACCGAGCGTGTTGTATCCGGGGTTGGAGTACGAGTACGACGTGCCGGGGACCACCTCGGCACCGACGGGGCCGTACTTGGCCGCCTCGAGCTGCAGGGTGGGGGCCTCGGGGTGCTCCGCCGAGGGCTGGGTGTACGGCTCGAGGAAGAGCGACCCGATGCGGAAGCCGGAGGTGTGGTTCAGCAGGTGGCGGATCTGGATGAATCCACCCCGGTAGTTGTCGAACGACGGGATGTACTGCCGCACAGGGTCGTCGTAGTGGAGCCTCCCCTCCTGCACCAGGATGCCGATGGCGGTGGCGATGGTGGCTTTGGTGTTCGACGCCATGCGGAACATGGTGCTGGGCTCCATGGGGAGGTTCTTCCCCTTGTTGCGCCACCCCACGGCCTCGTGGAGGACGACCTTGCCGTCCTTGGCCACCAGGAGCATGGCGCCCACCAGGTCGCCCCGCTCCACTGCGTCGCGGTAGAGCTGGACGCCCCCCTGCAGGATGGCGGAGGACATGCCCACGTCCTCCGGCTTGCCTGGGACGAGGATGACATCCTGGGCCGACAGCGCAGGTGCTGCGAGGAGGGCGAGGGAGAAGGCGAGGAGGAGCCTTCTCGGGGAATGGAGGGAGAAGACGGTGCTGGTGGGGGCGGGACAGCGGGCGAGCATGGCGACGGGCCTCCGGGCGTTGGTGGGGCGCAGAGGCGGCTTGTGCCCGCCGGTCCGCGCAGGGGCAACCTAGCGGGTGTGCCGCCCCCCGACAGGAGGCACGCCTGGGGCCGGATCCCGGAGGCGGACACCGGCGTGGACACCAGTAGTACTCCAAGCTCCAAGTGCCTGGATCCTGGCCGTGGACACACCGCCGGGGACGTTGGCGAGGCGCGCCATTCCATTGTGATTGCACTCCCCCTATTCTCACGGGACGCGTGAACGCGACCCTGCCGACGTCCACGCGCTCCAACGTCAACGAGCGAGGGAAATCCATGCCTCAGGTGATAGGCGTACCGAGAGAGACGGCCGCGGACGAGAAGCGCGTCGCGACCGTGCCGGAGGTCGTCGAGAAGCTCATCAAGCTGGGCTTCAAGGTGGTGGTCCAGTCCGGCGCCGGAGATCACGCGAACTTCAGCGACGACGCCTACCGCGCGGCGGGGGCGGACATCGTAGCGAGCGCCGCAGAGCTCTGGTCGGGATCGGACATCGTCTTCAAGGTGCGAGGGCCCAGCACCGAGGAAGTGGGCCTGATGCGCGAAGGGGGCACTCTGGTCAGCTTCGTCTGGCCGGCGCAGAACCCCGACCTCATGCAGAAGCTGGCGGCCAGGAAGGCCACCGTGCTGGCCATGGACAGCGTGCCTCGCATCTCGCGGGCGCAGAAGTTGGACGCGCTGTCGTCCATGGCCAACATCGCCGGCTACCGCGCCGTCATCGAGGCGGCTCACCACTTCGGCCGCTTCTTCACCGGCCAGATCACCGCTGCGGGGAAGGTTCCTCCAGCCAAGGTGTTCGTCATCGGCGCCGGCGTGGCCGGGCTCGCCGCCATCGGCACCGCGGCGGGCTTGGGCGCCATCGTGCGGGCGAACGACACCCGGCCCGAGGTGGCCGACCAGGTGAAGTCCATGGGCGGCGAGTTCGTCGGTGTGGACTACGAAGAGGAGGGCACCGGCGTCGGCGGCTACGCCAAGGTGATGAGCGAGGGCTTCCAGAAAGCCCAGCGCGAGGTCTTCGCCAAGCAGGCGAAGGACGTGGACATCATCATCACCACCGCGCTCATCCCGGGTAAGCCGGCTCCGCGTCTCATCACTGCCGAGATGGTCCAGTCCATGAAGCCCGGAAGCGTAATCGTGGACATGGCGGCGGAGCAGGGCGGCAACTGCGAGCTCACCGAGCCCGGCAAGGTGGTGGTCAAGCATGGCGTGACCATCATCGGCTACTCCGACCTTCCCAGCCGGCTCTCCAAGCAGTCCAGCACGCTCTACGCCACCAACCTGCTGCGGCTGACCGAGGAGCTGTGCAAGACCAAGGACGGGGTCATCGACGTCAACATGGACGACGAGGTGATCCGCGGCACCACGGTGGTCAAGGATGGCGTCATCACCTGGCCGCCGCCGGCACCCAAGCTCTCGGCGTCCCCGCCGGCACCGGCGGCGAAGGCCGCCGTGCCCGCGCCGGCGAAGCCACACGGCCACGGCGCGGCCGGCGGCCCCATGCCGCTCAGGTCCACCCTGGTGCTCCTCGTCGGCGGCGGGCTTCTGTTCTGGTTCATCGGAGCCTTCGCGCCGGCTGCCTTCCTCTCACACTTCACCGTGTTCGTGCTGGCTTGCTTCGTGGGCTACATGGTGGTTTGGAACGTGACGCCGGCGCTGCACACGCCACTCATGAGTGTCACCAACGCCATCTCGAGCATCATCGCCATCGGTGCCCTGGTGCAGATCGCGCCGCCGCTCACGGGGGAGGTGAACCGGCCGGTGGGCTGGATCCTGGGCCTCGCGGTGACGAGCCTGGCGCTCGTGGCCATCAACATGTTCGGCGGATTCGCCGTGACCCAGCGCATGCTGGGAATGTTCCGGAAATAGAGGAGACGACCCATGTCACCGACACTCGTAACCGTCTCCTACGTCGGCGCCACCATCCTCTTCATCCTGAGCCTGGGTGGGTTGTCGAATCCGGAGACTTCTCGCCGTGGAAACCTCTACGGCATCATCGGCATGATCATCGCCGTGCTCGCCACGGTCTTCGGGCCGAACGTCACCACGCAGGGCCTTCCGTTGATCATCGGCGCCATGGCTGTGGGCGCCAGCATCGGCCTGTACGCGGCGCGCGTCGTGCGCATGACCCAGATGCCGGAGCTGGTGGCGCTCATGCATTCGCTGGTGGGCATCGCGGCCGTGATGGTGGGTTTTGCCAACTATATCGATCCCGCGGCGGCAGGCGCGTTCACCGGCGCCGAGAAGACCATCCACGAGATCGAGATCTACGTCGGCATCCTCATCGGCGCCGTGACTTTCTCGGGCTCGCTCATCGCCTTCGGGAAGCTGGCAGGGAAGATCAGTGGGAAGCCCGTGATCCTCCCGGGGCGCAACTTGCTCAACCTGACGGGGCTTCTGGTGGTGATCTGGTTCGGCTGGCAGTTCATCCACACCCACGAGGTCGCCCAAGGCATGACGCCGCTCATGGTCATGACGGTGGTCTCCCTGGCCTTCGGGGTCCACATGGTCATGGCCATCGGCGGCGCCGACATGCCGGTGGTGGTGTCCATGCTGAACAGCTACTCCGGGTGGGCCGCGGCAGCGACCGGCTTCATGCTGAACAACGACCTCCTCATCGTCACCGGCGCTCTGGTCGGTTCCAGCGGCGCCATTCTGTCGTACATCATGTGCCAGGCCATGAACCGACGTTTCGTGGCGGTGATCGCAGGCGGTTTCGGCACCGGGGGAGGGAAGCCGGCGATCGCGGGCGGCGCCCAGTCGACGGGCGAGGTCTCGCCCATCCTGGCTGGCGAGACGGCGGAGCTGCTGCGCGACGCCAAAAACGTGATCATTGTTCCCGGCTACGGCATGGCGGTGGCCCAGGCCCAGCACACGGTCTACGAGATCACCAAGCACCTGCGCGAAAAGGGCGTGAACGTGCGCTTCGGCATCCATCCGGTGGCGGGACGCATGCCCGGCCATATGAATGTGCTCCTGGCCGAGGCGAAAGTGCCCTACGACATCGTGATGGAGATGGACGAGCTGAACGAGGACTTTCCCGCCACCGACGTGGCCATGGTGATCGGCGCCAACGATATCGTGAACCCCAGCGCCCAGGAAGACCCGACGAGCCCCATCGCCGGCATGCCCGTGCTGGAGGTGTGGAGGGCCAAGACGTCCATCGTCATGAAGCGCAGTATGGCGTCGGGCTACGCGGGGGTGGACAACCCGCTCTTCTACAAGGACAACAACCGCATGCTTTTCGGCGACGCCAAGAAGATGCTGGACGAGGTGCTGGTGGCACTGAAGGCCTGAACGAGCCCCCGGCCGCCCCGGCGGCTTGGTCATCCGGCGCGCAAAGGATCGGCGCCGCCACCGCATCGCGTTGGCGGCGCCGATCCTCTTTCTCAGCCTGAAGTGCCCTCCGGCTGGAGGTCACCCCGCTCAGCTTGCGGGAGGCGGTGCCTCTTCCTGGATGGTCATCTTCACGATCTTGGTCAGTTCCGGGAACGAAGCGTCGAGATAGGCGTTCCCTTCCGAGAAGATCTGCGCCTGGTTCGGGCCCTGGCCCTGGGGCGGTCCGTCGCCGTATCCCGCATGGAACTTCCCGGCCACGTCCATGCCCTCGACCACCTCGCCGAAGGGCGCGAAGCCCGACTCGTCGAGGAAGTAGTTGTTCTGGAAGTTGATGAACACCTGGGTGGTGCGTGCGTCCGCTCCGCTGGTGGCGAAGGTCACCGTTCCGCGGTCGTTGGAGTGCTTCACGGGGTCGTCGGTGATGGGGTAGTTCCGCCACACGGCGTTCACCCGGGGCTCGCCGTTGAGGCCCCACTGGGCCATGAAGTCCGTGACCACGCGATAGATCCGGGTATCGTCGTAGAAGCCGACCTTCACCAGGTTATAGAACCGGTCGGCGCCCAAGGGCGCCCAGGCGCGGTGGACGGCGATGACCACGTTTCCGGCGGAGGTCTCCATGAGGACCTTGTACTCCTCCGGAGCCTGCTCGTTGGCATTTTCCACGTCGTAGATGGGATCGATCGCGGGTTCCTCCACGGGCTCTTCGGCGGGTGGGGGGGGCTCCTTGCCGCATGCGGACAGGGCCGCGGATGCGAGAAGCAGCAAGAAGGCGGTGTTTCTGGTCGCAGTGCGCATGGGGAATCCTGGAAAAGAAACGAGATGATGGCGTGCCGGGCCGAAGCCTACCCGGAGACTCTAGGGCGAAGCGCTTGCGAAGGCAAGCCGAGAGCTGGGGGCCGGGTATTCCGCGGCCCTCCTGCTCCGAAGTGGTGCTAAGACCCGCGGACGCCTTCTATCGCAGCGCGTTGGTGATGTAGCGGGCCACGGCGTCCACGTCCTTGTGCGTCATGCCCAGCAGACCCCAGTAGGGCATCCCGAGGACGGACCCGGTGAAGATCCGCCTGCGGAGGCCGACGGGGTCTCTCGCGAGGGGCCAGTTGGCGGCGACGAAGGAGGGTGGGCGCAGCGTGTCGCCTTCGAAAATGAAGCCGCGATTCCCGCGTCCATTTTCTCCGTGGCACGTCATGCAACTGACGCGGTACACGAGGCCACCCCGCTCGATGGCGGCGTCCTCGCTCTGCCACTGGATGGTGTCGTAGACGGTGGAGTCGAAAGCCGCCAGCGCCAATTCGGCAGAGTCGGCCCGGGTCAGGGTGGGTGGGGGCTCCTCGGCCGGCGGCGGTGGCGGAGCCTCGCCCCCGCAGGCACCCAGCCATGCGAGGGCGGCAAGGGTGATGCTGGTGCGGCGCATGAACTTCCTCCCAAAGATGGGAACGGCGCGGAATGACGGAACCCGCTCCGAGTAACCTACGGTAGCTCAGAGAGGGGTTCAAGTCGGCCGGAAGGAGCGCCGTGTGCAAACGAACGGGCCCCTCTCCCGGAGGAGAGGGGCCCGGCCTGAGGAGCTTGCGACGGATGGATCCGTCTTCGGCTCAGAACACCTCCCCTGCCTTGGGGAGGACTGCACCCACCACTTCCACACCTGCCCCGCGGGCGAGGTCCATGGCGTCCACCACGGTGCCGTACGACACTCCACCCTCGGCCTTCACGAACAGCACCTTGTCGGGCCGCGCGCTGTAGACCTCGACCAGACGTGCCCGGAGACCGGACTTCGCAACTGGAGCGGTGTTGAGGAAGTACGAGCCGCTATTCGTGATCTCCAGCACGATCACCGCCGATGCGCCCCCTGCCTCCTCCTCCTCCTCCTCCTTCTCGAGGGGGAGCTGGATGTCGATGCTCCGCTGGAGCATGGGCTGCGCAAGAATGAAAATCACGAGGAGCACCAGAAGGATGTCGATCATCGGCGTCATGTTGATGTCCGCCATCGACCCCTTTGAACTCTGCGTCATCGCCATAGGTCAGCCTCCTCCGCCCGGTGCTGCGCCATCGACGGGACCCCGGGCCTCGGATACAGCCGCGAGTACGCGAGCTCCGGCATCCCGGGCGAGCTTCATGACCGTCATGATCTCTTCGTAGGGCAGATTCGCATCCGCCTTCAGGAAGAGCACCCTGTCCTGGGGTCTCTCACGGAACGCCTGGGCCAGCATCGCGGGAACCTGCTCCCGCGCCACCGGCTTCTTGTCCAGATAGTAATTCCCTCTGACATCGACCCCGAAGACCACTCTGCCCTCCTCTTCCGGGCGCGCCTTGAGATTGTCGCCCGTGGGAAGCGCGGCCTGGAAGCCGGCCATGATGGTGGGCGTCACGACCATGAAGATGATGAGGAGCACCAGCATCACGTCCACCATGGGCGTGACGTTGATGTCGCTCATGGTCTCTGACGTCCCAGCGGCCATTGCCATGATTTACACCCCCTTCCTTGGTGGCTTACGCCTCTGGAGCATGGGCCTTCGCAGAGGTTGCCAGCTCGATCCTCTCACCGCGGGCCAGGCGCTGCTCGAGCACGAGGAGGAGGTTGAGGAACTCCTTGCTCCCGTACTCGATCTCCATGCCGACCAGCTCAACCCGATTCTGGAAGAAGTTGAACAGCCACACCGCGGGGACGGCCACGAGGAGGCCGAAGGCGGTGGTGATCAGGGCCTCGGCGATACCGGCGGAGATGGCCGCCAGGCCGCCGGATCCCATCTCGGCCATTCCGGTGAAGGCGTTCACGACGCCCATGGTGGTTCCGAGCAGACCGACGAAGGGCGCGGTGGCGCCGACGGTGGCCAGGACGCCCAGCCCACGGCGGAAGCGCGCGACCTGCTCGAGCTTGTTGAGCTCGAGCATGCGACCGGAAGCCGCCACCTCGACGGCCGTCAGGGAACTGTCCTCGAGGTGGTACCGCAGCGACTCGAAGATGCCCTGGAAGGCGCCAGCCATGTGGCTGAGCTTATGGTCGGCCACCGCCTGTTCGGCGGCGGAGATGTCCATGTTGCTCATGGCCTCGGACAGGATGGGGGAGAACTTCAGCGTCGCCTTCTTCGAGCGGCGGAAGTCCCAGTAGCGCAACACGGCGATCGTCAGGGAGTACAGAGACATGAACGCCAAAATGTACACGATTCCCTTGGCGAACCATCCCATCGTTCCCCAAAGCTCAATAAGATCCAGACCCATAATCGACAACCCTCCTCAGGCGTGTTTCGCGTCCGGTAGACTGCCGCGGACGTGGCGGTGATCGCGGTGCGGCTCCCGCGCAGTGCTCTGGTTAGCGAACCTGGAACGTGATTGGCAGCGATACCCAAACCGGGACCTTCTTGTCCCGGTTCATGGCGGGAGAGAAGGTCATGACGGTCCCGACCCGCAGGGCGGCCTCGTCCAGCGAAGTGTGGCCGCTGGACGTGTGTACCCGCGTATTCTGCACCATGCCCTCTTCATCGATGAACAGGTACACGACGACGGTGCCGCCGATGCCGGCGTCCCGCAGGAGCGGCGGGTATTCGCGCTCGAGGGCGCGTCCGACCTCTTCACGGTTTCGCAGGTCCGGGGCGACGGTGTAGGGGGTGAAGACCGGTTCCTCCCTGTTCACCTCCTCCATCACCACCACCGTCGTGTCGCGGCCCTCGGAGCGGCCTCCCTCCAGCCCCTCACCCGTAAAGTCGGCCTCGGAGATCGTGAAGGCTCCGGGGGGTGGGATGTCGGGCGGAACGACATCGGGGACCGACAGCGTCTGGAAGCCCCGGACCACGTCCTGCATCTGGGGCTGGTCTACTGGGGGTGGCGGGGGCGGGGGCGGGGGCGCCACGTCCTCCACCAACTCGACGAACTCGACCTCTTCGGCGCTCGCAGCTTCCTCACCGGCCTGCATCGTCACCCAGACCGCGCTGCCGACGAGAGCCGCGTGCACGACGGTGGAAACCAGCGTCGCCCCGACAGTCCTACCCTGCTTGGGCGGCTGGCTCGCCAACAGCGTCGAGAACGCCCTGGGCTTCGCCGAGATGTCCCGGGTGGGCAGAAGCTCACGGCGCGCGTGGGCGCCGACCTCGCCAGGGGACTCAGAATTCATGTAACCCTCCCTCCGTGCACTTTGCCTGTGGCGCTCGATGTCCTGGGCCTAGGCCTCCGCGTCGGTCGCGGACACCACGGGCATATCGGCGAAGCGTGAATATGCATTCGCACCCCACCGCCTGCGAGCACCCGTCAGGCCTGACACGACAACCTGTAGGGCTCGGCCCGGAGCGTCAAGGGAGCCGTAAGCCCACATCCTGTACGGTTTCTCCCTAGGGATTCGGTACGGGATCTCCCCACCGCCTGCTTCCCCGACCGATTTCCGCGCCAAGCTTGCCACGTGAACTCACCATGAATACGGTTTGCTGTCCAGACCCCACGGAAGGAGGTCCATCCCATGAGCGTGCCCTCGATCCACCGAATCGGGACGCGGCGCCGGCGCCGCACCCTGTCCCGCCGCTGCCTCGCTCCGTTGGGCGGGGCGCTCCTCCTGGCGGCGTGCGGCGCGCCGCCGCCCCGTGAGGCGGTGATCGTCGGCGACAGCTTGGGCATCACCATCGTGGACAACGACGAGGCCCAGCCGGCGTGGACGCTGGATTCGGCCTGGCGACTCGCTCGGACGCCTGCCGTCCAGATCGGGAACGTGCCTCTGGACGAGACCCAGCAACTCTACCGGGTCCGTCACTCTATACGCCTGGGCGACGGGAGCATTGCCGTGGCGAACACGGGGCTGGGAGACGTGCGCGTATACGACGCCCAGGGTATGCACCTGCGTACGCTGGCCATGCCCCCGGACGAGGTGCGGGAGCCCATTCGACCGATCCGCCTTCACGAGCTCCCTGGGGACTCGCTCCTGGTGGTGCTCATGGACCGCTCGGTGGCGGTCTACGACTCCCTCGGATCCATGGCGCGGAGGTCCAAGCCCGTGTCCACCGACATGGAGTCGGATCCCTCCCCGACGGTGAGCGGGATCCTGGGGAACGGCACGATCCTCCTGAAGGTCTTTCCCCCCGGGGATACCACTGCGGGGGAGGTGCAGCGGACGCGGGTTCGCCTCCTGACCTTCGGGACCGACGCTTCGCCCCTCGGGTCGCTGGGGGACTTTGAGGACCTGACGGTGCTGCACGGTGACGGGATCTACGTCTTCGGGGCCGATGGGGTTGAGGCGGTAAGCGACTCGACCCTCTGGTACGGTCCGGCAGACCGCTTCGAACTCCGGGAGGTGGCGCTGGATAGGAGCACACGCCGGATCGTGAGGCTGAACCGCCTGGCCGGGGACGTGACGCAGGTGGACAGGACCGCCTATGAGCACGCCGCCGTGGGCGAGCTTGAAGACACGCTGGACGAGGCCGCCGCCAAGGCCGTGGTGGAAAAGTTCCAGTACGCCGAGCGCTTCCCCGCCTATGCAGGCCTCGTCGTGGACGACGCAGGGAACCTGTGGGTGAAGGCCTACCAGTGGTTCGGCATGGGCCAACCCCAGAAGTGGACCGTCTTCGACCGTGACGGGCGTTTCCTGGGCGACCTCACCATGCCGACGCTCATGGAGGTCCATCACATCGGGGAGGACTTCGTGCTCGGGCGGATGGCCGACTTTCGGGGTAGGGAGGCGATCTACTTCTATCCGCTCATCAAGCCCTCGTGACCGCCGGCGAGTGGGGCGGGAATCCCAAGGCGGCGAAGCCGGCTCATCCGGAACGAAGAAGGCGGCGTCCCATCACCGTGGGCCGCCGCCTCTGTCATGCGGTCCCGGACCCGATCAGGTCGTCGGCTGGTCGGCGAAGGTCGGGCGCAGGTAGGTGGTGATGTACGTGGCCACCCCGTCCAGGTCCCGGTACTTGAGGCCCACCAGGCCCCAGTAAGGCATGTCGTTGGCGCTGCCCGAGAAGATCACCTTGCGGAGTCCAACGGGATCGTCGGCGTACTTCCAGTCGGGCGCGAGGAAGGACGGGGGCTTGGCGGACTTGCCGTCGGCGACCAGGTCGCCGTCGCCGTTCCCGGTGACGCCGTGGCACTTGTTGCAACTGACGCGGAAGACCAGCCCCCCGCGTGAGAGCGCCTCTTCCGGGTTGTTCCAGGTGACCGTGTCCAGCACGGTGGAATCGAAGGCCGCAGCCGCCATCGCGACGGAGTCCGCGTGGCCCGCGTTGGCGGCCTCCTCAGCGGGTGGGGGCGCCTCCTTGCTGCAGGCGGCGAGCCAGGCCAGGGCCAATACGGTGGGGATCACACGACGCATAGTCTATTCCTCCTCCGCGCTGAGGCTTCACGAGCCCTAATTCTCAAGGATCCTACCGCTAACGTATGGGCCCTTGCCGAAGGGAACAAGTCGGGAAACACCCCGTTGTCCGGTCGGGGAGCGGGGGGGATGGGGACGGGCACCGTGGCCTTTCTGGAAGGCGCTCTCGGCAACCCTGGCGCGCTCGCCGGGCCCCCGTACGTCATGGCGGACTTCATCGAGGAGCGGACCGGACGCCCTCCGGAATCGGCGGACCTCTGTCTCGAGGCCAACGACCACGGTGAGGTGGAAGTGGGGCCCGGGATCATCGCTGATGCGGTGATGTCGGAGGTGGTCACCTTCCACCTGGAAGATCTGTCGCGGCGTGCGAAGACCCAGGGAGAGTCCCTGGGCCCTTCCTACGGCGCTCCAAGCTTCCATGGGCATCCAGCCAGCCCAGGAGCTCCTGGAGGCTCGCCGTCGCCAGGGCGATGCTGGTATCCGCCGCACCGTAGTAAACGTAGAGCGTGTCACCGTCGGGACCGACGGTGGAACCGCAAGGAAAGGCGACGTGACCCACGTCGCCGGCACACTCGTAGGGCGCCTCGGGGCCGAAGATCCATTCGTCGCCGCGCAGGAGACACCGGTCCGGGTGAGCCAGATCGAAGAGCGCCAGGCCCAATCGGTACAGCGCGCCGGACGCGGTCTGTCGAACACCGTGGTACAGCATCAGCCATCCCCGCGGAGTCTCGATCATGGGCGACGACAGCCCGATCTTGTTCGCGTCCCACCACCCGCCCTTCCGCGCCTGCAGCACCGGCTTGTGATTCCCCCAGGCGCGCAGGTCGGGCGAGAAGGACATCCAGATGTGGGCGCCCGTCGGGGCCGTGGGGCGATGCAGGAGCGCGAAGCTCCCGTCGATGCGCCGGGGCAGCAGCGCGGCGTCCTTGTCCTCCGGCTGCATGGCCAGGCCGAGGCGCTCGAAGGTCCGGAAGTCCTTGGTGAGCGCCAGCGCGACCCCCGGGCCGCTCTTGCTGAAGGCGGTGTAGGCCACCGCGTACTTGCCGAGCTCCTCGACGAAGGTGATGCGGGGATCCTCGATGCCCCAGAGCTCCTCGGGATGGCCCACGGGATCCGGGGCGAGCGTGGGCGCGTCGTCGATGCGCCAGCCGTCGATCCCGTTCTCCGAGCGCGCGGCACACAGGTGCGAGTGCCCGCGGCGGTCCTCGGCGCGACAGAGCAGGAGGGTGGTGCCGTCCTCGAGCCGGGTGGCGCCGGGATTGAACACCGTGTGGACGGGGTACGGCCAGTCGGCCGCCGTCAGGATGGGATTGCCCTCGTGTCGGTGGAGGAGTGTCGCATACCGGCTTGCGGGGGTCATGGGGCCGTTGCCTGGGGTGGGGGATTCACGGCAACGGCGAGCTGGGCCGCGCGCATGTCGAGGAGAGCCTGCAAGAACGAGATGGTCGACTCCGCGCCCTGATTCTGGTTCACCCGCTCGGCGTGCAGGCCGTCACGGCAGCCCCCGGTGGACGGGTCGTAGAGTGACCTGTGGAGCGCGTTGTGGCCCAGGAACCAATCGAAGGCCCAGCGGGCATGCCGGGCCCAGCTCGCGTCCCCCGTCGCGCGGTGCGCGGCCAGGCAGGCCGACACGAACCCGCACGCCTCCACCGGCTGCTGGTCGAACCGTGCCGGCAACGCGCCCCGCTCGAGGAAGCCGTTGGATCCCACGGGAGCGAAGTACCCCTCGGGGTTGCGCTGGATGGAGAGGAGCCACTCAAGGGACGCGATGCCGGCATCGAGCATGGGCTGCCGCTGCAGCCTCGTGCCCGACACGATCAGCGCCTCGCACAGCCGGGCGTTGGCGTAGGTCAGGGAGTCCTCGAACCAGCACCAGTCGGGTCCGCTCGTGCGTCCATGCAGGTCCAGCAGGCGCTCCGCCAGGAGCGAGCCCGCGGCTTCCACGTGCCGCTCGCCCTTGAACGCGCCCAGGTAGTGGTCGATTCCCAGCAGCGCGTAGGCCCACGCGCGCGGGCTCGCGAAGCCGGTCACCGCGGGCAGCGCGCCGTGGAACAGGTCACCGGCCAGGCTCCGCGTCCCGGGCGTCTGGGACCGCCCCAGCACGGCCCCCAGGGACCAGATCGCCCGGCCGTGGCTGTCCTCGGATCCGCACTCCTCCGTCCACGTCCGGGCGTACGACATGAAGTTCCGGAAGCGCCCCGTGTCCGGGTTGAAGGCGTGCCCCACGAACGCCAGGTAGCGGCCGGCCAACGCTCCCACGGTCGCACGCTTGTCCGTGCCTGCGTCCTCCACCGACGCCATGAGCAGCAGAGCACGCGCGTTGTCGTCCAGGCAGTACCCGTGGTCGTATCGCGGCACGCTGTACTGGGCATGCTGGAGCACACCGGTGTCGTCGGTGAGGCGCTCCAGGTGGCGGAGATCCACCTCGGGGAGGCCGGCCGGCCGGGCCGCCAGCGTGCGCGCGGCGAGGGAAGCCCTTCTCCCCTCGGCGTGCCTCACGCGGGCGCGCTCGAAGCTCGCCAGGTACGCCCGGGCCACCGCGGGCCACTCCATGCGCTGCCCGAATGCGCCTGCGCGCGCCGCCATGGCGCGGCGCCCCGCGTCGTCGCCGAGCAGGCCCGCCACCGCGTCGGCGATGGCCTGGGGGTCACGCCACGGCACCAGAATTCCCCGGCCCTCGGCGAGGAGCTCGGTCGCGTACCGGTAGGGCGTGGACACCACGGCCTTCCCGGAGCCCACGGCGTAGGCGAGCACGCCCGATGAGATCTGCTCCGGCTGGAGGTAGGGCGTGATGCAGATGTCCGCGGCGGCGAGGAAATCGGCAAGCTCGGTGGCGCTCACGAACCGGTCGTGGAACATCACGCTCCCTTCCACCCCGCGCTCGCGCGACAGAGACTCCAGCCCGAGCCGGTACGTCTCGCCGCTGTGCGCCCGGACGTGCGGGTGCGTGGCACCCACGACGATGTAGATGGTGTCCGGGGATCGGCTCAGGATCTGGGGCAGAGCGTCGAGGACGTACTGGATCCCCTTGTCGGGGGAGAGGAGGCCGAAGGTGAGCAGCACCGGGCGGCCCTGGACCCCGAGGCGCTCCTTGGCTTCCTCGGCCGGAGGCACGACCGGGGTGCCGTGGGGGATCACGTCGATCCTGGACCCGTCCACGCCGTAGTTCTCGCGAAGCAGGGTCGCACCGTGCTCACTCATGACCACGAGGCGTTCCGAGAGCCTGGCCAACTCCTCCATCACCTTGCGCTGGGTGTCGTTGGGCTGGCCCAGGATGGTGTGCAGGGTGCTCACCACCGGCATGCGGAGCTCGCGCAGGAGCGCGAGGAGGTGGCTTCCCGACTTGCCGCCGAAGATCCCGTACTCGTGCTGCACGGAGAGGACGTCCACCGTGTTCACGTTGAGGAAGTCGGCGGCACGGAGGTACGCGTCGCTGTCGTTGTCGGGGAGCTCGAAGCGCACCTGGGGTGGGTAGGTGTACCGGTGCCCGCCGTCGTTCATCGCCATGACGATGCGGTCGAGCCGGGGGAACGCGGTCCCGATGGCGTCGTTCAGGTCGGTGGTGAACGTGGCGATCCCGCACTGCCGCGGGAGGTGGTTTCCCAGGAACGCGATGCGGGCGATGGGGTGCATCACCCGTTCTCGCGCTCGTCCGGGACCCACTCGAGCAGGTCTCCGGGCTGCACGTCGAGGGCGCGACACAGACGTTCCAGCGTGTCGGCGGTGAAACGGCCGAACCGCATCTCCGGGTCCGCCAGGCGATAGGCCGTCGGGGGGGTGAGCCCCGTCACCTGCGAGAGGCGATAGGGCGTCCATCCTTTCTGCGACAGGATCTCGGAGAGGCGGAAGCGGATCATGGGAGGGATGGCGGGGGGGATCGTGTGTTAACATCAGAAATAATTACGCTACAAGATAGTAACACGACATATTAATATCTCCCAGGCGTGTGCGACCTGAGCGTGGGTGCCTCGATGAGGGAGGCGGGCGGGTGAGGTGGACACGCCGTCGAGGGGGCGCGCCTGAAGCTCCGGCCCCGGAATCGGCAAGTCATTGACTGTCGGGTGCGATGCGTCCTGGGGGTGCCGTCCTGCCTAGCGCACCCGCTTCTGGAGCTCGGCCACCGCGGCCTCGAGCTGCTGGTCCCGGCCGCGGCTCACCACGCTCTGCTCGTTGAAGACCTGGATGTCCGGCTCGGTCTGCAGGTTCTCCAGGTAGCGGCCGTCGTTGTTCTTCACCCCCATCCCGGGGACGCCCCAGCGGATGCCCTCGGGGAGCGTCTCCCATCCGGCGAACGTGCACGTGCCGGGCGTGGGCATCCCGATGAGCGGGCCGATCTCGAGCTCCTTGTACACGTAGGCGTAGCAGTGGCCGTCGCTGTAGTTCGCCTCGCCTGCCAGGGATACGCTGGGCTTGGTCCAGCGGAAGTTGGGCTCGTACCCGGTGGCGCGGGTGTCCGTTGTGTAGGTGAAGAACCGCTCGCCGGTGAGGAACATGTCCAGGTCCGCCACGAGGTCGCCGCCGCCGTTGAAGCGGGTGTCCACCACCAGCCCCGCCCGGTCCGGGAACCGGCCCAGCACCTCCTCGAAGGCGGTGCGAAAGGAGCCATCGCTCATCCCTGGCACGTGGATGTAGCCCAGGGTCCCGCCGCTCAGCCGCTCCACCTCCTCCCGGTTCCTGCGCACCCACCGGTTGTAGAGGAGTGTCCCCTCCTGGGCCGTGGTGATGGGCGTGACCACCAGCTCCCGCTTCGCCCCGCCGTCGGACACCACCACCAGCGTGCGCTTTGCTGCCTTCCGGTTCAGGTACACGGACGGATCGGTGCCGGCAACGATGGCCTCACCGTCGATGGACTCGATGATCATCCCCGGCTTCACGTCCATCCCGGCCTTGTCCAGCGGACCGTTCCGGATGACCTCGACGACCTTCATGCCGGGACCGTCCCAGGCCTGGTCGTAGAAGACGCCCAGGGAGGCGGTGGCGTCGTCGCCGGGGTCGGAGGCGGAGAAGCGGGCTCCGCTGTGGCTCACGTTCAGCTCGCCGAGCATCTCGCTGAGCATCTCGGCGAACTCGTGGGCGTTCCCTATGTGGGGAAGGAACTTCTCGTACATCGGCTTCAGCCCCACCCAGTCCACGCCGTGGTACCCGGAGGTGTAGAACGTCTCCTTGGTCTGGGTCCACACGTGCTCGAAGTCGTGGGCCCGCTCAGCGGCCAGGTCCGCCACCATCTCTCCCCGGATGGTGACGTTCTCACGCTTCCCGCTGGAGGGGTCCACCTTGGAGATGGACCCGTCGGAGAGCAGGAAGATGCTCTTCTGGTCCTTGTCCCAGACCATGCTGGCGCGGTTGGCGTTGAGCGTCGCCACCATCTTGGTCTCGCGGGTGCGTACCTCGGTGGTCCAGAGGTTCATCCCCCGCTCGAAGCGGGCGAGGTAGTAGAGCGTCTCCCCGTTCTTGCTGAGGAGGGCGTCGCCCATGGACGACGAGTGGATGGTGAGGCGGGCCTTCCTCAGCTCCGCACCGTCCAGCTCCAGCGCCACCGGCGCCTTCGCCGTGTCGGCCTTGGCGGTGTCGCCCTTGGCGGTGTCGCCCTTGGGGCGGTTCTTGTCCTCCATCTCCTTGAGGAGGGTGTACTCGTCCTTGGTGAGGCGGAAGCGGTCCCAGGCGTCCTGGGTGAGGAACATGGCGTACACGTCGGACTGGCTTGCGCCGGACTGGGCCACCGACTTCAGGCCGTCGCGGTTGCTCCGCCAGATCATCGCCTTCCCGCCCAGGACCCACTCGCCCCGGCCGTCCTGGAAGCCGGAGAGCGTCAGGTTGCGCACCTGGCCGGTGCCGTCGGCCGCCACCAGTCCCACCTCGCCGGGAGCGAGCCCGGGGATGGAATAGTCGAAGAGGATCCACTTCCCGTCGGGGCTCCACCGGAAGTACTGGCCACCCACGCGGGAGGAGAAGATGTGCTCCTGGGTGAGAAGGGTGCGGTCCTGCCCGGATTGGAGGTTGCGCACCCGGAGCGTGTTTCTGTCCTGGACGTACGCCAGATCCTTGCCGTCAGGGGAGAAGAGGGGTTGGGTGTTCTCGTGCTCGTTGCGGAGGAGGGCGGTCTCCTGGATGAGCGTTGCCGCGTAGAAGTACGGCTCCTCCGAGCGGGAGCGGCGCGCCTCGTAGATGGTCCAGCGGCCGTCCCTCTGGGCACTGTAGACCAGGGCGTTGCCGT
The DNA here is from genome assembly GCA_964545395.1 of uncultured Gemmatimonadaceae bacterium. GTDB lineage: Bacteria > Gemmatimonadota > Gemmatimonadetes > Longimicrobiales > Gaopeijiaceae > SZUA-318. The sequence continues at coordinate 44,831 of CAZJFX010000016.1, read as the reverse complement.
CGGGGGAGAAGGCGATCTGGCCCTCGCGCTCCGGGGTGCGCGTGATCTGCTTGGTCATCCCTCCCTCGACGGAGGTGACGAACACCTCGCCCCGCGCGACGAAGGCCACCTCCTTACCGTTGGGAGAGAGTGCCATCTCCGTGACGCCGCCCGTGACCGGGATCACGCGCTCGTTGTTGGCCTGCACGTCGGCCAACACGGTGACGGGGACCTTCCGCGGAGGCGCCGAGCCCGATTTCGTGTAGATGTCGCCGTCCCAGCCGAAGGCCAGCGTGCCGTCCCCGGCCATGCTCAGGAAGCGCACCGGAGGGCCCTGGAAGGTGGTGATCCGCTCCGAGGCGCCTCCGGAGACGGACATCCGGTGCACGTTGAACGATCCGCTCTCCTCGCTCAGGTAGTAGAAGGCCTGGCCGTCGGGGGTGGGGACCGGGTTCCGGTCCTCCCCGGCGAAGCTGGTGAGCTTCTTGTGCGTCCCGGCGGCGGAGTCGTAGAGCCAGATGTCCCGGGCGATGGCGGAGGTGTGATGCTTCCGCCACTCGTTCTCCCCGCCCTTCTTGTCCTGGTACAGGAGGAATCGCCCACCCGGGCCCGGCCGGACCAGCTCGGCGGGTGTGGTCAGGACCTGCCTGACCCGTCCGCCGGCCACCGGGACCCGGTACAGCTCGGGCTGGGACGCGGTGGGGAAACCGCGGTGCTCCGCGAGGTCCTGGCGGGCCGCTCCGAAGAGAATGGCGCCGTCTCCCGCGTCGAAGGCGTAGGGGAGCTCGTCGGCGGAGTGGAAGGTCAGGCGCGTCGCCTCGCCGCCCGCGGCGGGCATGACGAAGACGTCGAAGTTCCCGTGCCGATTGCTGGCGAACGCCAGGTACCTGCCGTCGGAGCTCCACACCGGCATGTAGTCGTGGGCGGGGTGGGACGTCAGAGGCACAGCCGTCCCTCCCGCGGAGGGGACGCGGTGCAGGTCCCCGCGGTACGTGAAGACGATGGTGGACCCGTCCGGCGAGATGGCCGGGTAGCGGTTCCACCGAGCTTCGGCCTGGGCGGAGGTGGGGGAGGGGAGGAGGGCGGCGGCGAGGAGAAGGCCGAGGGCCGGCAGGGCGCGACGGTGCATGGAGAGGTCCTGGGTGAGGAGTGCGCGGCAGGGGCGCCGCGGAGCCACGGTAGAAGATGAGGGGCGGGGCCTGAAAGAGGAACGTGGCCGAGGCTCAGCGCCTGCGGAAAGCCTTCGATACCTGGTCTTGGCCTATCGAGCAGGACCGGGTCTGGCGGGAGCGTTGGCTCTAGCAGCCCGTGGTAATAATCGCCGGACCGTGTCCGGCGATTGAAGTAGCGGCTAAGATGCTGTATATTACTTCATGGCCATGGGTAAGCGCAGTAAACGGGAGCGGCAAGAGGGGCTTTGGATCCCCACGGGATCGATCGTGGAGACGCCGGGGCACGCCTTCTACGACCGGCTGAACGAGGGGCTCAGGCGCTGCGGGTTCGACCGACGGGTCGAGCATCTTTGCGCGCGCTACTACCGAGGCCCTCGGGGCCGGCCGAGCATCCCACCGGGGGTGTACTTCCGGATGCTGCTGGTGGGCTACTTCGAGGGACTGGACTCGGAGCGAGCGATCGCGTGGCGGGTGGCGGACTCCTTGTCGCTGAGGAAGTTCCTCGGGTACGGGCTGGACGAGAAGACGCCGGACCACTCGACGGTCTCGCGGACACGGCGCCTGTACTGGCTCTCGACCCACCGGGCGGTGTTCGCCTGGGTGTTGAAGCTGCTTGCGGAAGAGGGCCTGGTGCGGGGCGACACGGTGGCGATCGACGCGACGACGCTGGAGGCGAACGCGGCGCTGCGCTCGATCGTGCGGCGGGACACGGGCGAGGGCTACGAGGAGTACCTGAAGAAGCTGGCGGAAGAGGCCGGGATCGAGGCGCCGACCCGGGAGGAGCTGGCGCGGTTCGACCGGAAGCGGAAAAAGAAGAGCTCGAACAAGGACTGGACGCATCCGCACGACCCGGACGCGCGGATCACGAAGATGAAGGACGGGCGCACGCATCTGGCGTACAAGGCCGAGCACGCGGTGGACCTGGACACCGGGGCGTTCCTGGCGGTGACGCTGCAGGGGGCGGACGAAGGCGACACGACGACGGTCTTCGAGACGCTCGAGGAGGCGGAAGCGCGAGCCGTAGAGATCGGGACGGAGATCAAGGAGGTCGTAGCCGACAAGGGATACCACAGCGACGACGTCCTGGTGGGGCTCAGCGAGTGGGGTGTACGGAGCTACGTGTCGGAGCCGAACCGTGGGCGGCGGCGCTGGCAGGGCAAGCGGGAAGAACAGCAGCAGGTGTATGCGAACCGACGCAGGACACGCGGCGGACGTGGCCACCGCCTCCAGAAGCTGCGGGCGGAGCTGGGCGAACGGGAGTTCGCTCACATGTACGAGACAGGCGGCATGAGACGGCTCCACTCGCGCGGTCGCGACAACAACCTCAAACGCCTCGTGGTTCATGCTGCGGGCTTCAACCTCTCGCTGCTCATGCGCGCTCTCACGGGTGCCGGAACGCCCCGTCAGGCCACGGAGCGGCTCCTGGCCTCTCTATTCGACCTGTTTTCCCGGCTCGGGAAGCTCTATCGACGCTTTGTACTCCGATTCACCACCTTCTACCCGACCGCCGACCGTTTCTGGGATCCACCCGCACGAGTCCCTCACGCCGCTTCGGTCGCGTGAACGAACCCCTTTCTGCCACGGGCTGCTATACAACGGAGAGAGCTTCTTCGTCCGCCACGCGTACTTCACCGGCGCCGGCGACCCCTACGACAAGCTCAAGCGCGCGCTGCGCGCGGAGATCGATGAGGCAGCGTGGGAATCACTGTACTCGACCGTCAGCCGGCCGTTCGACCGACCCGAGAGCGGCAGGATCGCCGTGAAGGTGATCAACCACTACGGGGATGAGGTGCTCAAGGTGCTGGAGGTGTAAGGTCCACTTTCACCGACGCCTTCGCCTCCTTGACTCCAAGGGCAGAAATTGTACATTGTATATTGTACAATCTTCAGCAGCAGGCCGGATCGCATGGGAAAGCCCAATCGAGGCGGCAAGCGCCCTGCCGACGCGCCCCTGACCATCCGCGAGGTCGCGCTCACGAGCTATGGCGTGGAACGGCCGGTGACCGTGATCTCGGCCAGCGAGTTCCGCGAGCGATGCCTTCAACTGATGGACGAGGTGCAGCGCGAGCGCACCGAGGTCGTCATCACCAAGCACGACAAGCCGGTCGCGAAGCTCGTGCCCGCCGAGGCGGCGATGCAGGTTGATTACTTCGGAGCGCTCGCGCACCTGGGGCCCGTGGTGTGGCAGGTCGACCCCGACCGACTCCCCGAGGACAGGGAGGGGGACGAGGCGTGGGAGCGCCGGTGGTCCGAGTTGCTCAAACCGAAATGACGTACCTCCTCGACACGCACGTCTTCATCTGGTTCCGCGAGGGGAACCGGTCCCGGCTCGGCCCGCGCTGCATCGAAACCCTGAACGATGCGTGCGGCGCCGGACGCGTCCTGGTCTCGGCCATCAGCTTCCGCGAGATCGGCCAGCTCGAGCACCGGAAGCTCGTGGAGTTCCCGGGTGGAGGGCGTGAATGGCTGCGCAAGGCCATTGAGATCCCCGGCATCGCGATCGAGGGCCTCGACGCCTGGACGGCCTACGAGAGCGCGGGCCTGGATGGACTCACCCGGGATCCCTGGGATCAGCTGCTGGTCAAGACCAACACGCGGCTGGGTACCACGTTCGTCACGCGCGACCGGGTCATCCTGCGGTACGCGAAGAAGAACGGCATGCCGGTGCTGGATGCGCGGAAGTAGATTCTACGTTCCGTCGGTACCTCGAAGCTTCGCCGGACGTTGCGGATGGTAGGAACACCCGCAGCGAGGGAGCCCACGATGCGCCGTCACGGAAGCTGCAACCTTTCACCGTTGGCGAGCCGACTGGGTCGGATCGGCCGTGTTGCGGCCGTGATCCTGGCGAGCTGTGTCCTCCCCTGCGCCGCGAGCGCTCAATCGCTGCTGGCCCGGCCCGCTCGGCTGGCAGTCGCGGGGGTGCCCCTCCCCGACGCGCTCCGGCTCCTCCAGGAGAGAGCGGCGGTGCCGCTGGTCTACAGCCCCGACCTGATTCCTGCGGGGCGGCGTGTCTCCTGCGCGTGTATGGAGCGCACCGTCGGGCAGGCTCTGGAGCTGCTCCTGGCGGAGAGCGGGCTGACGTTCAGGGTCGCCGGGTCCCAGGTGCTCATCGTCCCGCGCAGCAGCGGGGTGAGCGGGCGGGGTGTGGTGGTCGGCACCATCGTGGACGCCGAGACCGACGCCGCGGTGGGCGGCGTGGCGGTGCGGCTAAAGACGGGCCAGGGGGTGCTGGCGGATCGCTCAGGGCGGTTCACGCTGCGGAATGTGCCGGCGGGGGCGCACCGCCTGGATGTGACGGGGATCGGTTGGAAGCCTTGGTCCAGCGAGGAATTCACCGTCGCGGCCGGGGACACCGCGGCGGTGGTCGTGCGGCTGCGCCGGACCGCCGTGCCCCTTCCGGAGATCGTCGTGGCGCCCGGGACGTTCGGGATGCTGGAGACGGCATCCCCGGGAGCGGTGCGAACCATCACCCGGAAGGAGATCGAGACGCGGCCGCAGCTCGGGGAGGATGTGTTCCGCTCCCTCACCCGGCTGCCGGGCGTGGCGGCCCACGACATCTCCACGAAGCTGAGCGTCCGGGGGAGTCTTGACCGCGAGGTGATGATCCGGCTGGATGGCCTGGAGCTCTACGAGCCCTACCATCTCAAGGACTTCGACGGAGCGCTGGGGATCGTGGACCTGACGGCGCTCTCCGCCGCCGAGCTGAAGGCGGGTGGCTTCGGCGTCGAGTACGGGGACCGGGGAGCCGGCGTCCTGGACATGAGGTCGAGAACGGGCGTGGGCCCTGCCGAGACCCAGGTGGGGCTGAACATCAGCCACGTGGCCGTCATGGGGCAGGGCGGGTTCGCCGGGGACCGGGGGAGCTGGCTCCTTTCCGGACGCCGGGGATCCCTGGGGCTCCTCATGAAGATGGTGGGGGCCGACGACCGCCTCTCTCCCCAGTTCTACGACGTCTTCGGGAAGCTGTCCTGGCAACCCGCCCCAGGCCATCTCGTCGCCGTGCGGTTCCTACATGCCGGCGACCGGCTGCGCCTGGAGGGTGAGGCCTGGGACGGGCTGACCGTCGGAGGCAGCATCGAGGAGGGCAGCGTCCGGTCAGACTGGAACAGCACGTACGGGTGGGCCACCTGGGACGCGCGCCTGACGCCCCGGCTCGTCTCGAGGGCGCTCCTGTGGACGGGCCGCGTGGCCCGCTTCCGGGAGGGGTACCAGGACGACTTCGGGAGCATCGGCACTCCGGAGCAGATCGCCGTCAGGGACCAGCGCTCATTCGCGTTCGTGGGCGCGCGCCAGCAGGTGGATCTGGAGATCTCCCCGGACCTGATGGTCCGGGCCGGCGGCGAGGTCGTACGCTCCGGCGCCGACTACGACTACTACGCCGACTCCAGGACACCGTACGTCACCGCCGACGGCTGGGTCGGTATGCGCGCCGACACCGTGACGATGTCGCTGGATCCCGACGGCAACACCGCCGGCGCCTTCCTGGCGGCACGCGCCCGGGCCGGCACGCGCCTGACGGTGGAAGCGGGTGTCCGCTACCACCACGTATCCCAGACGGACGAGGCCCTGGTGGCCCCCAGGGTGCAGGCCTCCCTGGGCCTGGGGGCCGGCTTCACGCTCCAGGCCAGCGCGGGCCGCTACCACCAGCCCCAGGGGATCGGGGAGCTGCAGGTGGGCGACGGGCAGAGCCGCTACGCCGCCTCGGAGCGCTCGGACCTCTTCGCCCTGGGGCTGCAGAGGCGCTTCGGCGCGGCCCTGAGCGTGCGCGTGGAGGTCTACGACCGGAGGATCTCCGACCAGCAGCCCCGGTACGTCGGGCTGGAGCAGGAGCTGGCCATGTTTCCCGAGCAGCAGGGAGACCGGCTGCGCATCGACCCGGGGCGGGGACGAGCTCGGGGCGTCGAGCTCTTCGCCGAGGGTTCCGCCGGCTCCCGCTGGACCTGGTCGGCGGCGTACGCGCTGGCGTGGGCGGAGGACGAGATCCCCCAGGAGGGACCCTGCACGGACGGGCCCACGTGCCTCGCGGATCCCTGGGTCCCCCGCCCCAGGGACCAGCGCCACACCGCCAACCTCCAGGCGGGGTACCGGGCCGGCGACAGGTGGGAGATCGCGGCGACGTGGATTTACCACAGCGGCTGGCCCGTGACGGGGTGGCGGTACGGCGTCGTCCCCCTGAAGAGCGGGTCGTACTTCTGGACCCGCACGTTCCGCCCCCTCAACGGCGACCGGCTCCCCGCGTACCATCGTCTGGACGTGCGGGCCACGCGCACCTTCCGGATCCGCGGCGGGACGCTGGACGCCTACGTGGACGTCTTCAACCTCTACGACCGGAGCAACCGGGGCTCCAACCAGTATTCCGGGACGCTCCTGGAGGACGGAGTGCGGACGTCGCCCACGGGCAGCGGCGAGGGGCTGCTTCCCTTCCTCCCCATGTTTGGGCTGCGCTGGCGGTTCTGACGGGCCCGCACCGGCCGGGGCGCACTGCGGACGCCTGCGGCGAAGCGTCCGCAGCCGATGACGCGCCTCAGCGGAGGACGTGCGGACCGACGAGCTCCACGGTGCGGCGTGCGCTGGAACGTGCGCGCTCCGCGTCTTCCCGTGAGTAGAAGCCGGACGGCGTGAGGTCCTCGGCGCCGTAGAATGCCAACTCGCGATCCCGGCGGAGCTCCCGGGACGCCCGGATGAGCGTGGCAAGCTCGGGCAGGAGCTCCGCGGGGAGCCGTGCGCGCTCCGCTTCGAGCACCTCGGACACGTCGTGCACGCGGGGCGGGGCGATCCCGCAGGCCCGTAGGAGTCCCTTCAGGGCCAGCTCAACGGCCTCCTGGGATTCCCGCACGACGTCGGCCCAGCTCCCTGCGTCGAAGAGAACGTCCAGGGCGCGCACGCGCACGCTCGCGCGACGCACGTAGTCGGTCGCCAGGTCCATGTTGCGCATGCTCAGGTTACTCCTACCCAGTAGGGTTGGCCGTGGACGCGCCGCCGAGCGAGCTCCCCGGCAACGATCCGCCTCCTGACGTTCGCCAGCCTCCTGGACAGCGATAGGTCGCGCTCGAAGAGGACCACGCCGTCGAGCGCAGCCTCCGCCCAGAGGCCCGTCGGCGGCCCATCGGGCTCGGGATCGTGCACGAAGTGGACCTCCACGGGGCGCCCATCCCACTCCAAGGGGGCTTCGTCCCAGGCCCGGTAGAGGTCCCTCACGATGGGCACCTCGTCGTCCACCACTACGAGGAGGTCCACGTCCGACCCGTCGGCAGCCTCTTCGCGGGCCCAGGAGCCGAAGGCGACGATTCCCACCAAGGCCGCTCCGAACCGCTCCAGGGCCCTCAGGACGACGTCCACCGCAGGCCCGGTCACCCCCACGACCGGATGGGCCAGCTTGCGCGCGCAGTAGTCGTTCAGGGACAGGCCCGCCTCACGCGCCGCCTCGCGCAGCGCGGCATGCAGTCCGGGCGAGATGCGCAGCACGAACCGCCCCGAAGGACGCGGCGAGGCGATGATATCACTCATGGTAGATTGATAGTACTACCCGACCCTTCCTCGAGCAAGCGGCGTTCGGCGGCAACGCCGACCCGGGGCCGACGTACAGGATCTCCGGGCGGGTTCGTCGGTGACCTTCGGGGAGGAGAGCCCAGGTGGCCCGGACGCACGCATTCCCTCCAGGCGCAGCCGCGGCGGTCATCCTCGTGCTCGGCTGGCTGGGCGCCCTCGGCACGGGCTGCGACATCCTCACCGAGGATCCGGCCGGGGAGCACGCCTACGCCCAGCCCCCGGAGACGGGCGACGGATGGGTCACGGCCCGAGCGGGCGAGGTCGGGCTGGACGAGACACGGCTGGCGGGGCTGTTGGGGGATCTCGACGAGATGGCCGATCACCGTGTGCACAGCATCCTGGTGGTGCGGCACGGGAAGCTGGTCTTCGAGGAGTACTTCGAGGGCGAGAAGTTCGTCTTGGCCCGCTACACGGGCGAGATGGGCTTCGACCGCGACGACACGCATAGCCTGGCCTCGGTCACGAAGAGTGTGACCACGACCCTCGTGGGAATCGCCCTCGACTACGGTGCCCTGACCTCGCTGCAGCAACCCGCCTTCGACTTCTTCCCCGAGGACGCTGACCTCCTGGAGTCCGATCCCCGCCGCCGGTCCATGACGCTGGAGCACCTGATCACCATGCAGGCGCCCATCGTATTGGAACGACGAGGTGGTGCCGTACTCCGACACGACCAACGACCTGGTGCGGATGTTCAACGTCCCGGACCCCATCCGGTACGCTCTTTCCAGGCCGTTGTACGCCGAGCCCGGAGCCCTCTTCGACTACTGCAACGCCTCGACGAACATCCTCGGCGACGTGGTGCGGCGAGCCACGGGCCGGCGGCTGGACCACTTCGCCGACACCGTGCTCCTCGCTCCGCTGGGCATCACGACCCGCCGTTGGTACCGGATGTCCGAGGATGTGGTGCTCGCATCGGGTGACCTGGAGCTGACGGCCGAGGGACATGGCCAAGCTCGGCCAGCTCTTCCTGGACCGGGGCGTGTGGAACGGACGAAGGGTGGTTTCCACGGACTGGGTGGACCGGGCGACCGCCCGCATCGTCCGACCTGTCCCGGAGCACGCCTGGGCGGACTGGTACGGCTACGGTTGGTGGCACTGGGACCTGGCGGCCGGCGGGCGGGTCTGGCCCGTGTACATGGCCAGCGGCGGGGAGGGCAGTGGATCGTCGTCGTGCCCTCGGCGGACCTGGTGTTTGTGTCGACGGGCGGGAACTACGACCGGCCCGAGCCGATGTCCGCCAGGCGGATGCTGGAGGCGTACGTGTTGGCGGGGTTGAGGTAGGTCGAGAATCCCTCCTCCCGAAGCCTGTCCCGGGGGTTGGGCTCAGGGCTCCACCGCCGGCAGCACTCCGTTCACGATGACGTCGATGACGCCGCCCCACTGCGTGCCTGCGGAGGTCCAGGTGTGCCCGCGCCAGCCGCTGGTGGCCACGACGACCAGATCGAGGGCGGGCGAGACGAGGATGAACTGCCCGGCGTAGCCGTTGGCGAAGTAGAAGTCGCGCCCCTGGCCCCTTCCCACCCACCAGGAGTACCCATATTGGGGGCCGAAGGGGACAGCGTTGCCGGTGGACACGGAGGGCGCCGTGGACTCCCGCACCCACGCCTGGGAGACGACCCGTGCGCTTCCCCACAGGCCCTCCCGCAGGAAGAGCTCACCGAGCTTCACCATGTCCCGGGGTCGCAGATGGAGGCCCATCCCTCCGGTGTAGTAGCCCCGCTCGTCCTGCCACCAGCTCGTGCTCGAGATGCCCAGGGGTCCGAACAGATGCTGCTGCGCGAAGTCCAGGGTGGAGGTTCCCGTCGCCTCGGTGAGGACCACCGAGACCACATGGGACCCGCCGGTGTTGTAGAGGAAGACCTCTCCGGGGGCGTGGGCCCACGGAAGGTCCACGACGTACTGGATCATGTCGGGCGAAGCTACCCAGCGGCCGTATTCGCCTCCGCCGTCCATCTCGTGCCACTGGAGGCCGCTGGTCATGGTGAGGAGCTGGCGCACGGTGATGCGTCCCTTGTCCGCCGGCAGGCTGTCCACCAGGGGCGGAAGGAATTCCGCGAGGGTCTGGTCGAGGCTCTGCAGATCACCCCGGTCGAGGGCGATGCCGGTGAGGATGGACATGACGCTCTTGGTGACGGACCACACCTGTTCCAGCGTATCCGCCGCGCAGCCGTTGAAATACTCTTCCGCAACCAGGACGCCGTGGCGCTGCACGAGGAGGCTGCGGATCCCCGGCGTCTCGCGGGCATCGGCGTACGCCCGGTCCAGGAGGTCGGCGTTGATCCCCTGGGCCGCCGCCTCCGGGAAGCGGGCGTCGGGGCCGGTGGCGTCGTCGCCGCACGCCACGGCGGCGAGGAGGAGAGCGAGCGCGAAGGTGCGTGTGCCGGGGCCGGGTTTCTGGGTCATCGATCCTCTCTGGTGGGACATCTGACCTACTAAACGTGCGTCGCCGCCTCGGGTTACCGGTAGCGTGGGGAGCGCCGGCGCGTTGTATTCACGGCGGGGCCCTCTCGCGGAGGTAGCGGCGTGATGCTCACCAGGATCCGATCAGGCGACGGGGAGGTGTTCGCCGGCCTCGTGGCCGAGACCTGGGACGACCTGGTGGGGTACCTGGCGTGGATCGTGGGGTCACGCGCGGGGGCGGAGGACGCGGCCCAGGAGGCGCTGATCCGCGTCTGGGAGCACCGGGAGCGCTGGCGTGAGGGCTCGGCGCGGGCGCTGGTATTCCGCATCGGGCGGAACCTGGCCCTGGACGCCCGCCGGAGCGCAAAGGTGCGGCGGCTGTGGGGAACCACTCTGGGGCGGGAGCCGGCCCCCGCGCCCGACGGTCCTGAGGAGGCCATGCGGTGGTCGGAGTACGAGGAGAGGCTCCGCGGCGCGCTGGAGGCCCTCAGCCCGGGGCGGCGCGAGGTGGTGGAGCTGATTCGGCTGCGGGGCCTCTCCCACCGGGAAGCGGCGGAGGCGCTGGGGATCTCGCAGCAGACGGTGGCCAACCGCATGACGCTGGCGCTGGCCGACCTGCGCACGCTCCTGGCGGATATCCTGCCGGAGCTCACCGCGCGCTCGGAGGGGCCGAAGGCCCAGGAGGCCCGAGATGGATGAGCTGATCCTGCGGTACCTGAGCGGCGACGCCACGGATGTGGAGATGCGGCGCGTGGAGAAGTGGCGGGACGCGTCCGCCGACAACGCCAGGCACGTGAGGGAGCTGACGGTGCTCTGGGAGGCGCTCGGGCACGCGCGCGGCGCGGCACGCGCTCCGCGCCCTCGCGCCGCGGCCCTCATGGAGGAGGCCGAGCGGCGCCGGGGGGCTTCCCGCTCCCAGGCGGCTCGGCGGGCTCTGCTCCGCTCCCCGTGGGCCGGGTACGGCCTCGCCGCAGCGGCGGCGGTGGTGGCGGCGTTCGTGGGTCTGGACGCATGGAGGGCCTCGACGCAGGGACACGGCCTGTCGGCCGTCGAATCGGCGGTGGGGGAAGGCGAGGTCGTGGCCATGACGCTCTCCGACGGCACCTACGTCCGCCTCGCGCGGGGCGCCACCCTCCGCTTTCCCGCATCGGCCGGGCGGAGGGAGGTGGAGTTGGGCGGACGGGCGTTCTTCGCCGTGCCCCGCGCCGGGGATCTGTTCCGGGTGCGCACCGGAGAAGGGGACGTTACGGTCGTGGGGACGCGCTTCCAGGTGGACGTGGACGGCGAGGGGCTCGAGGTCCTGGTGGTGGAGGGAGTGGTGGAGGTGGCGGCCCCCGGGGGCACGGTCCGGGTCCTCGCCGGCCAGGTGGCGACGGTCGACACCGGCGAGGCGCCCGTCGTCATGGCGGTGCCGGACATTTGGTCGCGCCTGGACTGGCCGGGGGGACTGCTGGTCTTCCAGGGGACGCCTCTGTCCTCGGCGGCGGAGGAGCTGGGGCGCTCCTACGGGGTGAGCGTGATCGTGCAGGACACGGCCGCGGCCCGCCTCGGGATCACCGGGAGCTTCCAGGGCCAGTCCCTCGAAGAGGTGGTGGAGGCGGTGTGCGCCGTGACGGGGATCCGCTGCGAGGTCACGCCGGACGGGGTGCTGCTTGGAGTGCCAGAGGGGTGAGGAAGCCCCGCGCGGCCGGCGATGCCGCCGCGCTCACGCACCCCGCCGGGTCGCGTGCCAGGCCGCCAGCACCTCCGCTTCGCGCTTCATCCCGATTCCGTTGACCTCGCCGTTCAGCGTCCGCTGCTGCTCCTCCGCCGGGCGCGTCTTGTGCCAATCCAGCGTGTCCTTGGCCGTCACCGCCACGGGACGGAACGTGAGCCCGGCGGCGATGGCCTTCTGGGCCTTGCGGCGCTGGTAGCCCGCGGTGCGGCCGTAGGGCGGCTGCCAGACGGTCATGTGACGCCAGGGGCGCACCTCCTGGTGCTGCAGGAACTCCCACGGCACCCAGGTGAACTGGGCGCCGGCGGTGGTCACCGCCTTCACGCCGTAGAGCATCTCGGCGATGGTCATGGGGTGCGCCGGACCCACGGCGTTGTAGAGGCCCAGCACCCGGTTCTCCGCCAGGCGCACCATCCACTCGGCCAGGTCGCGGGCGTCGATGAACTGGCACGGGTCGTCGGGCTTGTCCGGCGCTAGCACTTCACCGCCTTTGTCAATGCGGGCGGGCCACCAGGTGAACCGGTCGGTGCGGTCGAGGGGCCCGACGATGAGGCAGGGCCGGATGACCGTCCACATGTCGGGGTACGTCCGGCGCACCTCCTCCTCCGCCCTCACCTTGAGGTGGCCGTAATACTGGGACGAGTGCTGGCGGTCCAGGGTGTACGGGTCGATCTCGGGGGGGAGCTGATGCACCGGGCTGCTCTCGTCGATGCCGATGATGCTCTGGTCGCTGTAGACCGAAGTGGTCGAGATGAAGACGTAGTGTTTCACGTTTCCGGCCAGGTACTTGCCAGCGTTGCGCACCCAGGCGGGGAAGGTGGTGGGGTTGTCCAGGACCACGTCGAACTGCCTCCCCTCCAGCGCGGTGGTGTCGTTGTTCAGGTCGCCGATGAGCTCCTCGGCCACCCTCCCGGTGAAGAGGCCGGGGCGTGTCCTGTTGCGGTTGAACAGCGTGACCCGGTGCCCGCGGGCGATGGCGTACTCCACCTGCTCGGGACCGGTGAACCCGGTGCCGCCGAGGATGAGCATGTTCAGCGATACCGGTGCCCGCATCACCGGCTTCGGTGACCAGACCGCGTCGGCGTCGGGAGGCGCGGCGTGGGCAAGGCCGGGAAGGACGCCGAGGCCGGCGGCTCCCCCGACGGCGGAGACGGTCTTGAGGAAGGAGCGGCGGTCGGTGGCCATGGGGTCTCCGGATGGGAGGTCGGGGGTGGGGCCTGCGTGGGCGCGGCCCGGGTGGGCCGCTCCTTGATAGGCTACGCTTGCCACTCCTCTATGGCTACGGGAACCCCTGCACGGTTGCGCGGAGTGCCCAAGACCCCGAGGATCCTTCTTGTACTCCGGCCCGAGGAAGAGGCCTACCGACTTCCGCCCCGGGCACACGCTCATTCCCGGGAGGGCATCATGTCCCGCTCGATTTCGCTCCGCTCACTCACCGCCGTCCTCCTCGCCTCGACGCTCTCCGCCTGCTCCGGCGACGGAGGGACCCCCGCCGCAGAGACGGAGGAACAGCTCCTGGCCAGGGCCCAGGCCATCCACGAACGGGTGATCACCCTGGACACCCACAACGACATCCTGGGGAACTGGGGCACGCCGGAGCTGAACCCCTGCGGGCCCACGAACCTGAAGGTGGACCTGCCCAAGATGGTGGCGGGGGGCCTCAAGGCGACCTTCCCGGCGGTGTACGTGGGGCAGGGGCCCCGCACCCCGGCCGCCTATGCCGAGGTCAAGGCCACGGCGCTGGACAAGTTCGCCGCCATCCACCGCGTGGCGGAGGAGATGTGCCCCGACCAGGTGGAGATCGCCTACCGGGCCGACGACGTGGAGCGCATCGCCGCCACGGGCAAGCGCGTCTATGCCATCGGCATCGAGAACGGCTACGTGCTGGGCAAGGACCTGTCCATGGTGAAGCGGTACTACGACCTGGGCGCGCGCTACATCACCCTCACCCACTCGGGGCACAACGACATCGCCGACTCTTCCACGCCCCGCGAGCCCCCGGAGGAGGAGTGGGGCGGCCTCTCGCCCTTCGGCGAGGAGGTGGTGAAGGAGATGAACCGCCTGGGGATCATGGTGGACCTGTCCCATGTGTCCGATAACACGGTGCGGGACGTCTTCGCGCTGTCCGAAGCTCCGGTCATCGCGTCCCACTCGGGTGCCAGAGCACTGGCGGACGTGCCCCGCGACCTCACCGACGAGCTGCTCCTCGGCCTCAAGGAGAACGGGGGCGTGATCCAGATGGTGGCTCTCGCCGGCTACCTCAAGGTGGATCCCCCCGAGCGCACGGCGGCCATCGACTCACTGCGCGCCTCCCTGGGGTTCGCGGATCGGGCCACCACCCGGAGCTTCACCGAGGCCGACCGGGCGGCGTACCAAGCGCTCATGGACTCGGTCCGGCCCCAGTACGAGGCCGGCATGGCCGAGATCGACGCCAAGTGGCCGCCGGCGGACGTGAAGACGTTCGTGGACCACATCGACCACGTGAAGAACCTCATCGGCGTGGACCACGTGGGGATCGGCACCGACTTCGACGGCGGCGGCGGCATCCCCGGCTTCAACGATGCCAGCGAGGCGCTCAACGTCACGGTGGAGCTGGTGCGCCGCGGCTACACCGAGGAGGAGATCGCCAAGATCTGGAGCGGGAACCTGCTGCGGGTGTGGCGCGAGGTGGAGCGGGTGGCCGCCGAGAAGCAGGCGGCGGGCTCTTAGGCGCTGGGTTCGAAAGCGCAGGGCGAGCCGGCAGCGGCCCGGTGGGTGTTCGGGCGGGCTGCCGGGAGTGACCACGGGAGGCCGCCGGCCAGGTGCCGGCGGCCCCCCGCGTACAGACGGGTGATCAGCGCACCGGCTCGGACGCGCGCGGTCTCACCAGCCGCATGGCCCCCGTGAAGAAAACGGGCATGGCGATCATGCGCATGAAGATGGCCCCCAGGAACCCGCCGATGTAGACCATGGCCAGCGGCCTGTGGAGCTCCGAGCCCGTGCTCACGTGGAAAGCCAGGGGGATGGAGCCCACGATCATGACCAGGTCGGTCATGAGGATCGGCCGGAACTTCTTCAGCGACCCGGCTATCACGGCCCCTCTCAGATCGTATCCCGCGGCCAGGTAGTCCCGGAACTTCGCCACCAAAATGACGTCGTTCTGGACGCACACGCCGACAAGGGCGATGAGGCCGATCATGGACGACACGTTGATGGTCTGGCCCGCGATGAAGAGCCCCAGGATGGCGCCCACCAGGTACAGGGGGGCGCCGAGGATGACCAGGCCGGCCTGGACGATCGAACCGAAGGAGGAGAAGAGGATCACGAAGATGATGAGGATCACCACCGCCATGAGGACGGCAAGGTCGTGCATGGCGCGCTGCTGGTTCTCGAAGGAGCCTCCGAACTCCACGTAGTACCCGGGGGGAAGGTCCACCGAGGCCTCGATCTTCTCCCGCGCCTCCTCCACCAGCCCGGCCACGTCCCGGTCCACCACGCTGCACAGGATGATCTTCCGGCGCATGAGGTTCTCCCGCAGGATCTCCTGGGGGCCTTCGTCGTGGTGGATGTGGGCGAGTTGGGAGAGGGGGATGCGCTCGCCGCTGGGGGCGTCCACCAGGAGGTTGGCCACGTGCTCCTCGTCGTGGCGGTACTCCTCGCCCAGACGCAGGAGCACGGCCGTCACGCGGTCGGCCTCGTAGACGTCCGTGACCACGATCCCGTTCAGCGCCGTCTCCACCAGGTCCGCCACGTCCCCCACGGCGATCCCGTAGCGGGCCAGCTCCTGCCGGTCCAGCTCCACCACGAGCTGGGGGATGCCGGCGGTCTGCTCCACGTGGAGGTCGGCCACGCCCCGGACCTCCTCCATGACATGGTGGATCTCCGCGATCTTCTCGTTCAGGACGGCCAGGTCGGTGCCGAAGAGCTTCACCGACAGCTCACCGCCGGTGCCCGTGAGCATCTCGGCGAGCTTGTTGGCGATAGGCTGCTCGAAGATGTAGGCCACGCCCGGGATGCGGTCCAGCTCGGCGCGCATGGCTTCGGTGAGCTCGTCGTACCCCCGCTTCCGCTCCTCCCGCGGGGTGAGGAGGATGTTGTAGTGGCTGTGGTTGACGGGGTGGACATGCTCGCTCCCCTCCGCGGTCCCGGTGGAGCGCGCCACCGAAACCACCTCCGGGAAGGAGAGGAACACCTCCTCGATCTGGGTGCCGATCCTCTGCGACTCCTCCAGGGACGTCTCGGGGAGCATGACCGTGGAGGCCATGATGGAGCCCTCGTCCAGGGGTGGGACGAACTCCTTGCCCATGACGAGGTAGAGGGCGCCGGCGAGGACCACCAGCGCGGCGCTTCCCCAGTACACCGGGCGCGGCCGGTCCAGGGCCCGCTCCAGCCACCCGGCGTAGAGGTGCTGGAGGCGGTCCACGATGGGGTTCTTCTCGGCTCTCCCGGCCTCCGACTGGAGGAAGACCGAGCAGAGCACGGGCTGGAGCACCAGGTTGAGCACGAGGGCGCCGAAGAGGGCTGCCGCCACGGCGATGGCCGTGGGCCTGAACATGGCGCCCTCGATCCCCTGCAGGCCGAGGAGGGGGAGGAACACCAGGATGATGATGAGGGAGGTGGTGAAGAGGTGGTTTCCGATGTCCGTGGCCGCCCGGAAGGTCGCCTCTACGATAGAGCCCCCGCCCCGTTCCTCCCGGATGGCGCAGACGATGTTCTCCACCATGAGGATGGTGCCGCTGGCCACCTTTCCCACACCGATGGCCAGCCCGCCCAGCGACATCACCGTGAGGCTCACTCCGGACAGAGCCAGGATGATGAACGCGATGAAGATGGAGAGGGGGATGGTGAGGGCGGCGATGAGGGAGCTCCGCAGGTCCCAGAGGAAGAGCATCATCACCAGCACGATGAGAACGGCACCCTCGATGATGGAGCGCTGCACGTGGCCGACGGACTTGGTGATGAGTACCGACTGGTCGTAGAACTGCTCGAGACGGATGGACTCGGGCAGGCCGGTGGCGATCTGGGCCAGGGTCTCCTTCACCTTCCCGATGGCCTCCAGCGTGTTCCCGCCGTACTGCTTCTGCACGGTGACGTAGATCGCCGGCTTGGCGTTGTAGCTGGCATCGTCGCGGCGGAAGGCGCCCCCCACCCGCACGTCGGCCACGTCGCCCACGAACACGGGGACGTTGTTCCGGGAGGCGATCACGGTGCGCTCGATGTCCTCCGCGCCGGAGAGCCGCCCCTGGCCCTTGATGAGCTGCTCCTGCGCGCCCCGGGTCAAGACGCCCCCGGAGAAGTTCCGGTTCCCGTTCTCGATGGCGGAGCGCACGTCCGCCACCGTGAGGTCGTAGTGGTGCAGCAGCTCGGGCTTCAGGAAGACCTGGAACTGCTTGACGAAGCCGCCCATGTTGATGATGAAGGACACGCCGGGGGTGCCCTGGAGGCGATACCGGATGGTCCAGTCGGCGATGGAGCGCAGCTCCATGGGATCCACGCCTTCCCCTACGACGGCGAACTCGAATACCTCCCCCATGCGCGAGGCGACCGGGCCCAGGTGGGGGCCCAAGGTGCCCTGCGGGAGCCTTCCCGCCACGATCTCCAGGTTGCTGGAGACGATCTGTCGGGCGAGGTAGATGTCCGTCCCCCAGTCGAACTCCACCGTTACCAGCGCGTCCCCGGTGGCGGATTCGGACCGCACCTTGGCCACGTGGGGCGCACCGCCCAGGAGGCTCTCCAGGGGGATGGTGATGAGGCGCTCCACGTCCTCGGCGGCCATCCCCTCGTTTTCCGTGACGACGGTGACCACGGGTGGGCTCAGGTCCGGGTAGATGTCCTTGGGCATCCTCAGGGCGACGAGGACGCCCACCAGGGACACCAGCCCCACCAGGAAGACGGTGAGGAGCCGGTGCTCCAGGGAGAACCGTATGATGCGGTTGATCATGGCTCGGTCATCCCGGGAGGTCAGTGGACGTGGGCGGCGTGGAGGATCGCCTCATTGAGCTTGGACTTGAGCTGGAAGTTCCCGCGGGTGGCCACCGCGTCCCCCTGCTCCAGTCCCTCCAGCACCTCGAAGAACCCGTCTTCCCGGGCACCCAGCCTCACCACGCGGGGCTCGAATCGCCCGGGACCGGTGCGGACGAAGACCACGGGCCAGCCCTGCTCGTCGAGGATCGCCGCCGAGGGGAGGGCCAGCGCCTCTCCGCTGCGGTTGAGCTGGATGAGCAGGTCGGCAAACATCCCGGGCTTGAGCTTGAGCCCGGGATTGGGGACCTCGGTGCGGATGGTGAGGGTCCGGGTCTCGGGGTCCAGCATGTCGCTGATGGACGTGATGGTTCCCTGGAACGTCTCGTCCGGGTAGGCCGCCACGGTGATCTGCGCTTGCTGGCCCACCTGGACGCGGGCGATGTCCTTCTCGTAGATCGAAGCTTCGACCCAGAGACGCGTGGGATCCAGGATGGTGAGGATCCCCGTGGCCTCGTCCACCATGCCGCCCAGCACCGCGTTGTTCGTCACCACCTTGCCGCTGATGGGGGCGAAGAGGGTGATGGTGGGGTTGACCTGATGGGTCTCGCTGAGCGCGCGGACGGCCTCCTCGGTGAACCCGAGGATGTGGAGCTTCTTCTCCGCGGCGTCCAGGTTGGCCTCGGCCACGCGGAGCTCCGCTTCGGCGGCGCTGAAGTTCTTGCGGGCTCCCGCGCCGGCCTCGAAGAGCTGGCTCTCTCTCTGGAAGTTCGTCTCGGCCAGCTGGTGGTCCGCTGTGGCCCTGTAGAAGGCCGAAGTCGCCTCGCCCACCTCCTCGCTCTGGAGCACGAGGAGTTCGTCACCCGGGTCCACCCAGTCCCCCAGGCGCGCTTCGATGCGCGCGATGCGCGCCGGGAACGGGTAGGTGACGATGGCCTGGCGATAGGGGTCGGCGAGGACCCGTCCCATGGCCTGAAGGTGGCTGGCCAGGGTGCGAACCTCCACGGAGGCGGTCTCGAGCCCGATGGCGCGTGCCTCATCCTCCGAGAGCTCCACCGCCGTGCCCTCCGCCCACTGGGGCGGGGCCGATGTGTTCCCGGGGCCCCGCGGGGCCGTGGATGCGGCCTCGGGGACTCCCTGGTCCCTACTCGTCCCAGCGGCCTCCCCGGAAGCGCCGCTGGAGTCGGTACCGCTCCCGCAGGCTGACAGAAGAATGCTCGCGAGCACCGGCCACGCCGGGGTCCTCTGCGTCGACTTCATGTTGGATCTCCCTGATGGCACGGCCGATGGACCGCTCCAGTCCCGCCGTGGCGATGCCGTATTCGTACAGAGCGTCGGCGTACGAGGTACGTACGTCGTTGAGCGTGCGCCACGCCTCGATCATTTCCAGCGCAGAGATCTCGCCCTGCTCGTAGCTGAACAGGTACATCCCGTAAGCTTCGTCAGCCTGCGGCAGGATGTCCTTCTCGAACACGCGGATCTGGTCTGCGGCGGCCACGAGGCTCGCGTGAGTCTCTTCCACCTCCAGCCGGACCGCGTCCAGGAGTTGCGCCCGCTCCTCCCCCAGCGCCCGCTGGTTCGCCGACGCCTCGGCGATCTCCCCGATGGCAGGTTGCCAGAAGTACAGAGGCAGCGCTACGGAGAGGGTCACGTCCCATGTCTTCGGCTCGCCCCTGATGGTGTGCCGGGCGGCCCCGATGTCGATGTCCGGCAGGTAAGACAGGTATCCCGCCTTCTTCTGGAGGGACTCCCTCTCCAGGGCCAGAGCATTCTTGCGCAACTCCGGGCGCGACTCCACGGCGGAGGCGCGCAGGCTGTCCAACTGGAACGCGAGGAGCGGAGCCCGTAGATCGCCCTCGAGCTGCAAGGGCGTGGAGGGGTCGCGGGCCAGGATGACGTTCATGCGGGCCTTGGCCATGCGAACGCCGGCCTCCGCCCTACGGACGTCGTTCGCCGCGCGGGCCACCTCCACGCCCGCGCGCACCTGTTCCACCCGGGGGATGTCCCCCGCCGACATTTTGGTCTCGGTCATGGCGAGGAAGTCCTGGGCCAACTCCAGGTTGAGCTGGGCGTATCCCTCCTGCTCCTGGGCCAGGAGCACGGTGTAGAACGCCTCGTTGACCTGGAAGGTCAGGTCCAGGGCGAGGGCGTCCTTGTCGGCCACGACCTCGCCGGATTCACGCCGGGCGATCCCCGCCTGGGCCCACGTCCGGAGGGGGAAGGGCACGGTCTGGCTGATCCCCATGTAGCGCTCCCCGTGCCGGTCGAAGTCGGTGAGCCCAGGCTGCAGGTCGGAGTCGATGTCCAGCGTGGGCTGGGGGAGGGCCCAGGCCTGGCGGGCCCTGGCCAGGGAGGCCTTCACGTTCTCCCCGGCCGCCCGCAGGAGATGGTTCTGCTCCAGGGCCAGGGTTACGCAATCCTCCAGGGTCAGGCGAGCCTCCTGGGCCGGGAGGTTCCCGGGGAGGAGGCAGGCAGCGACCGCCAAGAGGAGTCTCGGGGCTGCGCGCATAAGTGTGTCCTTCCGAGCGACGGAGTCGCTTCCCTGCTGGGATCGAACGGGGCGCCGGTCCGGCTGGGGTCTGCGAGACGGGCGGACGTGCTCAGCTCTGCGTCGGCGAAACGTCAGGCGGCGGGAGGAGCGCGGGGCCGCCGGAGCCCGGGGGCGGGCGCGAAGAGCAGACGGGTCGGTTGCGGCACGTCCGGCACCGCGAAGGCTTCCGGGGACGGTGGGGAGGGGTCGAACGCCGCCGGCACCCAGCCCGATGCCTGGTATTGGAGGCAGATCAGGTGGTTGTGCGGGAAGCCGTGGGTCCCGGGCATGTGCTTCGACTCCACGCCGGTGCGCCCGTCTCCCGCCATGCAGTCCAGGAGCGGGATGGCAGCGCTGAGGGCAGGAAGGACCCCCAGGAGTACCAGGGCCGGCAAGCGGTGCCGGAACGGCGTGGGCGCGTTCATTCGTGTCCGGGTGGGACCTCCGCCGTGGAGCGGCATGGGCGACGTGTTGCGGTAGATAGACCCGTCACCTGTGTCTGTCAACCGGCGGAGAGAGCCGGAGGGCGGCGTGTCTCGCGGCTCGAGTTCTACGCCTTCCCTCTGCGGGAACGCGCATCTCCCGGACCAGTCCAGCACGGCTGGAAGAGCCCGGCGGCCAGGATGGAAGTGCTGCTCCCGAATGGGTAGACTTCCGGCCAACCTCTCGAGGAGCGTGCATGGGCTTCGCCGCCGTCGATTATGCGATCGTCGCCGTCTACTTGGTGGGAGTGACGCTGGCCGGGATCTGGATCGCCGGGCGCCAGACCTCGTCCCGGGATTACTTCCTGGGGGGCAAGGAGATGGCCTGGTGGAGCGTGGGTCTCTCCATCGTGGCGAGCGAGACGAGCACCCTGACCTTCATCAGCGTGCCCGGCCTGGCCTACCGCAGCAACATGCACTTCCTGCAGCTGGTCTTCGGCTATTTCATCGGCCGGCTGCTGGTGAGCCTCCTGTTCATCCCGGCTTACTACAAGGGCGATCTGGAGACCGCCTACGACTTCCTGGGCATCCGCTTCGGCACGGCCTTGCGGAAGTTCGCCTCCAGCGTGTTCATCGTCACGCGCCTCCTGGCCTCGGGCGTACGGCTCTTCGCCACCGCGATCCCGGTGCACATCATCACCGGCCTGAGTTACCCCACGTCCATCCTGCTGATCGGGAGCTTCACCCTGGTCTACACGTACCTGGGAGGGCTCAAGGCGGTGGTGGCCATGGACGTGGTGCAGATGTTCATCTACCTGGCTGGCGCCGCTGCCTCCATGGTGCTCATCGTGAACACCCTCCCCGGTGGCTGGAGCGACGTTGTGTCCTGGGCCACGCGGGACGGCGCTGACAAGTTCGCCATCTTCAACCTGGAGATGGGTGGGGGCGTGATGGGGTTCCTGTCGTCGCCCTACACGCTGATCGGGGGCCTGCTCGGCGGGACCTTCCTGACCATGGCCTCCCACGGCACCGACCAGCTGCTCGTGCAGCGACTCCTGGGCTGCCGCACCAAGTGGGACTCCCAGCGCGCGCTCATGCTGGACGCCACGCTCATCGTTCTCCAGTTCGCGTTCTTCCTGATCCTGGGCCTGTGCCTGTTCGCCTTTTACGACGGCCAGTCGCTGGACGCGCTCGGCCTGCGCAGCTTCGACGAGGTCTTCCCGAAGTTCATCGTCGATAACTTGCCCACCGGGCTCGCCGGGCTGGTCATCGCCGGCGTTCTCGCCTCGGCCATGGGTACGCTGTCCTCGTCCATCAGCTCGCTGGCGTCGGCTACGTACCTGGACCTGTTCAAGCCCCTACGCCGCGGTGCCGAGTTGACCGAGAAGCAGGAGCTCGGTTGGTCGCGGGTGTTCACGCTGGTGTGGGGGGTCACCCTCATCGGCGGTGCCATGATCTTCACCGACACCCAGAACGCGGTGGTGGAGTTGGGCCTGCAGATCCAATCGTTCACCTACGGCGGCCTGCTCGGGACCTTCTTCCTGGGCCTCTTCTTCCCCTACACCCGCCAGCCCGACGCCTTCGTCGGGTTCGTGGCCGGGCTGTCCGCCATGGGGGGGGTGATCTACGGGACGGGAATCGACTACACCTGGCACACCTTCATCGGGTGCACGGCGACCATCCTGGCCGGGAACCTGTTCTGGCTGGTGCGCACACGCCTGGGCGGCGCCAGGCCGTAGGCTCCGCCCGCCAGCGTCGAGCGCCTTGCGCCGTCCTCAGCTCCTGTGGGCGGCGCCCGCTCCCGCTTTGCGCTTCCAGTAGAGGTACGCGGGGAGCCCCAGGGCGATGATGAACAGCCCGGCCAGGGCGTTCCAGAACTCGTTGATCAGCGTGTTCAGCGAGATGGCGACGGCGGCCAGGATGAAGAGGGCGGGCGCGACGGGGTAGGCCAGCGTCCGGTAGGGCCGTGGGAGATCGGGGCGCTTCCGCCTCAGGATGAACACGGCACCCACGGTGAGCCCGAAGAAGATCCACTGGCCGAACACCACGTACGTGAAGAGTTGCTCGAACGTACCGGTGAGGCTCAGGAGCGCGGCCCACGCCCCCATGGCCACGATGGCCATGTGGGGCGTGCGGTAACGCGGGTGCACGTGGGCCATGCTCCGGAAGAACAGATCGTCCTTCGACATGGCGAAGTAGACCCGGGGCGACGTGAGCAGGATCTGGTTGGCCGCCCCGATGAGCGAGACGAGGATGAGGAGCGCCACGGCGGTCGCGCCCACGGGGCCGATGGCGAGGCTCATCACGTCGGCGGCGATGCCTTGCGACACCGCGATGCCGGCGGTGGGGAAGGCGTACAGGTAGGCCAGGTTCGTGGCGAAATAGAGGGCAAGGCAGGTGAGGGTGCCGATGAAGAGGCCGAGGGGCAGGTTGCGGCCCGGGTCTCGCGTCTCCCCGGTGCTGTACGAGGCCGACTCCCATCCCTTGTACGCCCAGAGCACCGCCACCAGCGCCACCCCGAAATGCCCCGCGAGCGACCACGACGGTGCGTCCACGGGCGGGGTCGTGAAGTTCGCGGTGTCCCCGTCCGCCAGGAGGAACACGGCGCCGCACACGCCCACGAGCGCCGCGAACTTGATGGCGGTGAGGGTATTCTGGGTGTTGGCGCCGCTGCGCACCCCCACGTAGTTCACGGCCACCAACCCCGCAACCACCAGGAGGGATGCCACCTTGGCCGCGATCGGGGACAGGGAGACGAAGTAGGGCAGGTAGATGGTTGCGGCGGCGACGGCCAGCGTCGCGATGGAGCCGGAGTCCACCACGAGGAAGAGCGTCCAGCCGAAGAGGAAGGCCACCAGGGGGCCGTACGCCTCCCGCAGGTAGACGTACGCGCCGCCGGCCTGGGGGTAGGCCGCCGCCAGCTCGGCGAAGGCCAGCGCCCCGAAGAAGCTCAGGACACCTCCCACCACCCACACGCCGAGGAAGAGGACGGGGGAGGCCAGCTCGGTGGCTATGGCGGCCGGCACGATGAAGATGCCGGAGCCGATGACGCCGCCGACGATGATGGATACGATGTCCCAGAGCCCGAGGACGCGGGGAAGACTCTCGGGATGGGACTCGGCGGACCCGCCGGGCGGATGGCTGTCCAAGGCGCTCCTGGCGCGGGAGGGCTGGCTGGGGTGGGGGCGGGGAACGGTAGGACGCTCCGGGGGGGCGCGGCAAGGCGACTCCAGGAACCTCGGGACGTGCCGGCACCGCGCCGGCGCTCCGCGCTTGCCGCACCGACGGGTGGAGCCTAGCCTGTTGCCCTTCGGGAGTCCGGATCGCCCCCAGCTGCTGCCAAGGAGAGGACGGTGAACTCCGTTCGAAAGTCCTTCGACGGCAGACGCACGGTGACGCGCTTCGCGGCTCTCGTCCTCATCTACTTCGCGGTGGTGACGCTCCTGCCCCGGCCGGAGGCGGTGTCGCCGGAGGGGTGGCGGCTCACCGGGATCTTCATCGCCACGGTGGCGGGCCTGGTGCTCGAGCCCATCGCAGGCGGCGGAGTGGTTCTCCTGGCCGTGGTGGCCGCTGTGTTCCTCGCCGGCTTCACCCCGGCCCAGGCGCTCTCCGGGTACGCCGATCCCACGGTCTGGCTGGTGATGGCGGCCTTTTTCATCTCCCGTGGCCTGCTCAAGACCGGTCTGGCCCGGCGGGTGGCGCTGGTGTTCGTGCGAGCCTTCGGGAAGACCTCCGTGGGGGTATGCTATGCCCTCGGCCTGTCGGACATGGTGCTCGCCAGCATCATCCCCTCCAACAGCGCGCGCTCCGGCGGCGTGACGCTGCCTATCACCCGAGCCATCGCCGAGCTGTACGGCTCCCAGCCGGGTCCGACGGCCCGGAAGCTGGGCGCGTTCCTCATGGCGGGCGTCTACCAGTGCGCCGTGGTGTCGGCGGCCACGTTCCTCACGGGACAGGCCAGCAACCCGCTGGCGGCGCGCATGGCCGGGGACTTCGGCCACCCCGTGACGTGGACCAGCTGGGCCCTGGCGTCCATCGTGCCCGGCCTCCTCTCCATGGCCATCGTCCCGCTCATCGTCTATCGGATCTACCGGCCGGAGATCTCGAGCACGCCGGAGGCCGCCGCCTTCGCCTCGTCGGAGTTGGAGGCCATGGGGCGCATGGGACGCCAGGAGCGGATCCTGGCCGTCATCTTCGCGTTGGTGTGCGGCACCTGGGCCACGTCGGGCCTGCACGGCCTCGACATCACGGTCACGGCGCTGTGCGGGGGCCTCGCGCTCCTCGTCACCGGGGTGCTCACGTGGGACGACATCCTGAGCGAGAAGCCCGCCTGGGACATCTTCGTCTGGTACGGCGGCGTGATGATGCTGGGCAGGGCCCTCAACGACACCGGCGTGGCCACGGTCTTCGCCGAGAGCTTCGGCCGGAGCTTCTCGGGCCTGGCCTGGCTCCCGCTCCTGCTGGTGGCGTTGGTGATCTACTTCTTCGCGCACTACGCCTTTGCGAGCATCACGACCCACATCCTCGCCCTGTACCCGGCATTCGTCGCGGTCCTGCTGGCGAAGGACGCGCCGGTGGGGCTGGTGGTCCTGGCCTTCGCGTTCTTCGCGAACCTGAGCGCCGGGCTGACCCACTACGGCACGGCGCCGGCCCCCATGTACTACGAGCAGGGCTACCTGCCCATGAAGGACTGGTGGCGCGTGGGCGCCGTGGTGGGGGTCGCCAACCTCGTGATCTGGGGGACCGCCGGCTTCTTCTGGTGGAAGTTGCTCGGGCTCTGGTGAACGGGGCCGCGTCGAGGGCCCGGGGCGACGGCGTCGCCCCGGGGCGCCTCGAAGGCCCGCCGGTGAGCGCTACAACCCGTCGGTCTGCTGGTCGTCGAGCCCGTCGGGAAGGTTGAATCCCGCGGCGCCCTCCTTGAAGAAGGCCGCCTCCTGGGGGTAGCCCGCCACCTTGGCTTCGATGGCCGCCATCTGCTGGCTGTTGAGCTGCTGGAACGCAGCGGCGATGGCGACGTTCTCCTCCAGCTGGGCCACGGTGTCGCACCCCACGATGACCGTGCTTACGGGCTGGCTCATGGTCCAGGTGAGGGAGTCCTTCATGCTGGTGAGGCCGCCCTCGCGGAAGATCCGGCCCCGCGCCGGGATCTTCATGGCGATGACGCCCATCCCGCGCGCGTTGGCCGCGGGCAGGAGCTTCTCCTGGAAGGGGAGGAAGTACCCGTCGGCCGGATTGAGGGCCATGAGGATGGTGTCGAAGTCGAAGCGGTTCAGCCCGTCCAGGAGCACGTTCGGGTTGGCGTGCCCGGTGATCCCCAGGAAGCGGACCGTTCCCTCGTCCCGGGCCCGGGTGAGGGCGTGGATGGCCCCGTCGGCGGCGAAGATCTGATCGAGCTGCTCGGTGCGGCTGATGTTGTGCAGCTGCCAGAGGTCGATGCGGTCGGTCTGCAGGAGCCTCAGGCTCTCCTCCAGTTGCTGCAGAGAGCCGTCCCGCGTGCGGTTGTTGGTCTTGGTGGCGAGGAAGACCTCCTTCCTGCGCGTGGCCATGACCTCGCCGATGTACGTCTGGCTGATGCCCCTGCCGTACGCCGCCGCCGTGTCGATGTAGTTCACGCCCAGGTCGATGGCCCGGTTGATGATGGCCACCGACTCGTCCTGGGTGCCGGGCTTCTCCAGGGTGGCCTGGCCTCCCAGGCTGAAGATGCGCGGCCGGTGCCCCGTCTTCCCCAGAGGCCTCTCCGGCATGGGGGGGACGGGCGCGGCGGAGAGATCCGTGGCGCGCGGCGCCGGTGCGGCGCCGCCCAGGACCATTCCCGCGGTGCCGGCTCCCGTGACCTTCACGAAGTCGCGGCGCGACAGGCGATGCTCGGACATGTCCTCTCTCCTGTTCTGACCTGGTCTCGTGCGCTTGGGGCGCCGTGCCCCGGAGCCTCGGGACCAATGTAAGAGGGGGCGGATGGACGGAACAGGAATCGGTATGTGGACCCAGGACCGGCTGGAGGCTGCAGGGCGACGGTGAATCCGCCTGTTCGGCCGCCCCGGCGCACTCAGCCGCCGCCCCGGCGGCCCTTCCGGCGGGCTTCCCCGTTGCCCGGACCCCGGGCCGGCGCGAACATCACGCCCCGACGCGGACCCGAACCCAGGAGGGAGCGCTGGCGCAGATCACGGATCTCATGGTGGTGGGCGCGTACTTCGCCGTGATGCTCACGGTGGGGTGGCGCGCGCGCACCCGCCTGCCGGAGGCCTACTGGGTGGCGGGACGGAGTGGACGTCCTTTGCCGGTGGCGGCCTCGCTGGTGGCCACCGTCTTCGGCGCCTCCTCCACCGTGGGCCTGGTGGGCCTGGCCTACGGCCGGGGCCTCACCGGGGCGTGGTGGTCCCTGGTGGGGGGGCTGGCCCTCGTGCCCTTCGCCTTGCTTCTGGCTCCCCGGGTGCGCCGGCTGGAGGTCGTCACCCTCCCCGACATCCTGGAGAGGGCCTACGGAGCGAGGGTGGCCCTGGCCGGCGCCCTCGTCATCGCCGTGGCCTGGTGCGGCGTGGTGGCCGCGCAGATCGTGGCCGGCGGCCTCCTCCTGGGAGGGATCTTCCACCTGCCGTTGCAGGGGGCGCTGGCGGTGGTGGCCGCCGTGTTCGTCCTGTACACGTTCTGGGGGGGGCAGCCCTCCGTCATCCGCACGGATGCGTGGCAGCTCGTGCTCTTCTGTGTCGCTCTTCTGGCGACCCTGGCGCTCGTGCTCCGCTCGGTGCTGGCCGGGGGGGGCGCTCCGGCGGAGCTCCCGCCCGGGTTCCTGTCCTTCCCCGTCTCCCCTGACTTCGGGTGGTACCAGGTCCTCGTGTTCTACCCCCTCATCGTGGGCCTTCCCTACCTGGTGGGGCCGGACATCTACTCCCGGGTCCTGTGCGCCAGGGACGAGAACGCGGCCCGGCGGGCCGCCCTGACGGCGGTGGTGGTGGTGGTCGTGCTCTCGTTCGCCTTCGCCCTCCTGGGGATCCTCGTCCGGGCGCGCTTCCCCGGGCTGCACCCCGAGAGCGCGCTCCCGGAGGCGGTGGCGGCGCTGGCGCCGGCGGGGGTGAAGGGGCTCATCGTGGCCGGGCTCCTGGGCGCCGTGATGTCGTCGGCGGACACCACCCTCATCTCCGCCGCGACCATCCTCTCGCGCAACGTGGTGAGCCCGCTGGCGAACGGCGACCTGCGGGGAGGAGGTCCAACGAGGATCGGCCCCGGGGGGCAGCTTCACCTCACCCGCGTGCTCGTGATGGTCGTGGGCGCGGTCGCGTGGAGCATCTCCGCGTTCCACCAGGGCATCATCGCCTCGCTGCTCCTGGCCTACACCGTGTTCGTGGGGGGGGTGGTGCTCCCCACTCTGGCCAGCTTCTGGCGGGAGCGCTTGAGGGTTACGGAGGCGGGCGCTCTCTGGGCCGTGGCGCTGGGGGGTGGGTGTGCGGTCCTGGGGGGCCTGGGAGGAGGGAATGTGCTGGCCGGCGTGCTCGGGGAGGGAGGCACGGCTCTCCTGGAAGGGATCCTGGGGCCCGGCTGGGCCAGCCTCCTCCCCCTCCTCGTGTCTGCCGTCGCCCTCCTGGGGATCAGCCGGCTGGGGTCCCGGAGCCGCTGACCCCACCTCGTGGGGGGTGGACAGCGTTCCCGCGTTCAGGCGACGAGGTACACGATCCCCACCACCGTTCCTATGGAGACGACCGCCCAGCGCAGCGTCTCCGGCTCCACCCGGCTCGCCAGGCGGCCGCCCAGCCACCGCACCCAAGGCCAGCGCCCACGGCGGCCAGGGCCACGAACAGGAGCTCAGGACCCGAGAGCATGATCCTCTTCTTGTTGGGTGGGAGGCTCTACGATGTGGGCGCGGGGCGCGGGGCGTAAGGGGTGGCGCCCAGCCACGGCAACGCGACGGACCCTGGGGCCCTGGTGGGTGTAGGGCTCCCGTACGCTATCCGCTCACCGAGCCCCCCATGACGGCCAATCTCGGCGCCCTTCTCCTTCTCCTGTCGCTCGCCCTGCCGGCGCCTGGCTCTGGCCAGGCGGCAGCTGACGCCCGGGGTGGGACGAGAGGAGTCCGCGTGCACGTGGGCATGTGGACGACCCACTTGCGTCGCCTTCGCGGAGGCGTGGATGCCAACTGGCTGATGGCGGTGGGGTGGCGCGGCCTCTATGGGGGTACGTTCGTCAACTCCTTCGGGAACCGCTCCTTCGCTGCGGGGATCGAGCGTTCCGTCGTTCGCGCCGAGGGTGGGGCCGTGGCGCGGGGGCTGGGATACCGCTTGGGCCTGGTGAGCGGCTACGACGAGCGCCTCCTGGGCCTCGCAGGGAAGACTCCGGTGCTGCCGGCGCTCCAGGTCATGGGAGACGTGGCGATGGGACGGACCGGCTTGGAGCTGGCGTGGGCCGGGAAGGTGGCCACGATGAGCCCGTTCATGCGGGTGCGGCATTGACCACCGGTACATCCCGGACCGGGTAGCTCAGGGCCCTATGGGTGCTGGTCGGGGCCTGCGAGATCCCGAAAGCTCAGGTGGAACGCCCCCCAGGCCCCCGGCTCCGAGTCCAGGTACGCCGCCGTCGCGATCCCCAGGATGCGGTTGACCCGCGCCTGGGCCTCGTCGCGGACGCTGCGGTTCAGGTTGTGCACTCCCACCACGCCCACGACGAGCGCGGGCACCAGCGCCATGGCCGACATGCCGGCCACGAGAGCGCGTCGGATGGACAGGGTGCCGGGCTTGCTCATGGGTCTTCGGAACGAGTGAGGAGGTGAGCGCCTCAGGCCCTGAAGTCCCGCGCCTGGAGCCAGGCTACCGCCTGCTGGACGGCGGCCAACGACGACCACCGGGGTTCGAACCCCAGGAGGCGCCGGGCCTTCTCCATGCTGCAGTTCGGGCTGTGGGTGATGTGGTCCCAGGTGTAGCGCACCTGCTGTCCGGGGCGCTGGCCCTTCCACACCTCCCAGGGCACGAACTGGATCCTGGGCTCCTGGCCGAACCAGCGGTACATGGCTTCGGCGTAGCCGCGCAGGGTCATGGCCCGGTCCGAGGTGGCGTGGAACGCTTCGCCCACGGTCTGGCCCCACTGGCTCAGGGCGGACACGAAGAGCCGGGCCACGTCCTCGGCATGCACGTGGTGCACCGTCTCCAGGCCCATGTTGGGGATGAGGATCTCCTCGCCCCGGGACATGCGGCGGAAGACCTCGGGATCGAAGTGCCCTTCGGGGTTGAGGGGCGTCCAACCCACGCCCACGATGTGCCCGGGATGGATGGTGGTGCCGGCCAGACCGCCCCGTCGGGTCTCCGACTCGAGTTGGCGCTCCATGGCCAGCTTGTTGATGCCGTACTCGCCGAAGGGGTGCCGGGGGTCGCACTCCCGGGCGGGGACGCACGTGGCGTGCCCGTGCGTCCAGGTGCTGCCGCACACCAGAAGGTGGTTGGCCTTTCCCCGCAACGCCCGAATGAGCGTCTCCTGGCTTTGCGGGGTGAAGCAGATCAGGTCGATGACCGCGTCCGGCTCCAGCGCGGCGATGGTCTCGCCGAAGGTGCCGCGCTCCTCCTCGGCGGTGCGGTCCACCAGCAAGGAGCGCACGCTCGCCCACGCCGCGTGCGGCGTGTACGGCTCACGCCGGCCACGGGAGACGGCGGTGACCTCGTGTCCGCACTCCACGAGCAAGGGGACGAGGTACGTGCCCACATGCCCCTTCGCGCCGATGACCGTGACCTTCATCGCTTCCTCCTCGATATCTCCAAGCCGGCCGCCGGCCGGCGATCGCGATCCCGACCCGACCCCAGCACGCTAGAAGAAACCGGGCGCGGACGGGAGTCCCCGTCCGAGATCGGCGTACACCTCGGGGCACGCGGGGCATCGGGCCACGGTGGCGTTGCAGGCGAAGACGAGACGCTCGGGGTTCATGCCGTTGAAGAAGGCGGTCGGCTCCTCACTGGTGTCGGAGAGCGATCCGTCCGCCACGGACCCTTGCACTTCGGCTGGCTCGATAAGGCGGACCGCCGCATCATGTATGTCAAAGAACGATCCCGCCGCTCTCTCTGTACCGCAGATGATCAGCAGAGGCCCTCGCGGAGACTGCATGAATACCTTGCAGGGCACCGGTATCACGCTGGAAATGGGCGTCGCCCTGGGCATCTTCATCGCCGCGTACGCCCTGATCTTCAGCGAGACGATCCACCGCACCAGTGCCTCGATCATGGGCGCGGTGCTGATGGTGGGCGTGGGAATGTGGTTGGGGTTCTATTCGCAGGAGCGCGCGCTGGAGTACCTGGACGCCAACACCTTGCTGCTGCTCATGGGGATGATGTTGATCATCACCATGTTGCGCCCCACCGGTGGTTTCGAGTACCTGGCGATCCGCATCGCCAAGCTGGCGGGCGGGAGCCCGACTCGGCTCCTGGTCTATCTGTGCCTGGCGGTCAGCCTGATCAGCATGTTGCTCGACAACGTGACCACCGTGTTGATCTTCGCCCCGCTCACCGTGCTGATCACGCGGCTGCTCAAGCTCAATCCCCTGCCGTACTTGATGGCCGAGGCCATGATGTCCAACATCGGCGGCACCGCCACCCTCATCGGCGATCCGCCCAACCTGATGATCGGCAGCGCCGCGGGTCTGACGTTCAATGACTTCCTGATCCACCTGGCCCCGGTGGTGGCGGTCTCCTGGATGGTCGGCATGGCCGCGATCATCGCGATGTTCCCCGCGCAATTCGGCAAAGGCCGCCCATCCTTCGGCGCACTCGCCCTGGACGAAAGACAGGCCATCAAACAACCCGAGCGGCTGGCCGAGCTCCTGTTCGCCCTGGGCATCGTGATCGCGCTGTTCTTCGTCCACCATCACCTTGGATTTCGTCCAGCGTACGTGGCGTTCATCGGTGTCGCCATCGCCCTGCCGCTGATCCGCCCGCACCCGGAAGAGCTGTTCGGCCATGTCGAATGGTCGGTGCTGGTGTTCTTCGCCGGTCTGTTCGTGATCGTGGGCGGATTGGAATCCTCCGGCCTGCTTCATCTGATCGGCGAGCAGTTGGCGAGATTGACCCGAGACCCGGCCCACCTCCTGTTCACCTGCTTGCTGCTGATGTGGGTGGCGGCCTCGATCAGCGCGGTGGTGGACAACATCCCTTTCACCCTGACCATGATCCCCATCGTGCAAAGCCTGGAAGCGCACGGGGTCGACATTCTCCCCTT
Source organism: uncultured Gemmatimonadaceae bacterium (assembly GCA_964545395.1). Classification (GTDB taxonomy): domain Bacteria; phylum Gemmatimonadota; class Gemmatimonadetes; order Longimicrobiales; family Gaopeijiaceae; genus SZUA-318. The sequence goes on along the minus strand of CAZJFX010000016.1, from coordinate 12,941 downwards.
GTGGTGGGCGCTGGCCCTGGGCGCGGGACTGGGCGGCAACGGCACGCACATCGGAGCCACCGCCAACATCATCTGCGTGAGCGAATCCGAGCATGTGGGCATTCCCGAAGCCCGTATCACGCCGCTGATCTGGCTACGCAAGGGCTTACCGGTCACTCTCCTGACCCTGGTGGTCAGCAGCCTGGCCTTTGCGGCGTTCTTCTCCTTTCTCGGCGGGCAAGGATGACCCCGCCGTACGTCAAGAGGACAGCGCTCCCTCAGCGTTGCGATCCGTTCCGGCTGCTGGGCTACTTCCCCGCCTCCGATCCCAGGTCGTCCCAGTTCACCAGCGCGTTGAAGAGCAGGTTGAACTCCCCGTGGTTCTGCCACCGGTACACCGGGTTGATGGCGAACATGAGCAGCCGCCCTCCTTCCACCGGGACGTCCACGATGGCCGGGCGGTCCTTGACCTTGTCGGCGCCGCGCATGAGCCCGCTGAGCACCGCCTTGTCGCCGCCCACGAACTTCATGAGCACCTGCTCCTCCCGGTCCGCCTCCGGGACCTGCAGCAGGGGCCCGTTGGCGTACTTGAGGGGGAGCGTCTTGGCCGTGTACCCGTAGAAGACGGGGTGCTCGGGGCGGGTGATCTCACCCTCCACGATGGGCCGCGGCGCGTAGAAGTTCCCGGTGGGGCGTGAGCCGCTGATGCTCCGGGCGAGGCCGAAGTCGGTGGGCAGCGTGGTGGCGGCGCCCAGCGTCATGAGCGTGCCCCCGGCCTCGAGGAAGCGTTGGAGCTCGAGGACGCCTTCCAGCCCCATTCCGCCCGTGATGTCCTCGGACGAGCCGTACATCCCCAGGCTCCGGAACTCCGCGGTCTGGGTGTAGGCGATGGGGCGGTCCCTGGGCGCCACGTCGTACACGATGCCCTTGCCGTCCCGGCCCTGGCTGGGCACGACGATGACGTCGTAGTCGCGGCGCAGGTCCCCCGCCCGGACCCGCTCCTTGAAGATGAGGTCGTAGGGGATCTCGAAGCGGTCGAAGGCGAAGCGGACCCAGCCCACCTCCTGGGTGCTCCCCCACATGCTGTACATGGCGATGCGGGGAACGTCGAGGTCGTGGCTGGCCACGTCGGGCATGGACGACATGCCCACGGTGGTGAGGCCCAACTCCCGCACCGCGGCCTGGATGCGGTCCGCCGCGCCGTCGGCGGGGATGAGGAAGGAGCCGGCGGGCATCTCGGTGTCGCCGGCCTTGAAGGGTGCCTCCGCGGCCTTCACTCCCAGATCCTTCAGGCGGTACCGGAGCGTGATCATGTTCGTGGAGCCCAGGTGGGCTACCGCATACACCGTCGGCGTGCGCGACCCGGACACGGTGCCGGCGAGCTTGACCTCATCCACCGGGGTGGCGTCCACCTCCAGGATGGCCGCGTCGTCCACCGCCACCACGTCGGCCTGGAGCATGAGCCCCATGGTCCAGCCGCTGTCGTCGTAGGTCTGCAGGCTCGGGTCGGGGTAGTCGTCCTGGCGCCGGAGCAGAAGGTCCGCCAGGCGCCCGTAGGGCTGATTCCGCTTGATGACGTAGGAGCCGGCCGGGTACGTGGCCTCGCCGAGCTTCACCTCCTTCGAAGCACGTCCCACCTCGATCCCCTGGATGCGGAGCAGGTTCACCAGGAGCGCCACCCGCGTCATGTCCCGCTGAGCCGCCGGGATCACCCAGCCGTGGGGCGTCTTGTTCACGCCGTCCTCGATGGAGTGGAGCGACTTCTGCCAGAAGTTCTCCAGGACCACCTTCGGGAACTGGGAGGTGAGCTGGAGGCCTAGGAGCACGCCGGTCTGCATGTAGTTGGTGTTGTTGCGCATGGACCACAGCACCGAGTCGTACGCCGGGAGCGGCCGGTACCACTCCCGCTGGTTCGCGCCGCGCCCGCCCCCGCCGGTGAGGTCGCGCATCATGGTGGTGGCGCCCCCGTTCCCGAAGGTCTCGTACATGCGCATGAGACCGTTGTGGTTGTACGACATGGAGGCGAAGTACCCCGGCGACCATGCGTCCATGAAGCCGTGGGTCCAGACGCCGGGCATGCCGTACTTGATCATCTGCGCCATCTCGAAATTGGCGTACCACGGGAGCTCGCCGAACAGGATGGGGTCGAAGGCCGGGTTCTGGGGAGCCTGCCCGCTGTAGACGTACATGAACGGGATGGACTCGTGGAGGTCGTGCATGATCGGCGGGTGCCACTCCAGGTACCAATCCAGGAGCGTGCGCAGGCTCACCTGGGAGAAGTTGATGTCCCGGTTGTTGTCGTGGAACACGTACTTGCCCCAGTACGGCGGGCCTGGCATACGCTCGTCCTCGTCGTCGATGTCCACGAGGTGACGGTAGTACCAGTCCACGTACCGGTCCCGGCCGTCGGGCTCGGCCACCGGTGTGATGGAGACGATGACGTTGTCCCGGATCCCCTCGATAAGGGGAGATTCCTCGGCGACCAGCCGGTAGGCCAGCTCCATCAGCATCTCCGGCGGGCCCGTCTCCCCGCTGTGGAGGCCTCCGATCACGTGGTAGATGGGCTTGGCGTCCGCGATGACCGCTCGGGCCTCGGCCTCGGTGAGGCCGCGGGGATCGGCGAGCTTGCCCAGGTGCTGCCTGTACCTCTCCAGCTCCCGGATGGACTCGTCGGAGCCCACGAACACCACCACGGTCTCGCGTCCCTCGTCGGTGGTGCCGGTGGTGAGGACTTTCACCCGGCCCGACACCGCCTCCAGGGCGCGGTAGTAGCGAAGGATGTCCGCGTGGTGGGTGAGCTTCTTCGGGGCGCCGATGTGGTAGCCCAGCACGTCCTTGGGTGAGGGAATCCCTGCTACCGCTGGAAGGTGATCCACCAAGGGGTTCATGAACTCGGGCTTCGTGGTCCACTCCGCCACGGAGCGGGCGAAATCCTCGTCCTGCTTCTGGTTGGGATCACGGGTCTCCAGCACCGACTGCTGGGCGGACACCGGAACCGCGACGGCGAGGACCGCCGCCGCGACGCGCATGTATTGCCGAAGGGGAGCCATCGCTCGCCGCTCCTTCTCGCTGTGGGACAGGAAACGGCAGGGTAGGCAAGGCCGCGGCGGCGGGCAAGTCGGAGGGAGGCCCACGCCGTTGAAGGACTCGTCGGAGCTGCGCCCCGGGGGGCGCGGCCGGATGCTGTCGCCCGTCTCCTCCCTGACCACGTCCCGGGCCAGCGCGGCCGAGGACGCCGTGGTCGCCGCGCCGGAGCGCCTCGCGTCGATCTGCCCCAGCCCCTCGCAGTTCACGTAAGCGAGGGCCCGGCGCCGGAGCTCGTCGAACTTCTCGTCCACGAACCAGGTGGAGCCGGCGTAGCGCCCGTTGCTGTGGCCCGACCACCACGCCACCACCAGGCCCCTCCGGAGCTCGGCACGGTGGCGGAACAAGGCGCGGGTGTTCTCCAGCATGGCGACGTTGGCCCCGGCGTTGTCGGTCCCTCCGTGGTACCAGGAGTCCAGGTGTCCACCGGCGAGGACGTAGGGGGCGTCGGGTGAGGGCCCTGAGCCGGTCCCCATGAGCGAGAGCTGGATCGCCGGCTCGGGGCGGGGAGCCCCCGTGACCAGGGCGATCTTCCCCTTCAGGTCCGGGTAGGCGGCGTGGTCCACGGACCCCGCGGGCCCGTCGGCCTCCAGGATGATCCGCTCTCCGCCCTCCATGAGGAGAGTAGGGAGGTCCTCCAGGGTGCCCACGTCCACGAGCTGGCCTCCAGGTTCTTCACCGTCCCGGACCCCGACACCGTGATGGCCTGGGGCGCGAAGCCGGCGCCGGGGACCTCCACCGACGCGGAGACGGGATCGCTGATGCAGGCCATGAAGGTGTCCACCCGCACCTGGATCCCCTCCGCCTCCAGCGTTCTCCGGAGGTACTCCACGGCCGCGAACTCGCCGGGGCCCGGCCCGGTTCGGTCAGCACATGTGCACAACATGGACGTGGGAGGGAGCGGATGGCCAGCTCGACTAGCCTCCCACCTCCCGTACGAGGAGCCCGGTCGTAGACACGCGGATCTCGAACCGGGCGGGGCGCGTCACCCGCACGTAGGTGGCGGAGCCGTACTCGGTGTCCACGAGGAGGGCGAGGAGGGTGTAGCGCTGGGCCAGCAGGAAGAGATCCCGCGGCTTGTCGGTCTTGATCGAGTGGACCGTGCGAGGCATGGACCGCTCGTCGCCGATGTCCACGTAGCGTCCGGACAGCCGGTCCAACTCGTACCAGGTGTGGACACCCAGCACGTTGGCCAGCGGGCGCCACTTCAGGATGTGGGCGTCCACCAGGAGCTGATCGCCGCGCACGTGCAGCGTGGTGTCGCGCCCGTCGGCGAACTCGACGAAGGCCTGGAAGGCGCGAGGGCCCGTCGGGACGGTGGTGATGGTGGCGGCGACCTCCTCCCACGTGAGCGCCCGGTACCCCTGGGTGGAGATGCCGAGAGTGGCGGCGAGGGCCGACAGGGAAAGGAAGAGGGCCCCGGTCCCGGCGCTTCCGAGGGAGCCGAGCCAACGGCGACCGCGAAAGGCCCGGATCGCCACCACGAGGAACACGAGGCTCAGCGCGGCCAGGCCGCCAGCAACGTAGTAGAGGACGGTACCGAACACGGATCCCTCCTTCTCGGGACGCCGAGGAGCGGGAGGGGTGACGCCCACCCGCCGCCCATCATCGGCGGGAGGAGTCCGTGCTCTCCCTCCGTGAAGCTAACGCAGCGCCACCCCGCCTGGTGGGACATGGGATCGCCCACCCCTTCCCCCGATCGTCAGAGGGGTTCCGAGGAGGAGTATAGACTGTGTATATAGACCATCCTGACAAAGGCAGGGACTGGGCGACCCTCTTCACCATCGGAGGAAGCCAGGCGGCGCGCCATTCCAAGGCGTACCGCTTCGAAGGGAGTCATGTGCTCGTCCACCAGGAGGGGCGAGCGGTGATCCTCGAACCATCCGGTGAGGCGTCCTGGCCCGAAGGCCATTGGGATGCCCTTGCGGCGTTGGACCCCGTCACCGACGACTTTGCCGTTCCCGAGGCCCTTCCCTCCTCGACGCACCGGGATCGCGTGCTGGACGAGATGGACCCACGGGGTAGCGAGTGAGCCAGGGTCACGCCCTCGCCACCGACGCGTGCGTCTGGGCGCTCCGCGGTGACACCCGCGTCCCCGGCCTCCCGGTGGAGGATTGGACGAGCTGATCGGAGCGGGGACGACGGCCTTCCTCACCCCGGTGCACTCGCAACTCTCCAGCGTCCTGGACCACACGCAGGCCGGACTCCCCGGCGGCGTTACGCCTTTGGGTACGGCGCCTTCAGCACGAACTGGGGGTTCGCCTGGAGGTACGCTTTCACGCGGTCGGTCCGCCCGATGGCTTCAGGCAGGAACGCCACGGCCTGGTCGATGCGCTCGTCGGGCTCGGCGCAACTGAGGCGGAGGAATCCGCTCCCGGCTGCACCGAAGCACTCGCCACCCAGGCAGGCCACGCCGAAGTCGTCGTCGGCACCTTCGAGCAGGTAGAGGGCCAGCCCGTGGGAGGTAATCCCAAGCCGATTGCAGATGGTGCGGACGTCCGGGAAGACGTAGAACGTGCCCTTCGGCCGGACGACCTGGAAGCCCTCGACCTTCTCCAGACCGTCACACAGCCGGAAGACCTTGCGGCGGAACCGCTCCATGTATTCGTCGCGGGTTTCCTTGTCGTGCTCGAGCGCGGCATGCGCCGCGCGCTGGGCCAGCGCCGGCGTGCACGACGCGCTGGTGTTGATCAGCAGGCCGATGGCTTGGACCATCTGCGGCGACGTCACCGCGAAGCCCACGCGCCAGCCGCTCATGCTGTACGACTTGCTGAACGTGTAGGCCGCCATGACGTGCTCGAACATCCCCGGCTCGGCCAGGATCGACGCATGCTCGCCTTCCCAGACCATGTGGCAATACGGCTCGTCGGACAGGATCATCACGTCGGTGCCGCGGACCAGGTCGGCGATGGCCTTCAGGTCCTCCCGGGTCGCCACGCCACCGGTGGGGTTGTGTGGTGAGTTGAGCAGGATCCCCCGTGGCTTCGGGTCGTCGGCCAGGAACCGGCGGACGTCCTCCACCAACGGCCGGAACTGGTTCTCCGCCCGGAGGGGCACCTCCACGGCGCGTGCGCCGCGACGCTGGAGGTTGGGGATGTAGGTCGGGAACTGGGGGCTGAAGATCAGGACGCCGTCTCCCGGCTCGAGCAACGCCTCGGCCCAGTACAGCTCGAAGGGCTTCGCTCCCGAGGCCACCACGATGTTCTCGGCCGTGGCGGTGTAGCCGAACTCCGACGTGACGAACTTCGCCGCCGCCGCGCGCAGATCGGGAAGCCCGATACTCGGGCCGTACCCGGTCTCATTGTCCTCGATGGCGCGGATCCCGGCCTTCTTGGCGTTCGGCGTGCTGGGGAACGGACTGTCCCCGATCTCCAGCTCGACCACGTCCTTGCCTTTGGCTTTCAAGGCCCTCGCGATCGCAAGGACCGTGAAGGCCGTCTCCGCCGTAAGGTTCTGCACCAGGCTACTCAATCTGGCCATGGATATACCTCCACCGAAAGCTGCAAGGGACATTCCAGAAGAAATGTACCGTCGGGGGAAATGCCGCCCAAGGGACAGGCGGTCGGATGGCCTCGGGCGGCCATGGCCGGGAGCCGTCCGGCAGCCAACGGTAGCCGTCGCCCTCATCATGGTTCCCATGGCCTCGGGGTGCGGCACGGGTGCGGTTCCGTCCGGCGATGCATCCCCGGGTGACCTCGAGAAGGAGGAGGAGGTGGTGGTGGTGGAACTCCTCGACCCGGCGTACGACCCTGATGCCGCGTGGGGGGCGACCGGGCCTCCCGACCGCACCCACGCTGTTCAACGGGTGCCGCTCACCACCCTCTCCCGTAGTGGCCTTCTCGGCCTCCTCGGGGGAGACACCCTTCAGGTAGGCGAACCAACGCCCGTCCCGACTGAACGCCCCACCGGTGGCGTGCGCGAGGTGGCCGTTCCCGTGTCCTGGCAGAAGGGGAGGACCCCCTCCGCCGACACTTCCGCGTTCTGGAGCATGGCCATGGCCACTCCCCGGGAGAACCCGGCCCGTTCTACGGGCCGGGGACCCCAGCGGGAGGGAGCGGCAGGGGGGACCCCCCCACATCGTCCAGGTCGGAGAGAACCCCCGTTCTCCCTGGTCGGATGGCTTCAACACTCCCCTGAGACGAGAGTCGTTTCCCTCCTCGTGACGGGGATCTCCACGCCCTCTCGTGCCCGGGCGCCATGTCCGGTCTCCTCCCAGCCGTGGCGGGCGCAGAAGGATATGGAATTCAGGGACGCATCGAGCCAGAGATCCAACACGAATGAGGAAGCCTTG
>CAZJFX010000016.1:0-5577 GCA_964545395.1 uncultured Gemmatimonadaceae bacterium | reverse complement strand
GGTGGGTGGTGCCGGTTTAGTGTGCGGCCAACGGGGGGGGGGGGGGGGGGTGGGGCCTGCCCTCCCGATTCAGCAGCAACGCGCCGAACGTGGGGCCCCAGGCCGGGCACCTCCCAGGTCTGTCCCTGGTAGGCCTGGAACATCAGCCAGAGCCAGAGGGCGAACCCGACCAGGCTCAACCCCAGGCTCAGGAGGACACTCACCAGCCAGCCGAGGATGGGAATGAAACCCAGGATGGCGCTCAGGACCATCAGAACCACGGCCAGCACCACCCATAGGATGCTGACCCCTATGCTTTGGACCGCGTGGAAGCGCACGAAGGCTCGGGGCCGGTCGATGATGAAGAACACCACTCCGGTGATGGGTCCCAGCAGATAGCTCAGGGCACCGGCCACGTTCTCCGGCAAGCCGGAGCCTCCCGGGCTTGGTCCGGAAGACGGGGTGAACTCGGGGCCCGAGGTGGGAGCGCCTGGATCCGGTACGTCGGTCATGGGAGTCTCCGCTGAAGGGTTCGGGCCTGAGGAGGGCGACCCGGGACCGCGACGCTACGTGCGGGCAGCGGCCGCTGGCCCGCTGCCTCCGGTCCTGACCCCTACGCTGGGGACAGGGGAGGGGCTGAGTCAACAGTGAAGGACAGGGCATCCAACGCTCCGCAGGAGCCAAGAGGGACGGGTGAGGGGCCTTCGGGGCGGAGTGGGCGGCTGGCCGAGTCGGGGAGATGGCGCAACGGGCGCGGGATGTGGTGATGGTCCGGGGCGCCCGATGGCGACGACGGTCGCGCGGAGCCTGGCAGGGGGCGCAGGGCGATCTCGGTGCGGCTGTCCGGTGTTGGTCTCGCGAACCGATAGAGAAGTCGGGCCTGTGGGGACGGGAGGGAGGGGATGCCGCCGAGGGCATGGAGGTGTTCGAGGGCGAAGGGAGGCCTGGCACGACCAACGCTTCGCGTCGGTGCCCGCGGACGAGCCGTTCGAGGCCAGCGCGGCCATCGCCCTGGATGTGCACCGAGGCGTCAATGCTGAACCCGGCGGCCAAGACGGTATCGAAGACCCAGGATGATGTCCGCTGGCTCTGCGAAGCTCACCCGGCGGCCAAGACGGTATCGAAGACCCAGGATGATGTCCGCCGGCTCTGCGAAGCTCACCCGGCGGCTCCCTGCCCGACCCGCCTCCGGCGGGTGCCCGGCATGCCGCTGGCGTCGGCCTCTTCCTCGACCTGGAGGTGGCGCTGCTCGGCGACCCGGAGGTTACGCTCGACGCCACGAAGGGCAACTCGGTCGTCATCAATTCCTCGGACTTCCAGCAGCGGCTGCGCACCGAGGAGCAGAACATCGAGGACGACGTCGGGACGTACCTGCGGTACTGGCCGATCATCAACCTCGGCATCCGGTTCGGCATCGGTTGATCCCATGAAGGTGGAGGAGCGCCGCTTCCGGACCGCCCCGTCGTGCGGCGAGGTCTCGGCGCTCCTCCTCCGCCCCCCGCGCGCTCCGCCGTGGCCGAAGCGGCTCGCCTGGCGGACGGGCTACCGCTCCTCGCGGGCGGCAAGTCCATGGGAGGGAGGATGACTTCCCTGGCCGCTGCGGAGGAGCCTCTGCCCGGCGTTCGCGGCAACGCGTTCTTCGGTTTCCCCCTCCACGCGGCGGGCCGGCCCTCCGCCGAGCGGGGTGAGCACCTGAGGCGCGTGGGCCTTCCCATGCTGTTCCTCCAGGGGACTCGGGACGACCTCGTGGACCTGTCCCTGCTGCGGTCCCTGCTGGAACGGGTCACGCCCCCGCCCACAGTGCATGTCGTGGACGGGGCGGACCACCGATTCCGCGTGCCGACGCGGCGGTGGACGCGGCCTGGCCCGCCGTGGCGGTGGCGGAGCGGAGGGCGCCCCCTGGGCGCGAGGGTTGCATTGCGGGCTGGTTTCCGTGTCGCCTTGTGTTGACCATCGCCTCGGAGACCGGCATTCTGACATCACTGTCCGCATCTCCTCGCGACTCCGGAGGATCCGTGCGATGAATACCTTGTTCCCGCAGGCGACCCGTCGGCTCGGTTTCGGCTTCCTGGCCGTCGCCCTTTCCGCTTTGACCCTCTCCTGCTCCGGCCCGCCGCCCGCCGCCGAGATCGCCGGCGTGAGCCCCGTGCCGGACGATGTCTCGCAGGCGCTCCATTGGCGCAGCGTCGGTCCTTCCCGAGGTGGCCGCGTAACCGCGGTCGCCGGGCACCCGGACCATCCGTTCACCTTCTACATGGGGGCCACCGGCGGCGGCGTCTGGAAAACCGAAGACTACGGGACCACCTGGTATCCGATCTCGGACGGGTACTTCGCGACGGGGTCGATCGGCTCCATCCGCGTGGCACCGTCGAACAGCTCCATCGTGTACGTGGGGACCGGCTCCGACGGGATCCGCTCCAACGTGATCGTGGGGAAGGGCGCCTACCGCTCCGACGACGCCGGGGAGACCTGGCAGCACGTCGGCTTGGAGAACACCGGCCAGATCGGTGCTATCGAGATCCACCCGCGGAACCCCAACATGGTGTTGGCCGCGGCCCTGGGGAATCCCTGGGCGAAGAGCGAGGACCGCGGCGTGTACAAGACCACCGATGGAGGGAAGACCTGGAGGCGCGTGCTCTTCACGTCCGATTCCGTGGGCGCGATCGACGTGGAGTTCAACGCCGCGAACCCGAACGTGGTCTACGCGGCGATGTGGCGCGGCGAGCGGAAACCCTGGACGATCATCTCGGGCATGCAGGCGTCGGGCCGTGAGGACGGCATCTGGAAGTCCACCGACGGCGGCGAGACGTGGCGCATCGTGACCCAGGGGCTCCCCACCGGCCTCATCGGGAAGATCGACCTGGCCGTAACGCCCGCGAACCCGCGGCGGATCTACGCCGTCGTGGAGACGGAGGATCCGGAGGAGGGGCTGTACCGCTCCGACGACAACGGCGAGACGTGGCGGCTGGCGAGCAACCAGGCCGGCCTCATGAACCGGCCGTTCTACTACACGAACGTGGACGCGGACCCGAGGAACGCCGACGTGGTCTGGGTGAACTGCGAGGGCCTGTTCAAATCCACCGACGGGGGCGCGACGTGGCAGCGGGTGAGCACGCCGCACGGGGACAACCACGACATGTGGATCAACCCCCGCGATCCCGACATCATCGTCCAGAGTAACGATGGTGGAGCGAATGTCTCGCTGGACGGCGGCCGCACCTGGTCCACGCAGTACAACCAGCCGACCGCGGAGCTGTACCAGGTGTACGTGGACGATCGTTTTCCGTACTGGCTGTACGCGGGCCAGCAGGACAACACCACGATCATGGTGCCGTCCAACCCGCCCGAGGACGCCGCGCCCGCGGGGCACACGGCACTATGGCGTGACATCGGCGGGTGCGAGACCGGCCCCGCCGTGCCGAAGCCGGGTAACCCCGACATCGTATACTCGAACTGCAAGGGGCGCTTCGGGCGCTACTCCCACCGCACCGGGGTGGAGAAGCAGTACTACGTCGGCTACGGGAACCTTTACGGCCACAACCCCAAGGATCTCCCGTACCGGTTCCAGCGGGTCGCGCCCATCGAGGTGTCGCCGCACGATCCCAACACGGTGTACCACGGTTCGCAGTACGTGCACCGTACCCGGGACGACGGTCTGACGTGGGAGACGATCAGTCCCGACCTCACCGCGTTCCGTCCCGAGCGACAGGTCGTCTCGGGCGGGCCCATCACGCGCGACATCACCGGCGAGGAGCACTACTCGGTGGTCTACGTCATCGAAGAGTCTCCCGTGCGGGCCGGTGTGATCTGGGCCGGCGCGAACGACGGCCCGGTGCAGGTCACCCGGGACAACGGAAAGACGTGGACGGACGTCACGCCCACGGACATGCCGCCCGAGGGACGCATCCAGAACATCGATCCCTCCCCCCACGAGGCGGGGCGCGCGTACGTGGCCGGCTACAGGACCCTGCTCGGCGATTTCCATCCGTTCATCTACAAGACCGAGGACTTCGGCGAGACCTGGACCCTCCTGACGCCGGGAGACAACGGCATCCCGGCGGATCATCCCACGCGCGTGGTACGCGAGGACCCGGTGCGAGCCGGCCTTCTATACGCCGGCACGGAGTTCGGGGCGTTCGTGTCCATGGACGATGGGAAGACCTGGCAGAGCCTCCAGGGCAACCTGCCGGTGACGCCCGTCACGGACCTCAAGGTGGTCGGGAGCGATTTGGCCATCTCCACGATGGGGCGTGGATTCTGGGTGTTGGACGACGTCGGCGCGCTGAGGGAGTGGAGCGCCGAGGTGGTGGCGGCCGATGCCCACCTGTTCAAGCCGCGGGACGCGTATCGGGGGCCGGGCGGAGGCGGTGGATACCGCGGACGCAGCTCGGACGCACCTGAGTGGTCGCCGTCGGGCGCCGCCGTCGACTACTGGCTCGGCAAGGACGCGCAGTCCGCGACGCTCGAGATCCTCGATCGGTCGGGAGAGGTCGTGCGCTCATTCCAGTCGGGCGGAACGGGTGGCGCGACCACCCAGGAGCCGGGGGTGGGCGCTTCGGCCCAGCGCGCGGCGGCGGTGCCGACGCTTCCTGTGACGAAGGGCATGCATCGGTTCGTGTGGGATCTGACCGTGGCAGCCGAGGACGCTCCTCGCGGCGCTCCGCGCGTCGTTCCCGGGTCGTATCAGGTGCGCCTGACCGTGGATGGCAGCACCATGACGCAGCCGCTCACCGTGAAGCTCGATCCCAGGGTGGCGGCCGACGACGTCACGGTGGCCGACCTGCAGGAGCAGTTCGACCTGGCGCTCGAGATCTTGGCTGCGTTGAACGATGTCCGCGCGACGATCACGAAGGTCGAGGACGCCATGGAGTCCGCTGCCGCCGGCAGCGACGTGGGCGCCCAGCTCGGCGAAATCCGTCGAGCGCTGGTGACCGACCGCACGGAGTCCAGCTATCCGCAACCCATGTTGGCTGACCAGTTCCAGTATCTGTACTCGAACATGGTCGGGATGGACCAGAAGCCGAACGGCGAGATGTACAAGCGCCTGGAGACGCTGAAGGCGGAGCTGGAGACGCACAAGGGTCGGCTGGAGAGCTTGATCCAGACGGCCTCATAGATCGCCGCGGTAGGGCCGCGCGCGACGGAGGGTCGGCGCCCGGTGGGCGCCGGCCCTCCTTCGTCAGTGGGTACCCCTGACCGAGGGCGTGCCGTCCGGATCTCAGGCTCTCGCCCCGTCCTCCCCCGATACCTCGTCGAGCGCGGCCACGACACGGTCCGTGTCGGTCCGGGAGAACGCGAGCGGCGGCCTGATCTTGATCACGTTGTCGTCGGGGCCGTCCGTGGAGAGCAGGATGCCCTTCTGCTTCATGCGCTCCACCACGTAGCGCGCCAGCTTTCGGCTCGGCGTCAGGCCCGCACGGCCCGACAGGAGGGGCGCGCGCGCGTCGGGATCGTCCTGCGGAGCGTCGGCGCGCGTTGGCGATATGCTGGGGGTGAAGCTACGATCATCGAGTGCGGCCGCCTCGTTGTGCCGCCACGACTACCGCGTCGATCGGAGTGTGACCATGACACACCGAACGTTTTCCTCCGCTCTTCCGC
>CAZJFX010000015.1:0-65150 GCA_964545395.1 uncultured Gemmatimonadaceae bacterium | reverse complement strand
GTTCCGGGAGGGCCCGGGTGGGCAACCACCCGGGCTACTCGACCGCCTACGCCGCTCACGCGGCTCCGGAGAACACCAGCGCATGGCAAGGGTGGCCGCAGGAAGCGCGAGGAATGATCGCTGGGCGTGCCACGGTTGCACGCTGTGACGCGCCGGCGTCGCAACTCTGGAAAGTTGAGAAAGCCCGCAGGAGGCTCGGTCAGCGGTTCCTGATCGAGGTCCTGCAGGCCGGTTCGTGGGGTGGGGCCGTTTGAGAGGGGTCAGGCGACGTGGGCCGGCTCGATGTCGTCGAGTTCGCTGGCCTGGTCCGAGTGTAGCGCGTTCCAGAGATCCACGGCCTGCTGGAGGTTCAACCAGAACTCAGGCTCGGTGCTGGTGAATCGCGCAAGGCGAAGTGCGGTGTCCGGAGTCACCGAGCGCTTGCCCTTCACGATCTCATTCATGCGTGGATAGGACATCCGGAGGCGCTCGGCGGCCTCCTTCTGAGTGATGCCGAGAGGGATCAAGAAATCCTCAAGGAAGACCTCGCCGGGGTGGGTTGGGCGGCGGTTCTGTGGCAAACGCATAGGTAGCCCCTCGTCAATCAGATTGGCTCAGTGATAGTCCACGATCTCTACGTCGGCAGCTCCCATCTCGGTCCATCGGAAGCAGACGCGATACTGATCGTTGATTCGAATGGAATGTTGCGCGGCTCGGTTGCCCTTGATCTTCTCCAGCCTGAGACCGGGAAGGGAGAGAGAGACCAGGGATACGGCCGCGTTCAATTGGTCGAGGGTCCGGCCCGCCCGATCATGGAGCTTGGTTGGCAGGACCTTCCGGGCGGCCTTGGAGTCCGTGCCCTGGAAGATGTCCTGAGTACCGCGGTCCTTGAACGAGACAATCAAAGGGTTGGAGTCCCTCGGGGATCAGGAGTATAATGCTTCCCGGTAAGCATAAAGCTCTGGGGCGCCGGAGACAACAGGGGAGCGTGCGGGACAAAGGGAGCATGCGGGAGGATTGCAAGGGCCTGGTGAGGTTGCCTGCAACCGCGGGCTATCTCATAACAATTGGGCCTCCGCCTGCGCGGCCTTCGGCTGATATGGAAGGGCTTCGTCAAGGTTGCTGATGTCGAGCCTAGGGGAGCCCGGAGCTGTTTCGACGATGAATCCTGCTGATATCCGATGGTTCGGCCGCGAGGCCCGGAGCATCATGAGACGGATTCGTCGGTAGCTGGCCGGAGTCTATACGCGGGGATTGAGCCGGAGCCGGACCCCATAACGGATCATGAGAGCCGCTCCTTGCTGGGTCCCTTCTCGGGTCCGCTTCGACCCCGTCTTGGTACCCGCAAGGGGTGCGCTCTCAAGATCCGCTATGAGACGTTGCACGACCCATGCGGCTGGTTTGGGCGGAGTTCACATTCGGCACATGATCTCGCGTCCTCTCGATACCGGCCCCGGAAGCTGGTCCGGGTACATTGCTGTACTGGACCGCATGGAGGGCCCGGCGCGGCTTCAGGCTGGGGCCGAGTTGAGTGATGCGGTTCGCGAGGTGCGCCCGGCGGGGATTCGCGCACGTCATCCCGAGCTGACTGGGCGGGAGATCGTCGCCCGGTTGGTGTCGGAGGACTACGGGCTCACCCTCCCCCCGGCGCAATGAGCCTGACTTCGTTCCTGCGAAGGGTCGTCGAGATCCTCGACGAAGCCGCTGTGCCCTACATGCTGACCGGCTCTCTCGCCTCAGCCTACTACGCCGTGCCAAGGGCCACCCAGGATCTGGATGTGGTGATCGAGGCCGAGGACGCTGGGATTGCCCAGGTTGCCGATCGGGTCCGCGACGCCGGTTGCTAGGTTGACCGGGATGCCGCCCTGGAAGCCAAGCGCACACGTGGTCAATTCAACGCAATCGACCCGACGTCCGGATGGAAGGTCGACCTCATCATCCGGAAGGACCGCCTTTCCAGCAGGATCATCCCCGACGAGCGCCTCGCGACGGTGAAGACGCTGTCCGTGGGCCGTGCGATCCTGGGGCTCCGCAAGACGCCCTGGGGGATGGTGAAGAAAGCGCTGGCGCCCAACTCGGTGATGCGGCGCTCGTTCCTCCTCACCGACATCGACTGGAACTCCCGGCGCCTCCTCGAGGTGGAGCTCCCTGCGGGGAACGGCGTGGGTACGCCGGGGGTGGGGGGCGTTCGCGTTCGCCGATCCCGACGCGCGCGTCGGGTACGCGTACCTCATGAACAAGCTGGACTTCTACTCGAACGACGATCCGCGGGAGCGTCCGCTCCGCGACGCGGTGTACGCGGCCATCGGGCGCCTGGGGGGACGCTCTCCGTGAGTCGCGTCCTCCCGACCTCTCCGGAAACCCGCCCCCCGGCCCCCGCGTAGGGGATACCGGCGCCATCCACCTTCTTCCAGGTCCGTCCATGCCCATCGATTGGGATGCCGTTGCCCCCATGATCGTCGGCGTAGTCTTCTTCATCACCGTCGGGGGCGTGCTCATCCTCCGGCCCATCGCCAGGAAGGCCGGCGACCTCATGGAGGCGCTGGCCCGCGACAAGCAGGACGGACTGCAGAACGACGTGGGCCAGCTCCGCGACATCCTGGAGACCATGAACGCGCGCCTGACGCTCATGGAGGAGCGGCTGGACTTCACCGAGCGCCTGGTGGCGGGCCAGAAGAGGACCGACGCTCTCATGGCGGGCGAGACGAAAAAGGAGCAGCTTCCCTCCGGTTCGTGACCCGCTCCCGGAGGACGACATGAGGATTCCCCGTCCCGCGGCCGCAACTGTGGCTGTGCCGCTTGTCGTTTCCACCTTCCTCGCCGGCGCGCTCCTCGCCTCGGGCGCTCCCGCGGCCGCCCAGGAGAGGGCCCTCTACCGCACGTTCATGGTCCAGGCGGCCCCCGGGGAGCTCCTCGCCCTCATCGACTTGATCAAGGAGGAGCGGGCCCTCCTGGCTTCCCTCGGCGAGGAGCCGCCCCTCTGGATGCGCCACACCCAGGGTGACTTCTGGGACCTCTTCCTGCTCTATCCCATGGAGGGGATGGGCCCGTACTACGCGCCGGATCGGTTGGCGCGCATCGCGGCGGCCCGCACCGCTTCGGGGCGGACCGGCGCCGAGCTGGAGCGCGCCATCGACGCGCTCATCGCCTGGAGGCAGGACCTCTTCGTCCAGGGCCCGCCCCATGCCGAGGTGAAGGCGGCGTGGGCCGATGCCGGCTTCTACCACGTGGAGATGTACGAGGGGCTGGCGGGGAAGCGGGAGGAGCTGGTGCGCGAGCGCCACATGGAGAACGCCTACGCCACCGCTCTGGGGCGCCAGGCCACAAAGGTGTTCACGCGCGTCGCGGGCGCTTCCCCCGACGGCTACACCCTGGGGTTCTACAAGGACCTGAAGGCCTACGCGAACCAGCCCGAGACCACCCGGGAGCAGCGGGAGGCGGCGGCCAAGGCAGCCGGATTTCGCGGCGCCGACTGGATCGGCTCCACGCTGCGCAGCTTCATCCTGCGCCACCACGACACCATGGGGGTGGCCATCCCCTGAAGCTCGGGCCGCGCGCGGGGTGCCGCGGCGGGCCTCCTAGCGGATCGTGTCGTGCTGCCGGGCCCGGGCGTTGGCCCGGTCCACGGCCTCCAGCGCGTCCCCTACCCCCGACGCCCCGGGGATGGGGAGGGTGGAGACGATGGAGTCCTTCTGGCGGCGCGTGAGCGTGTCCCGATCCACCGCCGCCGCTTCGGGCTTGGCGTCCTGGCCGCAGGCCGCCACACCCAGGGCCGCCACGGCCACCAGCAGGCGTCGTTTCATCCTTCCTCCGCGAAGGGGAGACGCTGGGAAGGGTGGCCGGGAAGCCCGGGGGCCGCAAGGTGGGGAATCTCCCTACGCGCCCCGCGGGGTTCCGGGCAACTTGCACGCCAGGGTGTGCCCCCTATTATGCCACTACCTCCCGCCACCTGCCCACGGACATTTCCATCCCCGCGACGCGCGGGAGGCTCGGCTATGCCCGCCTTCCGTGCCCAACCGGAGCCGCCTCTGAGCGGCTCGGACGGTGGCCATTCTCATGAACTCCCCCAAGGTGCTGAACCGCTGGCTGGTGGTGGTCGGCGGCATCGTGATCCAGATGTGCCTGGGCGCCATCTACGCCTGGTCCGCGTTCACTTCCAAGCTCACCGCCGAGCCGTACGGCTTCAGCAAGACGCAGACGCAGGTGATCTTCTCCGTCGGCCTCCTGACCTTCGCCGTGGTCATGGCCCTGGTGGCAGGAGAATGGCAGAAGAAGTCGGGGCCGAAGGTCGTGGCCGCCACCGGCGGCCTCATCCTCGGGCTCGGGTACCTCGTGGCCGGGTTCGGGGGCACGAGCTTCACCGTCATGCTTCTGGGCGTCGGCATCCTGGGCGGCGCCGGCATCGGCCTCGGGTATGTCTGCCCCATCGCCGCGCTGGTGAAGTGGTTCCCCGACAAGAAGGGGATGATCACCGGGCTGGCGGTGGCCGGGTTCGGCTTCGGCGCTCTCATCTGGGTCAAGCTCACCAGCGGGTTCGCCTTCGGGCCCCTCGACCTCACGCCGGGGTGGAAGGGGCTCTACGGCATGGGCTGGACGGTGAACAACGTCTTCGTCCTGTACGGGATCCTCTTCGCCGTGCTCGTGGGGCTCGGCTCGCTGGTCATGGTCAACCCGCCTGCGGGATGGAAGCCCGAGGGGTGGACGGCTCCCGCGGCGTCGGCGGCTTCCGGGGGCGTCGACTACACGCCCGCCGAGATGCGGCGCACCGGCCAGTTCTGGACGCTCTTCACGGTCTTCGCCGTGGGCGCCCTGGCCGGGCTCATGGTCATCGGGATCATCAGCCTCTTCGGCATCGAGGCGCTGGAGGGGAAGGGGATGCCCAGGGGGGAGGCCACGGTGGTGGCCGCCACCGCCATGGGTCTCTTCTACGCCCTGTTCAACGGGCTCGGCCGGATCGTGTGGGGGGCCATCTCCGACTCGCTGGGCCGTAAGAACTCCATCGCCCTCATGAGCCTCATCCAGGGCGTCATGATGATCCTGTTCTTCTTCATTGGCGGGTACGAGTGGGGCCTCTATCTGGGCGCGGCGCTCATCGGCTTCAACTTCGGCGGCAACTTCGCCCTCTTCCCGGCGGCCACGGCCGACCTCTTCGGGAACGCCAACGTGGGGATCAACTATCCCTGGGTGTTCCTGAGCTACGGCGTGGGCGGGGTGCTGGGGCCCATCCTGGGTGGGTTCATGGGTGATTCGGGGGTGTGGGTGTGGGCGTTCATCCCGGCGGGTGTGGCGTGCTTGGCCGCTGCGGGGTTGGCGCTGACGCTGAAGCCTCCGACGAAGGTAGCTCAGTAGAAGGACAGAGGGCCTGGGCAGGCACTACCTCGGGGGCCGACAACGCTTCGCGTTGTTACCCGCTGCGCACGCTCCGCGTGCGACCCCCGCTCGGCAGCGCCTGCCCGGGCCCTCGTGTGTTCCACGTGCTCCGTAGGGCGTGCGCGTCCAACCCGGCGCGCTTGCACGTGTCTTCGGGGCCACCGAAGTTGGGCCGTTCGATTCGCCGCCGGGCGTGACCGGGGGCATCGCCTGCATCCTGGAACCCATGATCTCCTGTCGTGCCGTACTCGTACCGGCCCTGATCCTCGCTGTGCGGCCCGCTCACTGCGCCGGCCAGGCGGTGGAGCCGCGCATGCCGGTGGAGCGCACCGAGCTGGGCGGGCGCATCCACGTCCAGTGGAACACCACCTCGGCGGAGGGAGCGCACGGTTCCGAGTTCATGATGCGGCGAGCCCGCCTCTGGGGAGCCACGCGGATCAACGACTGGATCGACGGCGCGGTGCAGGTGGACGTGTCGGGAGCCACCGCGGTGGCGCGCATGGCGTTCCTGCGCTTGTCGCTGAACCCCGCCGCGCGCATCTCCTTCGGGCAGTTCAAGCGCGCCTTGGACGTCTTCCAGCTCACCAGCTCTTCCGACGTCCTCGTCGTGGAGCGGGACGGCGACGTGCGCGGGGCCTCCGACTGTGCGGGGGTCGGGGGGGTGTGCTCGTTCACCCGCTTCGCCGAGGGGCTCCAGTTCACCTCCCTGGACGTGGGCGCCCTCCTCGAGGGGGCGACGACCGATGGCCGGCTGGGCTGGCTCTTCAGCGTGACCAATGGGAGTGGTGGGAACGCGCGGGAGGAGAACGCGGCCAAGTCGTTCTCCGGACGCCTGGAGTGGATGGCCCGGGAGAAGGTGAAGCTCTCGGCCAACGCGGGCCTCCACGACTTCCCCAACGAGGTAACGGGGCACGACGAGCACGCGCCGGCGCTCGGGGCGGACGTGGAGGTGGGGGACTTCGAGAGAGGCTTCCACCTCCAGGCCGGGGTCATGGCCGGGGAGAACTGGCTGAACCTGGATGGAACAGGAGAGGCGAGCCGCTTCGTGACCTGGCAGGCCATCGCCACGTGGAAGGTCTCCCTGGAGGGGAAGGGGCGCATCGGCGCGGTGGAGCCGGTGGCGCGGGTCTCCTGGGGCGACCCGGACCGGGACGCCGCCTCCGACGGCGGGCTCCTGCTCACGCCGGGGTTCGTCCTCCACTTCCAGGGGAAGAACAAGTTCGGCGTGAACCTGGACACGTGGCGCCCCCAGGACGGCGAGACCGTGTGGGGGCTGAAGGCGCAGACGTACCTGTACTTCTGAGGGGGAGCCGGCGCCCGGGCGCCCTCCCGGCGTCAGTCGGTGATCCGCCGCACCACCAGGCTGGCGTTGGAGCCGCCGAACCCGAACGAGTTGGAGAGCGCGTACTCCAGCCCCGGCGCCTCGCGGCCGTGCCCCGGCACGAAGTCCAGGTCGCACTCGGCGTCCGGGTGGGTGAGGTTGACCGTCGGAGGGATCCTCCCCTGGGCCACCGCCATGAGCGTGAGGCCCAGCTCCACCGCCCCCGCCGCCCCCACCAGGTGTCCGTGCATGGACTTGGTGGAGCTCACGGGCACCCGGCTCGCGTGGGCCCCGAAGGTGTCCTTGATGGCTTGGACCTCGACCGTGTCGCCCACCTTGGTAGCGGTGGCGTGGGCGTTCACGTACCCTACCGCCTCCGGGGGCACCCCGGCGTCGGCCAGGGCGGCTCGCATCGAGTGGGCCTGCCCCTCCCGGGAGGGCTGGGTCAGGTTGAACGCGTCGCTGGAGCTCCCGTACCCGACGATCTCGCCGAGGGGCCTGGCGCCACGCTCCCGGACCCGCTCCTCGCTCTCCAGGATGAGCACCGCCGCGCCCTCGGCCAGGGCGAACCCGGTGCGCGCCACGTCGAAGGGGCGCACCGATGCGGCGGGTCCGTCGGGGTGCTCCTTTGCCACCACCCCCATCGCCTCCCAGGCCATGACCACAGCGTTGGAGAGCATGGCCTCGGTGCCCCCCGCCACGACGCACTGCAGGTACCCGTCGCGGATCGCACGGTACGCCTCCCCGATGGCCGCGGCCGACGAGGTGCACGCCACCGAGTAGGTGAGGGACGGGCCCTTGATGCCGTACCCCATGGAGATGTGGGCCGCCGGGGCGTTGGGCATGACTCTGGGGACCACGGTGGGTTTGATCCGCCGTGAGCCACGAAGGAAATAGACCTCGTATCCGTGCTCGTATGTCGAGGCGCCGCCGAGCCCGCATCCCATGTAGACGCCGGCATGGGCCAGGAGGTCGGCGCGCTCCGCCAAACCGGCCTGCGCCAGGGCCTGGCGCGCGGCGACGAACCCCATCTGGGCCACCGGGTCCATCGCCAGTTTCTGGATCGCGGTGAGCTCGGCGTCGGGGTTCCAGTCGGCCCGGGCCAGGAGCACGTCGGCCGAGACCCCCTCGCGGCCCATGTGGACCTTCTGGACGACGGACTCGCCCGCGTAGACTCGCTCGAAGATCCGATCGGCCTGGTCACCGTGGGGGGTGACGAACCCCAGCCCCGTGACGAGGACGCGTCTCTGGGGCATGGCTCAGCCGCCCTTGGCCGCCACGTAGCGGTCCACCAAGGCGATGGCCTCACCCAGGGTCTTGAACTCGGCGTCGTCGGCTTTGACCTCGATGCTGAACAGGTCCTCGATGTCGAAGACCAGCTCGGCCACCGACAGCGAGTCCAGGCCGAGGTCCGTAAGCGTGGCCTCAGGGGAGACCTTGCCGGCATCGACTCCATACTTCTCGACGAGGAGTTCGACGATCTGAGGCTGGGAACCCACGGAGAACCTCCTTGGGAGTGGACAGCAGTGGAAACGCAGCCAAGTTAACAGCCTTCGGCGGGTTGCATCCAGAACGGGCACGGAACACGGAGGACGGCGCCGTGCGCCTCCACCCGAATCTGGAGATCTTCGTGGAAATGCTCAGCACCGGCGTCCACGTCGGGTGGGAGCGGGTCGCCCGCTTCGCGCTGGGACCCGCCTCCCGCACCAACCTCATGGCCCAGGTGCGCGCTGCCTACTCGTGGTGAGTGCGCACATCGCTGAAAGGTGGGGCATCCCCGCCTTTCAGCGACCTGCCAGCCTCGGCCCCAGGCCGTGGCGGGTGATGAGCCAGGAGACCTCCAGATGTTCGCGGGCGCGCTCGCGGATGGCGTCGCACTCCCGGTCTGGGACGGTGAGCGCCCCGGGACACCGGTAGCAGCCGGCTCCGCTCCACATGAGCGTGTCGCCCACCACCTCCCCCGTGGCCTGAGCGGCGAGACGGGGCGCGGCGCCCAGGAGACTTCGGCCCATGAACGGGCGTGAGCGCTCCACGCCCAGGAGGTGGAGGACGGTGGGGGCGACGTCCAGGAGGCTGCCTGCGGCGGGGACGACGAGCCCGCCGGGGTCACTCGCGTCCGGGTCCGGGCCGCTGGCGCCCGGTTCGTCCGCCGAGGCACCGGTGTGCGGGGGCACCACGATGAGCGCCACCCGGTCCAGGAAGAGGCGCCGGACGTCCGTGGGGAGCCCCTCCACGCCCGCGCTCCGCTCCACCCAGCCCATGTCCATTCCGTAGAGATCGGTGTGGTCGCCGTAGATCACCACCAGCGTGGAGTCCAGGACGCCTCCTGTATCCAGGGTGGACAAGAAGTCCCGGAGCGCGTCGTCGGTGTGGCGCACCTTGCGCAGGTAGTGTCCCAGCGGCGTCCCCTCCAGCTCCCCCAGAGGGAGGCGGGGAAACGAAGCGGGCACCTCCACGTGGGGGCCGTGCATGGTGAGCGTGACCAGCCACGCCATCCACGGGCGGGGAAGCACGGCCACCGCGGGCGCTGCGCGGCGGAACATCTCCGCGTCCACCAGGCCGAAGCCCAGGCTCTCACCGGGACCCAGGTCGGCGCCGAAGAGCTGCTCCTGGAACCCGTACCGCTCCCGGCGCGCGCGCGCGTTCCAGAACCCTGGGACGTGGGCGTGGACGGCCAGCGCGGCGTACCCGCGCTCGCCCAAGACGCCGGGGAGGGCCACCACCTCCTGCAGCGGGCGGGCCATGGCTACCGCGTCCCGCTCGGTGGGGTACTGGGACACCAGGGCGAGGTAGTCGGCGTCGGAGGAGCGCCCCAGGTGCGTCCCGTCGAAGACACCGGTGAAGTCCAGGCCGCGCCCGGCCAGGGAGCGGAGGAAGGGGGCCACGGGCTCGCCGCCCACATCGGCGTCCAGGACCCACGCGTTGAGCGCCTCCACCTGGATCATGAGGATGTTGGCGCCTGCCGCGCGGCCGAGCCATGCGTCGAGCTCGTTGCCGCCGGCGGCATCGCCGTCGGCGCCGACCGGCGCCCGCGTCCCGTCCCGCTCCGTCGCACGAAGGATACGCGCCATGTCTTCGGGGGCGGGCTCCCCGCTCACGCCCAGGTCCTGCGCGAACGTGCACGCTTCGATGAGATGGCCGTGGACGAACCCGCCCGTCTGGTTGTCCGCGTAGCCCGGGGCGATGAGCCATGCCCATCCCAGCGCCGGGAGGCTCCCGGCGACGCAGAGCGTCAGGGGGAGCGTGGCGTGCGCCCGGGGTGCGGTGCGGCCCCGGCGCTCCCTCCGTCCTGCAACGAGGGCGCCAGCCAGGGTGAGGAGGACGAGGGCGGCCGGCGCCAGGTCCGCGGGACGGAGGAGGAGAGCGGCGTAGTCGCGCACCGCCCACCCCTGGTCCACGGCCAGGAGAGCCTGAAGGGGCAGATACGTCTGGAACGCCCGGTGGTGCACGGCGTTGGCCACCCCCACGAGGGCGGTGAGGGTCACCACCGCGACCATTCCCCAGCGCCGCATCCGGCGGGGAAGGGATGCCACCAGCGCCGCCGGGATCGCCGCCGCGGAGAGCGCCAGCCCCTGCGAGGGCTGGCCCAACCCAAGGCCGAGCTGGATGGCCCACCCCAGCGCCGAGGCCGCCATCCACGTCCAGAGCACGGACGCGTCGGCCAGGATCCAGGACAGGAGCCGGCGGATCACGGTCGGCCCCGGGCCGTGCGCCCTCCCAGGAGCCCCACCCCCAGGAGCATGCCCAGGAACAGGAGCCCCGCGCCCACGGCGGCGGCGACCTGCCATGCTCTGGATCCCGGCGTGCCGGGCTTGGCCACGCCGGGGAGGGGCCGGTCCGTGACCACCAGGCGGAAGCGTCCCACGTCGCGCTCCTCGAGGATGCGTGCTCCGGATGCCGGGGCGTCGGCGAGGGCGTCCAGCGCCCCGGTGTGCCCCGGCCGGAGGAGGTACGCCACCGGGCTCGCCTGGAGGGCTCCGCGGGCCGCCTCCGGGTGCCGCTCGATGATCGTGAGCGTCAGCCAGGGGACCGCGCTGCCGGTGAGCAGCTCCAGGCGGTAGGTATCCCAGTAGTCGGTGTACACGGCCTTCGCCCCGGCGGCGCGCACCGCCTCCCCGGCGAGGGCCGCCTCCGCCCGCGCCGCGGCCCCGTCGCCGGCCCGGGGCCAGGCGCCGTCGGCCAGGAGGGTGAAGGCGGCCGGGAGGACCGCCACCGCCGCGAGCGGGCGCAGGCGCCCGCTCCAGCGCTGCACCGCCATGGCGGCCAGCACGGAGATGGCGGGCCAAAGGGGGACCAGGTAGCGGACGGACCAGATGTCGCCGCCCCCGCCCACGAAGGCGAACAGTCCGAGCCCGACGGCGCACGCCAGGAGGAGCGCCTGGGCCGCCGTGCCCCCGTGGGGAGCGGCGGCCCCGAAGATGCCGCGGCGGTGGCGGAGGAGCGTCACGGCCAGCGCCGCCAGCGCAGCCGCGCCCGGGAGGGCCAGCGCCGGCCACAGGAGGCCCTGGGGCACCAGCGGCGTGAGCGCCTCGAAGGTGGGGGTGGGGCCCCGGCTCAGGAGAAATCCGAAGAGCTGGGGGAGGGCCACGCCGAAGAGCCGCGCCACGTTCCAGAGCCAGTGGCCCGGATCGTTGGGGCCGGACAGGTGCACCGCCGGCATGAGCGAGGACACGAGCACGTCCAGCGCCACCACCGGGAGGGCGCCCGCGGCCAGGGGACGAAGCGCCCCTCGGCGCGCGGCCACGAAAACCACCGCTGCCGCCCACAGGAGCATGAGGTGATCGGCGAAGAAGGACACGCCCACAAGGACGCCGACGGCGATCCACGTGTCCCGGCTTCGGGCACGCAGGCTCCACGCGAACGCCGCCACGGCCAGCAGCGTAGCCGCCAGGCGGGCCCCGTACAGGGCCACGTGGTGGTGGACCACCAGGGCGGGCGCCACCGCCCAGACCAGGAGGGCCATCCAGGGAGCACCGCCCAGGCGGCGGGCCAACCCCACCGAGAGGGCGGCCAGGGCGGCGGTGAGCGTCACGCCTACGAGGCCCGCCGCCACGGGGGTGGCCCACCCCACGGCGGCCAGCGGCGTCAGGAGGAGGGGCTCCAACGCCAGCATGTAGTTCTGCTCCCAGAGGAACACGGAGAGGTCCCCCTGGGCAAAGCGCCGGGCCATGAGGAGGATCAGGGCACGGTCGGAGTCCAGCGCGTCGGCGCCCAGGGCGAACCAGGCGTGGACAGCGATCCCCACCGCGCCGATTCCGGCGAGGAGGGCGGCGTACGCCAGCTTCCCGCGGCCCGGCCCGCCGGGCGGCGCGCCCGGGCTCACGGCTCCGCCTCCGTGCCGGACCTGCCGCGCCGTCCCAGGCCTCCCGCCAGGCGGAGCGACTCCACGATCCAGCCGATGCTGGCCAGCGGGAGGAGGTAGGTGGCGTGGGCGACGAGGGCCACGGCCAACGCCTGGTCCGCTCCCAGGCCGGCGGAGCGGAGGACCAGGAACGCAGCGCCCTCATAGACTCCCAGCGCGGCCGGCGTGGGGGCGACGAGACTGGAGAGGTTCACGGCCACCAGCATCGCGACCACCAGCCAGAAGGGGAGGACGACGCCCAGGGCGGCGGCTGCTGCGGCGATCCCCGCTGCCTCCAGCGCCTTCTTCGCCAGTCCCAGGACCACGGCGAGGACGAGAGGCGCGGGCCGGCGGAGCGCCTCCAGGTGGTGGATGGTGCGCCCCAGGAAGCCCAGGGCCCGCCCGAGCCGGCCCCGGGTCGCAGCCGCCCACCGGTCCAGCACGTGCCCGCGGTGGGCCAGCACCACGAAGGCCAGGGCCAGGGCGGGAACGCCGAGGATGATCCCCAGCCCCAGCGCCCGGTACTGGAAGCCGGGGACCACCGCGGCGGCCAGCGCCACGATGGCGAGCTTGGCGAGCCCCTCGACGATGTGGTCCAGGATGGTGAGGGAGACGGCGGCGGCGTGTCCGACGCCGCCCCGGGTGGCCAGGAGGTGGACCTGGGTCACCAGCGCCGCCGCCGGTGGGCCTCCGTTGGCCACCGACGCGGTGAGAGAGAGGATCCCGAACACCCGGCGGGCCCCGATGCGGCTCTCCCTGGACAGAAAGAGGATCCATTGGCCCGTGGCCGGGGCGAGGATGGCACCATTGGCCAGGACGGCCAGGGCGAGCCAGAGAAGATCGGCACCCGCCAGGACCCGAAGCGTTCCGGCGGCGTCCACCCGGCGGGCGGTGGCCACCACCAGCGCGGTGAGGACGAGCCACCCCAGCACCCACGTCCAGTTCCGCTTCACGACGCCGCTCCGGGAACCGCCGCCGCCGCCTCGGAGATGCGCAGGAAACGCGCGCCTTCGGCCCCGTAGAGGTGGATCACCTGGCGTAGGCTCGCCAGCGCGTGCTCACCGGTTCCCGCCCGGCAATCCCAGCGTATCCCGGTGTCACGCAGGTCCACCATCTCCCAGGGGTGCACGAAGAGCACCACCGGCGAAGCCAGGCGCCGGAGCAGAGGGTCGCGGAGCCGGGGGGGCAGGCGGAGCCACGACGACGTCACCGACGCGGGGATGCGGCGGAGCGACGTGGACGGCGGTGCTCTCCAGGCGTCGGGCTTGTAGCGTCCCACCGAGGAGTCCACCTGGTAGCCGTCGGCCTCGAGGAGGGGGAGGTATCGGTCCGGCATCCTCAGGTTGGGCGCACGGAAGGAGATCACCGGCGCATAGGTTCGCAGAAGCGCCGACGTGTCGCGGATCTCCGCCTTGGCTTCGACTGGCGAGAGGGTGGGGAAGGGACGGTGAGTCATCCCGTGGCTCCCCAGTTCGTGCCCTTCCGCCACTAGGCGCGCCACCACGCCGGGGTGGCGGCGCGACGCGTCCCCGGTGGTGAAGAACGTAGCCGGGACGCCTTCCTCCCGGAACAGCTCGAGGAGGAGGGGCGCCCCCTCCTCCATCCCCCGCCACCCCTGCAGGTACGGCGGGCAGTCGGGCTCGGCGTCCACCGTCAGGCAGACGGTCCGCCCGGAGGCGTGGGGGGCGCGCTTCGTCATAGCAGGGCGAGCGAAGCGGCCACGACGGCGGCCGCGGCGACTCCGAAGAGGATCCAGCGCCGGCGCCGCAACACCCAGAGCACCAGGCGGGCGTCCCAGGCGTGCCAGGTGCTCCCCGGAAGGTGGCGCACGAACGCTTGGCTCGTGCCGGCGTGCCCATACTCCTCGGGCGTGAGCAGGCGCGCCGGCGCCCGGGCGGACGTGCGGCGCCACACGGAGGTGAGGTACGACGATCCGCACCCGGACAGGACCCGGACGTAGGGCGGGACCCAGAAGCGGTACCACCTGCGGAAGCCGTCGGGGAGCCCGTCCAGGACCTCCCGGAAAAAGGGGTGCCCCGGGCGCGCCATCATGAGGTCGTTGGAGAGGCCGAAGGGCCACGTCGGCGCCAGAACCAGGTCTTCCCCGGTGAGGGGGTCCAGGGCCTGCGCGCAGGCGAGGTCCATGTCCGCGTACACGCCTCCGTGCTCGTGGAGGATGAGGTACCGGGCGGCGTCGGCCTTCTGGATCCAGCGCGGATAGCTCCGGTAGAACGCCGCCAGGTCCGGGCGGGCCCTGGCGAAGAGCTCCTCCACCTCCGCCGCGTTCCAGACCCGATGCTTCCACCCCGGGTTCTGGTCGGCCCAACTCCTCGACGCCTCCAGCATGTGGGGTGGTGGCGTGGGCTGGTCGGCGCCGAGCCAGACCTGGTGGACGATCCTGGGGATCACGGGCGCCCGTTCCTCATGCGCCGCCGTCCAGGTGCACGCGCCAGAGGCGGCGCGCCCGCCCGGGGTCGGCCCACAGGTTCACCTCCTCCAACCAGAGGAGCCAGCGCGCCCCCTCCTGGCCCATGGCCCGGGCCATGACCCGGTACCCGGGCTCGGCCACGTAGGCCAACTCGTAGGCCCGGGCCCCGGCCACCGAGGGGGGCGTGTCTCCGTAGGTTTCCACCAGGAGCCGCGCCGCAGACGTGCCCCGGGGCACCTGGGCGGGGAGTGGGTCGCCGGGGTGGTGATCCACGCCTCGGACGCGGGGGTGGTGGAACACGTGGACGTCGAGGTCGAAGAAGCGGTACGGCTTCCCCCCGTCCCCGAGCACGTAGACGGGGTCGCCCGGGTGCTCTTCCGCAGTGGCCCAGAGGAAGCGCATGTAGTGGCCGTCCGGCTCCTTCCCACGGTGGATGGAGGGGGTGGCGGCGAGCGCCAGGAGGATCCCGTTCTGGGCGATCAGGCCCCAGGCGCCCAGGCGCAGGAGCCCGGCCCACCAGCGCCTCCCGCGTCCCAGCCTTACCGCCGCTTCGACGCCCCAGGCCGTGAGCACCGGGAGCATGTACACGAGCGGTACGAGGAACCTGTCCTCCTTGTGGCCGATGAGCGAGTGGCCGACCAGGAACGTCACGGCGGCCCAGCTCCAGGGGCTCCTCGGACGGGTAGCCACCCCGGCCAGGGCCAGGGCGAAGAGGGCGATCCCCAGCGGGGGCGCCATGAAGACGGGGGTGCGGACCAGGTAGAAGTGCCACAAGCTCGTGCCGAAGTGAGCGGCCATCCCCTCCATGAGGTTGACGCGGAAGTAGTTCCACGGAGCCAGGACCCACTCCCCGTAGAACCATGCATCCACCACGGCTCCCGCCGCCACCACGCCTGCCGCGACCAGGGCCATGGAGGCGGCACGCGCCACCTCCCGTCGTCCTCCGTCGTCCTTGCGCAGCGCTGCCCACGCCAGCACGGGGACGATGGCCAGCGCCATCTGGTAGCGGAACAGGAACGAGAGGCCCAGGAGGACGCCCGCGCCGGCGTCGCGCCGGCGCGCGGGGCCCGAGCCCGCCACCAGCAGGATGGCCGCAGCCAGCGTCAGCCCTCCCAGGTTCTCCGAGCTGAAGCGCCCGAGGAAGAGGGGGAGGAACCAGAGGAGGAGTGACGTCGTCCAGAGGGTCTGCCGCCCGGCCCGCGTGAGCGCCGGTGCTGCGTGGGCGGCCACGCCCAGGAGCACGGCGAGCGCCGCCGCCAGCGAGGCGAAGCGGAGAAGGAGCACCCAGAGGAACGGGGAGTCGAGGCCCAGGCCCCTCAGCACCGAGAGGAGCCCGAGGGCCAGGGAGGGCTGGAGGGTGGGGCGGATCCTGGCCCCCCACTCCCAAGGTAGATCGGCGAGGGGGGACAGCCCCGCCCGGGCCCAGGCGAACTCAAGGATCTGGAAGTGTTCGTCCGGGTGCCACGGGTTGAAGGCCAGGAGCGTGACCCACACGTGGACCGCCACCGCCGTGGCCAGCATGGCCGCCAGGGGGAGCCCGGTGGCCGCCGACTCGTCGTCCAGCCAGCGCTTCAGGCGGCTCACCATCGCGCCACCCAGAAACCCGCCCCGGCGCGTTCCACCACCGGGGCCTGGGCGAAGGAACGGAGGAGGGAGGGAGGCCAGCGTTCCCCGTGGGCTCCGAGCGCAGGCTCCCGGGGATCGAAGGCGAGGAGGGCCACGGGGACGTCGCCGGCGCGGAACGCCGCGTCCAGGGGCGCAGGGTCCCAGCGCCCCTGTTCGGCCAGCGATGCCATGATGAACGGGTGCGCGGCCACTCGCCGGCCGCACGCCCTTGCCACCCCCACCTCCTCGGACAGGACGAGGGGCTCGGCGGCCCCGACGGAGGCCGGAGACGGGGCGGCGTCCGATGCCCTTCCTCCCAGCGCCGCGCAGACCGCCGGTAGGCCGCGCTCCACCTCCCTGAGGCGGGCCACGTTGACCCCCAGGGCCGCCCCCGTCCCCACGTCCGCCGCCACCAACTGGACGGCGAGGATCCAGCGCCACGCCCGCGACGGCGACGCAGCGCCGCCGCCGAAGAGGCGCGGGCCCGCCCAGAGGGCGGTGGCTACGTGCAGGTCGAGGAAGTAGGCGTACGACGAACCCACCCGGGCCGAAGAGAGGGACCAGGCCAGCGCTCCGATCCAGAGCCAGAGGAGAGGGTCACGACGTGCCGGCGGGCCCTCGCTCCGGGCCGTGTTCGCGACGAAGGCCAGGAGGACGATCCAGGGCAGGGCGTGGGAGAGCGCCTGCGACCCCAGGTTGGTGAGGGAGTACGTCCCCACCGTGTACGCGAGCATGTGCCGCCACGGCTCCAGGCCCCACGCCGCCGTGATCCCCGCGGCGCCCAGGAGTCCGGCGAGGGCGAAGGCTCCGGTGGCGGGGAGCGCCGCGACCCGGCGCCATCTCCACGCCCAAGCCAGCGCCACGGCGGCCGGGACCACCTGGGTCTGCTTGGACCAGCACGCCAGCGCCAGCGCCACCCCCGCCAGCGCCGCGCTCCGGCGGGTGGAGCCCCGGTCCAGGAGGGCGAACCCGGCCACGGTGAAGGCGACCGCCCAGAGCTCGATGTGGAACTGCCCGGCGGCGTAGAGCACGGGGAAGCTGGCGCCCAGGAGCCCCACCGTTCCCGCGAGGGCGGCACCTCGGGCCCCCCGGGCTCGGGCCCATGCGGCCGCTGCGCCCAGGAGGGCCAGGAGGGCCAGGCCGTTGCCCGCACGCCCGGCGGCCAGCTCCGGGAGCCCGAGCTCCGCCATCACCCGCGCCGCGAGGAGCGCCAGCGGAGGGTAGTTCAGCACGCGCCAGGGGGCCCCGTCCCCCAGGGCCGGGTAGAGCACGCCGGTTTCGCGCCAGGAGGCCAGGTGGTCGAGGAGCTCCCCCGCGGTGTAGTCCGGATCCACCGGGAGGGCGGCCAGCGCCAGGCACCACGCCGCGGCCGCGACGGCCAGCCAGGCCAGCTGGCTCCCGGCCGCGAGGGCCGGCGTGCCTGGGCGGGGCGGAGAGATGGGCGGGTCCTCTGGCGGAAGGGGCGGCGGGGCGCGGCGCGGATCGGACCGGACGCGGATCCTTGGCCGGGCGGTAGCGTTATTATCAACGATTGCCCATGACGCAACAACCACTCCTCCCCCCCTGGAATCCACGCCGCCGCGCCCGAACGGGCGGGGCGCTCCTGGCGTGTGCCCTGGCGCTGGCCCTCCTCCCCGCGTTGCTCCAGGGCCAGGGCGTGTGGGACGCGGCCACCCCCGGGGACCCGGGCTCGGCGGTGGTGGAGAGAGCGGACGGCCTCCTCCACGCCGGCGCCTCGGAAGAGGCGTTCGCCGTGCTGGCGGCGCACCTGGGCTCGGCCCCGGACGACTTCGAGGCCCGCTGGCGCGCCGTGCGCCTCGCGGTGAGCCTGTCGGTGACGGGCGCGAGCCATCGCGTGCGCCGGGGCTGGGCGCTGGAGGCCGACGCCCACGGGCAGGAGCTCGTGCGTGTGCGCCCCGACGATCCCGAGGCCCTGGCCTGGGCCGCCGCGGCCCGGGGTCGCCACGCACTCCACGAGGAGGGGCTGAAGACGCCTGCGCGCCTGGCCAAGGAGACGTGGGCGCTCACCGAGGCGCTCCTCTACCGGCACCCGGACCACCCGCTGGGCAACCACGTGCGGGGCAAGCTGTGCCAGCAGGTGGCCGGGCTCCCCGCGGCGGCCCGCTTCTTCGGGCGCCTCTTCCTCGGGTCCGCGCTGGTGGGCCAGGGCACGTGGGAGCGGGCGGAGGAGCACCACCTGCTCGCCGTTACCGGCGACCCGGGGATGGTCTTCTTCTACCTGGATCTCGCGGAGACGCTGGCCGCCCAGGGGAAGACCGAGGCCGCAGCGGCCGTCTACCGGCGCGGCCTCGCCATGCCCGACAGGTTCCCCGTGGACCAGGGTTTCAAGCGGATGATGTCGGAGCGCGTGGGCGCCCTGGAGGGATCTCCAGGAGTAGATTTGCGTTAAGATTAAAGATTATCGAAGCGCCAGATCCACGTCCTCCGCTCGCCGATGCCGATCCTCCGCACTCCCGCGCTCGTCCTCGTCGCCCTGCTCCTGAGCGGGAGCCTCTTCCCCGTCGCCCCCCAGGACGGCGTGTGCGCCGAGGGGACGGTGAGCAGCATCGTGGTGCGCAACCACTCGCTCTTCGCCCGCGAGGACATCCAGGGGCGGAGGTTCGAGTGGGCGATGAGCTTCGTGAACTTCATGCACATCCGCACCCGGGAGGGCTTCCTCCGCGACGAGCTCCTCCTGGAGGAAGGGGACTGCTTCGACGCCCACGCGCTGTCGGAGTCGGAGCGGCTCATCCGCGACCTGGACTTCATCGCGCGCATCGAGACCAGCGCCGAGCGTCTCCCCGACTCCACCTGGGCGATCTACGTGGAGACGTGGGACGAGTGGACCACCCAGCTCGGCGTGGACTTCGACGTGGAGAGCAACTTCCAGTTCAAGGGCTTCTACGTCACCGAGAAGAACCTGGTGGGACAGGGGCTGCGCCTCTCGTTCCGCTACCGCGACTTCCGCGAGCGCAACGACCGCTTCCTCACCCTTTCCACCGGGCGCTTCCTCGGCACCCGGGCCAACGCGGCCATCGGCGCCGGGACCACCCGCACCGGCGACTTCGTGCGTGGGGAGCTCTCGTACCCCTTCGTGAGCGAGGCCGGGCGGTTCCAGCTCGACACCCGGCTGCAGACGGAGGACAAGGAGTACTCCTTCCTCACCGGGAACCACGACGACTTCTCGCACGTGCTCTTTCCCATGGAAGAGGTGACGGGCTGGTTCCGTTTCTCACGCCGGTGGGGCCGTCCCGGCGCGCTCAGGGTCCTGGGAAGCGAGCTCACGCTCCTGCACCGGGACGTCACCACGACCCCACGCATGGTCTGGCGAGGTGACTTCCACGGCGCCGTGCCCGCCGCCGACTCGCTGGCCAGCCGCCTGGTGGGGCAGGATCACCCGGACTCCTACGTGCGCTTCGGCATCACCGGCGGGATCCGGCGGCTCCGCTTCACCACCACCCAGGGGCTGGACCGCGTCACCGGGGTGCAGAACGTGGCGCTGGGGACCGAGCTCATGCTTACCGTGGGGCGCACGCTGACGGCCTTCGGCACCGACGACAACGACACCTACGGGCGCGTGGACGGGTTCGTGGGTGGGGCGTGGGACGGTCTTACGACGACCGCCGCGCTGAAGGCCGAGGCGCGCCTGGTGGACTCGACGCCCGAGGGCGTGTCTCCCTGGCGGGACCTCGGCCTGAACGTGAACGCCCAGGCGTACTTCCAGCCCGGCGGTTCGAGCTTCCAGACCTTCGTCACCGGGATGCGCCTCGATCTCCGGGACAACGTGGACCAGCCCTACCAGTCGGCGCTGGGCGGGGAGCTCGGGGTGCGGAGCTACCGGGAGGACGAGGTCCCCATCGGGAGCAGCTTCGTCGCGTACGCCGAGCACCGGGTGAACCTGGCGCTCTTCAAGCCCACGCTGGACCTGGGGCTCACCGTGTTCGGGGACATCGGCCAGGGGTGGGCTTCCAACGTGCCGTTCGGCAACGACACGGGGTGGCGCAAGGCCGTGGGCTTCGGGATCCGTATCGGAGCGCCCGCCGGCACCGGCTCCATCACCCGCATCGAGTTGGCGTGGCCCGTGGGAGGGCCCGACACGAATCGGAGTCCCATGCTGCGCACGTACTGGTCGCCCACGCCCACGTCGCGGTAGCGGCATGACTTCCTCTGGCCTCGTCGCCTCCTGTACTGTGACCGTGGCGGCGGTGGGGATGGCGCTGGTCCTCCAGCCTCTGCCGCTGGCGGGTCAGACCGTGCTTGGCGCGGTGGACACGGCGGCGGAGGACACCCCGGCCACCAAGACGGCGGCGGAGATCTCCGACAGCCTTCTCTTCGCCGGGGACTCGGAGGCCTCCTACGCCGTGCTCGTCGCCCGGCTGGGCGTCGAGCCCGACGACTTCGAGGCCCGGTGGCGGGCCACGCGTGCGGCGCTGGGCTTCGGAATCATGGGCGCCGATGCCGACACGCGCCGGAGCTGGCTGCGCGAGGCCGACGCCCAGGGGCAGGCACTTCTCGGCCTGCGCCCCGACGACGCCGAGGCCATGGCGTGGGCCGCCGCGGCGCGGGGCCGGCGCGCGCTGGCCGAGCCCGGGGCGCGCACGGTGGTGGCGCTGGCCGAGGAGACCTGGCAGCTCACCGGGAAGCTCCTCGCCGAGCACCCCGGCCATCCCCTGGGCAATCACGTCCGGGGCAAGCTGCACCAGGAGGTGGCGCGCCTGCCCAGGGTGAAGCGGATCCTGGCTCGCATGTTCCTCCGGGGCGACCTGCTGGGCCAGGCGAAGTGGGAGCTGGCCGAGGCGCACATCCAGCGGGCCGTCGCCGGGGATCCGGGGATGGTGCTCTTCTACCTGGACCTGGGCGAGACGCTCCGGTACCAGGGCAAGAACGAGGCGGCGCTGGCCGTCTACCGGCGCGGGCTGGCCGTGCCCGACCGGCTCCCGGTGGACGGGCGCTTCAAGAGCACCATGGAGCGCCGCATCGCCGCCCTCGATGGGACGGCCACGACGCCCTGACGCGCCGGGTCCCGGGTCCCGGGGCCCGGTCCGGGGTCCGGCCTCACGAAGTCCCATCCAGACATGTCGCCGCCACGCCCGGCGGGCGAACGTGGTTCCGGCCACAACGGATCCCTGGGAGTCTCCGGGGAGACGGCGGCGGTCGCGAAAGGAGGAGCCATGTTCCGCAATCTGAAGATCGTGGTGTGGGCGCTTTCCCTGGCCCTCGCGGCGGCGGTACCGAGCCAGGTCTCGGCCAGCTGCACGGGAGACTACCTCGTGTGCCTGAACGGCGCGTACGAGTACGGGGGGGGTGCCGTGGGTACGCTCGCCGAGTTCGAGTGCGGCGTCGCCTGGGCCGGGTGCGCAGCTCGTAAGTTCTTCACCTGGTGACCCGCGCTCCACACCGCACACCTTCCATCCCGCCCTCGGGGTGCCACCAGGCCGTCTCCGTCCTCTAGCGCATCCGTCCCCGGCACCCGCACCGTACCACCTCCTTCAAGGCCGTGCTGACGCAAACCCATCCGAAGTCCAACCTCTACCCTGAAATCCATGCGATCAGCCGTCGTCTCCCCGCTCCCCGCGCTTGCCGTCACCTGCCTTGCCGCCTGCGCCACCGACGGCCCGGAGGCCGTCTACATCGAGGACTTCACGGACCGATCCCCGGTCCTGGAGTGCTCGGTGGCCGACATGCCCGCGTTCCCCGCGGGGGTGGTGAGGCTCAAGGCTCTCGACGACACGCTCCTTGCCGCCATCGCCGACGGCGACCGGGAGATCCTCCTTCTCGATCACGACCTGACGGTTCGCGCGCGGGTGCGTTGGGAGGAGGAGGGGCCTTCGGCGCTCGCCGACCCGGTGGACGTGGAGTTCGTGGGCGACACCCTCCTCATCGTGGCCGAGCGGGGACGGGGGCGCCTCACGTTCTTCGGCCTGGACGGCGTGCAGCGGGGCCACCTCGCCCTGGGAATCGCGCCGAACCGCCTGCTGGGCGACGGGGACGGGTGGCTGGTGAGCGCGATGCCCATCTCGCCCACGCAGAGCGAGATCCTCTTCCGCGTGGGCGGCGCGCGCCCGGAGCCTCTGGGGATCGCGCCCGTCCATGAGGCCACGCCCCAGATCAAGGCGCTGGCCAACGCCACGGTTGTGATCCGCGTGGAGGGTGGCCGCGTCGTGGTGGCGCATCAGTACGTCCGGGCGTTGGCCCACCTGGTGGAGCTTCCCCCTTCGGGCCAGGGGCGGGCCGCCGTGCGCGACGTGGCCGTGCCCCTCCCCGACGGCGTGGCCGGCACCGAGGCGTTCCGCCCGGAGCCACCCTTCATCGACGAGGAGATGCGCCGCCTCCTCGCGCCGGTGCTGGAAGCCACCCCCGATCCGCCGGGCGGCGGAATGCTGTACCTTACCCGCACCGGGCGCACGCTCGGGGATGCATGGGAGAAGGCGCTGGTGCGCGTGGACGCCGACATGACCTACCTGGCTTCGTGGATCTTCCCCATGAACGCTGGTCCCTTCACCTATCTGCCTTCCGCCAACGAGGTGGTGGCTGTGGCCGACGACGAGCGTTGGTACCGCTGCCCCATCCCGGCTGGGGGCGGGACGTGAGCCCGGCCTCCCCACGCCTCCGAGCCGAAGCGCTCACCGTGTGCCGGGGCCGGCGCGTCATCGTGGAGGGGTTCGACCTCGATCACCGGCCCGGGACGGTGGCGTGGCTGGTGGGGGAGAACGGCGGCGGGAAGACCACGCTGCTCCGCGTGTTGGCGGGCCTCGACAGGCCCGCGGCGGGGACGGTGCACCACGGCGGGGAGGGCGGCCCCGCTCCGGGCCGCTCCTACTACCACCCGGACATGCGCCTGCCGCCGGGGACGCGGGTCTCCGAGTGGCAGGCCATGGTGGCGCGCCTGGGTCTGCCGGAGCGGGAGATCCCCGGGCTCACGCCGCCCTTCGCCAAGCTGGCGGTGACGGCGGAGCAGTTGTCCACCGGGGAGGAGAAGCGGCTCATCCTGGACGCGATCCTCTCCAACGGGCGGGACCACGTCTTCCTCGACGAGCCTTTCGAGCATCTTTCGCGGGAGGGGAAGGAGATCCTGGCCGAGCGCCTGGGCAGGTTGGCACGGACGCGCGTGGTGGTGGTGGCCACCAACCAGGCGGTCCCCGAGGAGCTCACGGGGGGGCCGGTGGTCCGCCTCGTGCCCGGGGACGGGTGACGAGCGTGGGCGCTCGCTCACCGGCCCGCGGGTGGGCGTTCGCGCGCCTCGAGGCGCTGCGGGCGCTGCGGGCAAGGGTGACGCTCCTCGGCGCCGCGGTGCTCGCCGCCGCCCACGCCGTGGGCCGGTGGCAGGAGGCCGGCTCCGACGGGTTGTTCGTCCTGGGGTTCATCGCGGCCTGGGCTCTGGCGTTCAGTCCCGGCCTCTCCGCCGACCGGAGCCTCTCCTTCGACCGCCTCCTCGTCCTCGACTTCCTCTCCCCCCTGGAGTACGCGGTGGGGAAGACCGCGGCCATGGTGGCGTGGATCGCATCGCTGGCGGCCTTCGCATGGACGGTGGCGGCGCTCTTCTCGGGGGGGGACGTGCGCTTCGCCTCCTGGTACACGGCCCTGGGGGCGCTGCTGACCCTCACCGCCCTCCCGGCGGTGGCGGCCACCGACCTCCTCCTGGGGATCCGCCTCCCGGCGGCGGCGACGTTCGTCCTGGTGTTCGTGGTGTTCTTGGTCCTGTCGGCGGTGGGCGTGGAGGTGTTCGCGGTGCAGGCAGCGTTGGGGCTCGTGGTCACGCCGTACTCGTGGGTCTCCCTGGGGCCGCTCCTGCTGCGCTCGTGCCTGGGTGTCGCCCTCACCGTCGCGCTGGTGGGGGTGGCGGCGGCCGCGCGTGGCTGGCGCGCGCGCGACCACTCGGGCGCCGCCTGAGGCGGCGCCCCTCGCCTACCCTCGAGATCTCCCAGCCGCGGCGCTACCGGCCTCCCTCGCCCGGGTAGCGGAACGCCCGCTTCGGGTAGGGTGGGGGCTCGGGAACGGGCCGCGGGTCCTCGGCGATCTTCTGCTGCAGGTAGCGGATGGCCGCATCGAGCTGGGCGTCCTGGCCGTCGAAGGTGGCCCGGGGGAGGTTGTCCACCTCGATGTCCGGGACGACGCCTACCTGCTCGATGAGCCACCCGCCCTCGGGCGCGAACACGCCCATGGACGGGGCCCTGGCGTGGCCGCCGTCGGTGAGGCGGTTAGAGCTTCCCAGCCAGATCTCACCGCCCCAGGTGCGCATCCCGATCACCGGGCCCAGACCCAGACGGCGGAACCCGTCGGCGAAGGCCTCGCCGTCGGAAGCGGTGTTCTGGTCCACCAGCACCACCATGTGGCCGCGGAACGCGTACTGCATGTTCCAGCTCACGTCGCCCACGTTCTCCTTCCAGTACATCCAGGCCCGGCGCAGGAGCTTCTCGAGGAGGAACGAGTCGATGTTCCCGCCCGAGTTGCGCCGCATGTCCAGGATGAGTCCCTGGCGGTCGAACACGGGATAGAAGTTCCGGTACCACTCGGTGAGGTTGCCGCCTCCCATGGCGCGGAGGTGTACGTACCCGATCTTCCCGCCGCCGTCCTCCTCCACCTTGAGGCGCCGCGTGTACTGCCAGTCGGCGTAGCGCAGGTTCGACTCGTTCGCCGTGGGCGTGACCAGCACGTCACGGGGCGCCGCGCCGCCGGTGCGCACCGAGAGACGGACCTGCTTGCCCGCCTGGTCGCGGAGCAGCGCGCCGATGTCGGGCGCGTCCAGGGTGCCCGCTCCGTTCACCGCCACGATGACGTCCCCCTCGGCCACACCCAGGTACGGGTCGGCCAGAGGCGACATCTCCTCGGGGTAATCGGGGTCCGACCGGTAGATGCGCTCGATACGGTACCCGCCGGCTCCCGGGTCCTTTGTGAGACGCGCTCCGAGGGAAGCGACCTGGATGCTGTCGTCGCCGGTGCGCATGTCGCCTCCGCGCACGGCGGTGTGGAGCGCCGACAGCTCACCCACGGCCCGGCCGATGAGGTCGGAGAGCTCGTCCCGGGTGGTGACCCGGTCCACGAGCGCCAGGTGCTTGGCGGTCACGGCCTTCCAATCCAGGCCGTGCATGCCGGGGTCGTAGAAGTAATCCTCTTCCATGCGGAGCGCGTCGAGGAACATCTGCCGGAAGTCCTGGCGCACGTCCAGGGAGAACTTCCACCCCGAGAGGTCCACGCGACCGTCCTGGAGGTTGCCCGGCTTGGAGGCCTTGGCGTCCACCACGTAGAGCGCGTCACGCTGGCGGAGCAGCAGCTTCTTGCCGTCGCCGGAAAGCTCGTAGCCGGTCACGCCCTCGGCCACCACCACGGGCTTGGGGTCGTCGGCGGTGATGGGGAGCGCGACGAGGTTGCCCCCGCCGAACTGGCCCGCTTCGCGGGAGAGGTAGAAGAGCGCCGTGCCGTTGGCCGAGAGGGCCCCGTAGTTCCCCGCCTCCACCGGGACGCGGCGCACGCGCCGCTGGATCCCGTCGAGGGCGATGCGGATGGGCGCGGCCGCGCCACTTTCCGCTGCGCCGCCCTTTGTCGCGCCGCTCTCCGCCGCGCCGCCTGCCTCCGCCTTGGGCGTCAGCTCGTCCGCAGGCTTGAAGTGCGAGCGCACGTCCCCGCGGAGCCCGATCTCGTAGATCTCCCAGGTCTTGTCGAAAGAGGGCTCGGGCTGGCGGCTCCCCCACGGGCTCGACACGGTGGACACCAGGCGCCGGTCGGAGAGGAACCAGAGGAAGTCTCCCTTGGCGTCCCACGCCGGCGCTTGCGCGTTCACCCGGTCCGACGTGAGCGCCGTCACCGCACCGCTCCCGGTGTCGAAGAGCTTCACCTGGCGGAACGTGTTCGGTGCCGTCTCCGCGAACGCGAGCCAGCGGGAGTCGGAAGACCAGGCCGGGTCGCTCGAGCCCTCGCGGGCTTCGCTGGCTCTGCGCTGCTCCCCGGTGGCCACCTCCAGCACCCAGAGGTCGCGGCGGTGGTCCGTGTAGGCGATCCACTTGCCGTCGGGGGAGGGGACGCCCTCGTAGCGGAGCACGTCGCCGCCGGTGGTGAGGGCGCGCCCTTCGCCCACGCCGGTGGCCGGGAGTGTCACCCACTCGAACTCGCCGCTCTCGTCGGAGAGCGCCGCCAGCGTGTTCCCGTCGGGAAGGAACGTGGCGTCGCGGTAGCGCACGCCTTCCTTGGCGGAAGCGCGCACCAGGCGCCCCGGGCCCGCCGAGGCCACGAAGACCCGTCCCCGGGAGGTGAGGACCACCCGGTCGCCGGAGGGGCTCGGGCGAGCCGAGGTGAGGAACTCCATGGGGTTGTCCACCCACTTCTCCCGGAGTTGGTCGAAGTCGGAGGCGAGCGTGAGGGGGATCTCCCGGTCCGTGCCGGAGGCGATGTCGAAGAGCCTCAGATCCGCGCCCAGCTCGTAGACGATGCGCCCGGCCTGCAGGTCGGGGTGGCGCACGTCCCACCCACTGTGGCGCGTATGTTGCTTTACGTCACCGCCGTTCTCGTCCATGGACCAGAGGTTCATGGTCCCGTCCCGGTCGGTGACGAACCATACACGCCCATTCCACCACATGGGGGAGTGGCTCTCCCCCTCGTAGTCGCCGGTGAGCTCCACGGCTTCGGGTGCTCCATCCACGTACTTCCACACGTCCCGGGCGGTGCCGCCGGTGTAGCGCTTGGTGACGTTGTTGTGGAAGGCGGGACGCACGAACCAGAGCGTCCTGCCCGACGCGTCCCAGCTCCCTTCGGTGGCGGTGTAGAGAGGCACCCGGGTCCGGGTCCCGTCGGCGGTGTTCAGCCGCACGAGTTGGCTTTGGGGAAGCGTGGAGTAGTGGGTGGTCGTGTAGACCAGCTCACCCGAGGGCGTCCAGGTCGTGGCGACCGCGGCTTCGGCCTCGTATGTCCACCGCGTCGGCATGCCTCCCGTCATGGGCATGGTGTAGAGCGAGGCAGGCCCCTCGTAGCGGGCCGTGAAGGCCAGCGTGCGCCCGTCGGGAGAGATGGCCGGGTCCGTCTCCTCGGCGGGGTGCGTCGTCAGGCGCTGAGCCATCCCCCCGGTCACCGATGCCCGCCAGAGGTCCCCCTCGGCGGCGAAGACCACCACGTCGCCGTGGAGATCGGGGAAGCGGTAGAAGCCCAGCGTGCCGCCGCCAGCGGCGGGAGCCGAGGGCGTCTGGGCGTGCAGCCCGGTGGCGGCGTGGGCGAGGGGGAGCAGAACGAGCGCGGAGACCGCGGCCAGGGCACGGAGCTTCATGGGATCCTCCGACGGTGGGGAACTCGGGAGATCGTACGCGCGATCCCGAAGGGGGACAATGGAGGGGACCTTCCCGAGGACGCACGACGCGCACGACGTTCGGGTTCCGCCCGGACAGCATGTTCTTGGTGAAGATGTCCTACTGGCTCGAGCCCTGGCTCCCCGGGCGAGGACCACCCACGCGGGAGAGCGACCCATGGTTACGTCGAAGGGCACGACCCTCACCCTCACCCTCACCCTCACCCTCGTGCTGGCGCTGGCGTTGGCTGCCTGCGGCCCGAAGGTGGATCCCGCCGCCGGGGAGGCGGCTTGGGCGGAGTTGAGTTCGTTCAACCCGCTGGCGGATCAGGACTGGCGCGGGGAGCGCTTCGACGTCGCCGCCCGCTTCCGGGCCGAGATGGCGGAGAGCCCATCCACATGCGAGGGCGACTACGACGGGTTCCAGATGGCGGGGACGATCGCCGTGGGTTGGGGGCGGTCGACTTGCACCCAGGAGGGCGCGGACTTCGTGCTCGACCACCGCCACCCGCTCCGGAGTCCCGAAGCCGAAGTGCGCCTACGGGTCCCCGCCATGGTGCGGGTCTGCGAGAGGGCGGCCAACGGACAGTGCCGCAACTGGCGCACCGAGCCGGGGTTCCGCACGGAGCGCAGGGAGGTGCCCCTGAAGCTCAGTCGGCTCGAGGGAAGTCCTCAGCCCCGCTTCCCCGGTGCACGGGAGGGAACCTCGTGGCGGACGCACAGCGCGCCGTTCGGGGGCCGGAGGCCATCGGAACCATATTGACCAACTTGGTCAAATCAGGTATCCTCCATTATGACCTCCAAGCACCTCGTCGTGCGCGAGACCGTCGGTCTCTACGCTGCCAAGACCTCGCTTTCTGCACTGGTGGAGCGCGCGGCGCGGGGGGAGGAGATCGTCATCGCCAAGTCGGGCAAGCCCAAGGCGCGGCTGGTGCCCCTGGACGACGTCCGGCCGCTCCGTCGCCCCGGGCGGGGGCGTGGGGCATGGAGGGTCCGCGAAGACTTCGACGCACCGCTCCCCGACGAGGTCCGGGAGACGTTCGAGGGCGGGGGTTCGTGAGGCTCCTTCTCGACACGCACGTCCTCATCTGGTGGGATGCGGGCGCGCGGCTTTCGCGCAAGGCCGCGAGTGCGATCCGCGAGGCGGAGCAGGTGTACGTGAGCGCCGCGAGTGCTTGGGAGGTCGCCATCAAGGCGTCGCTGGGGAGGCTCGAGACGACGCGCAGGTTCGCGGATGCGGTGGCGGAGTCGGGCTTCGAAGAGCTCCCGATCCGGATCGTCCACGCGGAGGCGCTCGAGGGGCTCCCGTGGCACCACCGTGACCCCTTCGACCGGCTCCTTGTCGTACAGGCGAAGGCCGAGGGGCTGACCCTCGTCACCAGGGATCGGTTGTTTGGGAGGTATGGGGTCAGGACGTTGAAGGCATAAGACCTCCCCATGTCCGGAGACGCACCCGAGTTCGGTCGCTCCCGCTTGCCCGCCCGCTTTGCGCCCGGTAGCGTGGCCACACCACCTCATCCTCCGGAGCGTCCCATGCGCCGTGCCCTCCGCCTCGCCGTCCTCCCGCTCCTCGTCACCGCATGCACCGAGTCGCCGCCCCCGCAGGAGGAGGTGCCGGCGCCCCAGCCGGAGGCCAGGTCGCTTCTCGGTGAGGAGCTCTTCGCCAAGGAGGACACGGTGGGCGAGATCGCCGCCGCCGACGGGGCGCTTGCCGCTGCGCCCGACGACATCGAGCTCCTCATCGCTGCGGGGCGTGCCCGGCGCAACTCGTGGCACTACCGCGACGAGATGGCTCTCTACACCAGGGTCATCGGCATGGCGCCTGACGACTGGCGCCCCTGGCGCTTCCGGGGCCATCGCTACATCTCGGTGCGGGAGTTCGACAACGCCATCCGCGACCTGGAGAAGGCCAGGGAGCTGGCGCCCTTCAACTGGGACGTGTCGTACCACCTGGGGCTCGCCTACTTCGCGTCCGGGCGCTTCGGCGACGCCGCCGACGAGTACATGCGCTGCATCGGCTTGGCCAACGACGCCGGCGCCAAGGCCGCCGACTCGGAGACGTTCCGGAGCTGCTCCCGCAACGGGAACGATCCGGGCTCGCAGGTCGCCATGACCGAGTGGGCCGCGCGCGCCCTCATCCGGTCCGGCCGGGCGGCGGAGGCCGAGGCGCTGGCCAAGGCCATCCCCGAAGGGCTCGACGTCGGGGAGAACCTCTCCTACTACGAGGACCTCCGCTTCGCCAAGGGCGTGCGCACGGCGGAGGAGATCCTGGCGAACGTCTCCGACTCCACCTACCGCCTGGAGACGGTGGGGTACGGGATCGCCACCCGGTACCTGGCCGCAGGCGACACCGCCGCCGCCATGGAGATCTTCCGGGAGATCGCGGTCGATCCTTGGTGGCCAGGGTTCGGGCGCATCGCCGCCGAGGCGGAGCTGGCGCGGGCGGCCGCGCCGCCGCCGGCCTCCTGAGGGGGACCGAGAACATCAACCGGCGCGCGTCCGTGTGGCGCGCGGCGGCGGCCGTGGGGGCCGCCCCGGACCGCGGTGCTGATGGCCGACCTGGAGGAGCGCTACAGCGGCTGCATCGTGTTCTTCCG
Organism: uncultured Gemmatimonadaceae bacterium; assembly: GCA_964545395.1. Lineage (GTDB taxonomy): Bacteria > Gemmatimonadota > Gemmatimonadetes > Longimicrobiales > Gaopeijiaceae > SZUA-318. Next base: position 35,240 of record CAZJFX010000015.1, on the reverse strand, counting down.
CTGAGCGTCACCCGCCGACGGGCTGCGCCGAGGCCGAATCCCCGGCGCTGAACACAGCCCAGGGACCGCTGGGGATGTCGCCCACCAGCCCCTTTGCCCAGTCGTACTCGGGATGCGCCGCGTGCCACGCGGCCGCGTTGAAGGGCGGCGCGCACGGGCGGCCCACCGCGGCCCACATCTGCATCCTCTCGATCATGGCGGCGTCGGCAACCTTGTTGTTCACCACGCCGGCGGGGTAGAACGGCCCCTGCATCCACTCGGGCACGCCGCGCGGCGAGTCCTCCACCGTGCCGCACAGGCTGCGCTCCGTGGGGCCGTCGCGTTGCTCGATGACGTCGTACTTGTCGGCCTCGAAGAGCTTGCCGGCCTCGACGTCGATCCTGCCCTTGTACTCGGCGATGAGCTGCTCCCAGCGCGTGCGGCGCGCGTTCGGGGAGCTCCCGGCATTGGAGTAGTCGAAGTTGGTCTCGGTCGCGGCGAACTCGGGGTGGACCGGGAAGTTCGAGCCGACGAAGTAGCCGTTCGTGGTCCGGTCCACGGTGAAGCTCTTCAGGCCGAGCTCGAGGAGGGCGATCTCCCCGGTTTTGTTGTCGCCGATGAGCCAGTCGTTCGCGTAGCCGCCGTTGTTTCTCTCGGTCATGATGCGCACGAAGTCGTCCACGGACTCGGCGTACTGCATGGCCTTGCGGGCGCGGTAGAACTCGGGCGTGCCGTTGGAGTCCCACCCGGAGAAGCCCGTGATCGTCGTCTCGGTGATCACGATGCCGGCGTCGTTCATGCCGAAGTCGTCGTCGCTCGCGATGACGCCGGGGAGCCCGTCCATCAGGATGCGGTGGCCGCTCGCGGGCGCGATGTCGAACACGATGTTCCAGCGAGCGCCGGTGACGTAGTTCACCCATGCGTTGTGCCCGACCACGATGCGGCCGTCCGTGGTCCAGTCGCCGGTGGCGATGAACGCGCTGCAGTTGCCGGGGGCGGTGGTCGAGGCGGGCTTGCCCTCCTGCTGGTCGAGCCACGGCACGTAGTAGCCGGGGAGCTCCTCGATGGCGTTCAGCGCGACGACGTCCCACCGGTCGGTTACCACGTTCTTGGCGGCGAGCCCCGCCACGATGCCGTCCAGCTCGGCGCGGTACTCGTCGTCGATCCCCGGCCAGAGGATCTTCTCGGCGGCGTCCCGATAGAACGCCCAGTCCCGCTTGGTCTCATGTAGCAGGAAGGGCTTGGTCACCCGCAGGTGCTCCGCGATCTCCGGCGCGAGCAGGTAGCCGTGCTGGAAGCCCACCTGCTCGGGCGTGCCCTCCAGGTGCACGTAGATCCAGCCGTCCCGCTCGAAGCGCAGGCTTGCGGCGAGACGCGGATCGGTGGTGGGCGCCCTGGTGCACGACGCTACGCAGAGGACCAGCACGGCGGCGAGAGAGAGCGTGGCGGTGGAACGCATACGAGGCACTCCCGGCTGGATGGCGGAACTCGCGTCGGCGAGCGGCCGGAGTGAGGGGGCGGGGCGGCGAGCTCGTGCCGAGCGAGGTCGAATCTACTGCGCCCCCCCGGCGCAGCAATGTGATGGCTCGACGCCGGCGGTGCGCCGGGGCGGCGGGGTCACCGGACGAAGCGGGAGATCGCCCCTCTCGCTTCCCGGGCCACGGCTGCTCGCCCCGGACCGCGGTGCTCATGGCGGACCCGGAGGAGCGCTCCAGCGGCATCGTCTTCTTCCGATTGTCTTCTTCCGATGGTGGCGCCCCGGCCCCCGGGACCGTAGCCTCACCGGAGCAACCCTCAGCGCTTCCGGAGGTCCTATGCGTATGCCACGCCCACCCCGAGCTGTCCCCAGCCCGTTCCTCCCCCTCACCGCCGCTCTTCTCCTGGCTGCCTGCCAGGGTGGCGACCGGATCGCCGTCGAGGTCACCTTTCCCCAGGAGCGGAGCGCCGAGCCGCTGGACGGTCGCCTGATCCTGATTCTCTCCCTGACCGAGGCAGGCGAGCCCCGCTTCCAGGTCACCGACGGGGTAGGCGCCCAGCCGGTCTTCGGCCTCGACGTGGAGGGATGGGCTCCGGGGGCGAAGGCCACCTTCACCGACACCGTGTTCGGCTACCCGGTGAAGCGCTTGGGCGACCTCCCGCCCGGGACGTACCGGGCGCAAGCGATCCTGAACCGGTACCAGACCTTCACCCGCGCCGACGGCCACGTGGTGAAGCTCCCGCCCGATATGGGCGAGGGACAGCAGTGGGCCCGGAAGCCGGGGAACCTCTACAGCCCGGTGGTCGAGTTCACCGTGGGGCCCGAAGGCGGCTCGGACCGCCTCTTCCTGGCGCTCACCGAGGAGATCCCGCCCATCCCCGACTTCGCCCGGCAGGAGACCGAGTGGATCAAGTACGTGCGCATCCGCTCCGACCTCCTCTCCGACTTCTGGGGGACGGACATGTACCTGGCGGCGTGGGTGCTCCTCCCCATGGGCTTCGAGACGCACCCGAACGCGCGCTACCCGCTGGCCATCTACCACGGCCACTTCCCGTCGTCGTTCGGCGGGTTCCGCACCGAGCCGCCGGACACCAGCACGCCGTGCGTGTTCAGCGCCCGGTTCAGCCTGGACTGCTACAACCACATCCAGGACAGCCTGGCCTATCAGCTCTACAAGGACTGGACGTCGCCGGGCTTCCCGCGGCACCTGGTCATCGAGGTCCAGCACCCCACCCTCTACTACGACGACTCCTACGCGGTGAACTCCCAGGCCCAGGGCCCGTGGGGCGACGCCATCATGAAGGAGCTCGTCCCCGAGATCGAGCGGCGCTTCCGGGGCATCGGCGAAGGGTGGGCCCGCTTCACCTACGGCGGATCCACCGGCGGATGGGAGGCCATGGCGGTGCAGGTGTTCTACCCCGACGACTTCAACGGCGCCTACGTGGCGTGTCCCGACCCCATCGACTTCCGCACCTACACGGTGTTCAACCTCTACGACGACAAGAACGCCTACTACGTGGACGACCCCTTCAAGCGCACGCCGCGCCCGGGGCACAGGAACTGGCTCGGACAGATCGACCGCACCATCGAGGAGTCGAACCACCTGGAGTTGGTGCTGGGCACGAAGAGCCGCTCCGGGGGGCAGTGGGACATCTGGGAGGCCACCTACTCGCCCATCGGGCCCGACGGCTACCCCAGGCGCATCTACGACAAGGTGACCGGCGAGATCGACCCGGAGGTGGCGGCGTTCTGGAAGGAGAACTACGACCTGGGCCACATCCTGCAGCGCGACTGGGCCACGCTGGGGCCCAAGCTGGCCGGCAAGCTCCACATCTACGTCGGGGACATGGACAACTACTACCTGAGCAACGCCGTGTACCTGGTGGAGGACTTCCTGGAGAACACGAGGGATCCCCACTACGCCGGCGAGGTAGACTACGGCGACCGTGCGGAGCACTGCTGGAACGGCGACCACACCCAGCCCAACGCCGTCAGCCGGCTCCGCTACATCCAGATGTACGCCCCGAAGATGGTCCAGCGCATGATGGTGTCGCATCCGCGGGGCGCCGACCTCACCAGCTGGCGGTACTAGGAAGGGACGACCCGTGAGGCCCACGCCCCGACCCGAGCGATGCGCGCGGCGCCGCCGCGTCGCGCCGTTCCCGGCTGCCCTCCCCCTCGCCGCCGTGTGCCTCGCCGCCGCAGTCACGTCCTGCGGCTGGAAGGGCGGGGAGGGGGACGAGGCGCGGGTTTCCGCTGCGCCTGCCGACTCGGTGGCCGAGGCAGTGTGGTCGGCCGACGGGAAGCGCCTCGCTGCGACGTGGACCATGGGGGACCGCTCCCGCCTCATGGGGCTCTTCGGCCCCGCCGAGGGCGCCCCGCCGGTCGAAGGCACGGGCCTCCCCCTGGCCCAGGGCGAGGCCGGCTGGGCATCCTGGTCTCCCGACGGGCTCTGGGTGGCGTACGCCGCGGGGCGGTCGGGGAGCCGGGACATCCACAGGGCGCGCCCCGACGGAACGGGCGCCGAGAACCTGACGCCCGACCCTGCCGACGACTTCGACCCGGCGTACAGCCCCGACGGGAGCACGCTGGTGTTCGTATCCACCCGCGGCGGCGGAGTGCCCAGACTCCACGCCATGAGCGCCAAGGGCGGGGAGGTGCGCCTCTTCGCCGACCTCGGGGGTCCGGTGCGGCGACCCATGTGGTCGCCCGACGGAGCGCGCCTGGCGGTGCAGGTCACCGAGGCCGGCGAGGACGTCATCTACCTGGTGTCCGCCGACGGGAAGGGCTGGGGACGGCTGGGGACGGGCACGTTACCCGCGTGGTTCTCCGACGGGGAGCGGGTGGCGTATGCCGAGCGCGACTCCATCTTCTGGCGCCCGGCGAACGGCGGGCTGCGCGAGTTTCTCCTGGCCGGCGGCACGGCGCCCCGACCTTCCCCGGCGGGGCGCTGGATGGCGTTTGTGAGGACCGACAGCGCGTCGTCGTCCCTCTACCTGTGGGACGCGCTCACCGGGACCGAGACGAGGATCACGCCTCCGTGAGGCGGAGTGCGGGAGCGACTGCATGATCCCCCTCCTCTCGGACGTGGTGGTGCTTCTGAGCGTGTCCCTGGCCGTCCTGTACGTGTCGCACGGGATCCGCCTGCCTCCCATCGTCGGATTCCTCATCACGGGCGTCCTCCTCGGCCCCCATGGCCTGGGGCTGGTGCAGAGCGTCCACGACGTGGAGCAGCTCGCCGAGATCGGCGTCATCCTCGTGCTCTTCGCCATCGGCCTCGAGTTCTCCCTCGCCGACCTGATGCGGATGCGCCGCCTGGCGCTGGTGGGGGGCACCATCCAGGTCTTCGGGGTCCTGGGGCTGGTGTTCGGCGTCCTGTCCCTGGCGGGGATGCCGGCGCGGGAAGCCATGTTCCTGGGGATGATCGCCTCGCTCTCCAGCACCGCCGTGGTGCTCCGACTGCTCCAGCAGAATGCGGAGGTGGACGCTCCCCACGGGCGCACGTCGCTGGCGGTCCTGGTCTACCAGGACCTCATGATCGTGCCCATGATGCTCCTCATCCCCGTGCTGGCCGGTGGGGGCGGAGGCGTGGGTGTGGCCCTGGTCCAGTTCGCGGGCAAGGCCGTGGGGATCCTGGTCATGGTGTTCGTGCTCGCCCGGCACGTGGTTCCCCGGTTGCTGGAGAAGATCGTGGGCACGCGCAGCCGGGACATGTTCCTCCTGGCGGTGGTGACCACCTGCCTCCTGGTGGCCTGGGCGGGATCGGCGGCGGGGCTCTCCCTCGCGCTCGGGGCGTTCCTGGCGGGGCTCATCGTGTCCGAGTCGGAGTACAGCCACCAAGCCCTCTCCGAGATCCTCCCGTTCCGGGACCTCTTCGCCTCGTTCTTCTTCATCTCCATCGGCATGCTCCTCGACGTCCGGCTGGTGGTGTCGTCGCCCCTCCTGTTCGCCGCGCTGGTGGCCGGGGTGCTGGTGCTCAAGGCGCTGGTGGCGGGCGCGGCGACGCTGGCGCTCGGGCTCTCCCTGCGCACAGCCGTCCTGGTGGGGCTCGCCCTCAGCCAGGTGGGGGAGTTCTCGTTCATCCTGGCGGGGAGGGGCGCCGCCCAGGGGATCATGAACGACGCGAGCTTTCAGTGGTTCCTGGTGGCGGCGGTGGCTTCCATCGGCGTCACGCCCTTCCTCATGGCCGCCTCGCCCAAGCTCGCTGAAGCATTGGATCGCCTTCCCCTCCCGCAGCGCATCAAAGCCGGCGCCCTCCCCGTGACGTCGCCCCATGCCGGGACGGAACTGGCGGATCACATCGTGGTGGTGGGGTTCGGCATCAACGGGAGCAACGTGGCCCGGGCCGCCCGGGTGGCCGGGATCCCGTTCGTCGCCATCGAGATGAACCCCACCGTGGTGCACCAGCAGCGCGACGCTGGGGTGGACATCCGCTACGGCGACGCGGCGCAGCCGGCCGTCCTCGAGGAGGCGGGAATCCACCGGGCCCGCGTGTGCGTCGTGGCCATCTCCGACGCCGCCGCCACGCGCCGGGTGGTGGCGCTGGCGCGCACCCTCAACCCGGCGTGCCAGATCATCGCCCGGACCCGCTACCTCGTGGAGATGGAACCGCTCCAGGCCGCCGGGGCCAACCTGGTCATCCCCGAGGAGCTGGAGACGTCACTGGAGATTGTCGCCCGGGTGCTGGCGAGCTACCTGGTGCCGCGCAGGGACATCGAGGGGTTCCTGGCGGAGGTGCGGGCCGGCGGTTACGAGATGCTCCGCACCCCCCACGTCACGGCCCCGAGCATGGCGGACCTGCAGTTCGCGCTCTCGGAGATGGAGATCTCCACGCTCAAGGTGGACGAGGGGTGCGCCTTGGCGGGGCATCGCCTGGACGAGACCGACCTGCGCAGGCTGTACGGCATCACCGTGGTGGCGATCCGCCGGGGCGAGGACGTGCTCTCCAATCCCGGGGGCGACACCGTCATCCTCCCTGGGGACGGGCTCATCGTGCTGGGCCTCTCCGAGGAGGTGAACGCGGCGTCGGAGCTGTTCGGGCAGGCGTAGCGGCGGTGGCGCGGCTCGCTTCCGGTCACCGCTCCTTCCAGGCCTTCGCCTCCGACAGGAGGCGGGTGAGCGTCGCCGCATCCCGGCGCCGCACGCACCCGCTCAGCTCCGCCAGGGTCGCCTCGAGGGCGGCCAGCGCCGGCTCCACCTGGTCGGCGTTGTCCAGGAGGAGGTCGGTCCAGAGGGCCGATGAGCTCTCCGCCAGGCGCGTCGTGTCGCGGCCGCCGGGACCGAGGGCGCCGGCGCCGTAGCCCGAGCCCGCCAGCGCCGCCGCCAACGCGCTGGCCGCCGCCTGGGGGAGGTGGCTCACCCAGGCCATGCGTGCGTCGTGCTCCTCGGCGCTGATAGGCTGCGGCTCTGCACCCACGGAGCGCCACAGCGCCATCGCGTGCCCGACGGCCGCCTCGCTCGCGCCACGGGCGGGGCACAGGAAGCAAGGCGCTCCCCGAAAGAGCCCGGGCCGTGAGGCTTCCCAACCGCTCCGGTGATCGCCCGCCAGGGGGTGGGATCCCACGAATCGCTCCCCCAATCCCTCCGCCTCCGCCGCCGCGAGGATGGTCCGCTTGGTGCTCCCCACGTCCGTGACCAACGATGCGCCCTGGAGACGCGGGGCCAGCTCCCTCAGCGTCCGCGGGGCCGCGCCGACGGGGAGGGCGAGGACGACCACGCCGGCTTCCTCGATGGCGTGGTAGGCCTCGGGGGAGGACGCGTCGCAGGGGAGCACGTGGGCGCACCCATCGGCCAGCGCGCTCCGGAGGGTCGCGGGGTCCCGATCGTATCCGAGCACCCGATGCCCCAGGGCCGAGAGGTCCCGGGCCAGCGAGCCGCCGATGAGCCCCAGCCCGAGGATGGCCACGGTGCGCCCGCCGTCGGAGCGGGCTGCCGCCTGCTCAGCCACGTTCGCCCCCTCGCTCGTCGCGCTGCGTGCGCCGGGAGAGCCCCACCAGCCTCCAGAACAGCTCGCGCACCGCCTCGTCGTCCAATCCCACCTCCCGGGCCCGCTCCGCGGCGCGGCGCACCACCGCCGCCTCCCGGGAGGGATCCAGGACGGGCTGGCCCGCCTCCTCCTTCAGGTCCCCGATGCGCCGGGCGATGCGCACGCGCATGGCCAGGGCATCCACGATGGAACGGTCCACGGCATCGATCTCCGAGCGGAGCCGCTCCAGCTCGGCCTCCCGAGGGGCGGTCACGCCGCCTCCACGGGCGAGCCCTGGGGTGCGGGCAGGTGGCGCCCGGCGGCGACGGCGAAGGGGACGAGGTCGCGCATGAGAGCGGCGAACGCCATAGGCGTGAGCGACTGGTCCCCGTCCGAGAGCGCCTCTTCGGGGCAGGGGTGGACCTCCACCATGAGGCCGTCGGCTCCCGCCGCCACCGCCGCGAACGCCAGGGGCGCCACCAGGTCCGCCCGCCCCGCGGCGTGGCTCGGATCCACCATGACCGGGAGGTGGGTCTCCCGCTTCAGAACCGGGATGGCGGCCACGTCCAGGGTGTTGCGCGTGGCGGTCTCGAAGGTGCGGATGCCTCGCTCGCAGAGGATGACCTGGCGGTTGCCCTGGGCCATGACATACTCCGCCGCCATGAGGAGTTCCTTCACGGTGGCGGAGAGGCCCCGCTTGAGGAGGATGGGCCGGTCCACCCGTCCCAGCTCGGAGAGGAGGGGGAAGTTCTGCATGTTACGCGCGCCCACCTGGAGGATGTCCACGTGCTCCGCCACCCGTTCCACCTGGCGGGTGTCCATGACCTCCGTCACCACCGGAAGCCCCGTCTCGGCGCGGGCCTCCTTCAGCATGCGGAGCGCTTCCTCGCCCAGCCCCTGGAAGGCGTAGGGGGAGGTCCGGGGCTTGTACGCGCCGCCGCGGAGCATGACGCCGCCCGCGGCGCGCACCGTGCGCGCCGTGGACAGAAGCATGTCCCGCCCCTCCACGGAGCACGGCCCCCCGATGACCGCCAGCATCCGCCCTCCCACGGTGGCGCGGGGGTCGTCCCCCACCTGGATGGTCGTCCGCTCGGCCGCGAACTCCCGGGACACCAGCTTGTACGGCTTGAGCACGGGCATGACGCTCTCCACGCCCGGGAGGCTGGCCAGCGCCGCCTCGCGGAGCGCCGCCTCGTCTCCGATGCACCCGATGATGACCCGCTGCTCGCCCCGGGAGAGGTGGGTGCGCGCGCCGTACGACTCCACGCGCTCGCGGATGTGGTCGAGCTGCGCCTCGGTGACGTCGGGGCGGGTGATGATGATCATCGTGGTTCTCCAGGTGGCAAAAAGAAAGCGGCCCGCAGGGAATCCCCGCGGGCCGCCGGTGCGTTCGGGCTTTCGTCGCGCTAGCCGCGCGTGCGCCCTCCTGCACGGCCCGCGGGGCGGGTCGCGTAGGTATAGTGGGCGTAGTAGCGCTCGGTGTGCGTCATAGGCGGCGAACCCTATCGGGAGGAGGTGCCCGGTGTCAAGGACCACTGCGGCCTGCCTGCCGGCCGCGCCGTCCTCAGGCCGTCAGGATCCGCTTCACCTGCTTCACCGAGAGCAGGTGCCCGGACGACTTCACGACGCCGTCCACGGCCAGCGCGGGCGTGGCCATGACGCCCATGCGCACGATGTCCTTGATCTGGTCCACCTTCACGATCTCGGCGTCGAGGCCGAGCTCCTCGATGGCCGCCTCGGCGTTGGCGGTGAGGGTCCTGCACTTGGGGCATCCGGATCCCAGGATTTGCACCTGCATGGGAGGTCGTCCTCCTTCGTCGTTCGTTGTTCGAACCTTCAGCCTCTCCAGACGTCCAACACCAGCTTGACCGCGATGGCCACGAGGACCGCGGCGTACACCTGTTTGATCCACGAGGGCTTCGCCTTCGTCGACATGAACGAGCCGCCGAGCTGCGATCCGAGGAGCACGGCCAGGACCGCGATGACGGTGAGCGGCCAGTTCATGCGGCCTTCGGCGACATGGCCCAAGTACCCGGAGAGGGAAGAGAACGTGACGACGAAGGCGGTGGTCGCAGCCGCTTCCCTGGTCCGGTATCCCATCCACATCAGGATCGGTGCGATGATGAATCCACCGCCGAGCCCCAGCATCCCGCCCATGAAGCCGGCGAAGCCGCCCACGAGCCCGCCGATCACGGACCTCCTGGCGAGATCCATCATCACCTCGGGTTCCGGCTGCCTCGCGAAGAGGATCATGCGGAATGCGGCGGCCAGCACGGCGGCGGCGAACAGGAGGAGCAGCGTCGTGCCCGGGACGTACTGCGCCGTGTGAGCGCCCACGGGGGCGAGGACGAAGGCCGACGCCGCCATGGCGAACCCGCCCTTCCAGTCCACGAGCCGGTTCCTGGCGAACGGGACCAGGGCCGACAAGGTGTTCAGTCCGTTGAGGAGCAGGCCCAGAGGGATCGCCACCTCCTTCACGGGGAATCCCGCCCATTTCAGCACCGGCACGTATACCATGCCGCCGCCCAGCCCCAGCATCGCGAAGAGGAACGAAGCCAGGAGGATGACCGCCACGACCGCCAGGTGCAGGATCATGCGGAGCTCACACTGCGTATCCGGAGCAGTCGCGGCAGCGGGGCTCTCCGTTCGTCACGCGTAGATAAGGCTCGGCCACGAGTTCGCCGCACCCCACGCAAATCGCGAAGCGTACCACCTCTTCCGGCTCCGTCCACTCCAGGTCCACGACCGGCCCCACCGCGAGCACGTCGCCTTCGGGAGCATCCCAGACCAGGTCCACCAGTTCCCACTGCTCGGACTCCGGAATCTCGGTGGCGGGAACTCCGGCTGTGCGCTTCTGCATGAATGCGGATGCCTTGATCCTGGGTTGGAGCGTGGGCTTGTAGCGGACGCGCACCGCCCGGCCGCCCGCCTTGTCGATGAGTGTGAGGCCCAGCTTTCCCTTCGGATCCTTCTCGATGTTGCCCTTTCCGAATGTACAGCCCGTGGCGAACTGTACCCCGTCTCCGAAGCACATGGCACCGTGGTGGTCGCCGATCTCCACGACGGCGTGGAGGGCCTTGGCGCCGCTGCGCCCGACGCCCAGGGCACGCATGCCCGCGAGGCCCATGCGGACCCCCATCGCGCTCGCCCAGCAGCGGTGCCCGTGGAACGCGAGTGCGTCGAGAAGGACCTGTCTGTCGTCCATCGGATGTAGCTCCCTTCCCGGGGTGCTCCCTTTGATGGCAAGGCCGGGATCCCTGCCATGCGGATGATGCTCAGGCGAGCCTGCCGTAGATCACGCCCGTTGCGGTGGCCATCACGATCACCAGGACCAGGAAGGCCAGGGTCTTGCTCGTGCCCATGAGGGTACGCATCACCAGGATGCTGGGGAGGGACAGCGCCGGGCCGGCCAGGAGGAGCGTGAGCGCGGGGCCCTCGCCCATGCCGCTTCCCATGAGCCCTTGGAGGATGGGGACTTCCGTGAGGGTCGCGAAGTACATGAACGCCCCCGCCACCGCCGCGAACAGGTTCGCGCCCAGGGAGTTGCCGCCGACCGATTGGGCCACCCACGCCCCGGGGATGAGCCCCTCGTGGCCGGGGCGTCCCAGGAGGAGGCCCGCCACCAGGATCCCGATGAAGAGGAGCGGGAAGATCTGCTTGGCGAAGCCCCACGAGGCGTAGAACCAATCCCCGGCTTCCCCGCTGGAGGTGCCGGCACTGAGGGAGAGCCCGACCACCCCGGCGCCGAACGCGACGAGGGGCTCGTGGGGGAACGCCAGGGCCAGGATCGCGGTGACGACGACCGTCGCCCCTACGTGCAGAACGCTCATGCCGATCCAGCGCGCCAGCGAATAGGCCAGGAGGAGGGCGAAGCCGGAGGTGATCCGCCACTTGAACGCATGGACCGCCGCCCAGGCGCCTTCCGTTGATGCCGGGGCGCCCCAGTTCGCGAAGACGAGGACGCCCACCATGGCGGCGAAGAAGATTGCCGATTGCCAGAGAGGACGGCCGTCCTCACCGGTGTCGGGCAGGTCGGCGAACCCGCCGGCCCGCTCCTCCCCCGAGCGCCGGAAGACGAGGTGCATGAGGATGCCGACGAGGAGCGCGAAGACCACCGCCCCCACCGCCCGGGCGATGCCTATCTCCAGCCCGAGGACGCGGGCGGTGAGGATGATGGCGAGGACGTTGATGGCTGGGCCGGAGTAGAGGAACGCCGTGGCCGGCCCGATCCCGGCGCCGTTCAGGTAGATGCCGCCGAAGAGTGGGAGCACCGTGCAGGAGCATACGGCCAGGATGGCTCCGGACACCGACGCCACGCCGTAGGAGAGCAGCTTGGGCGCCTTTGGGCCAAGGTAGCGGAGCACCGAGCCCTGATTGACGAACACCGAGATGGCGCCGGCGATGAAGAACGCGGGGATCAGGCAGAGAAGGACGTGCTCCCGGGCGTACCACCGGGTGAGGGCCAGCGCCTCCACCACCGCGCCGTCGAAGCGGGGCGATCCAACGGGGAGGAAGTAGAAGACCAGGAAGAGCCCGGCGATCCATGCCAGGGGCTTCCACTCGTGCGACCATGGCACGGCGCCCGCGCTCATTCGACGGCTCCCGGGATGTTTCCGGTGGCGGCTCCGCGGGCCATACGGAGTTGGACGAGCCGCCCCGCCTCCACGCGCGGGTCCCCGACCTCGTGACCGGCGAGGAGCCCTCGCAACATGACGAGCACTGCGGCCAGCTCGAGCGCCGGCCGGACGGGAAGGCGGTAGTAGACCGTGACCCCGTCCCTCTCCGCCTCTAAGAGGCCGGCGTTGGCCATGTAGCGAAGGTGGCGCGACGCCTTGGACTGGGTGATGCCCAGAAGGCCCTCCACCTCGCAGACGCACATGGGACCGTGCCGGAACAAGAGGCTCAGAATGCGGAGGCGCGTCTCTTCGGCCAGCGCCTTGAAGATGGACTCCAGGTCGCGCATGAGCGGTACCTCGGCAGGGTGTGGGGGTGTCACGGCGAATCTACCCGTCTAAGCGGGTAAAGGGAAGAACACGAACTGGCTTTCCTTGCTTTGTTATGGTGTGCATGAGGGTGCCTGTGCTTCGGTGTAGGGCTGCACGCCTGCCTTGAACACCCGCTTGGCCGGTTATATCAATGGCCCTCAAACGCCTAAAGGCCTCCCCAAGGGTCGAGATTGATATATTAACAAATATTGATATACTAGCTCCATGCCCACGGACCGGCTGACATGACTTCCACCACCCGCAAGCTCTCCTTCCTGGACCGCTTCCTCACCCTCTGGATCTTCGCCGCCATGGTGGCCGGGGTCCTGCTCGGCTATGTGTGGCCCGAGGCCGTGCGCGCGCTGAACGAGCGCACGCAGGTGGGGACGACGTCGCTGCCCATCGCCATCGGGCTCATCCTCATGATGTACCCGCCCCTGGCGAAGGTCCGCTACGAGGCGCTGGGCACGGTGTTCCGGCACCGGCGCGTGTTGGCGCTCTCCCTCTTCCAGAACTGGATCGTGGGGCCGGTGGTGATGTTCGCTCTGGCGGTGATCTTCCTGCCGGACCTCCCCGAGTACGCCGTGGGGATCATCCTGGTGGGGCTCGCCCGGTGCATCGCCATGGTATTGGTGTGGAACGACCTGGCCGAGGGGGACCGGGACCTGGCGGCGGGGCTGGTGGCCTTCAACGCCATCTTCCAGGTGCTCTTCTACTCCGTCTACGCCTGGCTCTTCCTCACCTGGCTCCCGCCGCTCTTCGGGCTGGAGGGGGTGACGGTGCAGGTCGGGATGGCGGAGATCGCGAAGACGGTGGGGATCTACCTGGGGATCCCCTTCGCCGCCGGGGTGGTGACGCGCCTCACGCTGGTGAACGCCAGGGGGCGCGCGTGGTACGAACGCTCGTTCATCCCGAAGATCGCGCCCATCACGCTGGTGGCGCTCCTCTTCACCATCGTCGTGATGTTCTCGCTCAAGGGCGACCTGATCGTCACGCTGCCCCTGGACGTGCTCCGCATCGCGGTGCCGCTGGGCATCTACTTCGCAGCCATGTTCCTGATCACGTTCTTCGTGGCCCGGGCCGGCTGGATCGGGGCGGCGTATCCGCAGAACACCACCGTATCGCTCACGGCGGCCAGCAACGACTTCGAGTTGGCCATCGCCGTGGCCGTGGGCGTGTTCGGTATCCACTCGGGGGCGGCGTTCGCGGCGGTCGTGGGGCCGCTGGTGGAGGTGCCGGTCCTCATCTTGCTGGTGAACCTCTCGCTCTACTTCCGGCGGCGGTTCTACGGCGAACGCCGGGAGACCGCATGAGCGCCGGGACCCTCGTCCTCCTCTCCGACGTCCACGCCAACCTCCCGGCCCTCGAAGCCGTGCTGGCGGAGGTGGACGCCCGGGGCGACGCCGACGCCGTGTACCACCTGGGCGACCTGGTGGGCTACGCCCCCTGGCCCGACGAGGTGGTGACGCTCCTGGACGGGCGCGGCATCGCCGGCGTGGCGGGCAACTACGACTCCACGACGGCCACCGACTACAAGCACTGCGGGTGCCGCTACGAGGACCCGAGGCAGGAGGCGTTGAGCCACCTCTCGTACGAGTGGACGCGGCAGCACGTCACGCGGGAGACGAAGCGGCGGCTCGGCGCGCTCCCGTTCCGCATGGACGTGCGCCCCATGGGCGGGCACACGGCGGGACCCAAGGCGATTCTCGTGCACGGGAACCCGACGCTCAACACGTTCTACTGGACCGAGGACCGGGACGACGCGTTCTGTCTGAAGATGGCGGGCCAGCTGGGGGCCAGGGCCGGTGACCTGATCGCCTTCGGACACACGCACAAGCCGTGGAAGCGCGTGGTGGACGGGATCCACTTCGTGAACACGGGCTCGGTGGGGCGCCCCAAGGACGGGGACCCCCGGGCGGGATACGTGCGGGCCATTCTGACCGACGGCACATGGGATGTGCAGCACGTTCGCGTGACGTACGACGTGGAGCGCGCCAGCCGAGCCATCTTGGAGAGCGGGCTGCCCGCGGACTTCGCGGAGCAGCTGAGGACGGGTGGGGTTTCCCGGCCGGCCTAGTCGTCAGGGACCGTGCGGGGAAGGACGCCGCCGGGCGATCCGAAATGCACCGCCACCCCCTGACCCTCGAGGGGGAGGTCCGCTGCGGGCGACACGAACCGCTCACGCTTCCTGTCGAAGTAGAGGCACCCGACCTCGTTGCCCGGCCTGCTCCGGACGAACGCCTCCGCGTCGTCGAGCGCGGCCAGCCACGTGGCCTTCCACGCCACCAGGTCCACCGGGACGGCGAGGTCGAGACGGGCGATCTCCTCCGGGCGATGCCGGCCGCGGCGCCGGAGCAGCTCGAGGAGGGAGAGGGGCGTGAACCCGGGGTCCTTACCCGCGGCTGCCCAGCAGAGCGCCCCGAGCGGGAGCACGCGCTCGTGGACGAACAGGATGTCCACGAAATCCCTCGGCTCGTCGCGACCCGCCAGCGCGAGCGCCTTGTTCACGGCGAGATCCACCTCGTGCAGGACGAAGCCTCCCAGCGCATCGCGGACCGGCGGCATGAATCGCCAGGCCGAGTCGTGGGCCCAGTCCACGCGCGTGGACCCTTCGCCGAGCGTCACCATCGCCCGGAGGAATCCCGGCTGGCTCAACTGGACCTCGACACCGTATCCCGCCTCGTCGAGCAGGGCCGAGTCGGCGTGGAACGCCTCCGTGACCCTCCGCTCCGAGTCGTGGAAGTAATCCAGGTCGTCGCTGTACCGGAGGGAATTGGGTGCGAAATGGAGCGCCGCCCCTCCCGCGAGGTAGCTCTCGGGAGAGCGATTCCTGGCCAGCAAGGCCAGCACCTGCCGTTGGAACCGGGTCAAAGGCATAGTCTGTGTGCCACCTGCCAGGCCTCCCGATTCCCGTGCTTCATGAGTTGCTCCGCGACCCACGGTACGTCCTGGGCACCGATGACCAGGTCCTTCCGGTATGACCAGAAGCACGCGGCGTGGAAGCGCCGGAACGCGCGCCGCGCCTCCCGCACGGCCACCATCCGGCGTGCGGTCTCAGGGTCGAGCGTGCGGTGGCTCTTCTGCCCACCCTTCCGCCCGATGTGGGCGAGGTATGCCCGGACTCTGTGGTCCATCTCAGCCATGATCAACGTTATCTGCTTATGATAGAAGGTCAAGCTCCGGAGGCGGAGCGGCCCGGCGTTGCGTACCTTTTCCGGATCACGCACCTGCATGGGAGAGCGATCCTGTGAACCAGCTGCAAGCGAGTCCGTTCTCTCCCCTCGAGACCCGCGTTGCCGGCGCCTTGGACGCGGCCGGAATGGTGGAGGCGGCGCAGCGCATGGTGCGGATCCCCAGCTGGGGCGGGAACGAGACGCCGGCGCAGGAGCTCATGGCGTCCCTCATGGCCGGCGTCGGTCTGGACGTGGACGTCTGGGAGATTCCGACGCAGGAGGTGTCCGCGCACCCGGCCTACGCGGCAGAGATCGAGCGCACCAGGGCCCTGGGCGTGGTGGGCACCATCCGTGGTGCGGGGAGCGGCCGGAGCCTCATTCTCGACGGGCACGTGGACGTGGTCCCGCCCGGGGACCCGGCGCTCTGGTCCCACCCCGCGTTCGACGGCGTGGTGGAGGGAGGCCGTCTGTACGGGAGGGGGTCGGTGGACATGAAGGGCCAGCTCGTCGCGGGGCTCTTTGCCCTGGACGCGCTCCGGCGCGCAGGCGTGACGCTGGCCGGGGACGTGCACCTCTTCAGCGTGGTGGGCGAGGAGGACGGCGGCACGGGGACGCTGGCTGCCATCCTGCGGGGCTACCGGGCCGACGGCGCGGTGGTGATGGAGCCCACGGAGCTGGCCGTGGCCCCGGCCCAGGCCGGGTGCCTGAATTTCCGTGTCCGCGTGCCGGGGATCGCGGCCCACGGCGCCATCCGCGAGGAGGGCGTGAGCGCCCTGGAGAAGCTCTTCCCCATGTACCGTGCGCTGGAGGAGCTGGAGGCCGAGCGTAACCGGCGCCTCGGCGGAGACCCCCTGTACCGGCGCTACCGCACCCCCTTCGCCATCTGCGTCGGCACGGTATCCGGCGGGGATTGGGCCTCCTCCGTGCCCGATCACGTCGCCATGGAGGGGCGTTACGGCGTGGCTCCCGGCGAAGACCCCGAGGACGCCCGTGGGGAGATGGCGGCGGCGCTGGCTGCGGCGGCGGCGCAGGACCCGTTCCTCAAGGACCACCTGCCCGTGCTGGAATGGTGGGGCGGGCGCTTCCTGGCGGCCCGCACCGACCCCGCGCACCCCCTGGTCCAGAACGTGCAAAGCGCCGCGGCGGCGGCGCTGGGGAGGGAGGTGAGCCTGGAAGGGATGACGTACGGCGCCGACATGGGGCTCCTGGCGAACGTGGCGCAGGTGCCCACGGTGCTTTTCGGGGCGGGGGACCTGCGCCGTGCCCATCGCCCCGACGAGTACGTGGACCTGGCCGACCTGGAAACCCAGGCCCGCGCCCTCGCCGTGGCGGCGATGCGCTTCTGCGGCGTGGCGGGGTGAGCTGGGGAGCGCCGCGCGGGAAGCGACGAGGTCGCCTCCCGCGCCCCCGTTACTGCCCCACGGTCCGGCTCACGATGGTGATCGGTTGCGGGTAGCGGATCGGGCCGAGCGGCGTCTCGATGGTCGGCGTCGCCCGGAGGCTCACCGTCGTCGGGGGAACCTCTCCGCCCGCGAGCGACAGCGCCAGGTTCACCAGGTCACGCCCGCTCCCCTGGAAGAACTCGAGGAGATCCAGGCTGACGGTCAGGGGGATGTCGGCGGTCCCCGCTGCCGGGATGAGAACGGCCTGGGGGATGCCTCCGCTCACCGTCTCCTTGTCCTGGAGGAGGAGGGTCCAGTCCAGGGCGGTCATGCGCGCCTGCCCGTTCCCCTCGGGGTTGTCGGCCCGGACGTGGAGCGTCAGTCCGAGCGGGAGGTCCCCGGTCGTGAACGCCGCGGCGATGCGGGCCGCGTCCATGAGCCCGAGGTCCTCGTAGCGCTGTATCCGGGAGAGGTCCACGCCGGCCAGCGAAAGGCCGGAGATCCGGTCCAGGGAGAAGTCCACCTGGCGCAGCGCGGCCATCTGCTGGAGCGTGGCACAGCCGGAGAGGACGGGGAGGAGGGCGAGGAGGAGAAGCGAAGCGCGCGGACGCATGCAGGGGATGGTGCGCATGGTGCCTCCTGGAGGGGATCCATTCCAAGCTAGCATCAAACGCCGCTGACGGGGGCGTCGGCGCGGGCCTCCCCGCTTTACCCCCGCTTGCCCTCCTGATATCGTCCTGACCCCGAATCCCAGCACGGAGCAGACGACCATGGCCGCCAACGCCTCCTTCGACATCTCCACCGGCGTGGACCTCCAGGAGGTGGACAACGCCGTGAACATGGCCACCAAAGAGATCGCCAACCGGTACGACTTCAAGGGGAAGGCGTGCACCCTGGAGCTGGACCGGAAGGCGGGCGCCATCAAGCTGGACGCCGACGACGAGTACTACCTGAAGGCGCTCCTGCAGGTGCTCCGGGAGAAGCTCACCCGCCGCGGCGTGCCGGTGAAGAACCTGGACGAGGGGAAGGTGGAGATCGGCTCCCTCGGGCGGGCCCGCCAGGCGGTCACCTTGAAGCAGGGGATCGACCAGGACACGGCCAAGCGCATCTCCAAGGACATCCGCGACGGCGGCTTCAAGAAGGTGCAGGTCTCCATCCAAGGAGAGGAGCTCCGGGTCCAGTCGGCGTCCCGCGACACGCTCCAGGAGGTCATCGCGTTCGTCCGCGCCCAGGACTACGGGATGGAGCTCCAGTTCGGGAACTACCGCTGAGCGGCGGCCGGGCGACGCGCCATGGGTAGACGCAAGAAGGGCGGTGCCTTCCCCGCCTTCGGAGCCCCGGATCCGCTGTTGGACGCCAGGCCCGGCGCTACCCTCGATCTGCACGGGGACACGGCGCTGGACGCCGAGCGCCGGATCGGCGACTTCATCCGCACCCAGGCGCGGGTACGGCCGGGGCAGGTGGTCCACGTCATCACGGGGAAGGGGAGGGGGTCGGCGGGACGGCCGGTGCTCCCCGGCGTGGTGCGCCGGGTCCTGGCCGGCGACGTCGGCCGCTTCGTCGCCCAGTGGGACAAGGATCTGGACGAAGCGGGATTCATGATCAGGTTGAAGTAGCGGGGCACGCCCCCGGGGCGGGAGCCTCGCCACGACCTCCGCCCCACACCATCCACGCCAGCACCCTCCTCCCATGAAGATCGGGCTCGTCGGCTTCGCCGGCTCCGGCAAGACCACGGTGTTCAACACGATGACCGGCCTCCACGTCCCCGCGACGTTCGGGGGCGAGGTGCGGCTGGGGTCGGTGAAGGTCCCCGACGAGCGCATCGACAAGCTCTCGGCCATCTTCTCGCCGAAGAAGACCACCTACGCCGAGATGAGCTTCTGCGACATCCCGGGCGAGCACGGCGCGCAGAAGAAGGGGCTCTCCGCCAAGGCGCTCCAGCAGATCCGGGACCAGGAGGCGCTCTGCCTCGTGCTCCGGGACTTCGACAACCCCGCCATCGAGGGGAAGCCGGATCCCGCCGGGGACCTGGAGGCCTTCCACTCCGAGTGCCTCTTCGCGGACATGGAGCTCGTCGAGCGTCGCCTCGAGCGCCTGAAGAAGGAGCGCAAGGACGCCGGCGAGATCGCGGCCTTCGAGAAGATGATGACCGTGCTGGAGGCGGAGCGGCCGCTCCGCTCCATCCCCCCGGAGGAGCTGGACCGCACGCTCCTCAAGGGGTTCGGGCTCCTGACGGACCGGGCCTTCCTGGTGGCCGTGAACCGGGATGAGAGCCGCGCCTCCGAGCCCCTCCCCGCCGGCATGGAGGCACGGCTGAAGGAATTGGACGCCGCGGGCCTGGTTCTGTCCGCGGCGGTGGAGGAGGAGATCGCCGGCCTCGACGCGGCGGACCAGGCCGCCTTCCTCGCCGACCTGGGGCTCTCCGAGTCCGCCCTCTCCCGGTTCATCCGCACGGCCTACGGGCTTCTCGACCTGATCTCGTTCTTCACCGTGGGACCCGACGAGGTCCGGGCGTGGACCATCCGGCGGGGCACGAGGGCGCGCCAGGCCGCCGGGCGCATCCATTCGGACCTGGAGCGGGGGTTCATCCGAGCCGAGGTCACCCCCTACGCGGTGTTCATGGCCCACGGCTCAGAGCACGCCGTGAAGGAGGCGGGGCTCCTCCAGATCGAGGGGAAGGACTACGTGGTCGCCGACGGCGACATCATGCACGTGAGGTTCAACGTGTAGAACCCAGCTCCCATCGGGCGCGCATCCACCTTGCGGAATGTTATTAGGATATTATCATCCGAATACCCGCAAAGGAGCCCGATGCTGTCCCAGACAGGAGTCTACGCCCTGCAGGCCCTGCTGCACCTGGCTGCGCACCGCAACGGCGCGCAGGTGCCGGCTGCGGTCGTGGCGCGGGAGCTCGAGATCCCCGGGACGTACCTCGCGAAGGTGCTCCAGCGCCTGGCCCGGGAGGGGATCCTGGAGTCCACCCGCGGCGCCCGGGGCGGCTACCGCCTGGCGGTGGAACCGTCCTCCCTCACCGTCGCCCGGGCAGTGACGCCCTTCCAGGACTTCCGGGATTCCGACACCTGCCTCCTGGGGGGGCCGTGCAACCCCCGGGAGCCCTGCACCGCTCACGCCCGCCGTTCCGCCTGGAACGCCGCGGCGCTGGAGATCCTCGAAACGACCACCCTCGCCGACCTGCTGTCCGGGGACCCCATCGGGTCCCTCGGGTCGCTCGCCCATCCACCCTCGGAGGACCCGCGATGAAGCCCCGCACCACCTTCCTCACCGCCTTGCTGGCGGTGGCCGCCTGCGGTGGGGATGCCCCTCCCGCCGACGCCTCCGCCTCCACCGCCTCCGGAGCCACCGCGGCGGCAGCCGCTGGAACCGGTCTCTCCGACGTGGAGATGGAGCAGGGGATCGGGCCCATCCGCGACCTGCAGCTCGGTGCCGTGGACGACGCGCTGGCGAAGGAAGGCGAGGCGGCCTTCGTCACCAAGTGCTCGGCGTGCCACAAGCTCGAGGAGCGCTACGTGGGCCCGGAGCTCGGCCAGATCCTGTCCCGCCGGCGCCCCGAGTTCGTCATGAACCAGATCCTGAACTCCAACGAGATGGTGCAGCGTCATCCCGTCGTGAAGGAGCTTCTGGCGCAGTACTACACGCCTATGCCCGTGCAGGTGACGGACGAGGCGGAGGCCCGCGCCATCCTGGAGTATCTCCGGTCCGTGCAGACCGGGGCCGCATCCACCCCCGGAGGCAGCCAGTGAGCGGCGCCCCGTCCACCCAACCCAGGAGGAATCGCAGCATGGGTCGTTCATCCAACCGTGGTCTCTACCTGCTCGGCGCGGCGCTCGCTGCGGGCACGGTGGCCACCTTCGCATGTCAGGGCGGAGGCGGCGTGGGAACCGGCGCCGGCGACCTGGCTGCTGCCGCGCAGGCGGTGTACGTGGCGCCGGGCTCGTACGACGAGTTCTACGCCTTCATGTCCGGCGGCTTCAGCGGGAACCTCACGGTCATGGGCCTCCCCTCGGGACGGCTCCTCAAGACGGTTCCTGTGTTCAGCCAGTTCCCGGAGAACGGGTGGGGCTACACCGACGAGACCAAGGCCATGCTGGAGACGTCCCACGGCTTCGTGCCCTGGGACGACGCCCACCATCCCGAACTCTCCATGACCGACGGCGTGCCCGACGGCCGGTGGATCTTCATCAACGGGAACAACACCCCGCGGGTGGCCCGCATCGACCTCACCACCTTCGAGACGACGGAGATCATCGAGATCCCCAACTCGGCCGGGAACCATGCGTCGCCGTTCATCACCCCGAACTCCGACTACCTGGTGGCGTCCACGCGCTTCAGCGTGCCCATCCCCAACCGGGACATCTCCATCGAGGAGTACAAGGAGAACTTCAAGGGGACGATCTCCTTCATCCGGGCGAGCCAGCCCGGGCAGATGGACGTGGCGTTCCAGATCCTCATGCCGGGCTACAACTACGACCTGGCCCACGCCGGCAAGGGCCCCTCGGACGGGTGGATCTTCTTCACCTCCTACAACTCCGAGGAGGAACACACGCTGCTCGAGATCAACGCCTCGCGGAAGGACAAGGACTTCATCGCCGCCGTGAACTGGCGCCGGGCGGAGGAGTGTGTCGCCTCGGGCGCCGGCCGCACGGACCAGGTGCGCTACCAGCACAACTACATCGACGACCGCCACATCGCCGTCACCGAAGAGAAGACGTCGGTGCGCGTCATCGAGCCCGCCGACTGCGGGAACCTGGTGTACTTCCTCCCCACGCCCAAGTCGCCCCACGGCGTGGACGTGGATCCCACCGGCGAGTACATCGCCGCCGGCGGCAAGCTCGCGACGGTGATCCCGGTCCACTCGTTCACCAAGATGATGGCCGCCATCGAGGCCGAGGACTTCGAGCAGATCATCGACGGCATTCCCGTGCTCAAGTACGAGTCGGTGCTGGCGGGCGAGGTCGCCGATGCGGGGCTGGGGCCGCTCCACACCGAGTTCGACGGGAAGGGCTACGCCTACACCACGGCCTTCATCTCGTCCGAGGTCGTGAAGTGGCAGATCGGCACCTGGCAGGTGGTGGACCGGATCCCGGTCTACTACTCGGTGGGCCACCTCATGATTCCAGGCGGTGACTCGCGCCAGCCGGCGGGGAAGTACCTGGTGGCGCTGAACAAGATCACCAAGGACCGCTACCTCCCCACCGGGCCCGAGCTGGCCCACTCGGCGCAGCTCATCGACATCTCCGGCGACAAGATGCGCCTGCTCCTGGACTTCCCCACCCAGGGCGAGCCCCACTACGCGCAGGCCATCGCGGCGGACATCATCAAGGACAAGCAGGTGCAGTTCTTCAGCCTGGCGGAGAACAGGCACCCCTGGGCCGCCAGGTCCGAGGCGGAGACCAGGGTGGTGCGGCAGGGACGGAACGTGCACGTCGCCATGACGGCCATCCGCAGCCACTTCGTGCCGGACAACATCGAGGGGCTGCAGGTGGGCGACTCGGTGTTCTTCCACGTCACCAACCTGGAGCAGGATTGGGACGTGCCCCACGGCTTCGCCGCCATGGGAGGCAACACCGCCGAACTGCTCGTGATGCCCGGACAGACCCGCACCCTGGTGTGGGTGCCCCAGCAGCCCGGGGTCTACCCGTTCTACTGCACCGACTTCTGCTCCGCGCTCCACCAGGAGATGCAGGGCTACGCCCGGGTCTCCCCGCGCGGCGCGAGCACCCCGATGCGCTGGGGCACCGGCGGCACCTGGAAGTCCAACTGACCTATCGCCGATGCGGGAGGGGGCGGCGGCGGCGCCCCCTCCCGGCCCCCTCCCCTGGAGGAACCGAGCCATGATGACGAAGGGAAGCCGGATCCTGGTCCTCGTGGCCGCCCTGGCCCTGGGCCTGGTGTACGTGCTCCCGATGTGGCGCATCAGGCTGCAAGCTCCCCAATACCCGGAGGGCCTGGGGATGGTGATCCGCATCAACACCATCGTGGGCGTGAAGGAGCACGACCTGAACAACATCAACAACCTGAACCACTACATCGGGATGAAGCGCATCGAGCCCGAGTCCATCCCTGAGCTCAGGATCATGCCGGCCCTGGTGGGCGCCCTCATCGTGCTGGGCGCGGCGGTCGCCGCGCTGGGGCGCCGCAAGGCGCTCTACGCGTTCACCGGGCTCTTCCTCGCCTTCGCCGTGGCGGGGATGGTCGACTTCTGGATGTGGAACTACGACTACGGCCACGACCTCGACGAGGAGAACGCCATCATAAAGATCCCGGGGATGAGCTATCAGCCGCCTCTCATCGGCTCGAAGCAGATCCTGAATTTCAAGGCGCACTCGTGGCCGGCCTCGGGAGGCTGGATCCTCATCGCGGCCGGAGGGCTGTTCGCGATGGTGACCGCCTCGGAAGTCCGCCGTGGGCGCAGAGAGGGGAGCGGGACGGGCGGCACGAGCGGCGATGCAAGCCGCAGCCCGGCGGCGCCGGCCCTGGCCGCGCTGGCGCTGGGCGCCACCCTCGCCGCAGGAGCCTGCTCCGGGCCCCAGACCCGCCCCATCGCCTACGGCACGGACACGTGCGAGCACTGCCGCATGTCACTGGCCGACGAGAAGCACGGCGCCGAGGCGGTGACGAAGACTGGACGGGCCTACGCCTTCGACTCCATCGAGTGCCTGGCGGCGTGGTTCGGGGGCCTGGAAGACCCGGCCACGGCCCATTCCCTCTGGGTCACCGACTTCGCCGACCCGCCGGAGCTCGTCCGCGCGGAAGAGGCGTACTTCCTGTTCAGCCCGACCCTCCAGTCCCCCATGGGCCTTGGACTCACCGCCTTTGCCCGGCTCGAGGACCGGGACGGAGCCGTGACCTCCTTCGGCGGCGCGGCGCTGGACTGGGCCGGCGTGCGCGCCCTGGTGGCCGAGAAGTGGCCCGGGGGAAGACCCCAGCACGGTATGGGGCACGGGATGCACGGCGGCCACTCGGAGACCATGGCGCCGCCCGACTCCTCGGCCGGCGGAGACGGCGCCGCGGCCCCCGAGCACGCCCACACCAGCTCCTGAGGCGGTCCGTCATGCTCCGGGTCGTCGCGGCCGTGGCCGTAGCCACCGTCGCCCAGTCCCACCACGCTGCCCCCCAGGCGCACGCGATGCCCCGCGGGTCGCCGGCGGGTCCGTACACCAGCGTGGCGGCGGCGGTGGCCGCGGCCCGGCCCCACGATACCGTGTGGGTGGAGCCCGGCGTGTACGCTGAGGGCACCGTCACCGTGGACCGTCCCCTCACCCTCCTGGGGAGGGACGGTGCCGTGCTGGATGGGAAGGGCACGAGCGGGCTCCTCCTCGTCGTGGCCGACTCGGTCACGGTGCAAGGGCTCACCTTCCGCGATACCGGGATCAGCTTCACAGAGGACCGCGCCGCCGTGAAGGTGGACAAGGCCCGCTTCTGCCGCATCGAGGCCAACCGCTTCGACCTCACCTTCTTTGGCGTCTACCTGGCCAACTCCGGTGACTGCCTGGTGAAGGACAACGTGATGGTGACCCGGGCGGCGACGGAGACCAAGGCCGGCAACGGCGTCCACCTCTGGTACTCGACACGGGTCACGGTCCAGGGCAACACCATCGAGGGCCACAGGGACGGCGTCTACTTCGAGTTCGTGCAGGACTCCAGGGTGGAGGGGAACGTGAGCCGGGGGAACCTGCGCTACGGGCTCCACTTCATGTTCTCCGACGGCTGCGACTACCTGGGGAACGTCTTCGAGGACAACGGCGCCGGCGTGGCGGTGATGTACACCAAGAACGTGCTCATGGAGGGGAACGACTTCCACGAGAACCGGGGAACCACCTCCTTCGGCCTCCTCCTCAAGGACATCACCGACTCCCGCATTCTGGGAAACCGGTTCCGCGACAACAGCGTGGGGATCCACGCGGAGGGCGCCAACCGGGTCACGGTCCAGGGCAACGACTTCGTGTCCAACGGATGGGCCGTGAAGGTGCTGGCCAACTCGGACGGGAGCTCGTTCGTGGGCAACAACTTCGTCGCCAATACCTTCGACGTCTCCACGAACAGCCGGCGCGCCTACAGCTCCTTCGACGGGAACTACTGGGACCGGTACAAGGGGTACGACCGGGACCGGGACGGCGTGGGAGACGTGCCCTTCCGGCCCGTGCGCCTCTTCTCCCTGGTCGTGGAGCAGAACCAGCCCGCCCTGGTCCTGCAGCGGAGCCTCCTGGTGGCGCTCCTGGACCTGGCCGAGGAGGTCGTCCCCATGCTCACTCCCGACAACCTGGTGGACGCCAGCCCGGCGTTGAGCCCCCACCTGACCCCGTGGAGCTCCCGATGACGGAAATGCGCCCCTTCCGGGACCTGGGCGAGCACCCGGTATGGGTGCGCGCCCAGGGGATCAGGAAGAGGTTCGGCCCCCTCCAGGTTCTCCAGGACGTGGACGTCTGCTTCCGCCCCGGGAGGGTCACGGCGGTGCTGGGGCCCAACGGCGCGGGCAAGACCACGCTCCTGAAGATGATCCTGGGCCTGGTGCGCCCCGACGAGGGCACGGTGACTCTGGGGGACAGGCCGGTGAACGGGGAGGCGGAGTACCGCCGCGACATCGGGTACATGCCCCAGCTCCCACGCTTCCCCGAGAACCTCACCGGGTGGGAGCTCACGGCCATGCTCGACGACCTGCGGGACTTCCAGGGCCCGGGGGACGAGACGCTCCTCGACGCCTTCGCCCTCCGCGAGGAGATGGACAAGCCGTTCCGCACCCTCTCGGGCGGAAACCGGCAAAAGCTCAACGCCTCGTTGGCGCTCCGCTACGGCGCCCGGGTCCTGGTGCTGGACGAACCCACCGCCGGCCTCGACCCCGTGGCCGCCCGGGTCCTGAAGGAGCGCGTGCGGGCGGAGCGGGACCGGGGGTGCACCGTGCTTCTCACCTCCCACGAGCTGGGCCAGCTCGAGGCCATGGCCGACGACGTGGTCTTCCTCCTGGAGGGCCGCGTGCGCTTCGAGGGGGAGCTGGTGGAACTGCTGACGGCCACCGGCCACGAGGACCTGGAAGGCGCCATCGCCAGCCTGATCCAGGAGGGCAGGACGCTCATCACGCCGGGGGCCCTCGCCGCCGACCGCGCGGCGCCCGCCGGCGCAGGCGCCGCTGGGGTGGCCTGATGCGCGCCACCCTCAAGGTTCTCCACTACGAGGTCCGCAACGTGCTCCGGGGGAAGGTGCTCTTGGGGTACGGCGTGTTCTTCGTCGCGGCCACGCTGGGGCTGGTGCGGCTGGGGGGCAGCGTGGAGCGTGCCCTTCCGTCCCTGGCCAACATCGTGCTCCTGGCCGTTCCGCTGGTGAGCCTCCTCGTCTCCACCGTGTTCCTCTACGACAGACGAGCGTTCACCGAGCTCCTCCTCTCCCACCCGGTGGGCCGCAAGGACCTCTTCCGGGGGCTCTACCTCGGGCTGACCCTCCCCCTGGCCGGTATGTTCCTCCTGGGGGTGGGCCTCCCCATGGCGCTGCTGGGCGGCGTGCAGCAGGCCCCCGCGTCGGTGGCGCTCCTGTTGACGTCCGGCGTGCTCCTCACCGCCGTCTTCACAGCGCTGGGGTCGGTGGTGGCTTTCTCCGTGGGGGACTCGGCCCGAGGGCTGGCCACCGCCCTGGTGATCTGGCTGGCCGTCACGCTGGTGTACGATGGGGTGGTGCTCCTGGCCAGCCACACCCTGGCCGCGTACCCGCTGGAGCGCCCCATGCTGGCGGCCATGGTCCTGAACCCGGTGGACCTGGCCCGGGTCATGGTGCTCATGGCCCTGGACGCCTCGGCGCTCCTGGGCTACACCGGCGCCGTCTTCCAGGACTTCTTCGGGGGAAGGTGGGGGGTGGCTGGCGCAGCGTTCTCCCTCGCCGTGTGGGTGGCGCTCCCCTACGGGCTGGCGCTACGTCGGTTCCACCGGATGGACTTCTAGCCGCGCTTGGTGGGCGGAGCAGCCGGCCGGGTCATGAGGTCGGCCAGCGTCCGGGTCTCGAAGAACCTGAAGGCGGGGGCGCTGGCCTTCCGCCACTCCTTGTGCGCGGGGCATCCGCCCACCTCCTTGCACAAGCCTCGCCCGAGGAGGCACTGGCGCTCACGGCTCAGGTCGTCGAATACCTGCACCACTTCGATGAGCCTCATCTCCGACGGGGGCCGGGCCAGGCGAAACCCCCCGTGGCGGCCCCGCTCGGACACCAGAACGCCGGCGTGCGCCATGGCCTGGAGGATCTTGGCCAGGTAGTTGGGCGGGAGGGAGAGAGCTTCGGCGATCTCGTGGGCGCGGACGGGGCGCCCGTCGGTGCCCATCTCGGCGATGGCCAGGGCCGCGTGGAGGGCGTAACCGCCCGTACGAGTCAACACGACCGGATCTGTGGAAGGGAGAAGGCAAGGCGGCCCCGTCGCGGGGCGGCGACTCCGGACGCTACAGGGATATCCGGCTGCCGAAAAGACCCCACCGCCGATTCCCTCCCCTCCGCAGATCACTCTTGTCCGAATCCGCCGCGTCGTGAATGTTGGTGCCGGTCTTGTCAGGGATCCTCCCTTCGGAGCGCTATGAAGGTCCTCATCGCCGACGACGACAAGCTCATTGACGCGGCGTTCAGCGCCGTGTTCCGGAAGCACGGATGGCAGACCGTCGTGGCGTTCGACGCCATGCAGGCGCTGATGTTCGCCAAGCAGACGCCCATGCCCGATGTGATCCTGCTGGACATCAGCATGCCCGGCGGGAGCGGGCTCATGGCGCTGGAGCGGCTCAAGTCGGCCAAGCTCACCGCGGGGATTCCCGTGGTGGTGGTGAGCGGCTCGGACGACCCGGGACTCCCGGACAAGGTCAAGGGGATGGGTGCCGTCGGGTTCGTGAAGAAGCCGGTGGACCCGGAGGCGCTGGCTCAGGCCGTCGAGCACTACTTCGCCAGCCGTGTGAAGCAGGGCCCCGCCCATCCCCCGCCGCCCCGGGCATAGGGCCTCGCCACCGCCGAGCCGCCTGTATCCCGTCGCAGGCGCACCACCGGCGGGTCAGAAACGCACCTCGAAGCTCTCCTCCCCCCGGGCGAACGAGTACGTCTTCTGCTTCTCGTCGGGGAAGTGGACGAACTTCACGATGTTGGTCTGGTCGTCGAAGATCTCGGTGAGGAGGGTGTTACGCACCCGGAACGCGGTCAGCGGAGAAGGCGACTCGTACTGGATCGCGTACCACCAGACGGGCTCCCGGTCGAGCTCGTCCTCCCCGCTGGCCACCACGGTGGGCTCGAGGAGGCGCCCGAGCGCCTGCACCGCGAAGTGGGCCCTGAAGTACGCCAGGAACGCCGCCTCCACCTCCGGCTCGGCGCTCATGCGGAAGCCATCGCGCCCGGCGTGGCGCGCCAACGCCCCCTCCAGGTCGTCCCGGAAGAACCGGATCCGCACCGCCAGGACATTCCCTTCCACCACGGCGTTTCCGTAGCTCACGTGCAGGTCATGGGCGGGCGCGAGGGCCATCCACAGAGCGAGGATCAGGGCGCTCATCGAGCCCTCCGCGACTTCCTCAGGTGATGGGCCGCTTCCACGTGTTGTTGGAGCGGTCCACGTCGGCGTACGCCTCATCCGGGTCCACGACGATCTCGACCACCGTGCGGTTCCCGAAGAAGCCGGCGGTGAAGGTCAGCTCGTTGTTCCGCCAGACGTCCACGGGGAAGCTCTTCCGCTCCTTCGTGCCGTCGTCGTAGGTGACGTCCATCTCCAGGGGCATCACCAGCCCGCCCACGTTGTCCACCTTCACGCGGTAGTAGTACTGCCCGTGGGCATCGCCCCCGGTCAGGTCGCGGGCGGCCTGCACCGAGACGTCGCCGATGGCCTGATCGTTGGCGTGCGTGCTGTAGAACCATCCGCGCCAGAACCAGGCCAGGTTCTCCCCGGAGCCGTCCTCCATGGACCGGAAGAAGTCCGCGGGCTGGGGGTGCTTGAACATCCACCCCTGGGCGTAGAACTGGAACGCGGCGTCGAAGGATGCCTCGCCCAGGACGTGCTCCCGGAGCATCACGAGCCCCGTGGCGGGCTTCGAGTACCCGTTGTTGCCGAAGTCCTTGTGGATGAGGTCGGACTCGGTCATGAGGGGCACCTGGTCGGGGTCACGCATGTAGGTGACGATGTTCTTGGCCGGCCCACGCTGCGTCTCCGGCGGATAGGTGCAGTCCGCCGTCTGGGTCCACTCCTTGCCGCAGTAGGTCTTCGCGTAGTCGATCTCGCCGTAGTACTGGAGGAAGGTGTTCAGCCCCTCGTCCATCCACGTCCATTTCCGCTCGTCGGTGGCCACGGTCATGGGGAACCAGTTGTGTCCCACCTCGTGGATGGTCACGCTGATGAGGGCCCGCTCCGTGCGGTCGCTGTACGTGCCGTCGGGTTGGGGGCGCGCCCCACAGTACGCCACCATGGGATATTCCATCCCGCCCACGGGGCCGTTGATGTTGGCGGCCTTGGGGTAGGGGTACTCGAAGGCCAAGCGCCCGTAGGTCTTCAGCGTCTGGAGGACGGCCCGTGTGGACACCTTGTCCCAGAGGGGCATGGCGTCCCTGGGATACAGGGAGTGGACCTTGATGACAGGCGCGCCCGCCCGGTACCGGAAGCCCGCGGCATCCCACACGAAGGTCTTGGACGAGGCCCATGCGAAGTCGCGGACGTTCTGGGCCTTGAAGCGCCAGGTGAGCGTCCCGCTCCGCGCCGGGCGGGACTCGGGCTTCATGACCTCGTCGGCCTCCAGGATGAAGACCGGCTCTTCGCTGGTGTACGCCCGCTCCAGGCGCTCGCGCTGGGCGGGAGTGAGCACGTCCTGGGGGTTCTGCAGCTCACCCGTGGCCTCCACGATGTGATTCCACGGCACGGTGATCTCCACGTCGTAGTCGCCGAAGTTCAGGTAGAACTCGCCCCGGCCCAGGAACTGGTCGGTCTGCCACCCGTTGACGTCGTCGTAGACGCTCACCCGCGGGAACCACTGGGCGTTCTCGTAGATCCACCCGTCGCTCACCAACTCCTTGGCGCCCCGGCCGGCGTCGGGGACCACATGGTGCCAGTCGATCTCCAGCTCCTGCACGCCCCCGGGGGCCAGGGGCGTTTCCAGGTCCACGCGCATCACCGTGTAGTTGATGCGGTAGCGCGCGTCCGCCAGGGCCCCGTCCGGGCGCACCAGCTGGACCCGCGTCAGGTTGTACCCGGTCCGGTCGGGGCCGTCCCCCAGCCCCAGGTAGCGGCGGGCCTGGGGGCTGATCTGCTCGGGAAGCGCGCCCTGGGCCGCCAGGGACCGGCTGTGCTCCGCGGACGTCTGGTTCTGGTCGAGCTGGATCCAAAGGAAGCGCAGCGCGTCGGGGGAGTGGTTGTGGTACGTGATGCGCTCCGAGCCCCGGACGGTGTGGGTCGCGGTGTCCAGGGAGACCCTGATCCGGTAGTCCGCCTGCTGCTGCCAGTAGCGCGGCCCCGGCATCCCTGCGGCATTGCGGTAGTCGTTGGGGTCGGGGAGCTCGTCGATGACCCGGAACATGGACTTGTTGGTCTTGGACCCGTCGTCGTGGAGCCACTGCTGGGCCCGGACGTCCTGGGCAGGGGCCAGGGCGGCGACGAGGAGGAAGCCGGTGAGGAACCGCAGGGTGGAGCGAGCCATCGTCGGTCTCGTGGTTTGGGGACGGAGGACCAGCAAAGAATAGGAAGGGCGCCCGCTCCGCGCAGGGGCCCCGCCCACCGTGACGCTCAGAAAGGTAGCCTGCCCGCCATGAGCCACGCCGCGGCCAGCGCCGTGCTCCCGGAAAGGGCCAGCGCCCAGCGGGAGGCGCCGAGGCGCGCCCAGCGTACCACGGACGCGCTCACGGCCAGCACCACCGCCAGGATGGCGATCTGGCCGATCTCCAGGCCCACGTTGAAGGAGAACAGGGGAAGGGCGATGCTCTCCTCCTCTCCCAGCATGGCCCTGAGGAAGGTGGAGAAGCCCAGGCCGTGGATCAGGCCGAAGAAGAGGGCCATGGCGTATTTCACCGGCTGGGCCCGCTCCGGCCGTTGCAGGTGCTCGGGGGCGGTGGCGATCTCCGCCATGGTGAAGATCCCCGTGGCTGCGATGGTCACGGGGATGAGGAACTCCACCCACGCCGAGCTCACCGAGACGAGCCGGAGCGTGGCCAGGGCCAGCGTGAGGGAGTGCCCCACGGTGAATGCCGTCACAAGCACCAGGAGCTGGCGCCATTGGGCCAACCCGTACCCTGCGGACAGCGCCACCACGAAGAGGATATGGTCGTAGCCCCGCAGGTCGGCGATGTGGTCGAAGCCGAGGTGGAGGTAGACGGCGAAGGTGGAGTGCATGTTCCCCTCAGCGCCGCCCCGCCGAGCTGCGCGGTACCAGTCCGCACCGGGGCCACGTCTGTCCCTCGGGCAGGATGATCTGCTCGTCGGGCACACGCTCCGGGTCCTCGGAGGCCAGGTAGGCCAGCATGGCTGCCAGCGTCGCGTTGCTCCTCAGATCGTCCAGGACGAGCTTGTCGTACGTGTCCAGCTCGATGTGCCGCGTGATCTCATCGGGGATCTTCCCGAACCACCGCCCGAAGTTGGCGCCGGCGCCCGCGAAGCCTTGCATGCGGATGAAGTCGATGCGCCAGGTGCCGTTGTCCTGGTTGAACGCGGCCTGGAGTCCCTTCACCACCTCGGGATGATCCTCGGCGAAGGCTCCCGATCCCACCAGCCCCTGCTCCTCGGCGCTCCAATGGGCCACCATGATGGTGCGGCGGGGGTTGGGGTAGGTCTCCTTCAGGATGCGCATGGCCTCGACATCATGATGGTCCCGTTCCCGCTGTCCGTGGCTCCCGAGCCGCCCTCCCAGGAATCTAGGTGGGCCGTGAGGAGGGCATACTCCTCGGGGAGCTCCTCGCCGGGGAGCACGGCCAGGATGTTGGACGCGGGCACCTCGCCGTGGAACTCGGCGCGCGCGTCCAGGCGCATGTGGGGGCCCTGGCTGCGGGAAGCCAGCCGGTGGACGAGGCTGTAGTCCCCGCAGTTCAGGTGCACGGAGGGGATGGTCGTGGTGACGGCGTCGAAGATCTTGTTCGCGCCCCAGCCCCGCGACCAGTTCCCCGTGAGGACGCCCAGGGCGCCGGCCTGTTCCAGTGCCGCCGCCACCGCTGCCTCGCCCCCGGCGGCGCGGAGGGAGCGCTGCCGTGCCTGGCGCGTCGCCACCTGGAGCGCCGTCATCCGCCCCAGCGACTCGGGGGTGGCCAGCGCGTTCCAACTCTCCGGCGCCCAGATGGCCTCGATGACCGGGTCGGCGGCCGGGAATGTCTGGGCCGTCGCCGCCGGAGCGGTGAGGGCCAGGGCGAGGGCGGCGGCCAGCGTCCGGGCCAAGGTGCTCGACGGGTTGGGGAAGGGGAGGTTCGGCCGGGTCACGCGAAGGGTCTCCAGGGGTAGCGTCGGGCGACCGCGAAGCATGGTATCCACGGCACCTCCGGGGCAAGGCGGAGTGACCTCCGGCGAGGGCTCCGCCGGGGCGGCGGGCGCTGCTTGACGGGGGCTTGCGGCCAGCCTACCGTGTGGTGCCTCCAAGCCCCCCGACGGTCCACCTCCCTGGCTGATCGTAGGGCACTTCTCGATCCACCACATCCTGTGGTAGCCGGGGCGCTGCCCTCTGGCAGCGTGGCCGGGTGCCAGCCGGCCCAGGTGGAGGTGGCGCCGCGCGGTGGA
This sequence comes from uncultured Gemmatimonadaceae bacterium, assembly GCA_964545395.1. Taxonomy (GTDB): domain Bacteria; phylum Gemmatimonadota; class Gemmatimonadetes; order Longimicrobiales; family Gaopeijiaceae; genus SZUA-318. Next base: position 2,582 of record CAZJFX010000015.1, on the reverse strand, counting down.
CGTGTCTTCCAAGGGGACAACAATATGCGTGACAGCCTGAGAAGCCCGGCGAGCCGATGGATCTGGGCCGCCGCAGCGATCCTTATGTTCGTGGTGACCCTGCCCGCGGCGAGCGCCGGCGCGGCGGTGGCGCCGCAAGAGGCCGCCCTCGCATCCACCGTCCAGGCGGCCGAGCCGGCTGTCCATCACGGCGGCGAGGCCAGCCTCATCCTGCCCGACCTGTCGACGGTGGATTTCCTCGGGCTCAACGGTCGTGCGCTCCTCATGTGGGGCCTCCTCGTGGTGTTCGGCGGCCTGCTCTTCGGGCTGGTCATCTACCGTGACCTGAAGGGGCAGCCGGTACACCAGGCCATGTCCGAGATCGGCGACCTGATCTACGAGACGTGCAAGACCTACCTGCTCCAGCAGGGCAAGTTCCTGCTCATCCTGGAGATCTTCATCGCCACGATCATCACGTTCTACTACGGCTTCCTGATGGATTTCGAGCCGTTACGCGTGGTGATCATCCTGCTCTTCAGCTTGATCGGGATCGGGGGCAGCTACGGCGTGGCGTGGTACGGCATCCGCATCAACACCTTCGCCAACTCGCGGACGGCCTTCGCCAGCCTGAGGGGCAAGCCCTTCCCCATCCACTCCATCCCGCTGAAGGCGGGGATGAGCATCGGCATGATGCTGATCAGCGTCGAGCTGCTCATCATGCTCTTCATCCTGCTCTTCGTCCCGGGCGACTACGCCGGCCCCTGCTTCATCGGCTTCGCCATCGGTGAGTCCCTGGGTGCCGCTGCGCTGCGGATCGCCGGCGGCATCTTCACGAAGATCGCCGACATCGGGTCCGACCTGATGAAGATCGTCTTCGACATCAAGGAAGACGACGCGCGCAACCCCGGCGTCATCGCGGACTGCACCGGCGACAACGCCGGCGACTCGGTGGGGCCGAGCGCGGACGGGTTCGAGACCTACGGCGTCACCGGCGTCGCGCTGATCGCGTTCATTCTCGTGGCGGTGAGGGATCCCGACGTGCAGGTCCAGCTTCTGGTGTGGATCTTCATGATGCGCATCGTGATGATCATCACCAGCGCGTTCTCGTACAAGCTGAACGATATCCTGGCCAGGGCCAAGTACGGGACCGCCGACAAGATGAACTTCGAGGCGCCGCTGACCTCGCTGGTGTGGCTGACCTCCATCGTGTCGGTGACCCTGACCTACATCGCATCGTACCTGCTCGTCCCCGACCTGGGCGGCGACGGCTCGCTGTGGTGGAAGCTCTCCACCGTCATCACCTGCGGCACCCTGGCGGGCGCCATCATCCCCGAGCTGGTGAAGATCTTCACCTCCACCGAGTCGAAGCACGTGCGCGAGGTGGTGGCCGCTACCCGTGAGGGCGGCGCGTCGCTCAACATCCTTTCGGCGCTCGTGGCCGGGAACTTCAGCGCCTACTGGCTGGGCCTGACCATCGTGTTCCTCATGGGCACGGCCTACGCGGTGAGCACGCTGGGTCTGTCGGCGCTCATGATCGCGTCGCCGGTGTTCGCCTTCGGCCTGGTGGCGTTCGGGTTCCTCGGCATGGGCCCGGTGACCATCGCGGTGGATTCCTACGGTCCGGTCACGGACAACGCCCAGTCGGTGTTCGAGCTGTCCCTCATCGAGCAGGTGCCCGGCGTCAAGGAAGAGATCAAGAAGCAGTACGGCTTCGACGTCGACTTCCACCTGGCCAAGGACCTGCTCGAGGAGAACGACGGCGCCGGCAACACGTTCAAGGCGACGGCCAAGCCGGTGCTCATCGGCACGGCCGTGGTGGGGGCCACGACGATGATTTTCTCGATCATCGTGCTGCTCACCCTCGGCCTCACCCAGGACCTGGACAAGCTCTCGCTCATGCACCCGCCCTTCCTGCTCGGGCTGATCTCGGGCGGCGCGGTGATCTACTGGTTCACGGGGGCGTCCATCCAGGCCGTCTCCACCGGCGCCTACCGGGCCGTGGAGTTCATCAAGAGGAACATCAAGCTCGAGGGCGTGGTGAGGGCCTCGGTGGAGGACAGCAAGAAGGTCGTGGAGATCTGCACGATCTACGCCCAGAAGGGCATGATCAACATCTTCCTGACGGTGTTCTTCACGACGCTGGCCTTCGCGTTCCTGGAGCCCTACTTCTTCGTGGGCTACCTGATCTCCATCGCGATCTTCGGGCTGTACCAGGCGATCTTCATGGCGAACGCGGGCGGGGCCATGGACAACGCCAAGAAGATCGTCGAGACGGAGCTGAAGGAGAAAGGCACGCCGCTGCACGCCGCCACGGTCATCGGCGACACGGTGGGCGACCCATTCAAGGACACCTCCTCGGTGGCCATGAACCCGATCATCAAGTTCACGACCTTGTTCGGGCTGCTGGCCGTGGAGCTCGCGGTGTCACTGTCGGCGGACGCCGGCACCACCGTGACCCGCGTGTTCGCCGCGGTGTTCTTCGCGGTCTCCATCGTGTTCGTGTACCGCTCGTTCTACGGGATGCGCATCCCGCAGCACCAGGAGTAGCGGGGCACGGGAAGGTCGAGTCGGCGCCGGCCGCCGCCCCCGGGGGCGGCGGCCGG
>CAZJFX010000014.1:0-65582 GCA_964545395.1 uncultured Gemmatimonadaceae bacterium | reverse complement strand
ATACCCCTTGTTCTACGCCGTTTCTCGCCTTCTCGCGTCGGGAACTTCGGGCTAGGCTGGCGCAGGACCCTCGGCGGGGGGCGCGGCGTGTTCCTGTTCCCCGTCCCCCCGGGCCAGGCCCCAGTCGGCGATGCGCCGGGCCAGGCGGAACACCGAGAGGGGCGCCGATCCCTCGGCCTTGTTGTTCACCACCACGAAGGCGGGGCGCTCGGCGATGATGGCGTCGAGCACGGCCACGGTGATCTTCCCCAACGAGTCGGCGTCCTCGTCCACGATGCGGTCGAAGGGCTCGTAGCGGTCCTTGGCCACCTCGTACTGGAGGCCGGCGTGGAGCATCCACCGCACCACCAGTGCGGGCTGCTCGAAATGCCGGACCACGCTGGTCTGGTGCTCCAGCGGCGGCATGGCGGGGTGCACGGTAAAGCAGTGGGACGCCTGGGAGGTCTCCAGGACCGTGGCGTAGTCCGGGGTGAGGAAGGCGGGGGTGCGGATCTCCACGGCGTACGCCGGCCCTCGGGGGAGCGCGTCCAGGAACCGGTGGAGCCGCTCCACGAAGGCGCCCTTGCCTCCCACCAGGTTGGGGGGGATGGGCGGGAACTGGAACAGGAGGGGACCGGCTTTGGGCCCCAGCCCCTCCACCATGGGACCCACCACCTCCTCGGTGGCCCAGGACGCATCGAGGAAGCGGAGATTGACCCCCCGCAAGGGCCCGCCGCCGGGGTCGGTGGGAGAGGTGAGCAGGCGGTCGGCCTTCACGAGGAAGCGGAAGTCCTCGGGCACCGCATCGGCCATGGCCCTGAACTCGGCGGGGGGGATGGAGCGGTAGAAGGTCCGGTCCACGCCCACGGTGCGCAGCAGGGGGTGGTGGGCGTACGCCGCCAGCCCGTGGCGTGCCAGCACGGTCTCCGGAGCCCTGCGGTCGTAGACCAGGCCCTCCCATCCGGGGAAGCTCCACGACGACGTACCCATGCGCAGAGCCCGGGGAAGGCGGGCTGCGGCCGCAGCCAGCTCCTCGCTTACCTGAGCCGGGCCCACCGGGACCGCGGCGGGCTCGGGCGTGCCGTCGAAGAGGCCGAGTTGGAGCTGCATGGGGGAAGGGTCTGGGGTGAGGGGTCGGGACACAAGACCCGTGCGTGCCTACCTTATTTCCCCATGGACGTCCAGATCTTCGGAGTGAAGAACGACGCGGACACGCGCAAGGCGCTGCGCTTCTTCAAGGAGCGCCGCATCGAGGTGCACTTCGTGGACTTCAAGGTGCGGGGACCCTCCCGGGGGGAGCTCCGCCGCTTCGTGCAGAAGTTTGGTGCCGATGCCGTGATCGACCGCGGCTCCAAGCGCTTCGTCGCCCTCGGCTTCAAGAGCGCTCACTACGGCGAGGAGCGCTGGCTCGACGTGGCCGAGAAGGAGCCCCTCATCCTGCGGATGCCCCTGGTCCGCCAGCAGAGCCGGCTGACCGTGGGGCTGGCGGAGGACGACTGGAAGGAGTGGGTGGGGAAGTAGGAACGCCCTGCGCGGGCGCAGGGCGTTCCGTGCCCACCGGTTTCGGCCTCGTCGGCCTCCGGGCTCACCCGCCCCGCTGGAACTGGGCGATGAGCGAAGCGCAGCTCCCGGGCGATCCCCGGCTCCCCATGGTCAGCCCCAGGAAACGGGGGAGGAACCCCTCCAGGTCTCCTTCCCCACCGGCTCCGAAGGAGTTCCCCTCAGCCAGGGCGAAGAGATCCACCTCGCCGCGCACCCGTACCAAGCCGTCCCGGACCCGGAGCCGCCACTCGTCGTACGACTCGTCGGGGCCGAACACCATCTTGTGGACGTTGATGCACGGAGCCAGGGTGTTGAAGGTGGCGAAATACTCCCATCTCAGGCCGCGCAGCGCGTCCTCCTCCTCCACCAGGTCGGGGATCCCCTGGAGGAGGGCGTGGATGTTCTCCGCCAGGAGTCCGGCACGCGCCCTGCGTGCGGCGTCCGCGGCACCCTCCCGGGCCCAGCGCAGCGCCTGGGCATCGGCCTCGCGGCGGGTCCGGTCGTAATATCCCTCCAGACCGTCGGCGCCCATGTTGACCAGGACCACGCCCATGAGGTTGTCGATGAGGGTCGGGCCCTGGTCCATCAGCAGGAATCCGGTGGAGAGGAGCTCGGAGAGCGTGGTCTCCGCCGCCGCCCGGTCCCCGCCGTCCAACTCCACGGCGGCCTTGGCCACCTGGGCCAGCCCCGCCGTGCGCAGCGCAGAGAAGCGGGCCCACGGGAGCCCCTGGAACGTCATGGTGTCCGGGAAGGGGAGGGTCCACCGTCCGCTCACCACGTCCACGAACTGGGCCCGGGCCAGGCGGCGGAACTCCTCGTGGGCCGGGTGGACCGCTGCCTGCCGCAGCGCCGCCTGCTCCTCCGGGGCGAACTCGTCCAGCGCACGGGCCATGAGATCCCGCGCCACCGTCTCGCTGAAGGGGTCCGGGAAGGTCTCGGGGTTGGGGAACCACCCCTCCGCGTACTTCTGCTTGGGTGCCTGCTCCCACGGCTCGGGGGTGCCCTCTCCCACGAACGCGATGTTCTGGAGTGCCTCCCCCGCCGCGGCGGGTGGCACGCTCCCGTCGGTGGGGAGCCGGAAGCGGCGGAGAGGCTCCGTGGCGCCCGCCATCTCCTGGACGGAGAGGAACGTGGGCACGGCGATCTCCGCCAGGATGGGTCCGATGGCCGCGGTCACGGCGACGGTGGCGGTGGGGAGTAGGGACGCCACGAACAGGATCACCACCGCTGCGGCACCGAAGCGGAACTTGGCTGCCTCGCCCTTCGGGCCGGAGCCCAGGGCCACCGAGTCGCCGGCGGCCTCGAGGCGCGCGGCCCACTGGCCGCCCTCGGAGGCGATCCACTCCGCTCCCTCCTCGCGGAGCCACGCCCTGCGCGCGGCCCTGAGCTTGCCCTGCTGCATCCCCGCGGTGGCGAAGCCGAAAAGGAGCAGGAGCGCCACGGGCCCCAGGGTCATGAGAAGGACGCCGGACGGTGTGAGGAACCCCCGGGCCGCAAGGAGCACGGAGAGGCCGAAGCCCACGGCCAGCCAAAGCCCCGCGGCGAGGAGGAACCCGGCGCAGCGGAGCCGCGCCAGCACCACCGAGCGTCGCTCATCGTCCCCCAGGTACGCGAACCACCGCTTCCCCTGGATGAGGAAGCCCATGTCCCGCCCCAGGTCGCTCATCACCTCGACGATGGTGAAGGTCCCGAAGCCCGCTTCGGCGGCCTGGGCGCCCTGGCGCATGAGCCGGAAGAAGCCCCAGAAGGCGACCACGAGGACGAGGGCGCCGAGGGCGGCGATGGCCATCCCCACCTCCCAGTTCCCCTCGAGGGGCCCCAGGCTCCAGAAGGGCTTCTCCACGGCCAGCTCCCACAGGAGGGGCACGACCAGGATCACGCTCCCCACCCAGCCCAGGCCGATGAGCCACCAGAGACGTCCCTGCAGGGCTTCGAGCCCGGGAGGGGGCCAGGAGAGAGTGGGAGGGAGGGAGCCAGGGGAGAAGGGGGCGTCGGCGTTGCTCATCGCTTCCTCTCGGGGGTGCGGGCGGACCGGTGCGCTATCTGCCAAGATGCGGTGGCGGGGGGTGGCGCGAAAGCGTCTCGGGGCCGGCGTCACCCCTGGCCCGAGACCTGCGCCTCCGAGGCCGGGCCCCCTGGCTCCCTTCGCCCGGTCCGGGGTAGCAGCGCGACATGACGCCACGCCACGCTGCCGCCACGACCCTCCTGGTCCTCCTGACCCTCCTCGGTCCAGCCTGCGCGGACATGGGTCCGACCCAGGACCGCTTCCACGACGAGATCGCTCTCCATCGCGCACGCTGGGAAGCCCACAGGCCTTCCTCGTACGTGTACGAGATGCAGCGCATCTGCTTCTGCGCCGAAGGTGCCCAGGGGCCCGTCCGGATCCGGGTGCAGGGTACCCAGATCGTCGAACGGACCTACACCTCCTCGGGGGCCCCCGTAGCCTCGGAGTTCCAGAGCCTCTTCCCCAGCGTGGACGGGCTCTTCGACATGCTGGATGAGGCGGTGGACCGGGACCCCTACGAGTTCACCGTGCGGTGGCACGACGAGATCGGGGTGCCCCTGGAGTTCTACGTCGACTACGATGCGCGAGTTTTCGACGACGAGCTGGGGGTCAAGGTGCTCGCCCTTCCCAGCGACGGCGGCGGGGCCTGAGGCCGCGCGGGGCTGGTGTTCTCCGGAGCCGGCTCCTTCATCCCGCCGCCCCCGCGCCCCATATTCCCCCGGCGCCCCTCCGGCTCCCCCGGAGAAGGCGCCGAACCCCATCCGGAGCCAGCCTTGACGCCTTCGCCCGGCGGCCGACGCCTCGCGACGGTCACGATTCCCGCCCCCGACCTCCGCCCCGAGCCGTTCTTGCGCTCGGCACCGGAGGACGCCCGGGGCTTCTGGGCAAGAGGGGAGCGGTGGGTGGCCCACCGCGGCGTGGCCGCCGAGTTCAGTGCCGGCGTGTCCGGGGACCGGTTCGACGACGCCGCGTCCTGGGTGCGGGCGCTGGTTCGCGACCCGGTGCTCCCCGCCGGCGCACCCCGGGCGCCCCGGGTGCTCTGCTTCGGAGGCTTCGCCTTCCGCTCCGACCACGAGCCCTGCGGCGTGTGGCGGGCCTTCCCTGCTGCCCGCTTCCAGGTTCCCGCCTTCGAGCTGGAGGGCGAGGCGTCCGGCGATGCGTGGCTCCGCGCCCGGGCCCTGGTGAGCGGGGAGGACGCCGTCGATGCCCTGGCCCGCCTGCGCCGGAGCGCCGAGGCGCTCCGGGCCGAACTCGCGTCCCTGGCCGAAGGAGCCCTCCCCGCCCTCCGCCGGGTCGCCGGCCACAAGGTGGTCACCGACCGCAGCGCCTGGGAGCGGGCGGTGGAGGAGAGCCTGGACGCCATCCGCGTGGGGGCCGTGTCCAAGGTGGTCCTGGCGCGGACGCTGGACGTGGACGTGGACGCCGACCTCGTTCTGGTGGCCATGCGTCTCTGGGAGGCGAACCCGGGGACGCACGCGTTCTTCTTCCAGCCCGAGGCGGGAGCTGCCTTGGTGGGTGCGGCCCCGGAGACCGTGGCCACCCTCCGGGACGGAGTCTTCCACGCCACGGCGGTGGCCGGCTCCATCCGCTGCGGCGACACGCCCCGGGAGCAGGCGGAGCTGGCGGCCCGGCTCCTGGCCAGCGACAAGGAGCGCCACGAGCACCGCATTGCCCTGGACGACATGGTGGCCCGGCTGGCCACGGTGACCCACCAGATCCGCACCGATCCCCAGCCCCACGTGCTCACGCTGGCGCGCATCCAGCACCTGGAGACGGAGATCCGGGCCAGCGTGCCCGCGGGCACGGGAGTGTTGGACCTGGTCCGTCTCCTCCACCCCACCGCCGCCGTGTGTGGCCTCCCCCGCGACGCCGCGCTCTCGTTCCTGGCCGGGGCCGAGCCTTTCCACCGGGGCTGGTACGCCGGCCCCGTGGGGTGGATGGACGGGGAGGGGAACGGGATGTTCGCCCCGGCGCTCCGCTCCGCCGTCCTCCACGACTGCGTGTGGAGGCTCTTCGCCGGCGCCGGGATCGTGGAGGGCTCGGTGCCCTCGCTGGAGTGGGAGGAGACGGCCATGAAGTTCAAGCCGGTTCTGGAGGCCCTGGCCGCCGCCGGCGTGGAGCTGGCCGAGGCGGAGGAGTCCCGCCCCGTGGGGAGCGCATCGTGAGCGGCGCCGAGGCCACCACCCTCTGGGCCCGGGCCTTCGTGGACGAGCTGGCCCGCGCGGGCGTGCGGCAGATCGTGGCTGCCCCCGGGTCGCGCTCCACCCCCCTGGTGCTGGCGTTCGCCGCCGACGGGCGCTTCCGGGTGCGGGTACACCTGGACGAGCGCTCGGCGGCTTTCTTCGCCCTGGGCGTGGGGAAGGCCACCGGCGTGCCGGCGGCGCTGGTCACCACCTCGGGCACCGCCGCGGCCAACGCGTATCCCGCGGTGGTGGAGGCGTCCCAGTCCGAGACGCCACTCCTCGTCCTCACCGCCGACCGTCCTCACCGCCTCCGGGACTCGGACGCCAACCAGGCCATCGATCAAACGCGTCTGTACGGGCCTTTCGTGCGGGCGTTCTTCGAGGCCGCCCCGGCCACCCGGGAAGGCCCCTCACTCCGGCACCTCCGCACCCTGGCCGGGCGCGCCGTGCTCCTGGCCTCCGAGACGCCGGCGGGGCCCGTCCACCTGAACTTCCCCTTCGACAAGCCCCTGGAGCCCGCTGGCCTGTCGGCGGAGGGAGTGGCGTTCGCGGCGCAGCACCCGCTGGCCGCCGGGGGGCGCACCAACGCCGTTCCCTTCGTGGACGCACGCCCCGCACGCCGCGGCGCCCCCGCCACCGAGCTGGCCCGCCTGAGCACGCTCGTCGCAGAGGCCCGGAACGGGGTGTTGGTGGCCGGGCCCAACCCCGAGCCCTGGCGGGTGGGCGAGGCCGCGGTGCGCCTGGCGGCTGCCACCGGGTTCCCCCTTCTGGCCGATCCCCTCAGCGGCGCGCGCTTCCGCCCGCCGGCGGGAGCGCAGGTCGTGGACGGGTACGACCTCTTCCTCCGCGATGCGTATGTGCGGGAGCGTCTCGAGCCCGACCTCGTCCTCAGGGTCGGGGCGAGTCCTACCTCAAAAGCTCTTCGGGGGTGGATGGAGCACTACGCCGGAGTGCGCCATGTGGTGGTGGATGGGGGCGGACGGTGGAAGGATCACGCCGCCGCGGCCACCGACTACGTGCATGCCGATGCCGCGGATACCCTGCGTATCCTCGCCGGCAATGCCGCCCGGGGCGTGGACTCGGCGTGGAGCTGGGCCTGGGGAGCCGCAGCGGCGGTGACCCGGGCCACGGTGGAGGCCGCGGCGGGAGGAGAACCGTACGAGGGGGAGATCCTGGCGGCGGTGGCCGGCGCGGCGCCGGCCGGGTCCGCCCTCTTCGTGTCGAGCTCCATGCCCATCCGGGACCTGGATGCCTTCGCGGCGCCCCGGGCCGAGAGCCTGATGGTCCTGGCCAACCGGGGCGCCAGCGGTATCGACGGCATCGTGTCTTCGGCCTTTGGGGTGGCTTCCGCCGCCGCCGGCGCCACCGTGTGCGTCCTCGGGGACGTGGCGCTCTTCCACGACCAGAACGGCCTCCTGTGGAGCCGGGAGCCCGACGCGGCGGTTGTGTTCGTCCTCGTGGACAACGACGGCGGCGGGATCTTCCACATGCTCCCGGTGCGGGACCAGGAGCCCTGGTTCACACCCCTGTTCGCCACCCCCCATGGTCTGGATTTCCGCCACGTTGCGCGCCTGCACGGGATCCCTCTGGAGGAGGTGGCGCCCTCGGGCGCCGGCGAGGCCCTGGCGCGGGCCCTGGCGACCGGGGGCACGCGGATCCTGCGCGTGCGCACGGACCGGGCGGCGGTCCACCGGCGGCGCCGCGAACTGTGCGACGCGGTCGCCGGGAGCGTCCGGGCGGCCCTGGGGTAGCCCTCACCCACGCGCTCCGTGCCCGCCCACCCAGACCCCTCCATCCCCTCTCAGGCGAGCCCATGGACAAGCCCGATTGGAAGGAAGTGAAGCATTACCAGGACGTCACCTACCACAAGTGCCGGGGTGTCGCGCGCATCGCCTTCAATCGCCCCGAGGTGCGCAACGCCTTTCGCCCCGACACCCTCCTGGAGATGATCGAGGCCTTCCACGACGCGGGGGAGGACCCGGGGATCGGCGTGGTGCTCCTCACCGGGAACGGACCCGCCCAGGACGGGAAGTACGCGTTCTGCTCCGGGGGTGATCAGCGGGTTCGGGGCGAGGCCGGGTACGTGGGAGCCAGCGGCGTCCCCCGCCTCAACGTGCTGGAGCTGCAGCGCTACATCCGCTCCATGCCCAAGCCCGTGATCGCGCTGGTGGCCGGGTACGCCATCGGGGGCGGCCACGTGCTCCACGTGGTGTGCGACCTCACCATCGCCGCGGACAACGCCGTCTTCGGCCAGACCGGGCCCATCGTTGGCTCCTTCGACGGCGGCTTCGGCTCCTCCTACCTGGCGCGCATCGTGGGACAGAAGAAGGCTCGCGAGATCTGGTACCTGTGCCGCCAGTACTCGGCCCAGGAGGCGCTGGACATGGGCCTGGTGAACAAGGTGGTGCCGGTGGACCGCCTCGAGGACGAGGGGTGGGAGTGGGCCCAGGAGATCATGGACAAGTCGCCCCTGGCCATCCGCCTGCTGAAGAGCGCCATGAACGCCGACGTGGACGGACAGGCTGGGCTCCAGGAGCTGGCGGGGAACGCCACCCTCCTCTTCTACATGACCGAGCAGGGCCAGGAGGGGAAGCGGGCGTACCTGGAGAAGCGCAAGCCCGACTTCCGGAAATACCCCTGGCTTCCGTGGTAGCAGGCGGCGCATGAACGACCGGACCCGTGCCTGGATCCTGGCCGCCCGCCCCAAGACGCTCACCGCCGCCGCTGCGCCGGTAGTGGTGGGGGTGGGGGTGGCGGCGCTCCACGACGTGGTCTCTCCTCTCCCGGCGCTCGGCGCGCTGGTGGGCGCCCTCCTCATCCAGATCGCCACGAACCTGGCCAACGACTACTACGACTTCGTCCGCGGCGGCGACACCCACGAGCGCGTGGGGCCCCTGCGGGTGACCCAGGCTGGGCTACTATCCCCCAAGGACGTGTATCGGGGGATGATCCGGGTGATGGCGGCGGCTCTTCTCGTCGGCGTGTACATGGTGTGGGCCGGCGGATGGCCCATGCTGGTCCTGGGGCTCGCCTCGCTGGCGTGCGCCGTGCTCTACACCGGCGGGCCCTGGCCCCTGGCGTACCACGGCCTCGGCGACCTCTTCGTGTTCCTCTTCTTCGGGCTGGTGGCGGTGGGTGGCACCGTCTGGGTGCAGGGGCGCATCTGGCCGCATGACGCGCTCCTGGCCGGCGTGGCCATGGGGGCGCTCACCACGGCTATCCTGGTCGTGAACAACCTCCGCGACATCCCCACCGACGCGAGGGCGGGCAAGCGCACCCTGGCCGTCCGCCTGGGCGTGGTGGGCACGAGGCTGGAGTACCTGCTCCTCCTGGCCACGGCGCTCGCCGCTCCCGTCGCAGGCCTGGTCTGGCTGGCATGGCCCTGGGCTTCCCTGGCAGCACTCTTCGTGGCTCCCCTGTGCCTCTCCCCTCTGCGCAGGGTGCTCACGTTCCAGGATCCCCGGGAGCTCTTCTCCGCCCTCGGGGAGACGTCCCGCGTGGTCGCCCTCTACAGCGTCTTCCTCGCCCTGGGGCTCGCGCTGGGGGGATGATGGGGAGCGGCGCCCGCTCAGGCGTGGCCGATTTCCTCGCCGAGGCGGTGGTCCGGGATCCGGAGCACCTGGCCCTGGTGTCGCCGGAGCGTGCGTGGAGCTACGCGGAGCTCGACCAGGTCGTGGACCGGCGCGCCGCGGAGCTGGAGCGCGACGGGGTGGGCGCGGGCGTGGTGCATGCCGTCACGCTACAGCCCGACACGCCGGGGATCGTCACCCTTTTCGCCCTCTGGAGGCTCGGCGCCACGCCAGCGCCGCTCAACCCCAGGCTCACCGAGTCCGAGCGGCGCCACGCGGTGGAGACCCTGGAGGGGGCTGGGCCGGGAGCCCAGGCCATCCTCTGGACGTCGGGCACCTCCGGCCGGCCCAGGGGCGTGGCGCTCTCCGCGGACAACCTGCGGGCGAGCGCCCTGGCGGCGGCGGCGCGACTCGGGCTGGGACCCGACGACGTTTGGCTCGCCTCCCTGTCGGTGGCCCACGTGGGCGGGATCGCCCTCGTCACGCGATCGCTCATGCTCGGAGGCGTGCTGGCGGCGTGGGGCCGATTCACCGCCGCGTCCGCGTCGGCGCTCCTGGACGGGGTGCAGGCGGCGGACGGCACGACGGTGCGTGTCACCCACCTGTCGGTGGTCCCCACCCAGCTCCTCCAGCTCCTCGAGGAGCGGAGGGGCGCGCCCCCGCCGCGGACGCTGCGCTGCGCCCTGGTGGGTGGGGCGCACGCGCCTCCCGGCCTGGTGGCTCGGGCTCTGGGGGAAGGATGGCCTCTGGCCCTCACCTACGGCATGACCGAGACGACCTCCCAGGTGGCAACCGCGCCCCCCGGGCTCGTGAGGGCCAAGCCGGGGACCGTGGGGCGCCCACTCGAGGGGGCCGAGCTCCGCGTGGCCCCGGACGGGGAGATCCTCGTTCGCGGCGATACCCTCGCGCTCGGGTACGTGGGCACGGGCACGCCACTCCGCGACGGTGAGGGGTGGTACGACACGGGAGACCTGGGTCGGCTGGACGGGGAAGGGGATCTCTGGATCACCGGCCGGTGCTCGGAACGCATCGTGTCCGGGGGTGTGAACGTGGACGCCCACGAGGTGGAGGCCGCGCTCTGCGCCCATCCCGCCGTGCGCGACGCCTGCGTGGTCGGCCTCCCGGACGAGCGCTGGGGAGAGGTTGTGGGCGCCGCCCTCGTGGCTACCGGAGGGGAGGTGGAGGTGGGCGCCCTGGCGGAGTGGCTTCGTGAGCACCTGTCCGCGGCGAAGCGCCCTCGACGCTGGGTCGTGATGGCCTCGCTCCCGCTCAACCCCAACGGGAAGGTGGACCGGGGCGCGGTGCGGCGGGAGATGCTCGGAGACTAGGTGCAGCCGCGTGCCGCGCCGGCGTGCACGACCGGCGCGGCCCAATCCCTCGTCACGACCGCCGTGCCCTACCGCACCGAGATGCCCACCCCCACCCGGAACACCGTCATGTTCGCTTCCGCGCGGTTCGGGTAGAGCGTGATGCTCCCGTCCGGGTGGTCCTCGATGTCCCCTTCGGTGAGGAAGTCGGCCAACCCGTTCTGGTGGTGCTCCACGCCCAGGTCGACGAACACGGGCCGCCGGCCGCCGGAGACGCGTACCCGCATCCCTCCGCCCGCGCGCCACGACCACATGAAGTCATCGAAGTTCGTCGTGTTGGCGAAGTCGTCGTAGTCCCACGTGCTTTCCAGGGACGACGTGGTGGCGAAGTACGAGAACCCCATGGACGCGTTCAGATACGGCTCCACCGAGCCCGTCGCCAGCACCACCTCGGGGCCCACGCCGCCGAAGAAGATGCCGTTGGTGGTGTTGAGGTCGAGCTCGATGCGGCACCCCACGGGCGCCGCCAGGCACACGCGCCGGCTCTCGTACCCGTAGATGATGAAGCCGAAGTCGGTGCGCAGGCGGAGGTGTCCCCTCCGCCCGTCCAGGGGGATCGCTCCGCCGAACTGGATCCCGCCTCCCGCGTCCACGTGGTGGCCCAACTCGCCCACCGGGTCGGCCCCGAGCAGGCTGATGTCCACCCGCGCCTGCGCTCCCGCGCGCCCTGCGCCCGCAGCGAGAAACGCCACCCCCAGGACCGCCGCCCAGCCTGCCGTACGCCGTGTCATGTTCCCCTCCCGAGGTCAGTCTCCTGACCCAGGGTGAGGCACAACCCGTGCCTGGTGCCGGGAAGGGCCTCGATCATGTTGTGGACAAACGCTTTACGTCAATCCGGCAGGTGCCCGGGGTCCGGGGGCGATCCTCCGACGTGTCCTCGCGGTGGGACAGCGCGAGGCGGCGGGCGTGTCGCCCTTCGTGAACCGCGTCCCCCCTTGGTCCTCCCTTGCTGGCGGCGGGAGGCCCCACCCATGTTCGCCCGGCGCACTCAGAACCCAGGAGGTGGAAGGATGAGAGGATTGGCTTCGCAGCCCGAGCGGCGCGTGGTGATGGGATCCGCCCTGGCTCTCGCCCTGGCCCTGACCGTCCCCTGGTCCGCCGGGGCGCAGCAGCCGCCGACCGCCCCCGTGGTGGGCCCCGCCCGGGGCTCCCTCGTGGTGGTGGGCGGCGCCATGCAGTCCCCGGAGATCTACAAACGGTTCATCGAGCTGGCTGGTGGTCCCGACGCCCCCCTCGTGATGATCCCGACGGCCGGAGGCGCCGCCGAGTACGACGCGTTCTACGCGGGCCTCACCGCCTGGCGGGAGCACGGCGCCCGGAACCTCACCATCCTCCACACCACCGATCCGAAGGTCGCCGACACCGACGCCTTCATCGAGCCGCTGAAGGCCGCGGCGGGGGTCTTCTTCTTCGGTGGTCGGCAGTGGCACCTGGTGGACGCCTACGGAGGCACGGAGACCGAGGCCGCCATCCGCGCCGTTCTCGACCGGGGCGGCGTCGTAGGTGGCTCGTCGGCGGGCGCCTCCATCCAGGGCTCCTTCCTCGTGCGGGGGGACACGGAGGGCAACACCATCATGATGGGCGACCACCAGGTCGGGTTCGGGTACCTGCGCAACGTGGGGATCGACCAGCACGTCCTGCGCCGCAACCGCCACTTCGACCTCATCGAGGTGGTGGAGGCCCACCCCGAGCTTCTCGGGATCGGGATCGACGAGAACACCGCGCTGGTGGTGCGGGGGGACCAGGCCGAGGTCATCGGCGCCTCGTACGTGCTCGTCTACGACAACAGGAGCACGGTGGGCAACGGCGGCAAGTTCTACTTCCTGGCCCCCGGCGACCGATTCGACCTGGCCTCGCGGGAGGCCACGCGCGCCGCCCGCACGCAGCGCCCCGTGGAAGGCCCGGTGAAGAAGCCGTGGGGTGGAGGCTGAGCCTACGGACGTGACCCCCGGCCTGGTCCGGTGCCTGGCGCGCCGCGCCCTCGTCGGGGCCGCCGTCGCCCTCGTCGCCGCTTCGGCCGTATTCTACGTCATGGCCCACTTCGCCGATCGCCTCATCTTCCTGCCACCCCCGCCCACCTACGGGCGCGACCTGGACGGGCTCGTGCTCCTTCCCACCTCCGCCGGGGACACGGTGGCGGGCCGCATGGTCGAGGCGCCGGCCGCCTCCCTGGCTGTGCTCCACACCCACGGCAACGCCGAGGACATTGGCCTCCTCGACGACTTCGTCGCCCCCTACACCCGCCTCGGGGTGACGGTGCTGGCGGTGGAGTACCCGGGGTACGGGCTCAGCTCCGGGGAGCCCTCCGAGCCAGGCGCGTATGCCGGGGCCGACGCTGCGCTGGCGTACCTGGCAACGCGCGGATATGCTGCGGACCGGGTGGTGCTCCACGGGCGTTCCCTCGGGGGCGCGGTGGCGGTGGACCTGGCCGCACGCCACGCTGTGGCCGGCGTGATCCTGGAGAGCACCTTCACGTCGGCGTTCCACCTCATGCTCCCCTTCGACGGCCTTCCCGGCGATCGCTTCACGAGCCTGGAGAAGATCCCCCGCGTGCACTCCCCGGCGCTCGTCATCCACGGCACCCAGGACGAGGTGGTCCCCTTCGGCCACGGCGAGCGGCTCTTCGCCGCGCTCCCCCCGGAGCGGAGGAAGGCCTGGTGGGTGGAGGGAGCGGGACACAACGACCTCCTGTGGAGGACGGGGGAGCGCTACTGGGACGAGATCGGCGCCTTCCTCGCCACCCTGCAGGAGCCGGGCCCATGACACCCCGCCGCCTCCAGGCCCTCGCTGCCGTCGGCGCCGCCGCCCTCCTCTGCGCATGCGCCGCCGGGGGGCCCGACTCCCTCCCCGTGGACCCCGCCGAGCACGAGCGCGCCGTGGCCGCCTTCGCCGCCGCCCGCGACGCCGAGCTGGCGGCGTCCGGCTCGTGGCTCTCCCTCACCGGGCTGCATTGGCTGGAGGAGGGCGAGACCACGGTCGGGTCGGCCGCGGACAACGGCGTGGTCCTCTCCGACAAGGCCGCCCGCCGCGTGGGGACCCTGGTCGTGGACGGGACCGGGGTGCGCTGGCGCACCGAGCCCGGGGTGGTGGTGACGCAGGGTGTGGACTCCACCCTGGCCGCCGAGGCGGGGACCGGTGCCATGCCGCCGGACGTGTCCGGAGACCCGGAGGTGGCGGAGGCCGATCTGTCTGCGGACCTGGGGCCGGGGAAGTCGGTGGTCCTGCGTCACGGCGGCCTGAGCTGGATCGCCATCCGGCGCGGGGACCGCTGGGCGCTCCGCACCCGGGACGACGCCCACCCCGCGTATCAGGCGTTCCACGGCGTGGAGCGCTTCCCCACCTCGCTGGACTGGCGCGTCACCGCCCGCTGGGTCTCCCACGAGAAGACGGTGAGCGTCCCCAACGCCGTGGGCACAGTGTCCGAGGAGCCGTCGCCGGCTGCGCTGGAGTTCCAGGTGGCCGGCCAGGCGCTGGCGCTGGACGTGGTGGGCACCCCCACCCACGGCCGCTACATGTTCGTGTTCGCCGATCTCACCTCGGGCGTGGAAACCTACGGGGGCGGGCGCTTCCTCTGGGTGGACGGGCCCGACGAGCAGGGGCGGGTGGTGGTGGACTTCAACTACGCCTTCAACCCGCCGTGCGTGTGGACGCCGTTCGCCACCTGTCCCCTCCCCACCCGGGACAACCGGCTTCCGGTGCGCGTGGAGGTGGGGGAGAAGAGCCCGGCGCACTGAACACGTCGGCGGCCCACACGCCGTCAGGGCCAGGAGCGCCTGGGCGAGGAAGTACAGGGGTCGGCCGACGAGGGTGTTCCAGCCGCTCGCCGCCACGAACCGCTCCCGGGCCACGGACACGTCCGAAGCCATGAACGCCACGGCGCCTGCGGGCACGACCTATGCGGCGCCCGCGCCCACCACCCCGGACGGGACCGCGGGTACCTTCCCTCCCTTCGGGGACGGCGCGGACGCGGTCGGCACGCGTCATCCTGGCGTGGCCGGCGCGGCCGGCCTACGATGGCTGGACTTCGACCCCGGCTCCACGAGAAGGACCTCCATGCAGCCCAGCGCTCGACTGACCCTGGCGCTGGCCGCCGCTCTGGCGACCGCCCCTCTCTCCGCCCAGGCACCCCCGCGGGCCGGCCCCGACCGCGCCACGTCCGGCGCCCACCTCGGAGACCTCTCCTGGCCCGAGGCCGAGGTGCGACTCCGGGAAGCGCCCATGGTGATCGTCCCGTTCGGGGCGGGCGCCAAGGAGCACGGGCCCCACCTGCCCATGTCCACCGACCGCATCATGCTGGAATACCTGATGCAGGTCGCCGTGGACTCGCTCCCGGTGGTGGTGGCACCCCCCGTCCTCCACGGCTGGTTTCCGGCGTTCCGCGAGTTCCCCGGCACCGAGATCCCGGACGCGGAGCTCTTCCGACGCACGCTTGAAGAGGTGGCCCGGTCGCTGGTGCGGCACGGGGCGCGGCGCATCGTCTTCCTCAACACGGGGATCACCTATTCCACGGGGCTTCCCATCGCGGTGGCCGCCCGTGAGATCCACCAGCGCGACGGGGTTCCCACGCTCGTGGTCTCCTGGGGCGACCTGGAGACCGACGAGGTGGCAGCCCTGGCCGAGCAGAGGCTCGGAGGGCACGCTGATGAGCTGGAGACGTCGGTCGTGCTCGCGCTACGCCCCGATCTGGTCCACATGGAGCGTGCGCCCACGGACTACGGTCCGGCCAGGGGCGAGCCCGGGCCCGGATACCGCCCGGGGGGCTTCTCGCGCATCCCCGGCCACCCCGAGCACTCCACCACGGGGATCCTGGGCGACGCCACCCTCGCCACCGCCGAGAAGGGGCGCAGGGTGATCGAGATCATGACCGGGGAGTGGGTCCGTGCCCTGCGGGCGTTCGCCACGGAGCCCCTCGGAGGCAAGCGATGACGAGACCGGAGCTCATCGTCGCCTCGCTCACGCTGTTCGCGGCGGCCTGCGGGCACGGAGAGACCCCCGAAAGAGCCACCGACTCCGCCGGTGTGGCCCCTTCGGAGGCGGACGCATCGGGGAACGTCCGTCTCCTCGAAGGGATGATGGCGCACACGACCGACGCGGCCGTCTTCGCCGAGTGCCGCACCGGCGCCGCGTATCCCATCGCGCAGGAGGGCGCGTACCTGGCATTGAAGCGCGCATACCTTGCGGATCGGCAGGCGCCGGGGGAGCCGCTCCTGGTTCGGGTGTGGGGGAGCCTCGCGCTCCGGCGGGGGATGGAGAGCGGTGAGACGACCGCGCTGGTGGTGGACGCCGTCGAGAGCACCGAGCCCGGTGCCGGGTGTGGCGAGGCGGTGGTCGACCTCCCGCTGGAAGGGACGGAGTGGACGCTCGTGGAGTTGGGGGGCGAGCCCCTTCCCGAAGGCGTCCAGGCCACCCTCCTCCTCGACGGGACCGGGAAGCATGCTGTGGGGAGCGGCGGATGCAACCCGTTCGCCGGATCCTACCGCCTCGAAGGCGCGCGCCTCACCTTCGGAGACCTGGCCGGCACGCGGACGGCGTGCGCCGGGCCCGCGGCAGAGGTGGAGGGCGCGTACCTCCGCACCCTGGGCAGGGTCGGCGGGTACCGTCTCATGGGTGACGGCCTCCATCTCCTCGCCGAAGAGGGCGTGGTGGCCCGCTTCCGTTCCCGCTGACGCGACCGCATGGGCTTCCTGCTGAAGAAGATCGCCGGCGCGCTCCTCATGCCCCTCCCCTCGTTCCTCCTCCTGGGGATCTTCGGGTGGATCCTTTGGACACGGGGGCGTTGGAGGCGCCTGGGGCAGGCGATGGTGGCGGCTACCCTGCTGTTGCTCTCGCTGGCGGCGCTCGGACCCGTCGCGGACGCCCTGGTCCGGCCCCTGGAGCGCGCTGCCCCCGCCTTCCCCGGCGACTCGGTGGCCTTCGTGGTGGTTCTGGCGAGCGGTCACGTGTCCGATCCCGCCCTCCCCGTCAGCGCCCGGCTCTCGCCCACGGCCCTGGCCCGGGTCGTGGAAGGGGTTGCCATCGCCACCGCCCAGCCCTGGAGCCGGCTGGTGCTCTCCGGGTGGGGCGGCGCGGACCCCAGGCCCAACGCCGACGTCTACCGGGAAATGGCGGCCGCTCTGGGATTCCCCGAGGCCCGCATGGTGCTGGAGCCCCGCCCCCGGGACACGCGCCAGGAGGCGGAGCTCCTCGCGCCGCTCCTGGCCGGGCAGCGCTTCGCCCTCGTCACGTCGGCGAGCCACATGCCCCGGGCTTTGGCCCTTTTCCAAGCGCAGGGGATGGACCCCATCCCGGCGCCCACCGGGCACCTGGCCAAGGACCTTCAGGGCTTCGACGTGCTGGACCTGATTCCCGACGCCGAAGGGCTGGCCAAGACGCGCTTCGCCTGGCACGAGGTGCTGGGGCGGATGTGGGCGAGCCTCACCGGCGGCACGTAGCAACCCCGCCCGGGCCGGGGCGCATCCAACCCATGCCCACGACGTCCTCTTCCGACCCGCAACCTCCACACCCTGCCGTCATGGCTACCCGCACCGCTGCCCTCCCCGCCTCCCTTGCCTGCCTCGTCCTCCTCGCCGCGCAGGCGGCGGCGCAGACGCCGCTGGGGAGAGCCACCGCCACCTTCCCCGAGGATTTCGGCTCCATCCAGACCGTGCGCGAGTTCCGCGACGGGAGGCTCTTGGTGGCCGATCCCCTGGGCGGGGCGCTGTACCTCGTGGACATGGACGCCGGGAAGCGCACGGTCGTGGGCTCCAAGGGGCAGGGTCCCCAGGAGTATCTCCAGCCCGACGCGGCGTGGCCCCTCCCTGGGGACTCCACGCTCCTGGTGGACCTGGGCAACGCCCGCCTCGTCACGCTGGCGCCCGACCTCACGTTCCGGGGGACGCGGCCCATCGCCCAGGGGGACTTCGAGCCCGGGCTTCCCCTGGTGCTGGCCCTTCCTCAGGCGGTGGACGGTGCGGGGAGCATCTATTTCCGGACTCTGGGGAGGGGGCTGGGCGCCGAGCCCCCGGATTCGGGCGACGTCCTCCGCCTCCCCCGCGGCGGCGGCGCACCAGCGACCGTGGCGACCATCAAGCTCCAGGACCAGCGCGCCACGCGCTCGGGGGGACCGGACAACCAGAACGTGAGCATCGAGGCCCTCCCCCTCACCCCCGAGGACGCCTGGGGCGTCGCGCCCGACGGCTCCGTGGTCATCGCCCGCTCGGGCGACTACCACGTGGAGTGGATCGCCCCCGACGGGACCGTGCGCCGGGGGCCCGCCGTGCCTTGGGAGCCGGTGCGCATATCGGGTGCCGACAAGGAGGAATTCGTCTCGGAGATGGGGCGCGCGGGCGGCGGGATCGCGGTGAGGCTCGAGATCGAGGACGGGCGCCCTTCCATGAGCCTCCGGCGCGGCGGCATGCCGGACGCCGGGCGCCGGGAGGCGGATCGCTACACCTGGCCCGACCGGAAGCCCGCATTCCAGGGCGGTCGCATTCCCGTGGATTCCCAGGGGCGTGCCTGGGTGCGCCGCCACGTGAGGGCCGGCGAGCCCACCGCCTACGACCTCTTTGATCGCGCCGGCCGCCGCGTGGGCACGGTCACCCTGGAGACGGGCAAGCGCGTGGTGGGCTTCGGTGTCCGCTCGGTGTACGTGGTCTCCTTCGACGACTTCGACCTGGCCTACCTCGAGCGGTACGCGCTGCCTTCGCGCTGACGCACCCGGGCCCGCGCGGAGGCGAGGGCGCGGGCCACGGCGCGCCCGCAGCCCCGCCGGCGCTCAGCGCACCAGGTTTCCGGCGATGTAGACCGCGGAGAGGCGCCGCACGTTGGCCACGTCCTGGAGCGGGTCGGCGTCGAGCACCAGGAAATCCGCCCAGCGGCCCGGCTGGAGCGTGCCCACGTCGTCCCGCGCCAGGCAGGCCGCAGCTCCTGCCGTCGCCGTGTGCAGCACCTGCGCCGGCGAGAGTCCGGCTTCAGACATGAGCGTGAGCTCCAGGTGCTCGAAGTACCCGGGGAAACGGCCCGCCGGGCCCACGTCGGTGCCCATGGCCACCAGCAGCCCCGCGTCCACGAGGGCCTTCAGGTTGCGCTGGGCCTGGCCCAGCCCGACGCGGTAGCGCGCGGCGGCGGGGCTGCCGGCGACGGCTCGCCGGGCGTCGGGAGCCGACAGGCGGGCCACCTCCCCCGCGTCGGCCCAGCGCCGGAAGAAGGGATCCTGGAAGAACGCCGGCTCTTCGGCGTAGACGAAGGTGGACAGCTCCCGGGTGAGCGTGGGCACGTAGCATACCCGCCGTTCTCCGAGGAGCGCCATCAGTTCGGCGTCCACGTCGGCGTCCCGGATGGAGTGGGCCACCATGTCGGTCCCCTCCCGCAGGAGGCGCTTCGCGTCCTCCAGGTAGAAGAGGTGGGTGGCCACCCGGTACCCGCGCCGGTGGGCCTCGTCCACGACGCCGTGGACCGCCTCCCAGGGCATCTTGGCGACGGTGCCCAGGTTGTCGTCGTAGCGGAGCTTCATCCAGTCCACGCCGGAACGGGCGTTGGCCAGCACCGCACTGCGCGCCTCGGCCTCGGTGGCCGAGGTGATCACCGGGCCGGCCACGAAGAGCCGGGCCCGGGCGAGCTCCGGCTCTCCCTGGGCGTCGCGCGCGGCGAACGCCTCGGGCGGCTCGTCCCCCAGGCTGTTCACGGTGGTGACACCGTACCGGGCGAAGAGGAGGAGCTCCTCCTCCACTCGCCGGCGGGGATCCACGACGCCCTGCGGGGCCCACCGGCCGGTGACGTGGACGTGGGCGTCCACCAGCCCCGGCATGACGTGCTTCCCCGCCAGGGACACCACGGGGACGCCTGCGGCGGGCGGCTCCCTCCCCACCGATACCACGCGGCCGTCGCGCACCAGGAGCGTGGCCCCGGCGACGGGAGGCGAGGCGGTGCCGTCCCACACGGTGGCGCCGGTGAACGCGGTGGTCTGGGCGTGGAGAGGGAGGGCCGCAGCGGCGGCCAGGAGCGCAGAGAGGGCGGTCGAGGTTCTCATGGCGCGACAAACTGGGCGATCCCGCGCCGCCGCGCGAGGTGCCATCCGCCTTTCGGTGCGGACGAGGCGTGCACGCAGCGGACGCAGCGTGTTGCGGAGCGGGCGGGGTGTGCGTACGCTCGTGCCACGGCCTCCCCAGCCCACCTTCCTCCCTGGAGGCCGCCGTGCTCCGCCCTCAACCTCCCGTCGTCGTCATCCCGGGCATCACCGCCACCCACCTGCGCGACGAGTATCCCGTGGGCCCGGAAGGAGTGTGGGGGATGGTGCGGAAGAGCTGGGAGCGGGTCCAACTCCACCCCGACGACCCGCGCTGGGAGCAGAGGGAGCCGGCGCGGGTGCGCGCCGACGCCGTCTTCGGCTTCCCGTACGGCGACCTCGTCGAGGAGCTCCGTCACGACCTGTCCGAGGTCGCCGACGAGCCCGTCCCCGTGTACCCCTTCGCTTATGACTGGCGCCAGCCCCTGGACGCCGTAGAGGCGGCCCTCGCCGCGTTCGTGGAGGAGGCGGTCTCTCGCACCGCGCTTCTGCGCCACTACCACGCGACCGGGTACACGGCCCGCCACGGACGAGTGGACCTGGTGGGGCACTCCATGGGCGGGCTCGTGATCGCAGGTTACCTGCAGCGGACGAAGGGCAAGCGGGTCCGGAAGGTGGCCACGCTGGGGACACCGTTCCGCGGCTCGTTCGAGGCGGCGCTCAAGGTCGTCACCGGGCAGGCGGAGCTCCCCGGCGAATCGGCATCCCGGGA
Organism: uncultured Gemmatimonadaceae bacterium; assembly: GCA_964545395.1. Taxonomy (GTDB): domain Bacteria; phylum Gemmatimonadota; class Gemmatimonadetes; order Longimicrobiales; family Gaopeijiaceae; genus SZUA-318. Next base: position 45,182 of record CAZJFX010000014.1, on the reverse strand, counting down.
GCGGGAGGCGGCGCGGCTCACGCCGTCGCTCTACCACCTCCTCCCCCGGTACCGGGGCGCCGTGACCGCCGACGAGGGGCTCGGCGTGGACCTCTTCCGCGCGGCCACCTGGCAGAGGTCGGTGGTGCGCACCCTCGCCGAGCAGATCCGGCTCCACGGGTTGGAGGGAGCCGGCAGGGACGCGGACGCGCTCCTGCCGGCGGCCCGCGAGCTCCTGCAGCGCCTTCTCACCCAGGCGTCCGGGCATCGGACCCGCGTGGGCAAGCTCAGCTTGTCCGCTGTCGGACTCGTTCGGGATGACTGGCTGGCCGTGGTCGGGCTCGGCGAGGAGACCAGGGTCCACCTGCACATCACCGTGGGCCCCGACGGCGGGCCCTGGTTCGACCTGCGCTCGGCGGACCGGATGAACGGCTACCCGTCCGGCTCTGCCGGCGGCAAGGGCGACCCGAAGGCACGCCCCGTGGACACCGGCGACGGGACCGTCCCCTACGAGGCGGCGGTTCCCTCGTTCCTGGGCCCGGAGAACGTGGTAGGGCTCACCGGCGCCGACTTCGGTTACTGGGAGATCCGGGACCGGCTTCTCGCCCGGGGCGTGGCGGGCCGGCACGCCAGCCTCCACGCCCTGCTACCGGCCATGAACGTGGTGCAGAAGCTGGTGGTGTGCCACCTGAAGGGGGAGGCGGGAGCGAAGGGGAAGATCCACGGCGGCGTGTGGGGGAGGCGTGCTCCCGACGTGGCTCCCGACGCGCCGTGGAGGCCGCCGCTGGAGGGGCTCCGGGAGAAGCGGTAGCCGGGGTGGCAGAGGCGACCAGAGGCGACCGGCCCGGCGCCTAGGATGCGTCCGCAGGCGCCTGGCGGTGTCTGCGATAGTGGGCCGCCACCTTCGCCCGGTTCCCGCACCGGGCCATGGAGCACCAGCGGCGCCGGCCGTTGCGGGAGACGTCGTAGAACCAGCGCCCACAGCCTTCGGCGGCGCACTGCCGCAGACGCGAGCGGTCCCCGTGGGCGAGGAGCTCGGCCGCAGCCGCGGCCACGGGGGCCAGGAGCCCCTCGGGGAAGCGCGTTTCTTCTTCGTGCGCCAGCGCCGCGACCACACCCTGGGGCTCCACCCGTAGCCCCGTGCGCCGGAAGCCGAGGATGCGGTTGAGGGTGAAGAGGGCGTGCTCGGGGAGGATGGCGCCCCGCTGGAACGCCGTCACCGCGTCGGCCACGGCATCCCGGAGGGCGAGAGCCTCGGTGGCCAGGATCCGGGCCAGGGGCGGGCTGGCCGCCAGGCGCCGGGCGTCGGCCTCGGTGGAGAGACCGGCCTGGAGAAGCCACGCCGGCACCCCCTCCGCTCCCGAGTCGAGCCCGGCGTTGAGGAAGTCCAGGGCGAGCTGATCCGCTTCGAACAGGAAGACGCCGGAGTCCATAACCATTGAAGTGTGATTACGTCGGTAATAATGCGCAAGAACCAATAAAAAGACAATTGAGAGGTTAGTGCTGGGTGCTTGAGCCTACATTCCCCGCCCGACACGTTCCGAAGGCCGGGAGCCTCGGGCGTTGGCGCCGCCGCCGCTGCGTCCCCATGATGACCGCGCCGGGGCGCGGCGGGCACCGATGCGTGCCGGGGACGACACCAGGAGGCGACACGAGGAGGCGACACGAGGAGGCGACACGAGGAGGCGGCATGAGAAGGGTGGCAGGCTTCGTGGGAGCGGTGGCCCTGGCGTGGGCATCCTGGCAGGTGCCGGTGGCGTGTCAGGCGGCACCCACGCGGCACACCGTATCGTCCGATGGACACCCCATGGCCCTGTGGGAGAAACGTCCCGAGGAGCCCCACGCCGCCATCCTCCTCCTCCACGGACGGACGTGGAGCGCGCTCCCCGACTTCGACCTGCAGGTGGAGGGCGAAGAGTTGTCCCTCATGGACGGTCTGGTGGGGCTGGGGTACGCGGCCTACGGCCTCGACCAGCGCGGGTATGGTGCGACACCCCGGGACGCCACCGGATGGCTCACCCCCGATCGGGCCGTGGCGGACCTGGCCGCCGCGCTCGGGTGGATCCGGGAGCGGGAGGAGGGGCGCCCGGTGTTCCTGCTGGGGTGGTCCCAGGGATCGCTGGTGAGCCAGCTTGCCGCCCAGCGCCACCCCGAGCTGGTGGACCGCCTGATCCTCTTCGGCTACCCCTTCCGCCCGGGCACGAAGCCCCCGGTGGAGGAGCCCTCGGGGGACCCGCCCCGGCGCCCCACCACGGCGCAGGCGGCGGCCAGCGACTTCATCACGCCGGGCTCCATCTCCCCGGAGGCGGTGGCGGCCTACGTGGCCGCGGCGCTGGCTGCGGACCCGGTGCGGGTGGACTGGACCCGGAGCCACCAGTGGGGGGCGCTGGACCCGGCCCAGGTGCGAGTTCCCACGCTGGTGCTCCACGGTGAGCGGGATCCTCTGGCGCCGGTGGAGGCGCAGGCGGCGCTCCTCCAGGGCCTGGGCACGTCCGACCGGGCGTGGGTGGTGATCCCCGGAGGGGACCACGCGGCCTTCCTGGAGGAGCCCCGCCCCTACTTCATGGCGGTGGTGGACGCGTTCCTGCGCCGGGGAGCGGGCTTGCCGGGGCGCCAGCGGTAGCGCTCCAGGGAGGTGCGGCCGGAGGCGTCGAAGACCACTCCCTCGGCCTCCAGGAGAACGCGCTGGAGGGTCTCGAGCGCCGAGCCCCCGGCGCGGCGGCTCACCTCGCCCCGGGCATTGACGACCCGGTGCCAGGGGACGTCGCTTTCGTCGGGGAGCGCGGCGAGGGCGTACCCTGCCTGGCGGGCATGGCCGGGAAAGCCGGCGAGCCCGGCGACCTGGCCGTAGGTGGCGACGCGCCCCCGGGGAATGCGGCGCACCACGGCCCAGAACTGGGCATGGGTGATCACGGAGCAGGAAGATAGAGGACGGCGATGGATACGCACGAGCACGACGGGCCGGCACCGGTCGAGGAAACGCTGGATCCAACCACCGACGCGGAGTGGGAGGAGGTTCGCGTCCTGGGCCACCGGCTGGTGGACGAGATGGTGGCGCTGCACCGGGGGGTGGGAGGGGGCCCGGCCTGGCGCCCCGTGCCTGCGGAGGCCCGGCGGGCCCTGTCGGGACCCCTCCCCGCCTCCGGCGCGTCCCTCGACGACACGGTGGAGCGGTTCCGGGAGCATGTGCTCCCCTACCACCTGGGGAACATCCACCCGCGCGGCTGGGGGTGGGTGAACGGCACCGGCACCACCCTGGGGGCCTACGCTGACTTTCTCGCCGCCGCCATGAACGTGAACTGCGCCGGCCCCCAGACGGGGGCGCTCTACGTGGAGCGGCAGGTCGTGGAGACGCTGAAGGCCGCCATGGGGTGGCCCTCCACAGGCTCGGGGATCCTCGTGTCGGGGACCTCCATGGCGAATCTGGTGGGCATCGCCGCCGCCCGGGACCGGGCGGGCGCCCTCGCGCCTGCGGGATGCGCAGCGGTGGACGTGGGCCGGGAGGGCGTCGCGGGCCTCCCTCTGGTCCTCTACGCCTCGGAGGCGGTCCACAACTCGGTGGACCGGGCGGTCCGCCTCCTGGGGATCGGCACCGACCGGCTGCGCAAGATCCCCGTGGACGACGTCTGGCGCATGGACGTGACGGCGCTGGAGAAGGCCATCGCCGCGGATCGCGCCGGGGGGCACCGGCCCTTCTGCGTGGTGGCCACCGCGGGCACGGTGGACCACGGCGCCGTGGACCCCCTGGAGGCCATCGCCGGCGTGTGCGCCCGGGAGAGGCTCTGGCTCCATGTGGACGGGGCGTTCGGCGCCGTCGCCGCTCTCTCCGGCGAGCTGCGGTCCCTGGTGGTGGGGATGGAGCGCGCCGACTCTCTGGGCTTCGACCTGCACAAGTGGATGCACGTGCCCATCGAGGCCGCATGCATCCTCGTGCGCGATCCGGCCGACCACCGCCGCCCCTTCGCCTCGTCCGCAACGTACCTGAACGTGCTGTCCCGGGGCGTCGCCGCTACCGACCGCTGGCTGTACGAGTACGGCCCGGAGCTCACCCGCGGGTTCCGGGCCCTGAAGGCCTGGTTTCTCCTGAGCCACCACGGCACGGAGAAGCTCGGCCGCCTGGCCGCCCAGAACGTACGCCAGACCCGCCGCCTCGAGGCGCTGCTGCGCGCCGAGCCCGGCGTGGAAGTGCTCGCCTCGGGCCCGCTGTGCGTGCTCTGCTTCCGGTGGCGGCCGCGGGGCATGGACGACGAGGCGGTGGACCGCCTCAACGAGCAGCTCCTCGCCGAGCTCCAGGAGTCGGGTCGCACCGTGGTCTCCAGCACCTCGGTGCGCGGCGCGTTCGCGCTGCGCCTGGCCATCACCAACCACCGCACGCGGAGCGGAGACCTGGCCGAGCTCGTGGCCGCCGTGAGGGAGCTGGGCACTCGCCTGGCGCCGCCCGGGTAGGGCGGTCGCGGCAGTCCTTCTCCGCCCCTGCTTCAGGGCTTCGGGCGGGGCGGCTTCACGGTACCGGTGGTGAACTGCAGGAGGAGTCCCCGGAAGATCCCGGTGAGGTACTGGTTCTCCTCGTGCGGGTGGGTGAGGCGGTCGAAGAGGGTGTGGTCGAGCCAGACGCCCAGGCACCCCGGACACTGGTCCGCGGAGCCCTCCTCCAGCGTGATCCGCTCCAGGCGGCTTCCGCACCTCGGGCAGTGGCCCCTGTGGGCGTCCAGCCAGCGTTGGCGCTCGTCCTGCGCGCGCGCAGCCTCCTGCTCGCGAGCTGCCTCCATGCGCTTCCGGAAGTCCTCGAGGTGGAAGTACCTGTCCTCATTCCGGCTCGGCTTGGGCCAGGGCTGATGGGGCAGTCGGTGGGTGAACTCAGTCATGAGCACCTCCTGCTCAGGTCCCTTGTATCCAATTTACCCCGGGGCGCAAGAGACGCCCCCTGGGCGCAGCGGAAGGAGGGCCGCGCGCCCAGGGCCGGGAGGCTTCAGCGCCGCCGCGCGTGCGGTTGGCGCGGGACCCCGGTCCCTTGACCGCACCCGCCCCGGGCGTACCCTTCCAGCCCATGAGCGCATTCATCGAAGAGCTGCACTGGCGCGGGATGCTGTATGCTTCCACCGAGGGGGCGGCCGAGCACCTGGCGGTCGGGCGGCGCACGGCCTACATCGGCTTCGATCCAACGGCCGCCAGCCTCCACGTGGGCTCCCTCCTCCCCATCATGGGGTTGGTGCATTTCCAGCGGGCCGGCCACGTGCCCATCGGGCTGGTGGGCGGCGGCACCGGGCTCATCGGGGATCCGTCGGGGAAGACCGCCGAGCGGCAGCTCCTCACCAAGGAGCAGGCGGCCGAGAACGCCGAGGGGATCCACCGCCAGCTCGAGCACTTCCTCGACTTCGAGGCGAAGTCCAACCCCGCCCGCATGGCCAACAATCTGGACTGGCTGGGCGGCCTTGCGCTGGTGGACTTCCTCCGGGACGTGGGCAAGCACTTCTCGGTGAACCAGCTCATCGCCCGGGAGTCGGTGAAACGGCGCCTGGAGAACGAGGAGACGGGGATCTCCTACACCGAGTTCAGCTACGCGCTGCTCCAGTCCTACGACTTCCTGGAGCTGTACCGCCGCGAGGGCTGCACCCTCCAGATGGGCGGCTCGGACCAGTGGGGGAACATCACCGCCGGTACCGACCTCATCCGGCGCATGGCGGGGGGCAAGGCGTACGGCGTGGTCTTCCCGCTCGTCACCAACGCAGCCGGCACCAAGTTCGGCAAGACGGAGGCCGGCAACGTGTGGCTCGACGCCGGGCTCACGTCGCCCTTCCGCTTCTACCAGTTCTGGATCAACGCCGACGACGCCGACGTGGTGCGCTACCTCAAGTTCTTCTCGCTCCGCTCGCGCGACGAGATCACCTCCCTCGAGGAGGCGATGAAGGCGGCGCCCCACGCCCGGGGGTCCCAGCGAGCCCTGGCCGACGAGGTGACCCGGCGTCTTCACGGCGAGACCGGGCTGGCTCGGGCGAAGAAGGCCACCGAGGTGCTCTTCGGCGGCGAGATCGAGGGGATGGGCGCCGAAGAGGTGGCGGACGTCTTCTCCGACGTGCCGTCGGCGACGCTGCCGCGCGCGTCCCTGGAAGGGGAGGGAATGGCGCTCGTGGAGCTTCTGGCCCGGGCCGGCCTGGCCACGTCCAAGGGTGATGCACGCCGGGCCGTCGAGGGGGGCGGCATCTACCTGAACAACCGGCGGGTGGCGGATCCGGCCCACACCGTGCGGGTGGGCGACACCATCGAAGGCCGCTTCCTCGTCCTGCGGAAGGGGAAGAAGAGCTACCACCTGGTGGCGCTGCAGGGCTGAACGCGCGAGGGGCGCCCCCCGCCGGGGGGCGCCCCTCGTTGCAGCGCAAGCCGGACGGCTGGCCGGTGAGGCCCTAGAAGACCACCTGCCAGCCCGCGATGAGCCCCCAGTCGGCACCGAACTGGCCGCCGTCGTAGCTGTGCACCGCGGGGAACACGTACTCCAGCGACAGGCGGTGCCCGGCGAAGCGCGACCCCTCGGGCATGTAGACGTTCACGCCGAGCGGGAGGTCGAGGCGCGAGCCGCTCATGAAGAAGCCGTCGTTGCCCGGGTCACGAATCGGATCCAGGTAGGGGTCGGCGCCCTCGATGGCTCCCCACGACTGGTACGCCGCCCGGGCCGAGAAGCTCAGGTAGTCGTTGGCCCGCACCGAGGCCCAGGTGTTGAGCTCGAACCGGTCGCCGGGGGCGAAGTCGCGGTCGTTGGTCCCGAAGAAGAAGGTCCCCTTCACCTGCGCTCCCACCGTCCCCGTCTCGTTCTGGGCCAGAAGGGTGAGGCCGGGCATGGCGCCGAAGACGCCGGCGCCCGGGCGCATGTCGTAGGAGAGGGGCTCCTCGCCGGGGGTCGAGAACGGGGTCTGCGCCTCCACCTCGGTGGTGGCCGTCGGCAGGAGGACGCCGGCGTGGATGTGGACGCGGTACGCACCTTCGTCGAACACGCGGTACAGCCCGGACAGCTCCAGGTCACCCAACTGGTCCGACTCGGTGATGTAGAAGATGTCCCCGCCCGACGTGAGCTGCTCCCGATGGCGGAGCGAGTAACCCATGTTGGCGGTGAAGGTCAGATCCGACGTGGGGGCGAAGGCCAGGCCCACGCTGTGGACCTGAGTCCGCAGGGAGAGGGGCGCCACGTCGTAGTAGTCGAACCAGAAGTCCGAGGACTGCATCGCATCCTCGAACCAGGTTCCGGCGGAGTTGAGCTGATTGAACCGGTAGGTCAGCTCGAACTCCCCCACCTCGAGGGTGCGCCCGCCCAGGACGCCGAAGGGCGCCTGCGCGTCGGGGCGCTTCGATGACCAGGCCAGCTTCTCCTGTGCCGCCGCGGGCATGGCGATGGCCAGGAGCACGACGATCAACAGGCCCTTGCGAACCATGGGTGTCTCCTCCGACTCGATGCATGGCCGGCCGCACCGGCCCCCTGACGTTCCAGCCTTCAAGATGCCTCCTGAAGGATGCAGAAAACAAGTGTTTCCTGCACGGCCCGCGTGTCGCCCCCGGCCCTTGACCCCCCTCCGGGTTTGGCCGAAAGTGTCCTCTCCGACATCCTCCGCCGGTGCATCGGCGGTTTCCAGGGGGCGCGAGAGGGCCATGAGCAAGCCGTTGGTCGGGGTCGTCATGGGTTCGAAGACCGACTGGGACACCATGTCCCTTGCCGTCGAGACGCTGGAGGCGCTGGGCATTCCCTGCGAGGCCCGGGTGCTCTCGGCCCACCGCACCCCGGACGCGGCCGCCGAGTATTCGGCGACCGCCGAGGAGCGGGGCCTGGAGGTCATCATCGCGGCGGCGGGAGGCGCAGCCCACCTGGCCGGGGTGATGGCGTCGAAGACCGTCCTCCCGGTCCTCGGCGTGCCCATGAAGGGGTGGTCGCTGGACGGGCTCGACTCGCTCCTCTCCACCGTGCAGATGCCCCGGGGCGTGCCCGTCGGCACCCTGGCCATCGGCAAGGCGGGCGCGGTAAACGCAGCGCTGCTCGCCGGGCAGATCCTCGGGGCCAAGCACCCCGCCATCCGCGAGGCGGTGCGGGCCGACCGGAAGGCGCGGACGGCCGAGGCGCTGGCGGACCAGGATCCCCGGAAGGGCTGACGCGGTCGGGGACGCCTGACCGCGAAACACGGCGCCGCCCTTTCGCGTCCGGGAAGGTAGCCGGCCCCACCCACGGCCGGCGTGCGCCTCCCCCTCGCGAGCCGTGCGCCAATGATCCCCGACGACTTCCGCTACGCTTTTCGCCGCCTCCTGCACAGCCCGGGCTTCAGCGCGGTCGCGGTGCTCTCGCTCGCGCTGGGCATCGGCGCCAACACGGCCATGTTCAGCCTGGTCAACGCCGTCCTCATCCGGGATCTCCCGGTGCGGGCTCCAGAGGAGCTGGTGGAGATCTACACCTCCGGGGGCGACGGATACGCCTACTCCACCTCGTCGTATCTGGATTTCCAGGAGATCCGCGGACTCGACGACGTCTTCGCCGATGTGGTGGGGACGCGCACGTTCCTGGCTCGGGTGGAGCGCGGCGACCGCCCCGAGTCGGCCTTCGGCGAGCTGGTGAGCTGGGATTACTTCCAGGCGCTGGGCGTCCCCATGGCGGTCGGCCGCTCCTTCCTCCCCGAGGAGGACGCCACCCCCGGCACACATCCGGTCACCGTGCTCGGATACCGGACCTGGGTCAACGACTTCGGCGCCGATCCGGGGATCCTGGGCTCCACCGTTCGGCTCGGCGGCACGCCCTACACGGTGGTGGGAGTGGCGCCGGAGGCGTTCACCGGGACCATGCCGGTTCTCGTCACCGGCTACTACGTCCCGCTCATGATGACCCACGTGCTCATGGGCGGTGAGACCGACCAGCTCCAGCGCCGCGGGAGCCGGAGCATGTTCCTGAAGGGCCGGCTCGAGCCCGGGGTCACCGTGGAGCAGGCCAACGAGGCGCTGAAGGCGCTCTCGGCATCGCTGGCCCAGGCGCATCCCGAGTACAACGAGCAGCGCGTCATCTCAGCGCTTCCCGCGGGCGACGTGGCGCTCCACCCGTTCGTGGACCGGATGCTCAAGCCCGTGGCCGCTCTGCTCCTGGGCGTGGTCGGCCTCGTGCTCCTCATCGCGTGCGCCAACCTGGCGAGCTTCCTGCTCGCCAGGGCCGAGGACCGCCGACGCGAGATCGCGGTGCGGCTGGCGCTGGGCGCCACCCGCGCGGCGCTGGTGCGCCAGCTCCTGGCGGAGACGGTGCTCCTGGCGGCGCTGGGTGGGGTGGCGGGCGTGGTGCTGGCGGGCTGGACGCTGGACCTCCTCATGGCGTTCAAGCCGCCCATCCCCGTTCCCGTGGACCTGGACGTGTCGCTGGACCGCACGGTGCTCTGGTTCACCGCGGGCGTGTCGCTCCTGGCCGGCGTTGCCTTCGGGCTGGCTCCCGCGCTGCAGGCCACGAACCCCGACGTCGCGCCCACGCTCAAGGTCGAGGCCGGACGCACGGGCAAGCCGGGGCGCTTCAACCTTCGGCACGCGCTCGTCGTGACCCAGGTGGCGTTCTCCTTCGTGCTCCTGATCGGTGCCGGGCTCTTCGTGCGCAGCCTCCAGAAGGCCCAGCGCATCGACCCGGGGTTCTACACCGGCCCAGCCGCGTTCGTGTGGCCGATGACCGAGCTCTCGGGCTACGACACTCCCGAGCAGCAGCAGGCTTTCGACGAGGAGGCGGTGACGCGTCTCCTGGCGCACCCGGCCATCGAAGCCGTGGCGCTCATGGACCGCTCGCCGCTGGGCATGGCGGTGCAGACCGCCGGGTACCTGCTCCCGGGGGTCCCGTCGAAGGATCCCCAGGGCACCATCGACGTCGACAACGCCCACGTGAGCCCGAGCTACTTCGGCGCCATGGACGTTGACATCGTCCGCGGCCGGGCCTTCACCGAGGCCGACCGGGAAGGCGAGCGGGTGGCTGTGGTGAGCGAGGCGTTCGTGCAGCGCTTCTATCCCGGGCAGGACGTGGTGGGGAGCACCATCGGCGACGCCGACGATCCCATCCGCATCGTAGGCGTGGCCCGGGACACCAAGGTGCGGACCCTGGGAGAGGACCCGCGCCCCTACGTGTACGAGATGCACGGGCAGCCGGGGTACTTCGGCGCCATGTACATGGTCCGCGGCCGGGCCTCCAGCGCCGAGCTCCTGGCCACGGCCCGGCGGATCCTGGACGAGCTGGATCCCGACGTGGTGATCTTCGAGGCCAAGACCATGGAGGAGCACCTCGCCCTCATGCTCTTCCCGGCGCGCATGGCGGCGCTCCTCCTGGGCGTGTTCGGGGCACTGGCCCTGACCCTCTCAGCCATCGGCATCTACGGCGCCGTCAGCTATGCGGTGGCGCGCCGCACCCGGGAGCTGGGGATCCGTATGTCGCTGGGCGCCACCGCCCGCGACGTCCAGGTGATGGCCGTGGGGGGTGGCATGCGTCTGGTGCTCGTCGGCGGGGCGATCGGCGTGCTGCTCGCAGGCGGAGTGACCTGGTCCATCTCCCGGTTCCTCTACGGGATCAGCACCACCGATCTGGTGACGTTCGCTGCCATCCCCCTGCTCTTGGCGGGTGTGGCGCTGGTGGCAGCCTTGGTGCCGGCACGGCGCGCCAGCGCCGTGGACCCGGTGACGGCGCTCCGGTCCGACTGAGGGAGGTCGCGGCGCGAGGCGGTCGCGGGGGGCCTCCCCGCCGGCAAACCGGAGGTGCTCCAAAACAAATCCCGGGCCCCCCTCGTAGGACTCCCTAGAGACCCCGGCTCCGGGCCGGAAGGGTGGTCACCGCGCGGTGGGCGAGGAGGAGAACCATGTACGACGAATTCGAACGGGCGTTGGGCGGACGGTCCGCGTCCTCGCGGATGTCGGTGCTGGGGTGGCTGGCGGCCGGGTTCGGGTTCTTCTTCCTCGTGGGCTTGGTGGGGATCGGCTTCGCCATCAACCGGGCCGTAAGGCACGTCGAGAAGATCGCCCAGGAGTTCGATGTGGGCGCCAGCCTGGCGGACCTGGCCATGCTGGCCGACCTGGAGGCGCAGAAGGATCTCATCTCCATGGACCCGGACCGGGGGCTCGAATTCCTCCTGGGGCTGGAGAGCGGGGATCCTGCGGAAGCCTTCATGGGTGAGGTCGTGCGCGGGACGTTCGATCTGGCAGAGCTGGGGCGGCATGCGCCGCATGCGCCGGCGCCGCCCGCGGCGCCTGAAGACGCCTCGGTCGCGGTCCGCTCCGCCGACGGTTCCGTCCACGTGGACGTTGACCGCCGCCGCCGGTCCCTGGTGATCGACGCCGACGGCGAGCAGGTGCGCTTCGACCTGGTGCGCACCGAGCGCGGCGGCTTCCTCACCATCGACTCGGAGAACGGCCGGACCCGCATCGACCTGGTGGGACGGGGGGACGGTGGCTACCTGGCCATCGACTCCGAGGACGGGAACGTCCGATTCGACCTGACCACGGGGGACGCCGGCGCGCAGCTCGTCGTCAAGACCGATGACGAGACCGTGCGTCTGGGCGTGGGCGATGAGGCCCAGGCGATGCCCGGATGGGTGCCCCGCTTCGAGGGTATGCCGGAACGGCCGCGCCCGGTGTACTCCCTGGAAGCTTCCGAAGGGAGCCTCGGCGCCATGTCGTGGTCGGGCTCCCGCGCGCCCGCCGGGATCCTCTCCCACTACCGTGAAGCCCTCGAGGCGCAGGGATACGATCTGCGCCAGGAAATGCGCGCCACGGACGAGGGAGCCGAGGAGGGTGTCTTCTGGGCCCGCAACGAGACGGACGGCCGCATCGTGTTCGTGGTGGCTCATGCCGAGGAGGGCGAGACGAAGGTCCTCGTCGGCTACGGAGAGGAGCGGTAGCGGGGAGCGGGAGACCGGCCTCCCCGGGGTAGCCCCCCGGGCCTGTCTGGTGGGGAGAGGGCGGCGCCAACCGGCGCCGCCCCCTTTTCTCTTCCGGGAGCCGCGCCGCCCTGAAACCGGGATGTCCTGCCTCCCGTATTGCCCTATGTAGAAAACTGCACACGGAGACGGGATGGGCACCTTCCGCATGACCCAGATCACCGCCCTGGTCCTCCGAGCCGTCGCCGCGGGCCACCGCCACGGGTTCGATGTCATGGAAGCGTGCGGTCTGCCCAGCGGCACGGCCTACCCGGCGCTCCGGCGCCTGGAGAGGGCGGGGCTCCTGCGGTCCCGTTGGGAGAACACCGCCGCGGCGCACGCGGAAGGGCGGCCCCGGCGGCGCACGTACGAGCTGACCGCGCAGGGGAGGACAGCCCTCCCCGACGCGGAGGCGAAGCTCGCCCAGGTCCGCCGCCTGTTGGAGGACCCGTCGCCGGTGCAGGCGCGCGGGGCGTGATGGACGCGCCGCGCCTCTGGGTGCGATCGGTCTCGGTGCTGGTGCCGGGGCCGGAGCGCGAGGAGTGGGTGGAGGAGTGGGACGGCGAGCTCGCCGCCCATGGGGGGACGATGGCGCAGGCGTGGGGCGCTCTGCCCGACGCATGGTGTCTGAGGACGGAGGGGTGGACGATGGAGGGGATGCTGAGGGACGTGCGCGCGGCCGGAAAGGCCCTGGCGCGCAAGCCGTTCTTCACCGCGCTGGCGGGGATCACCCTGGCGGTGGGGATCGGCGCGAACACGGCCATCTACAGCGTGGTGGACGGGGTGCTCATCGACCCGCTCCCGTATCCGGAGAGCGGAGCGCTGGTGTCCGTGAACCACACGGCTCCCGGGCTCGGGGTGCCCGTGGTCCCCCACTCCGAGGGGAGCTACCTCCACTACCTGGAGCGCTTCCGGGCCCTGTCGTCGTTCGCGGTGTTCGACGAGGACAACGTGAACATCCTCACCGCGGGAGCGCCCGAGCAGGTGGGCGGCGCGGTGGTGAGCCACGCGTTCTTCGACGTGCTGGGCACCTCGCCCCTGTTGGGTCGGGGCTTCGCCGTGGGGGAGGACCGGGTGGGCGCGGAGCCGGTCGCCGTGCTGGGGTACGCGCTCTGGCAGCAGACCTTCGGGTCGGACCGCGGGGTGGTGGGGCGCTCGGTGGAGATGGACGGGGTGGCCCGCCGGGTGGTGGGGGTGATGCCCGAGGGGTTCGCGTTCCCCACGGCGGCGGGCGTTTGGGTCCCGATGAGCATCGACGACGCCGATCCGGATCTCGGGTCCTTCAACGTCGTCGGCATCGGGAGGCTGGCGCCGGGGGCGACCGTCGAGGGCGCCAACACCGAGATGCAGGACCTCCTGCTCCGCTTCTCCGACGCGCATCCCGACGAGATCTCACGGGATGTGCTCGAGCAGGCCGGGTTCAGGGCCGACATGAAGCCGCTGAAGGACCTGTACGTGTCCGACGTGCGCCAGGCGCTCTGGGTGCTCCTGGGCACGGTGGGGTTCGTGCTCCTCATCGCGTGCGCGAACGTCGCCAACCTCTTCCTGGTGCGCGCGGAGGGGAGGCAGCGGGAGCAGGCGCTCCGGACGGCGCTGGGCGCCACGCGCGCGGACATGGTCCGCCACTACCTGGCCGAGAGCCTCACGCTCGCGCTGGGCGGCGGGGTCCTGGGGCTGGCCCTGGCGTCCGTGGGCGTGCGCGGGCTCCTGAAGCTCGCACCCGTGGCCGTGCCGCGCTCGTCGGAGATCGGGATCGATGCCAGCGTGCTCCTGTTCACGCTCGCCGTCTCCGTGGGCGCCGGGCTCTTCTTCGGGCTCTTTCCCATTCTCAGCTATCGGCGCCCGGACCTCTCCGGGGCGCTCAAGGAGGGGGGGCGCTCCTCCACCGGCGGCAAGGAGCGCCACCGGGCCCGGAGCGTGTTGGTGGTGGCGTAGGTGGCGCTCGCGCTCATGCTGCTGGTGGGCTCGGGGCTGATGGCCCGGAGCTTCACCGCGATGCGCAGCGTGGACCCGGGCTTCGACGTGGCGGACCGCCTCGCGTTCCGCGTCTCGCTGCCGTCGGCGGAGTACGCCGACGCGGAGACCACGCGCCTCCTCCACCACACGCTCCAGGAGCGCCTCGCTGCCATCCCCGGCGTCGAGAGGGCGGCCCTGGCGTCGGCGCTCCCGCTCGCGGAGACGAAGCACGCCAGCCCCATCGAGCCCGAGGACCGGCCCACCGCCGAGGGCCAGCTCGCGCCGCTGTTGAACGTCCGGCAGGTCAGTCCCGGCTATTTCGCGGCCATGGGCATCACGCTCGCCGAAGGCAGGGAGCTCATCTTCGGCGACGGCGGAGACCTGACCCGGGCGGTGGTGGTCAGCGAGGCCGTGGCCCGCACCTTCTGGCCCGGACAGAGCGCGTTGGGCCGCCGGATCCGCGGTCAGGGGGACACGCTCGCGTGGGAGGTGGTCGGAGTGGCGAGCGACGTTCGGTTCGAGCGCCTGGACCGTGAGCCCGAGCTCCTGGTCTACCTTCCGCTCATCTACGGGAACCCCCCGGGGGTCATCCAGACCCGGCAGCTCGCCGCCGTGCTGCACGTGTCGGGGGATCCGCTCGCATTCACCGCGGCGGCCCGCGAGGCGCTCCGGGAGGTGGATCCGCGCCTGCCCATGGTGGATCCCACGACGATGGAGAAGATCGCGCGCGACGCCATGTCGGCCACGTCGTTCACCGCGCTCCTGCTGGGGATCGCCGCGGGGATCGCGCTGCTGCTCGGCACGGTGGGGATCTACGGCGTGGTTTCCTACGTGGTGAGCCGGCGCACCCAGGAGATCGGCGTGCGCATGGCGCTCGGTGCTCCGGCGTCGCAGGTGCTCCGCGAGGTGGTGGCACAGGGGATGGCGCTCACGGGCGCCGGCGTGGCGGTGGGGCTGCTCGGCGCGTGGGGGGTGAGCCGCGTGCTGGCGACGCTGCTCTACGGCGTGAGCGCAACCGATCCGGCGACGTACGCCGCGACCGCGGCGGCGCTGACCGGCGTGGCGGCGCTGGCTTCCTGGCTTCCCGCGCGCCGCGCGGCGCAGGTGGATCCGGTGGTCGCCCTGCGAGCGGAGTAGGAGGGTCCGGCGGGCCGTCGGCTACCGCGCGCCGGAGATCCTGCCTATGTTCCTCGTTCCAGAACGGGCGCCGCCCCGGACGTGCTCCGGGGCGGCGTTCGCGCAAGATCCCAGCGGGCGACCAGCGAAGCAGGCGCGGTCGCCCCTGCTTTCACCGGGACGGCCCCATGCTGGACGAGATCAAGCACAAGATCGAAGCGGAGATCGGGCACCTCCTCCAGGAGCTCAATGTGGATCTCCCTGCGCGCATCAAGGCCGCGCTGGAGCACGGTGACCTGCGCGAGAACGCCGAGTACAAGTCGGCCAAGGAACGGCAGGAGTTCATCCAGGCCCGCCTGAATCACCTCACGAAGAGGATGGGCGAGCTGGGCAAGATCGACGTCACGCAGATGCCCTACGACAAGGTGGGCTTCGGCTCGAAGGTGAAGGTCCGCGACCTCGACGCGGGGGAGGACTTCGACTTCACTATCGTGGCCGGGGACTTCATGGACCTGGACGCAGGGCACATCTCGCTGGCCTCGCCCATCGGGCGCGGGCTCCTCGGCTCCAGAGCCGGTCAGGAGGTGGGCGTCCAGCTCCCCGTGGGCCCCCGGCGCTACAAGATCCTCGAGCTGCTCACCCTCCCCCAGCAGTTGGAGGAGGGCGCGCAGGGCTGAGCGCGCCCTTGCGGCCGCAGCCCGCGCTCCCGCACGCCGATGACCCCTGCTCTGGAGCTCCGCGGCCTCCGCAAGGGCTACCTCGAGGGCGGGCGCACCCACGTGGTGCTGGACGGCGTGGACGCGGTGGTGGCCGCCGGGGAGCGGGTGGCCATCCTCGGTCCCTCCGGCTCGGGGAAGTCCACCCTCCTCAACCTGATCTGCGGCATCGACCTCCCCGACGGCGGGTCCGTGCTCCTCTCGGGCACCGACCTCACCGCGCTGAGCGAGCGTGACCGCACCCTCTTCCGACGCCACCGGGTGGGGTTCGTGTTCCAGTTCTACAACCTCCTGCCCACGCTCACGGTCCTGGAGAACCTGCTCCTCCCGGTGGAGCTGAAGGGCACGGTGGGTCCCGAGGAGGAGGCACGCGCGCGCGATCTCCTCGACCGCGTGGGGCTCGCGGACCGGGACGGCGCCTTCCCCGACCGCCTCTCCGGGGGTGAGCAGCAGCGCGTGGCCGTGGCCCGCGCCCTGGTGCACCGCCCCGACCTGGTGCTGGCCGACGAGCCCACCGGGAACCTGGACGAAGACACCGGCGCCGTGGTCGCCGATCTCCTCGACGAGCTGGTCCGGAGCGACGCGCGCACGCTCGTGGTGGTGACCCACTCCCGCGAGCTGGCCTCCCGCATGGACCGGGTGCTCCGCATGAGCCACGGGAGGCTGGAGGAGGTACACCCCTGAGGCTCCTGGCCCGCGCCAGCGTCCGCCACCTGGTGAAGCACCCGGCGCAGCTCGCCCTGTCGGTGGTGGGGGTCGCGCTGGGTGTCGCGGTGGTGGTGGCCATGGACCTGGCCATCCAGAGCTCCCGGGAGGCGTTCCGGCTCTCCACCGAGGCGGTGGCCGGGCGCGCCACCCATGCGCTGGTGGGGAGCGTGGGAGGACTCGACGAGGCGCTCTTCGCCCGCGTCCGCCTGGAGGCCGGGGTGCGCGCCTCGGCGCCGGTGGTGGAGGGGTTCGCCACCAGCCCCGCTCTCCCGGGCATGGCGCTCCGCGTGCTGGGCGTGGACCCCTTCTCCGAGGGGCCCTTCCGCCCCTTCCTGGCCGGCGGCGCCAGCGGCGTGGATGTCTCGGCCCTGGTGGCCGTGCCCGGGGCCGTGGTGCTCTCCTCGGCCACCGCGGCCCAGGCCGGCGTGGCGCCGGGCGACTCCCTGGCGGTGCGCGTGGAGGGGAGGGGGCGGTGCCTTCCCGTGGTGGGGGTCCTGGAGCCCGCCGACCGCCTGGCCCGCGCGGGGCTCCGCGACCTCCTGGTCATGGACGTGGCCTCGGCGCAGGAGCTGCTGGGCAAGGTGGGAAGGCTCTCGCGCATCGATCTGCGCGTGGAGGAAGGTGGGGCGGGGGAGGCGCAACTGGCGGGCCTCGCCGGGATGCTCCCGGAGGGAGTCCGCGTGGAGCCTGCAGGCACCCGTGCCGCCGCGCTGGCGGGGATGATCCGCGCGTTCGACCTGAACCTCACGGCGCTCAGCCTGCTGACTCTCGT
Organism: uncultured Gemmatimonadaceae bacterium; assembly: GCA_964545395.1. GTDB lineage: Bacteria > Gemmatimonadota > Gemmatimonadetes > Longimicrobiales > Gaopeijiaceae > SZUA-318. The sequence goes on along the minus strand of CAZJFX010000014.1, from coordinate 28,044 downwards.
GTTCGGGATGTTTCTCATCTACAACGCCATGACCTTCTCGGTGGTGCAGCGCCGGGAGCTCCTGGGCGCGCTCCGGGCGCTGGGCGTCACCCGGCGCGAGATCGTGGCGGTCATCCTGCGCGAGGCGCTGTGGGTCGGAGCCGCGGGGGCCGCCCTTGGCGTCGTCCTTGGGGTCGTGCTGGGGCGCGGCCTCGTGCGCATGGTGGCCCGGACCATCAACGATCTCTACTTCGTGGTTTCCGTGGAGGGGCTGGCCCTCCCTCCGCAGGTCCTTCTGCTGGGCGCGCTGCTCGGCGTGGGCGCGACGCTCCTGGCGGCGCTCCCCCCCGCGCTGGAGGCCGCCGCCGCCCCTCCCCGGGTGGCCCAGCTCCGCTCGGCCGTGGAGGCCTCGGCCCGGCGAGCCGTCCCCAGGGCGGCAGGGGCGGGGGTCCTCCTCTTCCTGGCCGGAGGGGCGCTCCTGGCCGTACCCACCCGGGCCCTGGCGGTGAGCTTCGCGGGCCTCTTCCTCGTCATCCTGGGGATGGCGCTCATGACGCCGCTGGGCACGGTGGCGCTGGTCCGGGCGGCCCGCCCCGGCCTGGCGCGCGGCGGAGGGATCCTGGGCACCATGGCGTCCAGGGGCGTGGTCACCGCCCTCTCCCGCACGGCGCCGGCAGTGGCCTCGCTGGTGGTGGCGGTGTCGGTCACGGTGGGGCTCGGTGTCATGATCGGGAGCTTCCGGGGAACGCTCACCCGGTGGCTGGGCGGGACCCTGGTAGCCGACGTGTACGTGTCGCTCCCCTCCACCCAGGCCTCCCACGCCGAGGGGACGCTGGAACCAGCGGCGGCGGATGCGCTGCGCTCCCACGGAGCGGTGGAGGGGTGGAGCACATACCGGGGCGTGGAGCTCGCCGACCCGGTGGGGCCGTTCCGCCTCATCGCCCTGGAGCTGCACCCCCGGGGCGAGGGGGGCTTCGACTTCCTCGAGGGTGGAGGCGCAGGGGCCTTCGCAGCGTTCCGCAAGGGGGCGGCCGTCTTCGTGTCCGAGCCCTTCGCCCATCGCCGGGGCCTGTCGGCGGGGGACAGCGTGAGCCTCCCTGTGGCCCGCGGCGACCGCCGGTACGCCGTGGCCGGCGTGTTCACCGACTACGCCTCGGACCAGGGCGTCGTCATGATGGGGCGCGCCGCCTACGATGCCGCCTGGGACGACAGCGGCGTCACCTCCCTCGGGCTCTTCCTCCGGGAGGGGGCCGACGCCGACGCGGTCGTGGAGGAGCTCACGGCGCTGGTCCCCGAAGGCCAGACGGTGATGGTGCGCACGAACGCCACGCTCCGCGCCGGCTCCCTGGAAGTGTTCGACCGCACCTTCCAGGTCACCGCCGTGCTCCGCCTGGTGGCCTTCGCCGTGGCCTTCGTGGGGGTGCTGAGCGCGTTCATGGCGCTGGAGCTGGAGCGGGCCCGGGAGTTCGGCGTGCTGCGGGCCAACGGCCTCACCCCCGGCCAGCTCTGGCGGCTCGTGACCACGCAGACGGGCCTCATGGGGCTGGTCGCCGGCGTCCTGGCCGTGCCCATGGGGCTGGTGCTGGCCTGGGTGATGATCTACGTGGTGAACAAGCGCTCCTTCGGATGGACGCTGCGCATGGAGGTGCACCCCGATGTGCTTCTGCAGGCCGTGGCGCTGGCGCTGGCGGGCGCGGTGCTGGCGGGGCTCTACCCGGCGTGGCGGATGTCGCGCACGTCGCCCGCGGCGGCGCTGCGGGGGGAGTGAAGGTGCGCCCCGCGCTCCCCGCTGCTCTCGCCTCCGCGCTCCTGCTGTGCGCGTGCGCGGACGGGCCCCGGCTCCCCGAGGCGCGCCTGTCGCTGGAGGAGACGCTGGGGGGCGCCGACACCGCCGGCTTCGCCCGGGCGGTGGAGCCCCGGGACTTCGTCTTCCCCGCCGACCACGGGCCCCACCCGGACTACCGCAACGAGTGGTGGTACGTCACCGGGAACCTGGAGGCGCAGGGGGGACGGGAGGTGGGGTTCCAGCTCACCATCTTCCGGACGTCGCTGGCGGCGCCGGGGGACGCCGCCGCAGCCGGGGAGGTGCCCGCGCCGGACACCGCTTCCGCCTGGTCCACGGACCAGGCGTACATGGGCCACTTCGCCGTCACCGACGCCGGGGGCCGCCGCTTCCAGGCCTTCGAGCGCTTCGCCCGGGGCGCGCTGGGGCTGGCGGGGGCGGATGCGGAAGCGCTGCGCGTCTGGATCGAGGGCTGGTCGCTGGAGGGGAAGGGCGAGGAGCCCACGGGAGGCGACGTTCCAGCCTCGGCGGACGCCGCCGGCGTCTTCCCCCTGCGTCTGCGCGCCGCAGACGGTGACCTGGCCCTGGACCTGATGCTGGAGGCAGGGAAGCCGCTGGTGCTGCAGGGGGAGCGGGGGCTGAGCCGGAAGGGTCCGGAGCCGGGCAACGCGTCGTATTACTACTCCCACACGCGCATGCCCACGTCCGGCACCGTCGTGCTTGGTGCTGATACGCTGCGTACCGTGGGGCTCTCCTGGCTCGACCGGGAGTGGAGCACCTCTGCGCTCTCGGAGGGGATGGTGGGTTGGGACTGGTTTGCCCTCCAGCTCGACGACGGGTGGGACCTCATGGTGTACGCCCTGCGCAGGGCGGATGGCACGGCCCACCCGCTCTCCGAGGGCGTCCTGGTGGACCCGTCGGGGGCGAAGCGCGTGCTGTCGTGGGGCACCGACATCACGGTGACGCCCACGGGCCGCTGGGTCTCGCCGGTGGACGGTGCCGTCTATCCGTCCGGATGGCGCATCACGGTCCCGGGCGCGGGGCTCGAACTCGAGGTCACCCCTGTCCTGCGGGACCAGGAGCTGGACCTGGCGTTCCGCTACTGGGAAGGCGCGGTACGGGTGTCCGGGACCGCCCCGGGCCGCACCCTGGCGGGGCGGGGCTACGTGGAGCTCACGGGGTATGCAGGGCGCACGCCGGAACGGTAGGAGGGCGGGGGCGCCCGAGAGGACCGCGCCCGACAGGACCGCGCCCGAGGACGCGGCAGCCGGGCGTCAGAGCACCTCGAACAGCGCGCTGGAGGCCAGGTCCCGGTCGAAGGTCACGGTGGACGAGCATCCCGCTGCCACGGCACCCCGGCCGATCACGTAGTCGGCGAAATCTCCCCGCCCCTCCCGGTAGTCGGCGAGCGCCTGCCAGAGGACGTCCTTGTCCTCGAAGTGCAGCTGGGCGGTGCGCAGGATCGAGTCGAGGGCGCGGAAGATGTCGTCCCTGCCCAGGCGGTACGCCGCTTCCAGGACCCACACGACCTCGCAGAGGACCACGGGGCTCACGAAGAGCGGCTCACCCGTGCGTGCGGCGCCCTCGATCACCTCGGTGGCCGCCGCGGCTTGGATCTCGTCGTCGAGGGTCAGGTACCTCACGAGCACGTTCGTGTCGAAGCCCCTCATCACGTCCGGTCCCTCACGGCGCGCTTCATGTCCTCCACGGACACACACGCGCGGCCCGGCGAGTGGAGGAGGCCCCGGAGCTCGTGGATGTCCACCACCGCGGGTCGGATCGTGACCTGGCCGTCGTCGTGGACCACGAAGCCGATGCGGTCCCCGGGGGCGACCCGGAGGAAGTCCCGCACCTCCTTCGGAACGACCAGCTGGCCCTTGGTGCTCAGGGTGGAGTGGGGCATAGGTCTTACCTGGCTGACAATAGTCTTACTCCAGGTAAAACCATGGACGGCGCTCCAGAGGGCAAGCGGCGGGGCCCCCGCGCCCCGCTCCCCTCAACCCGCCCTCCCGATCTCCACGCGCCAGATCTCCGGACCCTGCTCCACATACTCCCATGTGAAGGCATTCGGGCGCTCGGCCATGAACTGGTAGCGGAGGGGCACCGGGTCGTGGTCGTTCAGGAGCAAGAAGGAAGCGCCGGGCTCCAGGGTATCGAAGGTGGCGAAGATGGTGGGGTGCTTCTCCCGGGGCGGAAGGGCGCGCACGTCCAGCACCGGGAGCGCCTCGGCGTGGCGGATGAACAGGCGCACCACCTCGGGCTGCTCCTCGTGGACGGTGTACTGGAACCCGCGCCGCTCCAGCTCGGGGAGGAGGAACCGGGGCACGCGGCTGTTCAGATGCACGAGGGTGTGCCCTCGGGGCATGGCCTCCAGCGCCTCCAGCGTGCGCTGCATGGGCTCCGGAGGCTCCAGCTCCCGCGCGTCCAACACCGTGATGTCCGCCGGCTCCGGACGGGGCGTGCCGCAGGTGGGAAGGGCGCGGCCGGCGGAACGGGCGCGGGGCCCCGGGGTCGGCACCGGCGCGACGGCCTCGACCTGCCCGGTCACCGATGCGCCCGCACCGGCTTCCGCCTCCGCTCCGTCCGCCCGGTAGAACCAGATCCGCCAATCGTCGTCGGCCAGGCGCTCCGTCCAGTGGGAGAAGCCCTCGCGGCCGAGCACGCCGTAGAGGGGCCGGGGCTCGAAGATGGCCCGCAGCCGGAGCACGCCGTCGTCGGCGAGGGCGTGGCGCGCGTGCATGATGCGCTGGAAGGGCTCGCGCCCGGAGCGGAGGTCCTCGCGGACGTCCAGGTCCAGGATGCGGCTCGGGTCCAGCGTCTCGAGCTCGAGGGGCTTCGTCATCGTTCCAGGGCTCCTTTCTCGATCATGCCGGGATGCCAGCGCGGCTCCCAGACCAGGTTCGCGTTGACGTGCTCCACGCCCGGGAGGGCGTAGACGGTGGCGCTCACCCCGCTGGTCATCACCGTGCGCAGGGAGCAGCCGGGGGTGGTGAGGGTGAAGGTCACGGTCACGGTCCCGGCGTCCACCTCCACGCCGTAGACCAGGCCGAGGCTGACGATGTCCACACCCACCTCGGGGTCGATGACCTGCCTGAGTGCGGTGCGGATCACGGTGACCGTCCCCGCGGCCAGCAGCGCTCCCGCCACCCTGGCCCACGCCGCCGAGTAGAGCTCGGCCACCTTGGGCACGGCCTGGCGACCCGCCAGGGGGCCGAAGCGGTGATACCAGACCAGGAAGGGGACGATCTTGTAGTAGTGGGCGGCGACGAAGAGTGAGATCCCCAGCACCAGCGCCGTCACATATCCGGTGGCCAGGCTGGGTGAGAACCCGGCGAAGGCCAGGAACGCTCCCAGCCCCGCGGCCGCGCCCAGTAGGCCGAGCGCCGTCGCCGCCAGGCGCATCCCCGGATCCATCACGGGGCGCCGGCGCGTGGCGTAGAACGAGCGGGCCTGGGCCAGGAACGCCGCGGCACCGGCCAGGATGAGCACCGCCGGCACCTGGCGCGCCCACGCCCCTCGGGTGTGGTGGAGCGCGAACAGGAGGAGGGTGCCGGAAGCCAGGAGCCCCACGGCCCACCTTCCGGGCCGCTCGTCGGCGCCGTGGCTGAGGAGGAACATGGGGAGGAGCTTCTGGGCCACCCCTACCATCACCAGGAGCACCCATCCCACGAGCGCCACGTGGATGTGGGTGGCCAGCGCCGCGATGCGGAACGCTCCCATGTAGGGCCACCGCAGGTTGGCCGCCAACGCCCACCCCACCGTCACGGTGAGGAAGAGGAAGTACGCCGCCAGCGCCAGGGCCCACCACGTCATGTCGCGCCTCGGAGCGCTCTTCAGCGTCGCCGCCAGGTTGGCGATGAAGGCCAGGAGGCCGGTGGCGAGCAGGGAAGCGCCCACCACCGTGAGGCCGGGGCGCTGGGCCAGGAGCCCTGCCACGAAGGCCAGGAGCCCCGGGACGTGAAGCCAGAAGGTCGCGCGTGCGACGCGGGGCCAGCGCACGGCCCGGTCCAACGCCACCGGGAGGAGCTGGTAGAGGGCGCCCATGATGGACGTCGTGATCCACCCCAGGGTGAAGAGGTGGGTCACTCCGGTGACGCGGGGCGCGAGGAACGAGCCCGCCGCCAGGTCGGGGGCGGCCAGGGCCAGCCCCAGGGTGCCGAGGACGAAGAAGCCCAGGGCGGCGGCGAAGTGGCTCCCGGGGAGGGAGAGAGGAGGCGGCTCCGCTCCGCCCAGGGCGGTGAACGGGGAGGAGGTCATCGCCGGCTGTCCATGGCGTCCGCGGGGTGCTCCTTCGGTTTCTCTCACTTCAACCGGGCCTCCGCGGAAGGACGGCGCACTTCGCGGAGAAGGACGACGAGGTTGAAATAGGACCTCTAGGTGTGATTTGTCAAGGAGCGGACCCCCGCAAGGCTGGCGTGGGGGACGGCGCCCGCCCGGGCGGGCCGCCGCGGAGACTTACTCCAGCGCCTTCACGAACGCCACTGCGTCGGCGATCTCGGTGGGATCGATCCAGTGGCCGATGTCGTAGTCGCGCTCGGTGAGCACGGCTCCCGCGGCCCTCAGCCGGGCCCGTCCCTTCACCGCCAGGCCGTGGGGGACGGCCGAGTCCCGGAGTCCGTGGGCCCAGAAGAGGGGCGTGCGGAGCGCGCGCGCGGCCGCGGGCCGCACCCCAGGCGAGTCCACCAGGAACCCGGAGAGGTTCAGCGCCCCCGCCACCGCGCCGGGCCGGGTGAGGGCGTACGCGGTGCTCATGGTTCCGCCCTGGGAGAAGCCGCCCAGCACCGTGCGGCCGGGCCTGAAACCCAGCTTGGCGGGAAGCTCCGCCAGGAATCGGTCCAGCGCCCCCAGGCTCCAGTCCAGGCCACCCTGCTCCACCCGGTCTTCTCCTTCGTAACGGTACCAGGCCCAACCGGGTCCGTACCCCCAGAGGTGGCCGGGGTGGGGTGCCTGGGGCGTCACCAGTGCCCACTCCTCCGGGAAGCGGGCACGGAGCACCTGGAGGTCGCCGCGGTGGCTCCCCTTCCCGTGGAGGAGGACCAGGACGGTGGAGCCGTCTACGACGGTGGATGGACGGCTGAGATCGAAGCCCAGCATGTTCAGTCAGCCCGGGGTGGACGGTGGGACGGGTCGGAGGTCGAGGAGGGCTGTGAAAGATGTCGCCGTCAGGGGAGCGGTACCAGCGAGCCCTCGATCCCGCTCCGCCGCGCCTCCAGCCACTGCGGGAGCTTGAGCGCCGAGCCCAGCGACTCCGCGGGTTCGTCCACGGCGAAGCCCGGGCCATCGGTGGCGATCTCGAGGAGGAGCCCGTCCGGGGCCCGGAAGTAGATGGATCGGAAGTAGTTCCTCTCCATCACCGGGCTCACGTCCACCCCCAGGTAGAGGAGGTGCTCCCGCCAGGCCGCCTGCTCCTCGTCGTCCTTGGCGCGGAAGGCGACATGGTGCGTCTGCCCGGCGCCGGGCCGCGCGTAGTGGTTGGAGTCGGGCCAGGCGAAGAGGGTGAGCGCGGAGTGGGGGCCCACCTTCTCCCCGTCGTAGTCGGCCCAGAACCAGTGGAGGGTCTTCGCGTCGTCCTGGTTGTAGGTCTTCTTCACCACCCGGAGCCCCAGCGCCTCCTGGTAGAAGGCGTCGGCGCGCGCCAGGTCGTCGGTGATCCCGGTGATGTGGTGGATCCCCTCCAGGCGCATGTCCGCGGTCACCACGGGCACGGGCTCGGGGTGGGTGGCGGCGGCGATGCCCGCTTCGTCCCGCCCGCGGGGGAGGCGCTCCGACGGCGGGACCACGAGCTCACGGCCCAGCGCTCCGGCGGGTTCGTCGATGGCGTAGCCGGGACCGCGGGTGGCGATCTCGAGGATCTGCCCGTCGGGGTCGGCGAAGTAGATGCTCTTGAAGTACCCCCGGTCCATGGGCCCGGACACGGGCACGCCGGCGTCGGTGAGGCGCCGCTTCCACTTCAGCTGCGCCTCGGGGGTGGCCACGCCCAGTGCCAGGTGGTGCACGCCTCCCACCTCCCAGCGCCCCCGCCGCGTGCGGGGCCACTCGAAGAAGGTGAGGAGGGTGCCGGGGCGCCCACCGTCGTCTCCGAAGTAGAGATGGTAGGCGCCCGGGTCGTCGAAGTTCACCGTCTTCTTGGCCAGGGGGATCCCCAGGAGCTCGCGGTAGAACGCCAGCGTCCGCGGGGCGTCGGTGGACACCATGGTGATATGGTGGAAGCCGCGGGTGGACAGGGCAGGGGGGGTCATGGACGGTCTCCTGGGTCTCCGGTCGTCGTTCGGCGGCGGGATACTCCGGTGTGCTGAGACAAGATAGTTTAATCTTCAATGAATACAAGGGGGTGCGAGATACGGCGCGGTGCGCTGTGGGCCCGCGGTTCGGCGTCGCCGGACTCGCCTTGGCTCGGCTCAACGTCACCGGGGCGGACGCCTGCGGTGGACCCGGCGACGGGCTGAGGGGGTTGAAGCCTCCCATGTCACCGCCGACGCTCGACCTCCGCCCCCGAGAGCACGGGGCCTACGCCATGCTCGCCTTCCCCGTGGCCTCGGGCCTCGCGGTAGGGGGCGTGTCCGTGGCCGGGCTGGCCTTTGCCCTCCTGGCGGTGGCCGGGTTCCTGGCCCACGAGGCGATGCTGGTGGTGCTGGGGCGGCGGGGCGAGCGGGTCCGAACGACGGCGGACGCGGCCGCCCGCACGCGTCTGGCGGTGCTGGGGGCCGTCGCCCTGGCCTCCGGCGTCTTGTTCGTCGTGACGGCGCAGGGGAGTGCCCTGGCCTGGGCGGTGCCGCCGGCGCTCCTGGGCGCATCGGTGATGGCGCTCGTGCTGGCGGGGCGGACCAAGTCGATCACCGGCGAGCTCCTGGTGGCCGCCGCGTTCGCGTCGGTGCACGCGCCCGTGGCCGCGGCGGGGCACGGCGCGCCTCCCGGAAGCACGGGGGCAGAGGCCGCCATGCTCGCGCTCGGCATCGGGCCTTCCTTCGTGGTCATCCCCGTGCTGGCGTGGGCGGCCTCCTTCGCTCTGGCCACCCTCGCCGTCCATGCCGTGAAGGCACGCTTCCAGAGGAAGAACCAGGGAGGACGGGGCCCGGGTCGGTGGGTCGTGGTGGCCTCGCCGGCGGCCGCCCTGATCGCGCTGGCGCCGGCCGGCGCCGCGGTGGCCGTGGGCCACCCCCTGGCCGCGGCTGCGGCGGCCCTCGCACCCAAGGCGTTCCTGGTCCTGGCGGTGGCCGCCCTGGACGTGCACCCACGGCACCTCAAGCGCGTGGGGTGGAGCCTCGTGGCCGCGGATCTCGTGACGCTGGGGATGCTGGCAGCAGCGTATTGACTGCGGGCCCCTACTCCTTCCATCTCCCCTGGCGCGTCCCGACCGCCCGTCCCACCTCGTCTGGGTCGGGCGCGTCCAGCGCGAGGGGAGGGAGGAGGGTGATCTTCTTGCGCTGGTAGGCCTGGACCGAGTGGAGGACCTCGTCCAGGGTGTGGATGGCGTCCACGATGTAGGGCCCCTTGTTCAGCATGACGCACTCCGCCCGCTCGGCCATGACCACATCGGAGATCTCCGAGCGCGTGGGCGTCCCCTTCTTGGCCAGCCGGTCGAGAACCTCGGTGGCCCACACCACGGGGACGTGGGCGGCCTCGCACACCGAGAGGATCTCCTCCTGGAGGCGGGCGAGGTCCACCCATCCCGCCTCCACCGCCAGGTCGCCCCGGGCGATCATCACGCCCACCAGCGGCCACTCCATGGCGGCCAGGAGGATCCCAGGCAGGTTCCGGAAGCCCTGCTTGGTCTCGATCTTGAGGATGAGCCCCAGGTGAGCGCCGCCCACGCTCTCCAGCTCGTCGAGAAGGTCCTCCACGTCGTCGGGGTGGTTCACGAAGGAAACGTCCACGCCGTCGGCGTGCTCGGCGATGAAGCGCAGGGCCGTCCTGTCCTGGGGGGTGAGGCTGGGGATGCGCAGGCGGCTGTCCGGGAGGTTGATCCCTTTGGAGGCGCGGAGCTTCATCCCCTCCCGCGGCGCTCCGGTGATCTCCACGACCATCTCGCTGTCCAGCACCTCTCGTATGAAGCCCCGGGCCTTCCCATTGTCGAGAAGGATGGACTCGCCGGCGCGCACGTCGTCGAAGATCTGGGGGAAGGTGCACCCTACGTGGGCGGGCGCGGCGGGAAGCCCCTGGGAGGCCTTGCGGGCGGGCTCGCCGGGGCGGAGGTCCCTGTGGATGACCAGGGTGTCGCCGGGGCGCAGCACGATGGGGTCGTCCTGGGAGGGGAGCGTTCCCACCGCGCCGCCGACGTGCGCAGCGCCACCCTCGGCGCCGCCGCCGGTCTCCAGGATGACGGGGAGCCCCGTCTCCAGGTAGACGGAGAAGGGGCAGACGGCCCGGGCTTCGGTCCGGCCTACGTCGCCGACCTCGAACCACGCGGGGCGGCCGCGCGTGTCCATGAACGTGAGTCGGTCCCCGGGACGGAGGGCTCGGAAGAGAGCAGGGGTGATGGGGACGACGGGGTCACCACCCTCTTCGGCGCCCGCTGCCCGCCCCGGCGCTTCGCCCTCGGGGACCAGCACCACGGGTTCGGCCGCCGCCACCACGCCGCGGATGTCCTTCTTCGGGCGGATGGAGAGGATCCTCGGCCCCGGCGCCAGCGGCCCGGTGCGGATCTTGGGTCCGGCCACGTCCATGAAGGTCCGGCACGAGCGTCCCGTGGCCTTCCGGGCCCGCTCCAGGTGGGCCAGCATGCGCTCCCACTCGACCGGGCCGCCCTGGGCGCAGTTGATGCGCGCGCAGTTCATCCCGGCTTCGACGAGGTGACGCACCAGCCTGGGGTCTTCGGCGGCCTCGGCTGGGAGGGTGACCATGATGCGCGCCGCGCTCCCCTTCACCTTCTTTCCCAGCAGGGCGCGGGTATGCCGCTTGATGAGCTTGTGCCCGGCCTTGAACGTCACCGGGCCCCGGCTCCGCTTCCCGGCGCGCCCCTGGAGCGCCCGCACCGCGTGGCGCACGGCGTGGAGGGTGGCCAGGACGTGGGCCCCACAGCGCCCAAGGCTGGAGAGGCCGAAGGCGCCCAACTCCTCCTGCAGGTCGCTCTCGTCGCGCTCCCGCAGCGCCAGGTAGTGGAGGAGGTTGAGGCCGCTCCGGAGCTGGTCGGGATGGAGCTGGTCGAGCTGGGGCCGGTAACGTTCCTCCAGGGAGCGGGCGTCGCGGATGAGCGCGTCCAACTCACGCTCCAGCGAGGCGAGCTTTTCAGCGCGTTTGGCCTTCATGGGCGTCCTCGCGGCAGGGTCCCCCATTCCCAGAATGGGCCTGGCGACGCCCCGGGGCCAGGGGGCATCTTCACGGACCTTCCCTCCTTTCGACGGATGCCATCATGAGGACCTCCCGCCTGCTCCTCGCCGGCGCGCTGCTCGCGGCAGGGGCCGCCGCGGCGGCCGGCTCGCCGTTCGCCCCGCACGCTGCCCTCGCTGCCCAGGAGTCCCCGTTCACTCCCGCCACGTTCCGGGGCATGGCGCTCCGCGAGATCGGACCTGCGCTCACGTCGGGGCGGATCATCGACCTGGCCGTGAACCCCGCCGACCCGGCCACGTACTTCGTGGCCACGGCGGGCGGCGGCGTTTGGAGGACGAGGAACGGCGGGACGACCTTCGAGCCGGTCTTCGACAACGAGGGCGCGGCCTCCATCGGCGTCGTCGTCCTGGACCCGAACAACCCCCACGTCGTGTGGGTCGGCACGGGGGAGAACAACGCGCAGCGCGCCGTGTCGTACGGCGACGGCGTCTACAAGTCCGTGGACGGTGGCGCGAGCTGGAAGAAGGTGGGGCTCGAGCACTCCGAGCACGTCGGCGCCATCGCGGTGGATCCCCGGGACTCGGACGTGGTCTACGTGGCCGCGCAGGGCCCGGTGTGGGCGCCGGGTGGAGACCGGGGGCTCTTCAAGACCACGGACGGCGGGAGGACTTGGGCCAAGATCCTCGACGTCAGCGAGAACACCGGGGTGAACGAGGTCCACATGGACCCGCGCGACCCCGACGTGCTCTACGCCAGCGCCTGGCAGCGTAGGCGCCACGTGTGGACCTACATCGGCGGCGGGCCCGAATCGGCCCTGTACAAGTCCACCGACGCGGGCGAGAGCTGGGAAAAGATCACGGCCGGGCTCCCCTCCGGCGACGTGGGGCGCATCGGGCTCTGCATCGCGCCGGCGGACCCGGACTACGTCTACGCCATGGTCGAGGCCGCCGGTGACGCGGGCGGCTTCTTCCGCTCCACCGACCGGGGCGGCTCCTTCGAGAAGCGGAGCGGCTACGCCACGGTCGGGCTCTACTACACCGAGATCATGTGCGACCCGTTCGACCGCGACCGGGTGGTGTCCATGGATGTCTTCTCCCAGGTCACGGAGGACGGCGGGGCCACCTGGGGGCGCTACGGGGAGCACCACAAGCACGTGGACAACCACGCGCTCTGGCTCGACCCGAAGGACCCGGAGCACGCCCTCAACGGGAACGACGGCGGCGTGTACGAGACCTGGGACGGGGCGAAGACGTGGCAATTCAAGGCCAACCTGCCCGTGACCCAGTTCTACAAGGTGGCCCTCGACAACGCGCTCCCCTTCTACAACGTCTACGGCGGCACGCAGGACAACTTCTCCCTGGCCGGCCCTTCGCGGACCACCAGCCAGCACGGGATCGTCAACGAGGACTGGGAGATCACCAACGGGGGCGACGGGTTCGAGAGCCAGGCCGACCCCACCGACCCGAACATCGTATACGCGCAGTCCCAGTATGGCGGGCTCGTGCGCTACGACAAGGCGAGCGGGGAGATCGTCCCAATCCAGCCCCAGCCCGGGCTCGGCGAGCCGGGGCTCCGCTGGCAGTGGGACGCGCCGCTCCTCATCAGCCCGCATTCGCACACGCGGCTCTACCACGCCGCGCAGAAGGTCTTCCGCAGCGACGACCGCGGGAACTCGTGGCGGGTCGTGAGCCCGGACCTCACGCGCCGGCTCGACCGGAACACGCTCCCCGTCATGGGGAAGGTGTGGAGTGTGGACGCGGTGGGGAAGAACGCGTCCACCACCATCTACGGGAACATCGTCACGCTGGACGAGTCGCCGCTGGAGGAAGGGCTCCTCTTCGTCGGCACCGACGACGGGCTCATCCAGGTCACCGAGGACGGCGGCGCCACGTGGCGGAAGATCGAGCGCTTCCCGGGCGTGCCCGAGCGCACGTACGTGAACATGGTGCTGGCTTCGCGCCACGACGCCAACACCCTCTTCGCCGCGTTCAACAACCACAAGAACGGGGACTTCAAGCCCTACCTGCTCCGGAGCACGGACCTGGGGAAGACGTGGACGTCCATCGCCTCCGACCTCCCCGAGCGGGGCTCGGTGTACAGCGTGGCGCAGGATCCCGAGGTGGCCGACCTGCTGTTCGCCGGCACCGAGTTCGGCGCGTTCTTCTCCCGTGACGGCGGCGCCCACTGGGTGAAGCTCACCGGCGGCGGCTTCCCCGTGGCCGCGGTGCGAGACCTGGCCATCCACCCGCGGGAGAACGACCTGGTACTGGCCACGTTCGGGCGCGGGTTCTGGGTCCTGGACGACTACGCGCCGCTGCGCGAGGCCACCGCCGACGTGCTGGCGAAGGACGCCCACGTCTTCGGCGCGCGCGACGCCCTCCTCTACGTGCCGTCGCGCAAGCTCGGCCTCTCCGACAAGTCTTTCCAGGGCGAATCGTACTACACCGCCGCCAACCCGCCCTTCGGCGCCGTCGTCACGTATTGGCTGAAGGACGACATCCAGACGCTGGAGGAGAAGCGCCAGGAGGCGGAGAAGAAGCTCGCCGACGCAGGCCAGCCGGTCCCGTATCCCTCGTTCGAGGCCATACGCGCCGAGGACCAGGAGGAGGACCCCTACCTCCTCTTCACCATCTCCGACGACGAGGGGAACGTGGTGCGCCGGCTCAAGACGGCGCCGAGGAAGGGCGTGAACCGGATCGCCTGGGACCTGCGCTGGCCCCCGGAGGTGCCGGTGGACCTGAGCGGCCCCGGCGAGGAGAACCCCTTCTCCGATCCCGACGTGGGCCCCCTGGTGACGCCCGGGACGTACACGGTGTCGCTCTCGGAGGTGGTGGACGGCGTGCCCGAAGCGCTGGCGGGCCCGCGCGAGCTCGAGGTGGTTCCGCTGAACAACGCCACGCTGGCCGCCGAGGACAAGGAAGCGCTCCTGGCCTTCCAGAAGGAGGCGGGGGCGGCGTACCGCGAGATCCTCGCGGCGTCGCGGCGTCTGGGTGACGCGTCCGGACGCATCCGGCACGCGAAGGAGGCCATCCGGCTCACGCCGACGCTCCCCGAGGCGGTGCTGGCCGACGCCCGCGCGCTGGAGCGTCGCATCGCCGAGATGCGCATCACGCTCAGCGGGGACGGGAGCGTGGCGGCGCGCCAGTTCGAGACGCCGCCCTCGATCATGGACCGCATCGGGTTCGTGATCTACGCGTCGTACTCGGCCACCCAGGCGCCGGGCGACGCCCAGCGCACGCTGGTGCGGGACGCGCTCACGAAGTACCGCGAGCTCACGCCGCAGATCGACGCCCTTTGGCGCGACCTGGAGGCCCTGGAAGCGCGGCTGGAGGCGGCGGGCTCGCCGTACACGCCCAACCGGAAGCGGGGGAGCTGAGGAGCTGGCGGGCGGGATCATGATGTTCTATCATGAATCATGAAACGCCGTCGTGATCCCGCCTCGCCCCTGCGGGTCCGGGAGCCGGTGCAGGTCTACCTCGACCCCGGGGATCGCGCGCGTCTCGAGCGCCTCCGCCTGCAGCTCGCGGCGAGCAAGTCCGATGTCCTCCGCCGTGCCCTCGAGGCGCTGGAGCGGGAGCTCTCCGATCCGGACACGCACCCCGCGCTCCGGATCATCGGGCTGATCGGAGAGGAATCCGGCACGGCGGAGACCGGCGACCCGGCACGGGGCCACGACGCTCTCCTCGCCGACGCGGAGGAGGCTTCCTGGGGGCACCCCGCGCCGCGCGGCAGGACCGGGGGGGGAGGCCGCCGTGGCCGCTGAACTCTTCGTGGACACGAGCGCCTGGTATCCGCTCGCCGACGCGCGCCACCCGGACCATGCCGCGCTCGCCGGCGCGCTCCGGGGGCGGGTGGCCGAGGGCGTCCGCATCGTGACCACGAACCTCGTCGTGGCCGAGACCCACGCACTCCTGCTGCGGAAGGCGGGGCGGCTCGCGGCGCTGCGGTTCGTCCGGGAAGTCAGGCGGGAGCCGCTCCTGGTCGAGCCCAGCACCTCCGACCTGGAGGTACGCGCGGCGGAGGAATGGCTCGTGCGCTTCGAGGACCAGGAGTTCTCCCTGACGGACGGGGTGAGCTTCGCGGTGATGTCGGCGCGGGGGGTCACGGAGGCACTGACCCTGGATCGCCACTTCGCCACGGCCGGCTTCACCATGGTGCCCGGGGACGTCCGCTGATCGGCCCTGATCTGACGCGGCGTCGCCTCGAGGCGGAACTCATGGACGACCCTGGGCTGGAGCCCGTCCGGCACATCCGGGCCCTGGAGGCGCTGACCACCGTGAACCTCCTCTCAGGGACCGCGGGGCGCGTGTGGCGTGAGCTCCTGCGGGCGGGGCTGGCGCGGGGCCGCCCCGTCCGCGTGCTCGACCTGGCATGCGGGGGTGGCGACGTGGCCGTGGCCCTGGCGCGCCGCGCGGGGCGGTCCGGCCTTCCTCTGGAGGTGCACGGGTGCGACCGGAGCCCGGTGGCGCTCGGGCACGCCCGACGCTCGGCGAAGCGGGCGGGGGTGGAGGTGCGGTTCTTCGAGAGGGACGCGCTCGCCTCTCCCCTGCCGGAGGGATACGACCTCCTCTGCTCGTCCCTCTTCCTCCACCATCTCGGAGAGGACCAGGCCGTGGCGTTCCTCTCGGCGATGGCGGATTCGGTCGATGCGCTTCTCGTGCAGGACCTGCGGCGCACGCGCCTGGGGTGGGCGCTGGCCGGCGTCACGCTCCACACGCTGGCGCGCTCCGACGTGGCCAGGGTGGACGGGCTACGCTCGGTGGCGGGCGCGTTCTCGTTGGAGGAGGTGGAGGCGATGGCCGTCGAGGCGGGACTCGCCGGCGCCGTCGTGACGCGGTGCTGGCCCCAGCGGTTCGCCTTGTCCTGGAGGCGCCGATGAGCGCGGACGCGTGGGGCGGCGACCTCGATGCCCGCGTCTGGGACGCCGTCGTCGTGGGCGCCGGCCCGGCCGGCGCCCTCACCGCCTTCGAGCTGGGGCGGGCCGGGGCGGAGGTGCTCCTGGTGGACCGGCAGGCGTTCCCGCGCTGGAAGGTGTGCGGATGCTGCCTCAGCCCGGGGACGCAGTCGGTGCTGCACGAGGCGGGGCTGGCGCGCATCCTGGACGAGGCCGGCACCGTCCCCCTCCACACGCTCCGCCTGGCCGGGTGGTCCACGGTAGCGGATATCCCGCTGGGCCCTTCCGTGGCGATGTCGCGCTCCGCGCTGGATGACGCCCTCGCCCGGGCCGCCGTGTCGATGGGCGTCACGTTCGCCGCGCCGGCCCGCGCCCGCCTCGGTCCGTGCGGCGCCGAGCACCGGACGCTCTTCGTGGAGATCGCGGGGACGGTGACGGACGTGCGCGCCCGGGTCGTCATCGCCGCCGACGGCGTGGGAAGCTCGCTCCTGGCCGAGGCGCTCCACGGTGGGCGCGACGCCGGGATCGCTCCCTGGTCCCGCATCGGGTTCGGCGCCCTCTTCCCGGCCGCGACCCGGTGGTACCCGGCCGGGGTGATCCACATGGCGGTGGGGCCGGAGGGGTACGTCGGCCTCGTCCGCCTGGAGGACGGCACCCTGGATGTGGCCGGCGCCCTGGATCCCGCCCGCCTCGGGGGCGGCACGCGTCCCGAGGGAGCCGTGCGCGGCCTGCTGGAGCGCGCAGGGTTCCCGGCGCTCGACGGCACCCCCACGGAGGGGTGGCGAGGGACCCCCAGGCTCACGCGCCGGGCCACGACGCGAGGCGTGGACCGGCTCCTAGCCGTCGGGGACGCCTCCGGCTACGTCGAGCCCTTCACCGGAGAGGGGATGGCGTGGGCCCTCTCGGGTGCGCGCACCCTCGCGCCCATCGCCCTGGAGGGGATCCGCGACTGGCGCCCGGAGCTCGTCGGGGCGTGGGACCGGCGGTACGAGGAGAGCATCGGTGCGGCCGCCCGCCTGTGCAGGGGCCTCTCCTGGGCGCTCCGGCGTCCAGCGCTCGCCCGCCGGGGACTGCGCGCCCTCTCCCGCCTCCCGTTCCTGGCCGCCCCCTTCGTCGCGCGAGCCGCCCGCTCCCCCTCCCGTCCCGCGACCGTCCTTACCATCCCGCCCAGGAGAACGTCGTGAGCCTGCGCATCAACGGCATGGGGCTGGCCGTCCCCGAGCACGCCATGCCCCAGGACGAGGCCGCCGAGCTTCTCCTGTCCCTCCTCCACGAGGGCGGGCGGGCCCGCACGGTGCGGGCTCTCTACGCCCGCTCGGGGATCCGGAAGCGGCACTCGGTCCTCCTCCACCTGCCCGAGGGGGGGTCCACCCCGCGGCAGAGCTTCTACGCTCCGGCCCGGGACGCCGGTGATGAGGGCCCGCCCACCGCGGCGCGCATGCAGGCGTTCGAGGCCGCCGCGCCGCCGCTGGCAGCGGTCGCCTCGGAGGCGGCGCTGCGCGATGCCGGGATGGCCCCTGGCGAGATCACCCACCTGGTGACGGTCTCGTGCACCGGGTTCTTCGCCCCGGGGCTCGACGCCGCGCTGGTGGAGCGCCTCGGCCTGCCGCGCACCGTGCAGAGGACGCACGTGGGGTTCATGGGGTGCCACGGCGCGCTCAACGGGCTGCGCGTCGCGTCGTCGCTGGCCGGCGCCGACCCGGACGCGCGCGTGCTCCTCTGCTGCGTGGAGCTCTGCTCCCTCCACCTGGGCTACCGGCAGGACGCGGACACGCTGGTGGCCAACGCGCTCTTCGCCGACGGGGCGGCGGCGGTCGTGGGCGTGGGCGCGAACGGGGCAGGGGAGGCCCGGGCGCCGGCGGCGCCCGGCGGGAGCCCGGCGAGGCCGGCGTGGCGCGTTGCGGCCAGCGGGACGCTCCTCATGCCCGACTCGGCGGACGCCATGAGCTGGCGGATCGGAGACCACGGGTTCCGCATGACGCTCTCCGCGCGCGTACCGGAGTTGATCCGTGCCGAGGTGAGCGGGTGGCTGCGGGGGTGGCTGGAGGATCAGGGCCTCGCCCTGGAGGACGTGCGCACCTGGGCGGTCCACCCGGGGGGCCCGCGCGTGCTCACCGCCTTCGGCGAGGGCGCGGGGCTGGAGCAGCAGGCGTTCGCCGCGTCTCGGGAGGTGCTATCCGAACACGGCAACATGTCGTCGGCTACGCTCCTCTTCATCCTGCACCGGCTGCGCGCGGCCGGCGCGGAGGCACCGGTGGTGGCGCTGGCCTTCGGGCCCGGGCTGGTGGCGGAGGTGGCGCTGTTGGTGTGAGGGTGCGAGGTCCGGTGGGGCTCGGCGCCCCCCGGTGCCTCACTCCAGCACGTACCCCGCCGCCAGCTCCTGGAAGGAGCGGGCCTGCGCGGTGGCCCAAGCGGCGTCGCGCCCCAGCTCCCCCGCCAGGATGTCCGCCACCGCCGGCGCTGCCTCCGAGGCGGCCCGGGCGTCCAGCAGGAGCGCGCGGCTGCGCCGGGCCAGGACGTCGTCCACGGTCCGGGCCATCTCGAAGCGGGCGAACCACGCCACCTCGCCGGGGGTGAGATCCAGGCGCGGATGGAGAGGCTCGCCCCAGCCCGGGCGGGAGCGCATGAGCGCCTCCACCTCGGGGGCGTCGGAGCCGAGGGGCGCCAGGCGACCGAACTTCCCCGCGTGGACGTGGAACCCCTGGATGTTGAGATCCCGGGTGGGCGAAGGCCGGGAAGGGAGGCCGCCCACCGCGGCGGCCACGTCCACCGTGTCCTCGGCCATCTTCCGGTAGGTGGTCCACTTCCCGCCGGCGATGGTCACCAGCCCTCCGTTGGACACCCGCACCGCATGCTCGCGGCTGATGGACGCCGTGTCGTCGGTGTCTTCCTCCGCCACCAGCGGCCTCAGCCCCGCGAAGACGCTGAGGACGTCCTGCCGGTGGGGGTCCTCCGCCATGTAGCGGCGCGCGTGCTCCAGGAGGAAGTCCACCTCTTCGGGGAGGGGACGGGGCTCCAGGCTCACCTCGTCCAGGGGCGTGTCGGTGGTCCCCACCAGGGCCCGGTCCAGCCAGGGGATGGCGAAGAGGACGCGGCCGTCGTCGGTGTGGGGGACCATGATGGCGGCGTCGCCGGCCAGGAACCGGCGGGGCAGCACGATGTGCACGCCCTGGGACGTGCGCACCACGGGGCGCGACGCGGGATCGTCCATGCGACGCACGGCGTCGATGAAGACACCGGTGGCGTTCACGACCACCTTGCCGCGCAGCTCGAGCGCCTCGCCCGACTCCTCGTCGCGGAACGAGACGCCGCACACGAACCCGTCCGCGTCCTTCAGTAGCCCGGTCACCGGGGCGTAGTTGAGGAGCGCCGCGCCCTGGGCGTGGGCCGTGCGCGCCAGGGCGACGAGGAGGCGGGCATCGTCGAACTGCCCGTCGTGGTAGACCACGCCTCCCTTCAGGTCGCCGTCCTCCAGGTTGGGGATGCGCTCCAGCGTCTCTTCGCGGGTGAGGTTCCTGGACGATCCGAACCCGTACTTGCCCGCCATGGCGTCGTAGACGCGCATCCCCACGCCGTAGAAGGGTGCCTCCCACCACTTGTAGTTGGGGACGACGAAGGGCAGGTCCTGGACCAGATGGGGGGCGTTGGCGCGCAGGATCCCCCGCTCGCGGAGCGCCTCCAGGACCAGCGGCACGTTGCCTTGCTGGAGGTACCGCACGCCGCCGTGGACGAGCTTGGTGGAGCGGGACGACGTGCCCTTGCCGAAGTCGCTGGCCTCCAGCAGGGCCACGTCGTGGCCCCGGGCCGCGGCGTCCAGCGCGATTCCCACTCCGGTGGCGCCGCCGCCGATGACGATGACGTCCCAGCTCGCGGGCGTTCTCCTGAGCCTCTCCAGAGCAGCGTCGCGGTTCATGGCACCCTTACCTCTGCACCAGCCCCATGAGGATCTGTCCCACGCGAAAGTTGTCCTTCACGCCACCGAAGAGGTGGGCTCCGGGTCCCGCGGCGAAGAGGGGGACCATCTGCGCGGAATGGCCCGTGGTGGTGTAGTCCGCGTAGGGTGCCTGGGGGGCGCCTTCCGCCCGCAGCGAGTCGGGGGTGAGCTCGATGGCCATCCCCCCCGTCTCGTGGTCGGCCACCACCACGACCAGCGTGCCGGGGTTCGCGTCGGCGAAGTCCAGCGCCGCCCCGACGGCGGCGTCGAAGTCCAGGACCTCGCGCGCCACGTCTTCGATGGGAGCGTTGTCATGGCCCAGCCAGTCCGGCTGGGAGCCCTCCACCATGAGGAAGAAGCCGTCGCTGTCCCTGGACAGGACGGCCAGGGCCGCACGTGTCATGTCGGGGAGCGTGGGCGTGCGTTCCGCCGCCAGCGGCATATGGCCCTCCGCGAAGAGCCCGGCCAGCCGCGTGGTGGACGTGAGGTCCACGGCCGCGAGCTCTGCCGCCGAGGTGGCGAGGGTATGGGTCGAGCGCACCTGCGCCAGGAGGTCGGTGCTGTCGGGGCGGACCGCGCCGTCGAACCAGCGCACGCCACCGCCCAGGAAGACGTCCACCTCCGACGCCACGATGTCCTTGGCGATGTCGAACTCCTGGCTCCTGGACGGGACGTGGGCGACGAAGGAGGCCGGGGTGGCGTGGGTCACGCTGGACGTGGCCACGATGCCGGTGGCCCAACCCCGGGCCCGGGCCGCCTCCAGCACGTTGGGAACGGGGACGGAGTCGGGCCCCACGCCGATGGCACCGTTGTAGGTGCGCACGCCGGCGGAGAAGGCGGTGCCCCCGGCGGCGCTGTCCGTGATCCACGAGCTCGTGCTCCGGGTGTCCACCAGTCCCATGGTGGTGAAGCGTTCCACCTGTAGGGGCTGGGCGGCGAAGCGGGCAGCGGTCCAGTAGGCGGCGCCGACGCCGTCGCCGATGAGGAAGATGACCCGGGCGGGGCGCTCGGCTCCGGCCTGGGTGCTCCCCCCGCGTTTGACACCGCAGGACCCGAGAGGGGCGGAGAGGAGGAAGGCGGCGGCAACGAGAGTCAGAGTGCGGGGGGCGTTCATGGCGGTCGGCGGATGGGGGTGCGTGCGCGGCGAGACGCCGCCCAGGGGCGACGCCTCGCCAGAGGTGCTTCTAGCGTGAAGCTAACCTGGGACCGGGGAAGATATACCCCCTTGCCGCCACGGACGCGTCACGTCTTCGGTGCTGGTGCGCCGTGGCGTCCGGGCCGTCCCCGACACCCGGACGCCCGCCTGTGCCATATTGTCACGTCCCGCATCGCTCGACGCTCCGGACCTCCGACCCGGCCCCGACGCCCTCATGCCCGACAGATCCGCACCAGGCCTGGCTCTTCCCGCGCTCCTCGCCGTCCTCCTCACGCTCCCCCGGCCCGCCGATGGGCAGCTTCCCACGCTTCCCGACGGCTCGCCGCGGCCCGCGGTGGCGGTGGGCGCGCTCCAGGGAGGGATCCGCGTGGACGGTATTCTCGACGAGCCGGCGTGGAGCTCGGCACCCCGGATCCCGGGGCTGACCATGACCGAGCCCGACCAGGGAGGGACCCCGGCGGCCGCTACCGTGGTCCGCGTGCTCGCCGACCGCCACGCCCTCGTCATCGGCGTGCTGGCCCACGACCCCGACCCCTCGGGGATCGTCAGCACCTCGAAAGCCCGGGACCCGGAGCTGCGCAACGAGGACTACGTGAAGATCGTTCTCGATCCCTTCCTCGACGGCCGCACCGGCTTCGTCTTC
Organism: uncultured Gemmatimonadaceae bacterium; assembly: GCA_964545395.1. Lineage (GTDB taxonomy): Bacteria > Gemmatimonadota > Gemmatimonadetes > Longimicrobiales > Gaopeijiaceae > SZUA-318. Next base: position 6,388 of record CAZJFX010000014.1, on the reverse strand, counting down.
GCCATCAACCCGGGGGGCGCGCGCTTCGACGCGCTGGTGTCCCGCACAAGCCAGGGGGGCGAAGACTCCCAGTGGGACGCGGTGTGGGAAGCGCGCACGGCGCGGGGCGTGGACGGGTGGTCCGCCGAGATCCGCATCCCGCTGAAGAGCCTCACCTTCGACGCCTCCCTCGACCGTTGGGGCTTCAACGTGGAGCGGCGGGTGGAGCGCCTCCAGGAGGTGAGCCGCTGGGCCAGCCCCTTCCGGGACGCGCAGCTCTCGCAGACGAGCCGGGCCGGGCTCCTCACGGGACTTCCCGGGTTCGACACGGGCCTGGGCCTGACCGTGCGCCCCGCCTTGGTGCCTGCGGTGGCGAAGGAGGGGGAGGACGGCGCCTGGGAGAGCGATGTGGAGCCCAGCCTGGACGTCTTCCAGCGCCTCGGCTCCAACCTCACGGCGATGCTGACGGTGAACACCGATTTCGCCGAGACCGAAGTGGACACGCGGCAGACCAACCTCACCCGCTTCCCGCTCTTCTTCCCGGAGAAGCGCTCGTTCTTCCTGGAGGGCTCGGACCTCTTCAACTTCGGCATCGGCCTCACCCAGTGGCGCAGCTCCGACATCGTGCCCTTCTTCAGCCGCCGTGTGGGGCTGTACGAGGGCGCGTCGGTGCCCCTGGACGTCGGCGGCAAGGTCACCGGGCGTGTGGGCGGCACCAGCGTGGCGGGGCTGGTCCTGCACACCGGCGACGTGGAGGAGCTGGTGGGCGCGTCCACCATGGCGGCGTTCCGGGTCCGGCAGAACGTCCTGGAGGAGAGCACGGTGGGCCTGATCGGGACCTTCGGCGATCCCACCGGGGCCGGAGGCTCCTACCTGGTGGGCGCCGACCTGATGTACCACACGTCCCGTTTCAACGGGAGCAAGACCTTCCAGGCCGGCGCCTGGGGGCTGACCACGGACCGGGAAGGGCTGGAGGGCGACCGGACCGCCTTCGGCGCCAGCGTCGCGTACCCCAACGACGTCTGGAACCTGCAGCTCACCGGGATCCGCGTCGGCGACGGCTTCGACCCGGCGATGGGCTTCGTGCCGCGCACCGGGTTCTGGAAGGCCAGCTTCAACGGGGAGTTCACCGCCTATCCCGCATCCCTTCCGTGGCTTCGGAGCATGGTCCACGAATGGCGCCCCACGGTGTACTGGTCGCTGGACGGGAAGTGGGAGAGCTACCGGCTCTTTCATGCCCCCATCAACTGGCAGATGGAGAGCGGGGACCGCGTCGAGATCAACGTGAACCCCGAGGGCGAGCGCCTCGTCGAGCCCTTCGAGATCGCCGACGGCGTGGTCATCCAGCCCGGATCGTACCACTACGTGCGCTACCGCCTGGAGACGCAGCTCGCGGCCAAGCGCGTGGTGAGCGGCCAGCTCACCTGGTGGCTGGGGAGCTTCTACGACGGGAGCCTGGACCAGCTGGAGGCGGAGCTCCGCATCAAGCCCTCGGAGTTGATCACCATCGAGCTCACCGGCGCGCGCAACATCGGACACCTGGAGGCCGGGGACTTCGACCAGACCCTCTGGGGCGTGCGGGGCGTGCTGAACGTCTCCTCCGATCTGCAGGTCACCAGCTTCGTCCAGTACGACGACGAGTCCAGGGAGTTGGGGACGAACACGCGCCTGCGCTGGACCTTCCATCCCCTGGGTGAGCTCTTCCTCGTCTACAACTACAACGTGGTGGACCGGCTGGACCGTTGGGCGCTGGACTCCACCCAGTTCAAGGCCAAGGTGCAGTACGCGGTGAGGTGGTGAAGCGGTCCGCTGGATCGGGCGGGAGGTCCGGGTCCCGGCTCACTCCTGCTGCTGACCCCCGGTCACGGTGACGAAGCTCTCGGTCCAGCCGGACTCGGCGATGATGGAGTTGGGGTCCGCCGGATTCCGGTATACCACGGCCCGGATATCCCAGGCTCCCGCGACGTCGAAGAGCATCAGCCACTGCTTCGCCTGTGTTTTTCCCGAGTCCACGGTGTACGTCGCCACCGGCGTGGAGACCACCGCACGTTGTCCGGCTTCCTGAGGAAGACCTGAACGCCGAACACGTGTTGGACGGAGCCCGTGTTCCTGAACGTAATCCCCACCCCGGAGGACGAGCCCACCGACACCGATGTGGGCATCCCCGCGAAATCCACGAACGAGGCCGCCACCGGGTCCGCCACGGTGACGAGGTTCTCCTGCCAGTCGGACCCGATGACCAACGAGCTCCTGGCCTCATCAGCCCAGCACGCGGCCTTGGCGTCCCAACCGCCGGCCTGATCCACCGTGAACGAACCGGATACGGTCCCGGTGGCCCACGGGTACAGGGGGTAGAACGTCTTCGTGGTCACGACGGTCTCGTTGCCGTCGGGCTTGCGCACCACCAGGTCGCACCAGAGTACGGTGTACGGGCGGGCCGTGTTGTTGGTGATCTGGTACTGGGCCGAAGCCGTGGCGCCGAGGGAGAACGCGCCCCCGGACCAATCATGTATGTAGCGCCCAAGGCGCTCGACGACGCGGAAAGGCTCCCACCCGCTCTGGTCGAGACTGGTGCTGACGGGCGCGGCCGACTCCTTCCACACGATGCCCATGTAATCCCAGGACCCGACCACGTCCGGCGTGAACGGGAACGCCACATAGGTGCTCTGGCCGGCGTTCACGTTGACGGCCTGGACGCCCAAGTCCACTTCGGTGTCGTCGGGCTTCCGGACCAGCATCTGGGCGCCGAAGGTCCACGCCTGGTCCGACGTGTTCGTGAAGGTGAGCCTGAGCTGGCCCTCCTGGTCGAGGGCATACGCATCACCGACCAAGAAGCCGGTGATATCGGCGCTGATCACCGGTGCGGCCGTCACGGTGATCTGGTCTTCGACCCAGCCGCTGTTCGCCAGCTCGGTGGTGCCGTCGGGGTCCTCCTTCCAGACGACGGCCCTGACGTCCCACGTCCCGACCTGGTCGAGAACCCGGGTCCACTCTCCGTAGGTGCTCTGGCCCTCCCCTGCCGCCGCCGGTTGCTGCCCCAGGTCGATCTCCGTCCCGTTCGGGGCCCGGAGCCATGCCTGGACCCCGAAGGCCCAGGGGACGTTTCCGGTGTTGGTGAAGTTGACCCGGATGGTGGCCGCCTCTCCCTCCTCCAGGGAGGCCGTGGTGCCGCTCCAGCCGTCGATGCGGGCCGCCACCACGTCGGCGGCGGCCACGGTGATGTATCCGAGCTGGTAGCTGGTCTCGGCCAGGACCGTGGTGGGAGACGAGGACTCCTTCCAGATGGTGCCCTTCACGTCCCACGCCCCTGCGATGTCGTACATGTAGTCCCAACTCGCGCTGCCCAGGGCGCCCGGGGCCACGACGGCGGTCTGGAGCGCCAGGGGAACCTCGGTGTCGTCGGGCTTTCGGAGGGTGGCGGTCATTCCGAAGGTCCATTCCTGGTCCCCCTCGTTGCTGAACTGGAACCGGATCGTTCCTGTCTCGCCCTCGGTGACGGCCCGGTCCGTCCCATCCCAGTTGTTGAACCGGGCCTTGACGACCGGCTGTGCGGTGACCGTGATGACGTCTTCGCGCCAGCCGGAGTCGGCCAGGTTGGTGCTCGGAGCGGACGACTCCTTCCAGACGGCCCCGCGCACGTCCCAGGCCCCCACGGCGTCGAAGGTGTGCGTCCAGGTCACCGTCTGGCTGGCCCCCGCCCCCACGGTCACAGCCTGCAGCCCCAGGTCCACCTCGCTCCCGTCGGGCTTCCGGAGCGTAGCGCCGGCCCCGAAGGTCCAGGTCACGTTCCCCGTGTTGGTGAACGTGTACTGCACGGTCCCGGACTGGCCCTGCTCGACGGAGCTGGACGTGCCGTTCCAGTTGTCCAGGGTCGCCGTGACGACGACGACCGGCTGTGCGGTGACCGTGATGACGTCTTCGCGCCAGCCGGAGTCGGCCAGGTTGGTGCTCGGAGCGGACGACTCCTTCCAGACGGCCCCGCGCACGTCCCAGGCCCCCACGGCGTCGAAGGTGTGCGTCCAGGTCACCGTCTGGCTGGCCCCCGCCCCCACGGTCACAGCCTGCAGCCCCAGGTCCACCTCGCTCCCGTCGGGCTTCCGGAGCGTAGCGCCGGCCCCGAAGGTCCAGGTCACGTTCCCCGTGTTGGTGAACGTGTACTGGATCGTGCCCTGCTGATCTTCCTGCACGCTGGTGGTTGTTCCCGCCCAGCCCGTGATGGCGGCGGTCACCAGAGCCGTCGTGGCCTGGAGGACCCCTCCTCTGGCCTCGCCCGCCTCGTTGGCGGCGACGGCCCGGAAGGAGTAGCTGGTGCCGGATTGAAGCCCGGTGACGGTGGCGCTGAAGGGGACGGCCATGGTCCCAGATCCCACATCCAGTTCGGGCGTGGTGCTGGGATCGGACAGGTCCGAATGCGTGGAGTACTCGAACCAGGCTCGGGTGGGAGAGCCACCGGGGTCCACGGTCCCGTTCAGAGTGAACCCGTCCCATCCCACCACCGTGGCGGCGCTGGTGGTGACGGTGGGGGCCTGGGTCTCGGAATGCTCCGCGTAGTCCACCGTGGCCGACACGGTCTGGGTCGCGACCACCGTCACGGTCTGGCGGGTAGGATCCGGGTCGTACTGGGTCCCCGAGTGCTGCACGGGCCAGGCCTGGACCGTGTACTCCCCCGGCGGCAATCCCGTGATCTCCCTGGACCCCAGAATCCCCAGGTTGAAGCTCCCCGGCCCCATGAGCTGCACCGCGGGGGTAGCTCCCTCCGGGAGGCCCGTGACGGTGAGGGAGAGGGTCCCGGTGGGGAGGTTCGGCGTGAGGACCACCCTTCCGTATAGGGGGCTGGAAAAGACGTCGTACGTCCGGAAGATCCCGTCGTCGGCCACGAAGGCGAGGGATTGGAGAGCAGAGAGGAATGCTGTCAGCACCTTGCAGACCCCGACGCTGTAGACCTCGCATCCGCACTGGACGAAGGCGCCGGCCACGTCTTCGTTGAGTTCCCGGGCCGTATGCTGGGCGGCCTCGGTCCCCGCCACAGATTCCATGGCCTCCATGAAGCCGGCCTTGGCGGTTCCCAGGATGGTGCTGGAGAAGACGGTGCCGCAGGGGACGAAGATGTCCACCACGCCCGCCACCTCCTCGGCGAGGGTGAAGAGGAGGAGGACGGCGTCGAAGACGTTCACCTCGGCGAAGTAGACGGGATCCGCGGCGGCGGCGGCCACGATCTCGTCTCCCAGGAGGAGGAGCTCCAGGGCGTAGGTGTAGGGGATCAGCCCCAGGACCACGGCGCTCCCGAAGACCTCGCACGTGGTGGGGACGGTGAGTGAGCGGGTGTGTCGCGAAGCCTGGGCGAAGGTGAGGAGCTCGCTCCTTCCCGCCGCCCAGGAGATGGGGTCGAGGGAGAACAGATTGCCCCTGGGCATGAGGGCGGTGAAGGGGCTCTCCGAGGGGGTGAACTTGAGCCCGACCAGACGCCGCTTCCCGTTGGAGAAGGTGAAGGACGTCTGGCCGTCGGTGGTGATGTCCACCCCCCCGGCTGTGAGACCCATCGAGGCCAGCCAGCCCGGGGCCGGGGCGCCGCCGCTCAGCTCCTGGATGAGGCTCCCCAGGCGGTGTTTCAGGCTGGCGATGGAGGAGGCCTTGCTGAGGCTGGCCGGCACGGCGCCGAGTCCGGCGTAGTGGAAGTACACCTCCCCATCATGGATCACCGCCACCAGGGCGCTGCTGTCAACCACCACGCTCTCGGCGTACTCCTGGCCCCCGTACACGATGGTGTCGCCGCCGGCCGAGAGGGTCACGGGATTCTCGACCCCGGTGGCGCGGAACTCCACCTCCAGAATGGTTCCGGTGACCTCCGCCTCCACCAGGTTCACCCCCGGAACGGGACCCATGGTCCAGGGGGAGATCCGGGCGTAGCCGGACGCGTCGGTGGTGGCGGAGGAGGTGCTGAGGGTACCGCCGCCACGGGTCACCTGGAATGCAACCTGCCGGTTCGGTACCGCCTCTCCGGCGGCGGAGGTGACCCGGACGACGAGAGGTGCCGAAAGGGAAGCCCCGGGAGGCGCGCTCTGGTCATTCCCGGAGACGATGACGAGGGAGTCCGGGCTCGGCGCCGGCGAGTCGGGCGTGTCCGGGCCGGTGGGCGAATCAGGGCGGCCTCGCGAGTCCGTGCCGCATGCCACCAGGGCGACAGCCAACAAGAAGACAACGCACCGACGCCGCAAGGGGCGAGCGCACAACACGGGCAACACCGGGGTCTTGTTGTCGGGGACGGACACGGTGGGGGCAGTCCCCCTTCACGAGTGTCGTCACGAGGCCAGCCCGGACCCGGCCAGCACTTCTGCTTCTTCTCAAGATTAATATTAATCCGAAGTTCCCGACGCGAGAAGGCGAGAAACGGCGTAGAACAAGGGGTATC